>SHVA01000002.1:0-77500 GCA_009691195.1 Solirubrobacterales bacterium | reverse complement strand
GGTCGAGGGGCTCGGCGGCCAGCGGCTCCCCCTCGAGCTTGACGCCCCCCTGCTGCAGCATGCGCCTCGCCTCGCTCGTGCTGATCCCAAAGGCGGCGGCGAGCAGCGCCGGCAGGTGCACGGTCCCCTCGCCGTTGGCGTGCTCGGAGAGGGCGAGGTCGGGGACGTCGTCGGGCGCCTCGTGGCGGACGTGAACAGTGTCGAACTGCGCCTCCGCCTCGGCGCCTGCCTCGGCGTCATGGAAGCGCTCGATCAGCTGGCGGGCGAGGGCGCGTTTGGCTTCCACGGGGTGGCCACCCTCCGGCGGCTCTTCGCTCAACAACAGCCGGTAGTAGCTGCCCATCACCTCGTCGGGGATGCTCATCAGCTTCCCGAACATGTCGGCGGGCGCGTCGCTGACCCCGACGTAGTTGCCGAGCGACTTGCTCATGCGCCTGTGGCCGTCGAGTCCGGGCAGGATCGGCATCGTCATGATCGCCTGCCGGGGCTTGCCGTAGGCCTGCTGGATGTCACGGGCGAACAGCAGGTTGAACTTCTGATCGGTCCCCCCCAGCTCGACGTCGGCGTCGATCGCCACCGAGTCGTAGCCCTGGAGCAGCGGATAGAGCAGCTCGAGCGCGGAGATCGCCTGCTCGGCGGCCATCCGCTTGCTGAAGGCGTCGCGCTCGAGCAGCCGGGCGACCGTAGCGCGGCTGAGCAGCCCGAACAGTGCCTCGGCGGGCATCTCCAGCCACTCGCTGTTGAACCTGACCTCGGTGGCGTCGCGGTCGAGCACCGTAAAGGCCTGTTCCTGGAAGGTCTGGGCGTTCGCGTCGATCTCGTCGGCCGAGAGCAGGGGCCGCTGGCTGTCGCGGCCGCTCGGGTCACCGACGCGGGCGGTGTAGTCCCCGATGATCAGGACCACCGCGTTTCCCGCCTGCTGGAACTCCGCCAGCTTGTTGAGGATGACCACGTGGCCCAGGTGGATGTCAGGCGCGGTGGGGTCGATTCCGAACTTGATCCGGAGCGGTTTGTCCGCGGCCAGCCGCCTGCCCAGCTCGCCTTCGGGGAGCGAGTCGACGGAGTTCGCCTCCAGGCGCTCCAGAGTCGGCTTTCCAGAACGGGATTTAGCCATTTTGTCCGTCATACGGGCAATGCTAGACTGCCCATTCCGCCTGGCGGGGCGCGACCGCTTATGCAACTTCGTGATCCGCCCCAGGGCTCGGGTGCTCCCAGTGCCTAGTTGAGCCGGTAGTCAGACGGGAAGTCGCACTCGCGATGACAGAGTTTTCCACAGACTTCGATTTCGATTTCCAGGTCGGCCGCGACCAGGGTCAGCCGACCCCCAACGGGGGCTCGAACGGCGGTTCGCGGGAGCCCGAGGGGAAGGGCAACGGCAAGCAGCGCTCATCCAACGGCAGCGGCCGCCAGCGAGCCTCCAGCGGCGAGGGCGACGGCTACGCAACCGGGAGCCGCTTCGAGCTGGCCGAAAAGCGAGCCCGCCGCTCCAACCGCGGCAGCGACGCTCGCCAGGGCAACGGCGCCGGCCCTCAGACCGGCGGCGAGGACTCCTGGTTCGATCTCGACTCCGACCCCGCCGCCAAGCCCGATCCCCGCGAGCGCCCCGATCCCTTCAGCGACGAGGACCCCTTCCCGCCGTCCGGACCCGACGCGGCGTCCGCAGGCGAGGTGCGAGCCGACACGCCGACCCCGCGAAGCGAGAGCCGCGAGTTCGCCCGGCAGGCCCGGCGTCGCGCCAGCCGCAGCAGCGGCGGCGCCCGCGGCGACGGCGACGTCCCCTTCGAGTCGCTGCTCGAGAGCCAGCCACAGCGCGGCCGCGTCTCCCGCGGCACCTCGCCCCTGCTCGACTCCATGCGCGACGCCGGTGGCACGCTTCGCGGGGCCGGGGGCTCGGCCGCCGGCCGGCTGCGCGAGCTGGGGCGGGGCGGCGCCAGCCGCATCAGCGCTCTTCGCGAGGTCGGCGCCCGCGGCGTCGGCGCAATGCGCGAGAACGGGATCAGCGGCCTCAAGGATCTTCCCAAGACGGCCCCGTCGCGAAACGGTGGCTCCAACGGCGGATCGGGAGGCCCTCCGAGGCTCCCGCGGATCGCATCCCGTCGCGCGCGGCCCCCGAAGCCGGGCCGGATCAAGAAGCTCCGCCTGCTGATCATCTTCTCCGGGCTCGGGCTGCTGGCCTTGATCGCAACCTTCTTCGGGATGATGATGGCGGTCTCCCGCGACCTGCCCAACCTCGAGAACGCCAAGGCCTTCCAGTCATCCAGGAACACCGAGGTGTTCGACTCCGAGGGCCGCAAGATCAGCGACCTGTTGGCCAACAACCGGCGGATCCTGGTCAGCTCGGACGAGATCTCCCCCTGGATGAAGGAGGCGACCGTCGCGATCGAGGACCAGCGCTTCTACGAGCATCCCGGCGTTGACCTGATGGGCATCGGCCGCGCGGCCGCGTCCGACCTGATCCCCGGCGGCTCCATTCAGGGCGCCTCGACGATCACGATGCAGTTCGTCAAGAACGCGCTCGAGGCCCAGGGCAGCAGGACCGTGCTTCAGAAGTTCCGCGAGGCGGCGACCGCCTACCACCTCGAGCGCCAGTGGGACAAGGACAAGATCCTCACCGAGTACCTCAACACCATCTACTTCGGCGAGGGCGCCTACGGCGTCGAGGCCGCCGCGCGCACCTACTTCGGGTCCGCGCATCCCGGCTGCGGGGAGAACGGCGAACCCTGCGCCTCCGAGCTCGATCCCGCCGAGGCCGCGATGCTCGCCGGCGTCATCACCTCCCCCTCCTCGTTCAACCCGCGCGCCAACCCGATCGACTCGAGGGGCCGCCGCGACCTCGTGCTCAGCAAGATGCACGACCAGGGAGTCCTCACCGACACCGACTACGAGGACGCGATCCAGCAGAGCCCGCCGGTCGCCTCCGAGATCGAGCGCCCCACGGAGGACTCGCTCGCTCCCTACTTCACCTCTTGGCTGCGCCAGCTGGTCGTCGACCGCTACGGCGCCGGCAGGGCCTTCAGCGGCGGCCTCGACATCCACACCACGCTCGACCTCGACATGCAGGAGAGCGTCCAGCAGATCGCCGGCGACAGCCTCGCCGGGATAGCCCCTACCTCATCGGTGGTCGTGCTGGACAACAAGACCGCCGAGATCAAGGCGATGGTCGGCGGCAGCGACTACGAGGAGTACCCCTTCAACATCGCCACGCAGGGATACCGCCAGCCGGGCTCGACCTGGAAGCCCTTCACGCTGGCCGCCGCCCTCGACAAGGGGATCTCCCCCGACAACGTCTACCCGTCGCAGCCGAAGGAGTTCCCTTTCACGACCAAGAGCGGGGTCGACGACATCTTCCGCGTCTCCAACTACGACGACAGCTACCTCGGCAGCGCCTCGATCCGGACCGCGACCACCTATTCCGACAACTCCGTCTACGCCGAGCTCGGCTACCAGGACGTCGGCGTCAAGAACATCGCCCGCACCGCCCGCAGGATGGGGATCGACACGCCGATCTCCCAGAACCCCTCGATGGTGCTCGGCGGTCTGCGCCAGGGCGTCACGCCGCTCGAGATGGCCCACGCCTACCAGACGCTCGCCAATAACGGCGTTCGCGTCGGCGGCACGCTGGACACGTCTCCCCACCACCGCAACGCCGACCGCCCCACCGACCAGGGCACCGTGCCGATCACCAAGGTCACGGGCCCCGACGGCTTCGAGGAGGACAACAAGACGATCGAGACCCCGGTCCTCGACAGCGGCAACGCCGAGACCGAGAAGGGGATCCTGCAGACGGTGATCACCAGCGGTACGGGCGACAACGCCGCCACCGGCAGCTACGCCTGGGGCAAGACGGGGACCACCGAGAACTACGGCGACGCCTGGTTCTGCGGCGCCGGCGAGCGCTACACCGCCTGCGTCTGGGTCGGCTACCGCGACGGCGTCACGCCGATGGAGACCGAGTACAACGGTGAGCCGGTTGCGGGCGGTACCTACCCCGCGATCATCTGGAGCCAGGTGATGCAGGCCGTCGAGTCGATCGGCTTCAGCCGCGACGGCGGCGACGACAGCAGCGGCTCGAGTTCCGGTTACTACGCGCCTTCCACGGCCACCCCCTCCTACTCGGCGCCCTCGGGCGGCGGTGGCGGAGGCGGCGGCTCGGGCCCCGCGGCACCCCCGACTCCGGCCGCACCCCCCTCCACCGGCGGCGGCAGCACCGGTGGCGGCGGCGTAGGGCTTTAGGGGCCGCAAGCCGCCGGCTCTCGAAGCGGCGGCCTTGGCCGCCGCGCCTGGTGTTGCGGCGCCAGCGGCCCCGTTTTATGCCGGCCTCGGCCTCGATACGAAGCCGTTGCCCGCTGCGCTGTAGCGCCAGGGCAGCTCCGTCGCCTTGGTGATCCCGATCCTGGGACCGGCGACCAGCTCGACGCCGGCCCAGCCATCGTCCCGCGCGAGGATGGCCAGCGGGGGCTCCGAGAGGCTGGCCCCGTTGAGCTCAAGGCCGATCCCGAGCGCCTGCGTCAGCTTTCCCGGCCCGGAGCAGAGCTCCCGGTCGGGCTGGCCCGGGCGCCTGCGCCGCATCAGCGCGATGCCCGCCACCGGCTCGAGCGCTCTGACCAGCACCGCGGCGGCGCGTCCGTCGGCCTCGGCCACGGCGTTGAGGAGGCTGTGGATCCCGTAGGAGAGGTAGACGTAGGCGAGCCCCGGAAGCCCGAAGATCACCTCGTTGCGAGGGGTGCGGCCGCCGAAGGCGTGGCAGGCGGGGTCGGTGGCGTCGTAGGCCTCGGTCTCGACGATGACGCCCGCCGTGTCGCCGTGTACGACGGTGCAGCCGACCAGGTCGGGGGCGACCTCGTGCACCGAGCGATCGAAGAACCCCGGGCCCAGCGCCCGCATCAGGCGCTCAGATCACCCAGGGCCTGGCGCGCCTGCTGAAGTTGCTCGGAAAGCCGCGGGGAGGATGTCCCGCCGGCCGAGACCTTCGACTCGATCGTGGCGCCGGCCTCCAGCCGTTCGCGGAAGCGCTCGACCGCCCTCGGCGGCAGCTCCGAGAGGGAGTCGCCGTCCAGGTCGGAGAGGCCGGTTCCAGCCTCGACGGCGCCCCTGACCAGCCCCGCCACGATCCCGTGCGCCTCCCGGAAGGGCACGCCCTCGGCCACCAGCAGGTCGGCGAGGTCGGTCGCCGCCAGCATCTCGTCGGTGGCGGCGACCGCCATCCGCTCGCGGTTGAAGCTGAGCCCCTGCAACAGCCGGTCGGCCACCTCGAGGCAGAGCTCGATCGTGTCGACGCCGTCGAAGACGGCCTCCTTGTCCTCCTGGAGGTCCTTGCTGTAACCCAGCGGCAGTGCGTGCAGCGTTCCCTGCAAGGTCGTCAGCGAGGCCATCACCCTGGGCGCCTTACCGCGCAGGAGCTCGGCTGCGTCGGGGTTCTTCTTCTGGGGCATGATGCTCGACCCCGAGGCGAACGAGTCCGCCGGCTCGCAGAAGCCGAACTCGCGGCTGCTCCACAGCACGATCTCCGCCCCCAGCCTCGAGAGGTGGGCAGCGCCGGCCGAGGCGGCGTAGAGGTAGTCGAGGGCGAAGTCCCGGTTCGAGACGGCGTCGAGGGAGTTGGGGTAGGGGCGATCGAAGCCGAGCTCCTCCGCCAGCAGGTCCCTGTCGATCTCCCAGTTCAGCCCCGCCAGCGCACCCGAGCCCGCTGCCATGTCGCCGGTCGACTCGGCCGCCATCGCGAAGCGGCGCGAGTCCCGCAGGAACATCCAGAAGTAGGCGAGCAGGTGGTGGCCCAGGTAGAGGGGCTGGGCGCGCTGCAAGTGGGTGTATCCGGGGAGCGCCCAATCGCGATGGGCTTCGGCGACGTCCAGCAGCGTCCCCATCAGCGCCCGGAGCAGCTCCTGGGCGCGGCCGGCGTGCTCCCGGACGAACAGGGCGAGATCGGTCGCGACCTGGTCGTTCCGCGAGCGGGCGGTGTGGAGCTTGCCCCCGGCGGGCCCGACCAGCTCGATCAGGCGTCGTTCGACCGCCATGTGGATGTCCTCGTCGTCATCGGCGAATGGGAACTCGCCCGCCTCCAGCTCGCCCGCCACCCGCTTCAGTCCCTCGAGGATCTCCTCGAGCTCCCCCTCGGAGAGGACGCCGAGCGCTGCCAGCACGGTGGCATGGGCGCGCGACTGCCTGATGTCGTGCGGCCAGAGCCTCCGGTCGAAGTCGATCGAGGCGTTTATCCGCTGGAACAGCGGGTCCTGGGACTCGGAGAAGCGGGACACGGCGCCAGCGTAGCGACCGCCCGCTCCACTGCTGGGGAAGCTCGCGGCTATTCGAGCGCGAGCGCCTTCGCCAGCGCGTCGGAGACCCTGCCGACCTCCATCTCGCTCATCGCGCTGAAGAACGGAAGCGCCAGCGACCGGTCGGCGACGGCCTCGGCCAACGGGAACTCGCCGCCCACGAACCCGAAGCGCTCGCGATACGGCGGCATCAGGTGGATGCACGGCAGGTACGCCTTCGACTGGATGCCGCCGCGCCCGAGCGCGTCGATCACGGACTGGCGGTCGGTTCCGGCGGGCAGCTGGACGAGGTAGACGAACCAGCTCCGGCGCTCGCTCTGTCCGTCTGGGCAGGGCAGCACCAGGGCGTCGGCGTCGCCCTCCCCGGCGGCAGCCCCCAGTCCCCTCAGCGCCTGGTCATACATCGCCGCGACCCGCGCTCTGGCGGCGAGGATCTCGTCGAGCCGCTCGAGCTGGGCGATCCCGATCGCGGCTTGTAGGTCGGTCATTCGGTAGTTGAACCCGATCCGGTCGTGCTCGATCGAGGACATGTCGGGCGAGCGCCCCTGGTTGCGCTCGCTGCGGGCGCGCTCGGCCATCTCGGGCGTCGCGGGGATCAGGACGCCCCCCTCCCCCGTCGTCATCTGCTTGTTGGCGTAGAACGCGAACGCCGCCGGGTGAGACCGAGAGCCGATGCGCCTTCCCTCCGAGTCAACGGCGCCCAGCGCCTGACATGCGTCCTCGAGCATCGGCCTCTCCCCGGCGATCCGCTGGAGCTCGGGCAGGGCCGCCGGGTAGCCGAAGATGTCCACTGGCAGCACGCCCGCGGTGCGCTCCGATAGGGCCGCCTCGGCCTGGGCGGGGTCGATGTTCATGCTGACCGGGTCGATGTCGCAGAAGACGGGCTTTCCGCCCTCGAACAGCAGGCAGTTCGAGCTGGCGACGAAGCTCAGCGGGGTGGTCAGGACCTCGTCGCCCTCGCCCCAGCCGAGAGCGCGCACCCCGAGGTGGAGCGCTGCCGTGCCGCTCGAGACCGCGACGGCGTCATCGACGCCGAGCCAGGCGGCGAAGTCCCGCTCGAAGCGCTCGAGCATCGGCCCCAGCGAGATCCTGCCGGAGCGAAGGACCTCGAGCACAAGCTCCTCCTCGCGTTCGCCGAGATCCGGCCGGGCGAGGGGAATCTGTTCGGTCAAGCGCGGGTGCTCGCCTTGCCCTGGGACGCCCCGGAGGCCGCCGCATGCGGCTGGAACGCGTACTCGAGCGACTCCACCAGGGCCTCCCAGGAGGCCTCGATGATGTTCTCCGAGACGCCGATCGAGCCCCACTCCTTCTCACCGTCGGAGGAGTCGATCAGCACCCTGGTGACCGAGCCGGTGCCGTGGTCCTCGTCGAGGATGCGGACCTTGTAGTTGGTCAGCTCGATGTCGCCCAGGTGCGGGTAGCGGTCCTCGATCGCGTCGCGCAGGGCCCGGTCGAGGGCGTTGACCGGGCCGTTGCCCTCGGCGGCCTTCAGGTAGCGCTCGCCTCCGACCCAGATCTTGATCGTCGCCTCGGTCTGGACCTTGCCGTCCTCGCGCTTCTCGGTGACCACTCGGAAGCCCTCGAGCCGGAACAGGGGCTCGTAGGCGCCCGCCTCGCGCCGCAACAGCAGCTCGAACGAAGCGTCGGCCGCCTCGTACTGGTAGCCGCGGTGCTCGCGCTCCTTGACGGCACGAAGGGCGGAGCGGGCCTGATCGTCGCTGAGCTCCAACCCGGCCTCCTCGGCTCGGCTCAGCACCGTGCCCTTGCCCGAGAGCTCGGAGACGACCAGCTTGCGCTGGTTGCCGACCAGGGCCGGGTCGATGTGCTCGAAGGTCCGTGCGTCGGCGTTTACCCCGGCGACGTGCATGCCGCCCTTGTGGGCGAACGCGTTGCGCCCGATGTAGGCCTGGTCTGGGTCGGTGGTCACGTTGCAGAGCTCGTCGACGAAGTGCGCGGTCTCGGTCAGGCGGGAGAGCTGCCCCTCGCTGACGCAGTCGTAGCCGAGCTTGAGCTGCAGCGCCGGCAGGATCGAGATCAGGTTCGCGTTGCCGCAGCGCTCGCCGTAACCGTTGACGGTGCCCTGCACCAGCGACGCGCCCTGCTCGACCGCGGTGAGGACGTTGGCCACGGCGCACTCGGCGTCGTTGTGCGTGTGGATGCCCACACCAACCGGCGCCTCCTCCGCTTCGCGCCCGGGGCCGCCGGGAGCCAATGCGGCAACCACCTCGCGGGTTGCGTCGGCGATCTGGACCGGCAGGCTGGAGCCGTTCGTGTCGCACAGCGAGACGTTCTCGGCGCCGGCGTCAGCGGCCGCCCGCAGGCACTCGAGCGCGTAGCCCGGGTCGTCGCGGTAGCCGTCGAAGAAGTGCTCGGCGTCGTAGATCACCCGCTTGCCCCCCTCGCTCAGGAACGCAACGGAGTCCCGGATCATCGCCAGGTTGTCCTCGCGGCTGACCTTCGTCACCTTCTCGAGATGCAGGGCCCAGGTCTTTCCGACCAGGGTCACGACCGGCGCAAACGAATCGGCCAGCAGCCGCAGCGCCTCGTCCTCCTCGGCGGCGACCTCGCGGCGGCGGGTCATCCCGAAGGCGCAGACCGCGGCCTGCGTCAGCTCGACCTCGGCGAGCATCTCGAACAGCTCGATCTCCTTGGGATTTGAGCTCGGAAAGCCGGCCTCGATCAGGCTGACCCCGAGCTCGTCGAGCTTGCGAACGACTCGGACCTTCTCCTGTGCGGAGAGGGACATTCCCTGACCCTGCATTCCGTCACGCAAGGTCGTGTCGTAAAGAAGTACCTGTCTCATCGATGCCTCCTACGGTGTTCGGGAAACGGGCGGCTACGCCTGCCTCAGCAGGCATCAGGCCACGTGCCGCTAGGCGGCCGCGGCCGCGGTAATTCGCCCGTTCACTCCGAAAAACGTGTGCATCAGCTACCCAATCTACCCGACGGCTCGCCGACCTCTTCGGCGTCGACGTGTTCGGCGACCGGCGGCGCGGGGGCGTCGTCGGCCTCCTCGACGTAGTCGAGCCACTCGCGGTAGGTCTCGACGCGGCCGTGAAGGGCGTCCTCGAACTGCTTCTGGATCACATTGGTGATCTCGCCGGGGCCGCCGAGGTCATGGTCGTCGATCTCGCGCACAGGCACCAGCTCCGCCGCGGTCCCGGTCAGGAAGACCTCCTCCGCCAGGTAGAGCTCAGCGCGAGCGATGTCGCGCTCTACCACCGTGTAGCCGAGGTCACGAGCGATCTGGATCACGGACTTGCGGTTGATCCCGTCCAGGATCGAGGCCACGTGGCCGGGCGTGACGATCTCACCCTCCCGCACCAGGAAGATGTTCTCGCCCGAGCCCTCGCAGACCATGCCGCGGTCGTCGAGCAGGATCGCCTCGTCATAGCCAGAGTTGGCGCTCTCGGTCTTTGCGAGGATCGAGTTCAGGTACTGCCCCGAGGCCTTCGCGTGGGGGATCGCGCCGGACGGTGAGATCCGCCTCCAGGACGAGACCTTGGCGCGGATGCCCTTCTGTTTGCCGTCGTCGCCGAGGTAGGCGCCCCAGGGCCAGACCGCGATCATCATCTCCATCGGCGCGCTCGGCGCGTACAGCCCCATCTCGCCGTATCCACGGAACGCGAGCGGGCGGATGTAGCAGCTGCGCAGGTTGTTGCGTGCGATCAGCTCCTTGGTTGCGTCCCGGAGCTCCGCGGTGGAGTGCGGGAGCTTGAGGTAGTACATCTCCGCCGATTTCTCGAGGCGCTCGAGGTGGTCGCTGAGCCTGAACACCGCGGGCCCCTGCTCGGTCTCGTAGCAGCGGATCCCCTCGAAGACGCCGGTCCCGTAGTGGAAGCCGTGGCTGAGCACGTGGACCTTGGCATCGTCCCAGGGGACGAATTCGCCGTTCATCCAGATGAGCTCGACCTTGTCCACGGTTGGTTTCCCTTCGCATTCGAAGACTGCGCGGTCGCGCAAGTATGCCCGATGCCCCGGGTGGCGGGCAACCGCGGGCTTGCAGCCGGAGCGGCCCTCTAGAGGGCCTCGATCACGGCTCGCGTCATCTCCTCGGTGCCGACCTCGCGAGTGCCTTCGCCGCCCGCGAGGTCAGCGGTTCGAAGCCCATGCTCGAGAACACGGTCGACCGCCGAATCGATCCGGTCGGCGTCACCGGGACGGTCGAGTCCGTGGCGCAGCATCATCGCCACCGACAGCAGCGTGGCCAGCGGGTTGGCGATCCCCTGGCCGGCGATGTCGGGCGCCGAGCCGTGCACCGGCTCAAACAGCCCCGGGCCGCCCTCCCCCAGGCTCGCCGAGGGGAGCATTCCCAGGGAGCCGGTGAGCATCGCGGACTCGTCGCTGAGGATGTCGCCGAAGAGGTTCTCGGTCACGATCACGTCGAACTCGGCCGGGCGCGAGACGAGCTGCATCGCGGCGTTGTCCACCAGCAGGTGCTCGAGCTCCACGTCGGAGTAGTCCCCCGCGACGTCGCCGACCACCTCTCGCCACAGTCGTGAGGTCTCGAGCACGTTGGCCTTGTCCACCGAGGTGACCTTGGGCCTGCGCCCGCCGCCCTCGGCGCGGCGGCGCGCTGACTCAAAGCCCGTGCGGGCGATGCGGTCCACCTCCGCCACCGTGTAGGCGCAGTCGTCGTGGGCGCGATCTCCCTCGCGGCCGCTTTCGCCGAAGTAGATGCCGCCCGTCAGCTCGCGCACCACCAGCAGGTCCGTGCCCTCGATCCGCTCAGGCCGCAGCGGGCTCGCATCCACCAGCGCCGGGATCGGGCGGACCGGCCGCAGGTTGGCGTAGAGGCCCAGGCCCTTGCGGAGCCCCAGCAGCCCCTGCTCGGGCCGCGGCTCGTCGGGGTCGGTCGTGTCCCATTTGGGTCCGCCGACGGCGCAGAGAAGCACGGCGTCGGCCGAGCGGCACTCCTCGAGCACGTCGTCGTGGAGCGCGCTCCCGTGCTCGTCGATCGAGGCGCCGCCGATCAGGTGCTCGTCGAGCTGGAAATCACCCAGCTCCGCCAGCAGGCTGCGAGCGGCGGCCGCTATCTCCGGGCCGACGCCGTCACCGGGGAGCAGCACGATCCTGGGGGCGTTCTCGGTGGGGCTCAAGCCGTATCTCCTTCGGGTCGGGTGGCGTCGATGTTGAGGCGGACGTAGCCGAGCGTCAACGGCTCGCCGGGAGATCTCGAGCAGGTGGGCCGCTCACAGCGAGGTCGTGACTGGGCCGTGGTCGGCGCCGCCCGCCGCCTCGAACTCGTCGATCGCTCCGACGCGCTCCATCGTCATCGCGACGTCGTCGATGCCGTTGCCGAGCCGGTGCTTGATCTGCTCGTCGATCTCGAACTCGAAGACGCCGGCGGCGCACTTGACCGTCTGGTCGTCGAGATCGATGCGTGCCTCGCCTGAGCCGGCGACGGCGCGGCAGTGCTCCTCGTCGAGGATCACGGGCAGCAAGCCGTTCTTGGTGCAGTTGGAATAGAAGATGTCCGAGAACGAGGGCGCGATCACGCAGTCGAAGCCGTAGTCCTTGAGCGCCCAGACGGCGTGCTCACGGGACGAGCCCGAGCCGAAGTTGCGACCCGTGACCAGGATCGGATGCGGCTCCAGCTCGATCTCGCCGGACCGGAACCAGTCGTAGAAGAGGAACTCGCCGAAGCCGGTCCTCTCGACCCTCTTCAGGAACTGTTTGGGGATGATCTGGTCGGTGTCCACGTCGGAGCGCTCCAGCACCGCGACCTGCCCCTCGATCACATCTATCGGATCCATGGCTAACTCCAGTCCCTGATGTCGACGAAGTGTCCCTCGATCGCTGCGGCGGCGGCCATCTTCGGGCTGACCAGGTGGGTGCGGCCGCCGGCCCCCTGCCGCCCCTCGAAGTTGCGGTTGGTGGTGGACGCGCAGCGCTCGCCGGGCTCGAGGATGTCGGGGTTCATGCCCAGGCAGGCCGAGCAGCCCGACTCGCGCCATTCGAAGCCAGCGGCGCGGAAGATCTCGTCGAGGCCCTCCGCCTCGGCCTGGTCCTTGACCTGTTGGGAGCCCGGGACAACCATTCCGCGCAGCGAGGTCGCGAGCTTGCGCCCGTCAACCACCGAGGCGGCCTCCCTGAGGTCCGAGATCCGCGAGTTCGTGCAGCTGCCGATAAAGATCCGATCCAGCTTTATCTCCTGCATCGGGGTGCCCGCCTCGAGCGCCATGTAGGCCAGCGCCCGTTCGGCCGCCTCGCGGTCCGGGGGCGAGTCCATCGCCGCCGGGTCCGGGACGGTGTCGGTGACCTCGACCACCATCCCGGGCGTGGTGCCCCAGGTGACCATCGGCGACAGCGAGCCGGCGTCAACCTCGACCTCGCGGTCGAACCCCGCTCCCCCCTCGGTGGCCAGATCGCGCCAGCGCGCGACCGCCCCGTCGAAGTCCCCGGGGGCGCCTGGACGCCCCCGCACGTACTCGAAGGTCGTGTCGTCCGGCTCGATCATCCCGGCCCGGCCGCCGCCCTCGATCGTCATGTTGCAGATCGTCATCCGGCTCTCGACGGGCAGCGCGCCGATTGCGGGCCCGGCGTACTCCACGGCGTAGCCCTGCATGCCGGCGCTTCCGAGCCGGCCGATCGTGGCCAGGATCAGGTCCTTGGAGGTGACGCCGAACGCCAGCTCGCCCGAGTAGGAGATCCGCATCGTCCTCGGCTTGCGTTGGACCAGCGTCTGGGTGGCGAGGACGTGCTCGACCTCCGAGGTGCCGATCCCGAACGCCAGCGCGCCGAAGGCGCCGTGGGTGGAGGTGTGGCTGTCACCGCAGACGATCGTCATCCCCGGCTGGGTCACGCCCAGCTCGGGGCCGATCACGTGCACGATCCCCCGCCGCTCGGAGCCGAGCGAGTAGAGCGGGATCCCGAACTCCTCACAGTTGTGCTCCAGCGCCTCGACCTGCTTGCGCGAGAGCTCGTCGGCGATCAACCTCGCGGTCGGGGTGCCGTCTGTGGGCACGTTGTGGTCGGCGGTCGCCAGGGTCTTGTCGGCGCGGCGAACCCCACGCCCGGCCAGCCGGAGGCCGTCGAAGGCCTGCGGCGAGGTCACCTCGTGAACCAGGTGGAGGTCGATGTAGATCAGGTCCTCGGCGACCTCGTGGGACGACCAGATCTTCTCGAACATCGTCTTCGGCATCGTGATCCCCTCAGCCTCGTCTCAGCCCGGCGGCGACGACCGCCATGAAACCGGCTTCAGTATCGGCATTATTCTCAAAATGGTGCGGCAGGTCGGCGTCGAAGGTGACGCTGTCGCCCTCCCGGAGCCGGTGGCGCTCGCCGTCGACGATCAGGTCCAGCGACCCGGAGGTCAGGACCGCGGTCTCGCGGCTCCCCGGCTCGTGCAGCGGCGGGTCGCCGGCGCCTCCGGTGACGGCGCCGGCCGCCAGCGTGTGCAGCGAGACGTCGGCGCGCTGCCCGGGCAGCGGCGGGGTCAGGTCCTCCACCAGGTGGCCGCTGCGCCTGTGCCGCCGGCGCTCGGAGGCGCGGATGACCACCACGTGCTCGTCCTCGTCCAAGCGCAGCAGCTGGGAGAGCGTCAGCTCCAGTCCCAACGCGATCCGCTCCGCGACCGCCAGGCTCGGACTGGTCTCCCCGCGCTCGACCTGCGACAGCATCGGGGCGCTGACCCCGCTGCGCTCCGCCAGATCGCGTAGTGAGAGGTCCATCGCCTCGCGCAGGGCACGGGCCCTCGAACCGAGCTGGGCGCTCGAGTCCTGGCGCGCCGAGGCCGGCTGCTCCCGGGTGGGTGGGCTGCTCATGCGGCGTACGTTATCACGTACGCTTGTATGCGCGACCCGCACCAGCGGGGTTTACCGGTTAGCGGCGCTGGCCGGTCGGCCTGACCAGGACCTCGTTCACGTTGACGTGGGCGGGCTGGGTGACGGCGAAGTTGATCGCGCGGGCGATGTCGTCGGCCTCGAGCACGGTCCCGATCTCGTCCATGGCCTTGTCGAGCGCGTCGACCACGACGGGGTTCTGGTTGTGGGACTGCAGCTCGGTGTCCACGAAGCCGGGCTCGACGCAGGTCACGCGGATGTTCGAGTGCAGCGCCTCCTGGCGAAGGGCCTCCGAGAAGCCGACCACCCCCCACTTGCTCATGTTGTAGACGGCGCTGCCCATCGCGGCCTGCCTGCCTGCAACCGAGGAGACGTTGACGATGTTGCCCCCGCCGGAGTCGCGGATGACGGGCATGGCCTCGCGGGTGCAGTAGAGGAGGCCGAGCAGGTTGACGTCGATCGTCCGCTACCATTCCTCGATCTCGGCTCCCTCCACCGGGCCCAGCAGCATCACGCCGGCGTTGTTGACGAGGATGTGGAGCCCGCCGAACTGGCCGAGGGTCTGCCCGATGATCGCCTCGACCTCGCCGTGGTTGCTGATGTCGGCCTGGAGGGAAAGGGCCTTGCCCCCACCCGCCTCGATCTCCTTCGCCAAGGCGGAGAGGCGATCCTCGCGGCGGGCAATCAGGACGACCGACGCTCCCTCGGCGGCGAACAGCTTCGCGGTCGCCGAGGAGGCCCCGGTGATCGCAGCGACCTTGCCGTCGAGGGCACCCATCAGACGGGACTATATGGCCGGGCGAGCGTCACCCGGTCGGCTGGGCCGGCTCGAGGATCACGACGGGAATCAGGCGCTGGGTGCGCGCCTGGTAGTCGGCGTAGGAGGGGTACATCTCGACCAGGCGGGGCCAGAGGCGCTCGCGCTCGTCGCGCGTCGCCTCACGCGCTCGCACCCGCCGCTGCTCGCTGCCGAACTGGACCGAAGTTTCGGGGCTCGCCTGGAGGTTGTGCCACCACGCGGGGTGCGTGTCGACGCCGCCCTTCGAGGCGACGATCACCAGGTTCTCGCCGTCGGGAAGGCAAAGCAGCGGGTGGGTGCGCTCCCTGGCGCTCTTTCGGCCGACGTGGTCGAGCAGCAGGATCCGGCCGCCGAGCATCCTTCCCCCAATGCGGCCGCCGGTGAGGCGGTAGATCCGGACGTGGGCACCGGACAGCCCACCAAACAGGCGCCAGAGCGGCGAGTCGGCTTGAGGCGCCTCGGCGGCCATCATCAGGGACCCGGCGTGGGCTCGCGGGCGCCCTCGGCGGTCGCGTCCTCGGCCTCACGGATCGCGGCGCCCTCGAGCGCGTTGGAGAGCGCCCGGACGTAGGCGCGCGCCGAGGCCTCGAGGATGCTGGTCGCGACCCCCTGCCCGCTCGAGAGGCGGCCGTTGGCCCGCAGGGTCACCGTGACCTCCCCCAGCGCGTCGTCGCCACCGGTGACGGCGCCGACGCGGTACTCGCGCAGCTCGCACTCGGCGCCCGCCGCCCGCTGGATCGCGCTGAAGATGGCGTCCACCGGCCCGTCGCCGCTCGACTCGGCGCTCGAGCTTTCGCCATCGGGCGTCGTCACCGTCACCTGCGCGCGCGGATCGCGGTCCGAGCCGTCCTCGACCTCGAACGAGGTCAGCGCATAGGCGTCGGAGCTCTCCCGGATCTCGTCGGAGACGATCGCCTCCAGGTCCAGGGCTGTCACCTGCTTCTTCTTGTCGGCGACGGCCTTGAAGCGCTTGAAGGCCTGGTTGAGGGCGTTGCCCTCGACCTTGAAGCCCAGCTCCTCGAGGGCGTCCTTGAGAGCGTGGCGGCCGGAGTGCTTGCCCAGCACGATCGAGTTGGAGTCCAGGCCCACCTCGGTCGCGTCCATGATCTCGTAGGTCGAGCGCTCCTTGAGCACGCCGTCCTGGTGGATCCCGGACTCGTGGGCGAACGCGTTGCGCCCCACGACCGCCTTGTTTGGCGGCACGCCGTAGCCGGTCAGGCGGGAGACCAGGCGGCTGCTGCGAGCCAGCTCGCGGGCGTTGAGGCTGGTGTCGAGGCCGTGCTCGTCGCGGCGGGTCCGAAGCAGCATCACGATCTCCTCCAGCGAGCAGTTTCCGGCTCGCTCGCCGATGCCGTTGACCGCGCACTCGACCTGGCGTGCGCCGGCCAGGAGCCCCGCGTAGGAGTTGGCGACAGCCAGCCCCAGGTCGTCGTGGCAGTGGACCGAGACCCGGACGGCGTCCAGCCCCGGGACCAGCTCGTAGAGCCGCCTGAAGTACTCCATGTACTCAGCGGGGGTCGTGTAGCCGACGGTGTCGGGGACGTTGATCACCGTCGCGCCCTCGGCGACAGCGATCGCGCAGACCTCCGCTGTGAACTCGATCTCGGCTCGGGTGGCATCCATCGGCGAGAACTCGACGTCCTCGCAGTAGCTCTTGGCCAGCGCCACGGCCGCCTTCGCCTGGCCCTTGACGTCCTCGCGCGTGGTCTGCAGCTGGTGCTCGATGTGGATGTCGGAGGTCGAGATGAAGGTGTGGATCCGCGGGTGGGGGGAATCCTTGATCGCCCCCCAGGCGGCGTCGATGTCCGCCTTGTGCGTCCTCGCGAGCCCGCAGATGACCGGGCCCTCGACGCCGCGGGCGATCGCCTCGACCGCCTCGGAGTCGCCGGGGGAGGTGATCGGGAAGCCGGCCTCGATCACGTCGACGTTGAGGCGCGCGAGCTGCTGCGCGATCTCGACCTTCTCCTGGACGTTCAGCGAGATGCCCGGCGACTGCTCGCCGTCACGCAGCGTGGTGTCAAAGATGTGGACCCGGTTCGCCTCTGCGACGGGGCCGGCGGCGTCATTGCTCATGTCTGAGACCTCCTTCTCCGAAACTTTTCGATGACCTGTGTCCTGCGGCTGCCGCCGCCCAGCGCTATTCCCCCCGGAGGGGGAGGAGAAGGAGAAGCGCGAGGCTGTTGCGGCGAGGGCTCATCGAACTGCTGTCCAGGTTAGCGCAGGTTCCGGCCGCGGCTCAAGTGCTCCTGGGTGCGTCCGAGACGAAAGCGACGATGCCAGGCGCAGATGGAGGCCTCACGGATCGAGCCGCGGGCGGTTGCAAAGATCGTCCTCGTGGCGCTGTTCTTCGCAGCGCTCGCGGTGCTGCTCGCGATCGTGATCCTGCACACTCGCACCACCCTGCGCTGGGTGGCCGCGGCGATCTTCCTCGCGCTCGCGCTCGATCCCGCCGTCGGGTTGTTCGAGCGGATCAGCATCCGCAGGCGCTCGATGCCGCGGGTCGGCGCGATCCTGATCGTCTACCTCCTGTTCCTGGCGGCGCTCGTATTCCTGATCCTTCACGTCTTCCCGCCGATCGTTCGCGAGATCGAGGGCCTGGGCAAGAGCCTGCCGACCTACGTCAAGGACTTCGAGCACTGGGCCGAGAACAACCAGCAGTTCCGTGAGCTCAACGACAAGTACGACCTGACGGCGAAGCTCAGCGAGCAGGCGTCATCGCTGCCATCCGCCCTCGGCCAGGGCGCGAGCGAGCTCGAATCGCTCACCGTCAGCCTGATCGAGCACCTGATCGCGGCGATCACCGTCCTCACGGTGACCTTCTTCCTGCTGCTCGACGGACGAGGCATGTTCGAGCGGGGCACGGGACGGCTTCGCGCCCCCACCCGCGACCGCCTGCGCCGGGTCGGCCTGCGGATCGCCAAGGTGGTCTGCGCCTACGTCAGCGTCAACGTGCTGCTGGCGGCCGCCGTCGGCTTTCTCACCTACGGCTTCCTGGTGCTGCTCGGCTTCCACCTGGCGCTGCCGATGGCGGTGCTCGTGGCGTTCCTGGACCTGATCCCCCTGATCGGGCTAACCGTCGGCGGCGCGATAGTCGCGACGGCGCTCGTGGTCGACGGCCAACCCGGCCACGTGCTCATCTGGATCGCCGTTTTCCTCGTCTACCAGCAGGCCCAGGACCGTGCGATCCAGCCGCTGCTCTACAAGAGCGGTGCGCTCAAGGTCAACCCGGCCGTGGCGATCATCGCGGTGCTCGTCGGGGCCAACCTCGCCGGGGTGCTCGGCGCCCTGCTCGCTATCCCGACCGCGGCCTCGCTGGGCGTGGTCGTGGACGAGTTCGTCCTACCCCCCGCCCGAGCCGGCAGAGCGGCGAAGCCGAAGACCCCCAAGTAGCTCGCCGCCGCGCTTCCAGAAGGGCTTTCCACGCGACCCCGAGTAGCGCTCCTTCGAGCGATCGAGTTGCCTGTGGTGGTAGAAGAGCTTCGCCCAGGCGCCCTGGGGCTTGCCCAGCCTGAACGCGCCCACGAAGCCGACGGGGTAGAAGAAGGCGCCGATCAGCGCCATCCCGAACTTCTCCTTGGCGGCGTTGATGACCGCCACCACCACGGACACGAAGCCGAGGAAGCCCACTCCCGCGAAGACCCTGCTCTCGACCTTGTCCGCTGCCTCCACCCAGCCACTGAAGCCGACCAGGACCAGGCCGGTGACCGCTATCGCGACCACGACGGCGTCGATCGAGCTCCTGCCCTGCTTCTCCCAGTAGACGTCCTTGAGGTTGAGCCAGAGGGCGAACTCGTCGAGCGTCAGGCCGGTCCCGATCCCGAACATGACCGCGGCGATCTCGCGCCACGGCGAATCGGGGGCGACCGTGATCCCGACCCAGCCGAAGATCAGCAGCAGCAGGATCCCCCAGAACATGTGGTGGATGTGGGTGCCGCCCACCGAGACGTTGCCCGGCCACCACGAGACCTGCGCCCGGATCATGTGGGCGCTCGTCCTGATGAAGCTCCAGGAGATGAGGAAGGAGACGAAGAAGAGGAACTGGGGCTCGCGCCCGGTCTCGACGACCCAATTCGAGTAGAAGCTGGCTGTCAGCGGGGCGTTCAAACCTTGCGGGATGCTTTCAGTTCGGTCCGACGCCCGCGTTGCTCACGGAAGCCGTCGCCGCGTCTCGCAGCCCTTGGCCCGGTCGCGCCGGGAGCCCCCGTTGCAGAAGTCGTCGCCCGTACCGCCCTGGAGCAGGTCCGGGCCGGCGCCGCCGAGCAGGGTGTCGTCTCCCCCGGCCCCCTTGACCGTGTCGGCGCCGGGACCGCCTCGAAGCTGGTCGCCACTGCCCCCTCCCAAGAGGCGGTCGGTCCCCCGGCCGCCGTCCAGGAACCTGGGAGCGCCCGAAATCACGACTCCGACCGGGGTCGCGAGCCCGGCCGCCGCCGTGAAGCGGTCGCCGAGGTCGCCCAAGTCTCCGTAGATGGTGCCGATGTGCCCCGGCGAGCAGCTGATGGCCGCCTCGCCCTCGTCCTGGCACTCGGGGTCCGGCACTCCGGCGCCCAGGGTCGGAGGATCGATGCCGCCTGCGGAATCGCTTACGTAGAGACGGCCCGTCGAGTCGCTCCAGGCCTTGACCCGGTTGGCGACGCCCGGGTTGCCGTTGACGATCAGCGCGTAGCCGGCTGAGGTCCCGGCCGCCCGGCCCTCGCCCCCAAGGGCACGCAGGGACAGCGTCGCGGCGGGGCCGTCGGGCCCAACGGCGTTCGAAGTTCCGGCGGCGAGCAGCACCAGCAGCGCCGTCGCAGCTACACCCACCATCACACTTCTGGCCCTCCCAGCCTTCACTCGCCTCAGGGTAGCGGCGGCAGCCGCGACCCCGGCCCTGAGCCTCAGGGGACGAGAACGACCTTGCCGATATTGCGCCGCTCCGCGATGAACCGGTGCGCCTCTCCGGCGCGATCGAAGGGGAAGGCCTCGGCGACGACCGGCTCGAACTGGCCGGATTCCAGCCCCGGCATCAGCGGGTCCACCACCCTGGAGATGTTGCCCTCGCGGTCCCACCAGCCGAGCATGTTGAGCCCGAACACGCCCTTGTTCTCGCTCATCACCTCGAGGCTCTTCCACCAGGGCATCGTCGCCATCGGCATCTTCAGCAGGCTCACGAGGGTCTTCGGGATGTTGCGGCCCCGCTCCGTGGTCGACTCCGACATTCCGTACATGACCAGGCGGCCCCCTGGGCGCAGCAGCCGGTAGTCCTTGCGAAACGAGGTCGGGCCGAGCGCGTCCATGATCACGTCCACGCCCTCTCCGCCCGTGATCCGGTTGACCTCCTGCTCGAAGTCCCCGCTGCGGTAGTCGATCGGGTGGTCGACGCCCTGGGCGCGGATCGCGTCGTGCTTTGACGCCGAGGAGGTGCCGAAGATCACGGCGCCACGGGACTTGGCGATCTGGATCGCAGAGATGCCGACGCCTCCGGCAGCCGCGTGGATCAGGACGCGCTCGCCCTCCGACAGGCCGCCCATGATCACCAGCGCGGCGTAGGCCGTGCTGTAGTTGACCGGGAACGCGGCCCCCTGCTCGAAGGAGAGGCGCTCGGGAAGCGGGAGCACCTGATCGGCGGGGACGGTGACCATCTCCGCCTGGCCACCGAACCTGGTGCCCGCCATGACGCGGTCCCCCGGGGCATGGTCAGTGACCCCCTCGCCCACCGACTCGACCTCGCCCGAGACCTCGTAGCCGAGCACCGATGGTGGCTTCGGGGCCTCAGGGTAGAGGCCGACCCGGGCCATCGTGTCGGCGAAGTTGATCCCCGCCGCCCTGACCGCCACGCGCAGCTCCCCCGGCCCGACGGGTGGATCAGGTCGCTCCTGCACCCGCAGCACCTCGGGGCCTCCGTGTCCGGTCATGACCACCGCTCGCATGCTCCAACCCTAGATGACCGCCGCCGCGCCCGAATACAATGGCCGCCTGATGAGCCCGCACACACTCGTTGATCGCTCGAAGCTCGCCGAGCTGACCACGGGCGAGCTCGAGCGGTTCGCCGCAGGGCATCGAGGCTCCCGCAAGCTGTTCGAGAGCTCACGCGAGTCGCTGCTGGGCGGGGTGCCGATGAGCTGGATGGCGAAGTGGGCGGGCGGCCACCCGATCTTCTTCGAGTCGGCTCGCGGGGCCCGCCTGACCGACGTCGACGGCAACGAGTACGTGGACCTCTGCCTCGGCGACACGGGTGCGATGGCCGGTCATGGCCCGCCCGCGACCGCGCAGGCCGTGCAGCGGCGATTCGAGGCGGGTGCCACCACCATGCTCCCGAGCGAGGACGCCCCCGCCGTGGGCCGCCAGCTCGCCGGGCGCTTCGGCCTGCCTCTCTGGCAGCTGACCGTCTCGGCCACCGACGCCAACCGCTTCGCGATCCGGATGGCGCGCCAAGTCACCGGCCGCCCCCGGATCCTGGTCTTCAGCTACTGCTACCACGGCACCGTCGACGAGAGCTTCATCACGCTGGGCGAGGATGGGCCCCGCTCGCGGGCCGGGAACGTCGGCCCCCCGGTGGACCCGACCGAGACGACCCGCGTGGTCGAGTTCAACGACCCCGACGCCCTCGAGCAGGCGCTCCGCGAGGGGGACGTCGCCTGCGTCCTCGCCGAGCCGGCGATGACCAACATCGGGATCGTCCCGCCCGAGCCCGGCTTTCACGACGAGATGCGTCGCCTGACCCGGGAGACGGGGACGGTCCTGATCATCGACGAGACCCACACGCTCAGCTGCGGCCCTGGCGGCTACACGGCGGCCCACGGCCTCGAGCCCGACATGCTGACCGTCGGCAAGGCGATCGGCGGCGGCGTCCCCTCCGGGGCGTTCGGGCTCTCCGCCGAGCTGGCCGAGCGAGTCGGCTCAAATTTCGACGCCGACTACACGGACACGGGCGGCGTCGGCGGGACGCTGGCCGGCAACGCCCTCACCGCGGCGGCGATCCGCGCCACCCTGGAGCAGGTGCTCACCGCCGACGCCTTCGCCCAAATGATCGGGCTGGCGGACCGCTTCACGCAGGGGGTGCGCGCCGCACTCGACTCTGACGACGTCCCCTGGCACGTGGTGCAGCTCGGAGCGCGAGCCGAGTACGCCTTCTCGCCCGAGGTGCCCCGCAACGGCGGCGAGGCCGCCCGCTCCGGAGACCCCGAGCTGGAAGGCTACCTCCACCTCTACGCGCTCAACCGCGGCGTGCTGATCACGCCGTTCCACAACATGGCGCTGATGTGCCCCGACACGACCGGGGCCGACGTGGACCGCCACAGCGAGGTCTTCGCGAGCGCGGTCGGGGAGCTCTTCTAGAGCGAGACGGAGCGGCCCAGGAAGAAGCCGTCGATCTCCATGATCGAGTCGAGCGTCTCCTGGTGGACGGGCGCATCCGTCGTCAGCGCCATCACGGCCCGGTCGCCCCCGGCCTCGGCGCCGACGGCCGCCGAGACGATGTTGACGCCCTCCTCGCCCAGCACACCGCCGACCCTGCCGATCATCCCCGGCTGGTCCGTGTAGCGGAAGACCGCCAGGTTGTCGGCGAAGGGAAGGTAAAAGTCGCCGCCCCAGACCCCTACCAGGTAGGGTTCGTTGCGGGGGCCGACGCCGGTGCCGGCGACCTCGACCGAGTCCTCGCCGGATTCGATCGTGACCGTAATCAGCTCGGTGAAGTCCTCGGAGACCGAGTCGCGGGTCTCCGCCAGCTCGATCCCGCGCTCCTTCGCCAGCTGCGGCGCGTTGACGAGGTTGACGGGCTCCTCGGTGTTGCCGCGGAGGATGCCCGCGAGCACGGCGATGCCCAGCACCCGGGTGTCCTGGCCGGCGAGCCGTCCGCGGAACTCGACGCGGACCCTGCCGAGCGCACCGTTGCCGAGGCCCTGGGCGAGCCCGCCGAGCTTCTCGCAGAGGGGCACGAAGGGCGCCAGCGCCTTCATCGCCTCGGGGCGAACCGCGGCGATGTTGACGGCCGTGGTCACGACGCCGCCGGTGAGCGCGGCGGTCACCTGCTCGGCGGTGACAACGCCGGCGCGGTCCTGGGCCTCGGCTGTCGAGGCACCGAGGTGCGGCGTCACGATTACGTCCTCGCGGGAGAGAATCGCGTGCTCACTCATCGGCTCCTCGGGGAAGACGTCGAGGGCCGCGCCGCCGACCTTCCCGCTCTCGAGGCCCTCATTCAGGGCGTCGAGGTCGATCAACTCGCCTCGCGCGCAGTTGACTATCCGCACCCAGGGCCGCATCTTCTCGATCGCGTCAGCGTCGATCATCCCGGTCGTCTCAGGGGTTCTCGGCACGTGAAGGCTGATGAAGTCGGCGCGGGCGTAGAGCTCGTCCAGCTCCTCGACGCCCTCGGCACCAAGCTCGCGGAAGCGCTCAGCCGTGACGAACTTGTCGTGGGCGACAACCTCCATCTCGAACGCCTTGGCGCGCTGGGCGACGAGCTGGCCGATGCGGCCGAAGCCGACGACTCCCAGCGTCTTTCCGTAGAGCTCCGAGCCGCTGAACTTCGAGCGCTCCCAGCGGCCCGCTGAGAGCGAGGCGTGAGCCTGGGGCACGTTGCGGCAGAGCGCCAGCAGCAGTGCGAGCGTGTGCTCGGCGGCTGCCAGCGAATTGGCCTCGGGGGCGTTTGCGACCACGATCCCCCGCCGGGTCGCCGCCTCGACGTCCACGTTGTCAACACCGGTACCCGCGCGCCCGATCACTTTCAACTTCGCCGCCGAGTCGATCAGCTCGGAGGTCAGCTTGGTCGCCGAGCGGACCAGGATCCCGTCGAACTCGGCGATCCGGCCGCCCAGCTCGTCGTCATCCCAATCGACCCCAAGCTCGACATCGAAGCGCTCCCTGAGCAGCTCCACGCCGGCGTCGGCTATTCGCTCCTTGACCAGGACCCTTGACCGCTCGCTCATGCCCGGCCTCCTAGCCGACCGGCTCGGGCGCGCGGCCCGCGTCGGCGAAGACCCGTTGTGCCGCTCCGGCCCCGCTGCCCGGCTCCACGTCCCAGCCGAGGTCGCGCAGAGCGAGCTCGAAAGCGCTGAGCGCGACGACGATATCGAAGGCACCGTAGTAGCCGCAGTGGGCGATCCTGACGATCTTGCCCTTGAGCCGGCCCTGGCCGCCGGCGACGGTCACGCCGTAGGTGTCGCGCATCAGCTTGGGCAGCTTGGCGCCATCGATCGAGTCCGGGAGCGCGGCGGCGGTGACGGCGTTGGCGCCATCGTCCTCGGAGCCGAAGCGCTCGAGCCCGAGGGCTGCGATCCCGGCTCGCGCAGCCCCGGCGAGGATCGCATGACGCTCGAAGACCTCGGGCAGGCCCTCCTGCAGGATCTGTCCGAGCGCGACGTCCAGCGCGCGCCACAGCGTGACCGCGGGCGTGAAGGCGCTGCTGGGCGGGTCCTCGGCCTGGCCCTTGGCAGTCCGCTGCCAGTCGAAGTAGTAGTGGGAGCCGGGGCCCTCGGCGGCGAGCGCCACGGCCCGCTCACCGGCGGAGCAGAAGGCGAGCCCGGGCGGGCACATCAGGGACTTCTGGGAGCCGGAGACGACGACGTCCACCCCCCACTCGTCCTGGGGGAGATCGATCGCGCCGAGACCCGAAATCGCGTCGATGCAGATCACGGCGTCGTGGGCGTGGGCTGCGGCGGTGAGGCCCCTGACATCGTGGACGACCCCGGTCGAGGTCTCCGACTGGGTCGCGAAGACGGCCCGCGGCGGGCGCTCCATCGAGCCGATCAACTGCTCGAGCGCCGCGGGTTCGATCTTCTCGCCCCAGGGAACGTCGAGATATGCGACCTCGGCGCCGAACGCGTCGCAGAGCTCCTTCCAGCGCTCGCCGAACTTGCCGGCGGCGGCGACGGCGACGGGCTCTCCGGGGACGGCGAGGTTGGCAACCGCCGACTCCATCGCCCCGGTGCCCGACGCGGCGAACGAGAGGACCTGGTTCGAGGTCTGGAAGACCTCGCGCAGGCGCTCGAGGGCGCGGCCGTAGACCTCGACGAAGGCGGGGGCCCGGTGGTAGGCGATCGGCTCCGCCATCACCTGGCTGACGCCCGGCGGCAGCGGGGTCGGGCCCGCTGTCATCAGGTACTGCTTGTTGTAGATGTTGGCTTCGCTCATCTGCGATTTCGGGCCATGGCCGTTGCGGGCCCGGGAGGACGGCGAAGGGTAGCCATGTGCCTGGCTGGACTTCCCGCTGCCGGGGCCGTTATCGTGCCGCCGGCATTTGAGGCCGAGCGCAGGCCCGGAACCGCCAAATGACTTCAACCCGCGGAGGAATCGTGTACCCGGTCAGCTACGAGGCGGACTTCGACGAGCACCAGAGTCGCCTCAGGACCTTCTTCCGACTGATCATCGCGATCCCGTGGCTCATCGTCGCCACGATCTACGGGATCGGAGCCCAGATCGCGGCCGTGATCGCCTGGTTCGCGATCGTCTTCACCGGCCGCTATCCCGAGGGCCTCCACAACTTCAACGTCGGCTACCTGCGGATGATCACGCGCGTCAACGGCTTCACCTACCTGCTCAACGACGAGTGGCCGCCCTTCAACGGCGAGGAGGACGGGAACTACCCAATCCGGCTCGAGGCGGCAGCGCCCCTCCCCGAGTACAGTCGCATGAAGACGCTCTTCCGGCTGATCGTGGGCATCCCCGTGATGATCCTGGCCTGGGTCCAGAGCCTGATCCTCGGCGTCTGCCACCTGATCGGCTGGTTCATCCTCCTGTTCACGGGCAAGCTGCCCGCGGGCCTGTTCAACCCGATGCGCTCGGCATCGGCCTACCTCTCCAGGGCGGGCGCGTACTTCCTGCTGCTGACCGAGGATTGGCCGCCCTTCAACCTGGAGGACGAGCCCGCTCTCGCCTCTGGCCGGCTCCAGCAGGAGAGCACGACCACGCAGGGCTAGAAACGCTTCGGGAGGGGCCGGGCCTTCGCGCCCGGGCTGCTCCCGCTTCACCGGAATTCAACGAGAGGAGAAAGCTTGTACCCGGTCACCTACGAGGCCGACTACGTCGAGCCGCAGAGCCGCCCCAAGGCCTTCTTCAGGCTGATACTCGCGATCCCGTGGCTCATCCTCGCCCAGGTCTACGCAATCGCCGCCGGCGTCGTCGCGATTCTCGCCTGGTTCGCGCTCGTGTTCACGGCGCGCTACCCGCAGGGGCTGTTCAACTTCAACATGGGCTTCGTGCGCTTCACGGCGCGGACCTACGCCTTCATGTTCATGCAGACCGAGCAGTACCCGCCGTTCGGCTTCGAGGAGGCACCGTCCTATCCGATCCGGGTCGTGAGCGACCCGCCGCTCGAGCGCTACAGCCGCTGGAAAGCGCTGTTCAGGCTGATCGTCGGGATACCGGTGATGTTCATGATCTACCTGCTGGCCTACCTGTACCAGCTGGCCGCGGGGCTCGCCTGGATCCACATCGTCTTCATGGGGCGCACCTCGGGCGGCGTGCACAACGCGCTCACCACCGGGCTCGCGTACCAGATGAGGACCAATGCCTACTTCCTGCTCCTGACAGAGACGCTGCCGCCGGTCTCCGACCAGGCGCCGGCGCCGAACGTGCCCGCCGCCAAGTCGAAGCCGAGGCCGGCGCTGCCCAAGGCGGGCGGCACGGCGAGCGCTGCGAGCAAGCCGAAGGCAGCCTCCAAGCCCAAGCCCAAGGCTCCGGCGAAGTCCAAGGCCGCGACGAAGCCCAAGCCCGGGAAGCGGAGCTAGGGATGGCCGACGAGGGCAGGGTCGCCGCCGGCGATGGCTATGCGGTCTCGCCCGACCTCAATGCCGTTGGCGAGGGCTACGGCTTTCGCAAGTTGAGGCGCGAGCTCGGCGTGACCGAGTTCGGCGTCAACGTGATCACGATCCCGCCGGGCTACGAGACCGGGCGCCACTTCCACGACGACCAGCAGGAGCTCTACTTCGTGCACCGAGGAGCGGTGGAGATCGAGTTCGGTGACGGCTCCAAGCACGAGCTGCGCGAGGGAGGCGCCGCCCGGGTCGACCCCGCGACGGTGCGGAAGCTCCGCAACCCCAGCGACTCGGATGACGCCGTCTACCTGGTGACCGGCGCCAAGGGCGGCTACGTCGGCCGCGACGCCCACCAGCCGGAGGGCGAGACCCACCGCTAGCTGCTCCGGCTCAGTCCTTGTTCTGAATCCAGGGCATCATCGATCGGAGCTCGCCGCCGACCTGCTCGACCTGCTTGGAGGCGGCCTCATCGCGCATGCGCTGGAAGTTCTCCTGGCCGGCCTCGTTCTCGGCGATCCACTCCTTCGCGAACTCGCCCGACTGGATGTCGGCGAGGATCTTGCGCATCGCGACGCGGGTCTCCTCCGTGATCACCTTGGGGCCGCGGGTCATGTCGCCGTACTCGGCGGTGTTGGAGATCGAGTCGCGCATCCCCTGGATGCCCTGCTCGTACATGAGGTCGACGATCAGCTTCAGCTCGTGGAGGCACTCGAAGTAGGCGAGGCGGGGGTCGTAGCCGGCCTCGACCAGGGTCTCGAAGCCCGCCTGGACCAGCTCGGTCGCGCCACCGCAGAGGACGGCCTGCTCGCCGAATAGGTCGGTCTCGGCCTCATCCTTGAAGGTCGTCTCGATCACACCGGCGCGGCCGCCGCCGATCCCGCTCGCGTAGGCGAGGACCTTTTCACGCGCGGTGCCGGTGGAGTCCTGGTGGATCGCCATCAGACAGGGCACGCCCCTGCCCTCCTCGAACTGGCGGCGGACCAGGTGGCCCGGGCCCTTGGGCGCGACCATGCCGACGTCGACGCCGGCCGGGGGGTCTATCTGGCCGAAGTTGATCGAGAAGCCGTGGGCGAACATCAGCAGGTCGCCGTCGGCGATCCCGTCGGCGATCTCCTCGCGCCAGAGCTCGGCCTGCCTCTCGTCGGGCAGCAGGACCATCACGACGTCGCCCTTGCTGGCCGCGTCGGCGATGTCGAGCACCTCGAGCCCCTGGGCCTCGGCGTCCGCCCTGCTGGACGAGTCGGGCCGGAGGCCGACGACGACGTCCACCCCGGACTCCTTCAGGTTGAGGGCGTGGGCGTGGCCCTGGGAGCCGTAGCCGAGGATCGCCACGGTCTTGCCCTCGAGCACCGAGAGGTCAGCATCCGCATCGTAGAAGATGTCCTTGTCGTCGGCCATTCGGCCGGGAATGCTAGTGGCTGGCCGGGGCGACGCGCTCCCAGGCGACCGCGTGGTCGGCGAGGCTCACCGAAGCTCCCGGCGCAGGACCTTCCCCGACGGCGTCCGCGGCAGCTCCGGCGCGACCTCGAAGCGCCGCGGCACCTTGTGCGGCGCCAGCGCGGCCGCGCAGTGGCGTGCCAGATCGTCGGGATCGGCCTCGTCGCCGTCCTCGAGCACGATCACGGCGGTGACGGCCTGCTGCCGGGCCGGGTCGTCGCGGGCGACGACCGCGACGTCCGCGACCGAGGGGTGCTTGCGAAGCACCTCCTCGACCTCCTCCGGGGAGACGTTCTCGCCACCGGTCACGATCAGGTCGTCGCGGCGGCCCTGCACCCAGAGAAAGCCGTCGGCGTCGATGTGCCCCAGGTCACCCGTGTGCAGCCAGCCGCGCTCGTCCGCGCAGCCGGGCGCCACGGTCGGCCCCTGGACGAGGATCTCGGAGTCCTCGATGCGAACGTGGGTGGTCAGCAGCGGCCTTCCCGCCGATCCCAGCTTGCGCTCGGCGTCATCGGGCGAGAGCGTGGTCACCTGTGATGCCGCCTGCGTCAGCCCGTAGGTCTGCGCCACCGTTGCGCCCCTTCCGACCGCCTCTTCGAGGATCTCCTGCGGCACCGGCCCGCCGCCCAGCAGCAGCACGCGCGGCGAGGAGATGTCGGCACCGGCCTCGAGCAGCCGCGAGAGGGTGGTCGAGACGAGCGAGACCACGTTGATCAGCCCGGACTCGAGCGCCACAGCGACCCGCTCGAGGTCGAAGCCGTCCTGGACCACAGCGGTCGTGCCGTAGATCACCGAGCGCAGCACGATCGAGAGCCCAGAGACGTGAAACAGGGGCAGGCAGCAGAGCCAGCGGTCGTCAGGGTCCACGCCGAGGTTGAAGGCGGAGCCGACGGCACTCCAGAGGTGGTTTCCGTAGGTGAGCCCGACCGCCTCGGGGGACCCGGAGGTGCCGCTCGTGAGGATCCTCGAGTGGACGGTGTCGAGATCGACCTCGCCGAGCAGGGGAAGGTCCGCCTCATGCCCGCCGAGCTCATCCGCATCGCCGATCTCCAGCACCGGCCTCGCCGAGGCGAAGGCCCGCTCCCTCTCCGCCTCGGAGAAGCGGGGATCGACCGGGAAGGCGACGGCCCCGAGCTTCATCAGCGCGTGCAGGAGGACAACGTGATCCACGCCCGCCGGGAGCGAGATCGCAACGGTCGAGTCCCGGCGGACGCCTCGGCCCGCGAGCCGCCGGGCCATTCTCACGGCCTCCGCCTCGAGCTCGCCATAGCTCAGCGAGCGGCCGTCGGCGACCAGCGCCGTGCGCTCCGGCGAGGTCATCGCGCGCTGGGCGAGCCAGTTGTCGAGCAGCAAGTGCTTCAGCCTTTCAAGGGTTGCCTGGATTGTCGCGTGATTGATGGGTCACGGGCGGCGCGGGCGCCCCGGCCGGATACCATCCCCGGCCATGCCGACTCGCCACAAGGGCTCCCCCGAGGAGGAGGCGCTCTGCGCGCCGGTCGATTGGCGGGCCGAGGGGGACTTCGAGGACATCCTCTATGAGCGCGCCGAGTCGATCGCGCGGATCACGATCAACCGGCCCGAGGTCCACAACGCCTTTCGCCCCCCCACCCTGGCCGAGTTGCGCGACGCCTTCGGCCGCGCCCGCGACGATCTCGAGGTCGCCTCGATCATCTTCACGGGCGCCGGCACGGAGGCCTTCTGCTCGGGCGGCGACCAGCGCATCCGCGGCGACGATGGCTACATCGGTGACGACGAGGTCGCAAAGCAGGGGGTCGGCCGACTCGACGTCGGTGACCTCCACGTCCAGATCCGGCGCTTGCCGAAGCCGGTCGTCGCCGCTGTGGCCGGCTTCGCCGTCGGCGGCGGGCACATCCTCCACCTGGTCTGCGACATGACCATCGCCGCCGACAACGCGGTCTTCGGGCAAACCGGGCCGCGGGTCGGAAGCTTCGACGGCGGCTTCGGCGCCAGCCTGCTGGCGCGCAACGTCGGCGTCAAGAAGGCAAAGGAGATCTGGTTCCTCTGCCGCCTCTACGACGCCTCCGAGGCGCTCGAGATGGGACTCGTCAACACGGTGGTGCCCGTCGCCGAGCTCGAGCGCGAGACCGTTGCCTGGTGCCGCGAGATGGGCGCCCTCTCCCCCCTTGCCCTGCGCCTGCTGAAGTCGAGCTTCAACGCCGAGGAGGACGGCCTCAGCGGCCTCCAGCAGCTCTCCCACGACGCGACGCTCCTCTTCTACATGAGCGAGGAGGGCCAGGAGGGGCGCAACTCCTTCCAGGAGGGCCGCAAGCCCGACTTCTCCAAGTTCCCGAAGCGGCCGTGAGGGCTCCGCGTTGAGGATCTGGCTGATGGCGGCCCGGCCGCGGACGCTCCCCGCAGCGATCGCACCGGTCCTGGTGGGAACCGCGGCCGCCGTCTATGCGGCCGGTGAGCTGCCCCGCGTCGGCGCCCTGATCGCGGCGCTGGTCGGCAGCATCTTCATCCAGATCGGCACCAACCTCGCCAACGACTATTCCGACGCCAAGCGCGGCGCCGACACCGTCGAGCGCCTCGGGCCCGTCCGCGTGACCGCCGCCGGGCTCGTCGCGCCCCGCAGCGTCCTCGTCGCCACCTGGCTGGCCTTCGCCGTCGCGATGGTGGCGGGCGTCTACCTCACCATCGTCGCCGGGCCGGTGATCCTGGTCGTCGGCGCCGCCTCGATCGCCGCCGGTGTCCTCTACACGGGCGGACCTCGCCCCTATGGCTACGCGGGTCTCGGAGAGCCGTTCGTCTTCCTCTTCTTCGGGCTTGTCGCCGTCAACGGCTCCTACTACGTCCAGCTCGAGCAGCTCGACCTGCTCCCGCTCGGGCTCTCGCTCTCAATCGGCTGCCTGTCAACGGCGATCCTCGTCGTCAACAACGTCCGCGACATCGACACGGACCGGCGCGCCGGCAAGCGGACGCCGGCGGTGAGGATGGGCCGCGACTCGACCCGCCGCCTCTACCTGGCGCTCGTGGTCCTCGCCTTCGCGCTGCTTCCCGCGACCCTCGCCGTCTCCGGTGGGCCCTGGGCCGCGATCGTCGGCCTCGTCGCCGTGCCGCTGATCAACCGGCCACTGCGCGCCGTCTTCACGCGCACAGACGGCCCCGCGCTCAACGGCGCCCTGGCGGGCACGGGCATGCTGCTCGGGGGCTTCGCCCTGGCCGTGACCCTGGGCCTGGTCTTCGCCGCCTAGATAGCCCGCGCGGCGATCTGACATCTTGGGATTCGATGCGCTTTGAATCGCTGCAGCTCGTTCCATACGCTCTCGACTTCCGCGAGCCCTACGTCAGCGCGCGGGGTGAGCTGAGCCGAAGGGAGCTGATGCTGGTCAGGCTTCGCGCCGACGGGATCGAGGGACTCGGCGAGGCTGCGCCGCTCGCCCTCCGCGGAGGCCCCGGGCTCGAGCAGATCGCGCGAGAGCTGGAGGACCTCTGTCGCCCCGCATTGGAGGAGGCCGAGATCGATCCCGAGCGCCTCTGGTCGACCCTCACCCTCTGTCGCAACCGAGGAGCCTCACTCCAGGCTCTCTCCGCGATCGACATCGCCCTGCACGACCTGGCCGGCAAGGCGCTCGGCGCCCCCGTCTGGCGGCTGCTCGGCGCGCAGGAGCCGGGGAGCGTGCGCTGCAACGCCACCCTGCCGGCCGCCAACCCCACCCATCTGCGGCGCCTGACCGAGGCGTGGCGGGCGGATGGCTTCGACACCTTCAAGCTCAAGGTGGGCCTTCCCGGCGACGTCCGCCAGGTCGAGCTGGTGCGCGAGATCTGCGGCCCCGACGCCCTGATCCGGGTTGACGCCAACGAGGTCTGGACCTTGGAGCAGGCGGTCGAGCGCCTGCGCGCGATGGCCCTCCACACCATCGAGCTGGCCGAGCAACCCGTCAGCGGCCTCCAGGCGATGGCCGCCCTCAGGGACCGCACCCGGGTGTCGCTGGCGGCCGACGAGAGCCTGGTCACGCCGCGCGACGCCCGGCGCGCCTCGGAGCTGAAGGCGTGCGACGCCGGCACCGTCAAGCTCGCCAAGTCGGGCGGAATGCTAGCCGCGCTCGAGCTCTCCGAGTCCCTCCCCATCTACCTCTCGAGCGCGCTCGACGGACCCGTGGGGATCGCGGCGGCCGCCCACACCGCCCTGGCTCTGCCGGCGGGAGGCGACGCGGGAGTTGCCCACGGACTTGCGACGGGGCGCCTGTTCAAAGGGACGATCGCCTCGCGCCAGCCCGCGCTCGCGGGCCCCGAGATCGAGCTCACCGACGAGCCCGGCCTCGGCGTCTTCATCGACGAAGGCGCGCTTGCGTCCCGGAGCGCCTAGCGCTCTAGCCTTCCCCTCGGTGGATCCAACCAACCGCAACACGGCCCTCGCCTCGGCCCTGGTCGAGGAGCTCGCTCGCTGTGGAGTCAGGCGGGCGGCGCTCTCCCCCGGCTCCCGCTCGACACCCCTGGCGCTCGCGCTCTGGCGCCAGCCGGCGATCGAGGTGACCGTCGTGCTCGACGAGCGAAGCGCCGGCTTCTTCGCGCTCGGCTGCGCTCTCACGACCTGCCAGCCGGCCGCCGTCCTCTGCACCTCCGGCACCGCGGCAGCCAACCTGCACCCCGCCGTCTGCGAGGCCGACGAGGCCGGGGTGCCGCTGATCGTGCTGACGGCCGACCGGCCCCCCGAGCTGCGCGGGATCGGCGCCGGTCAGACGATCGACCAGCTCAAGCTTTACGGCGACGCCACGCGCTGGTTCTGCGACGTGGGGACCCACGAGGCGAACGACGACGGGCTGCTCCACTACCGCTCAGTCGGCTGCCGCGCCTACGCAGCAGCGGCCGGAGACCCTCGCCCCGGGCCCGTCCACCTCAACCTCGCCTGGCGTGAGCCGCTCGCGCCCATCGCGGTTGACGGGGACGTCACCGCTACCGAGACCCTCGCCCTGGAGGGGCGGGGAGAGAGGCCGCTGACGGCCGTCGCACGAAGGGTGGCCCAGCCCGAGGAGCCGCTGCTCGACGAGCTCGCCGAGCGGCTGGCCGCCGCGCCTCGCGGGCTGATCGTCGCGGGCCGGCAGGGCGACCCCGCGCTCGCGGAGCCGGTCGCCGAGCTCGCGGCCGCCACCGGATACCCGATCCTCGCCGAGCCGACCTCCCAGCTCCGGCGGGGCCGGCACGACCGCTCCCAGCTCGTCTCCGCATATGACTTCATCGCGCGCTCGCGGCCGGATGCCCTTGCCCCCGACCTGATCCTCCGGGTCGGCGAGATGCCCACGAGCAAGCCGCTGCGGCAGTGGCTCGCCGGGTTGGATGGCCTGCGCCAGATCGCGCTCGACCCCGACGCGAGCTGGAAGGAGCCGACGCGCCGGGCAGAGGCCGTGCTGCGCGCCGATGCGGCTGCGGTCGCCTCCGGCCTCGCCGCGAGGTTGAAGGCGGCGGCGGCCTCCCCCGAGCGAGCCGGTTCTGACTGGCGCTCCGCCTGGAAAGAAGCCGACGAGGCCGCGCGCCTGGCGGTCGAGGCTGAGCTGGTGGGCCTCGACGAGCTCAGCGAGCCGGGAGCGCAGCTTGCCCTGGGCAGGGCGCTCGCGGATGGTGACGTGGTCCTCGCCGCCTCGAGCATGCCCGTGCGCGACCAGGAGTCCTTCATGGCGCCGGGGCCGGAGTCCGTCCTCTTCATCGCCAACCGCGGCGCCAACGGCATCGACGGCCTGGTCTCCACCGCGGTGGGCGCGGCATCCGCCGGCGGGCGCAGAACCTGGGCCGTGCTCGGCGACCTCGCGGTCTGCCACGACTCCAACGGACTCGCCGTTGCCCGGTCGGTCGAGGGCCTGCGGCTACTCGTGATCGACAACGGCGGTGGCGGCATCTTCCACTTCCTGCCCCAGGCCGATGCCCTGGAGGAGCCGGAGTTCGAGGCCCTGCTTGGGACGCCGGCCGGGATCGACCTCGAGCGGCTTGCCGGGCTCCACGGCCTCAGCTGCGCCGTTCCAGCCGACCCCTCCGAACTGGACGACGCCCTGGCGGGCGATGCGCGCATGGTCCTTGTGCGGACCGACCGAACGCGCAACCTCGAGCTGCATCGCCGGCTCGCCGAGCTGGCCGCCTCGGCCCTCGCCTCGCACTGACGCGCGCCCTCAGGCGCTTGTCAGCAGCGGCAGCAGCGCCTCGAGCTTGACCTCTGTCTCTGCCAGCTCGTCGGCCGGGTCGGAGTCGGCGACGATCCCCGCCCCGGCGTAGAGGTGGGCGCTGCGGTCGCGGAGCAGGCCGGAGCGAAGCGCCACGCAGAACTCGCCGTCCTCGGCGGCGTCCATCCAGCCGATCGCCCCGGCATACCAGCCCCGATCCATCTCCTCGAGCTCCTCGATCATTGCCATAGCCCGCTCGCGCGGCTCCCCGCCGACAGCCGGGGTCGGATGCAGGATGCCCGCGAGCTCGACGGCTGACCGGGGCTCGGCCAGCTGGGCGCGGATCGGGGTCGCGAGGTGCTGGATATTCGCCACCTGTGCGACGGCCGGATCGTCCTCGGCCTGGACCCAGACCGCGTGGTCCCGAAGGGAGCGCTCGATCCGGCGGACGACGATCGCATGCTCCTCACGCACCTTGGCGCTGCGGAGCATCTGCTCCCCGAGGTGGTCGTTGACCGCGGGGTCGGCGCTGCGGCGACTGGATCCGGCAAGGGCGACCGTGGCGGCAACGGCGCCCGAACGACGAACCAGCAACTCGGGGCTCGCCCCGACGAAAGCGGCCTCGGGAGTGCCCGCGCAGAAGCAGAAGCACGAGGGGAACAGCTCCCTCAGCGCCCCGTAGAGCGCCCCGGGATCATGCGCCGACGCGCCGGTGACCAGCACCTCTCGCGCCAAGACCACCTTCTCCACCTCTCCGGCGGAGATGCGCCCCGTCGCCTCGGCCACGATCCGCTCGTAGCGCCCGGGGGGATGCCCGCCCTCGATCCCCGTGGTGGCAGGGGCCGGGTCAACCAGCGGAAGCGAAGGGTCGCGAAGCGAGCCGAGCCGGCCCAGGATCCGCTCGAGGGCGACGGCGGCGGTGCGATCGGGCCCGACCACCGCGGACACCGTGATGTAGGCGTCGCCGCCGCGCCGCCAGAGGGCGACCTCCGGGAGGATCATCAGCGCCGGCGCGAATGAGGACCATGCTGGAGCCTGCCCCCCGTCGGGCGCGAAGGAGAATCCCCCTATCAGCAACGGGCCCGCACCGGCCGGAAGGCTCGCCGGCTCAACCGCCACGCGGTCGCGCAGCAGGCGCGCCCAGTCGGCGGCGACGTCGGCGAAGCGATCAGCGCCGCGAGAGACGATCTCATGCGCAGCCCCGAGCCCGGCGATCGCGAATCGATCGCGATCGGCCTGCTCCCAGCAGAACCAGCGGTCATCGGCACGCCTGGAGCCGAACGCCACCGCGCTGGGATCGACGGAGGGGTCGAGAGGCTCGGTCGCGCTCGCCAGTGTGCGCACCCCGATCGCCCCGGCTTCCTCCGCGGCTGACGCGAATGCCTCCGCCACGACGCCGCTTTCGATCGCGGGAACCGACACCCCTCCAGCCTAGTCCGGCGCCGGCTCGCTCAGCACGAGCGGGTCGCCACCGGCGTCCAGCGCCAGTGCCCGTAGGTCTGCGATCGGGACCTAGAGCGGCCTGCTCGACCGGTAGCGAAACAGCAGGAAGTAGCTCTCGCGCCGCTGCTCGACCAGCTCGAACCCACTCCGCGGTGGAGGCGGCGGGCTCTCGAGAGGATCACCTCCCTGCGGGGACCGAGCCGTGCCGGCAGCCAGGCGGCCTCGACCACGAACGGGAAGGCTGCGAAGTAGTGGCTGGCGATGGCCAGGATCGAGGCCAGGGCCCAGAGCGCGAGCGTGCGGCCGCGGGGCTCCCGGAGAGCGACCGCGCAGGGGGTTGACCGCGACGAGCGCCGCGGCGAAGAGTCCCGCCCGCTCCGAGATCAGCTCGCGGGCGGCGAGGAAGGCGACTGGCACCGTCGCCGCCCCCGCCAGGACCGAGAGCGAGCGAAGACCGACCTCCCCATCCCCGAAAAGCCGGACCCATGGCCAGGCGAACAGGTAGTGAAGCGGCGGGTTGTAGGTGACCTCGGTGATCCCGTCGAGCATCCCGCCGAGGTCCATCCGCACCAGCGAGACGGTGAGGGCCTCGTCCTGCCAGTAGCCCTTCGAGTCGAGGCCGAGCAGGCGCAGGCCGAGGCCGGCCAACGTGATCAACGCGACAGCGACGCCGACCCTGCGCGTCAACGGTCTCTCAGGCGTCGGGGCGGGAGCGGGCGATCGCGATCTCGCCCGTGCGGACCATCTCGATCAGGCCATGCGGGCGGATCATCCGCTCGAAGGCCTCGATCTTGTCCAGCGTGCCGGTCAGCTCGATCGTCATCGACCGTCGCGAGACGTCGACGATGCGGGCGCGGAAGATCTCGGCGAACTGCATGATCTCGGCGCGCGACTCGACCGGCGCGGAGACCTTGAACAGCGCCATCTCGCGGGCGATCGTCTCGCCCGGCTCCATGTCGCGGATCTTGATCACGTTGACGAGCTTGTGGAGCTGCTTGGTGACCTGGTCGATCGGGTGGACGGCCCCGTCGAGGGTCAGCGTGATCCGGGAGATCGAGTCGTCGTCGGTGGGGCCGACAGCCAGGGTGTCGATGTTGAAGCCGCGGCGGCTGAAGAGGCCCGCGACCCGCGCGAGCACGCCCGGCCGGTTCTCCACCAGGATCGAGAGGACGTGCTTGCGCCCGCTGAGGCGCCCGGAGGCGGCCTCGAGGTCCTCGAGCTTGATCAGGTCCGGGGTTCCGGCCTCCATCCCTCAGCCCACCATGTCCCGCGCGGCCTGGCCGGCCGGGATCATCGGGTAGCAGTTCTCCTCGGGGCTGACGCGGACGTCGAGCAGCACGGGGCCCTCGGCAGCGAGGGCATCGCGCATCGCGCCCTCGACCTCGCCGGTGTCCTCGACTCGCATGCCGGTCGCTCCGAAGGCCTCGGCCAGCTTCACCCAATCGGGGCTCGGGCCCATCTCCACCGAGGAGTATCGGCCCTCCCAGAACAGCTCCTGCCACTGGCGGACCATGCCGAAGTAGCCGTTGTTCATGAGGAAGACCTTGACGGGGATCTCGTGGCGCACGGCGGTGGCAAGCTCCTGGCAGTTCATGATCAGGCTGCCGTCGCCGGCGAGGCAGACGACCGTCTCGTCGGGGCAGGCGACCTTGGCACCGATCGCCGCGGGAAGCCCGAACCCCATCGTCCCCAGCCCGCCGGAGTTGATCCAGCGGCGGGGCCTGTCGAAGTGGTAGTACTGCGCCGCCCACATCTGGTGCTGGCCGACGTCGGAGGTGATGATCGCGTCGCCCCCGGTGGCCCGGTACATCGCCTCGACCATCGCCTGGGGCTTGATCTCACCGGACTCGTTGCGCTCGTAGTTGAGCGGGTACTCGCGCTGCCAGGCGCGGATCCGGTCCCACCACTCGGCGGTGCGCGAGGAGTCGGCGCCCAGCGCGATGTACTCCTCGGTCAGCTTCGGGAGCACCTTCTTGGCGTCGCCCACGATCGGGATGTGAACGGGGACGTTCTTGGAGATCTCTGCCGGGTCGACGTCGATGTGGATGAACTTGGCCCGTGGCGCGAACTCGGCCAGCTTGCCCGTGATCCGGTCGTCGAAGCGGGCGCCGACGGCGATGATCAGGTCGGCCTCGTCCATCGCGTAGTTGGCGGCGCGGGTCCCGTGCATCCCCAGCATCCCCAGCCATTGGTCGTCCGGGGCGGGGAACGCACCGAGGCCCATCAGGGTCGAGGTCAGCGGGAAGTTGTCCGAGCGTGCGAGGGCGCGAAGCTCCTCCGACGCGTTGGCGTTGATGACGCCGCCGCCGCTGTAGATCACGGGCCGGGCGGCGTTCGCGATCGCCTTGGCTGCGATCCGGATCTGCTTGATGTTGCCGTCCGTCGAGGGCTTGTAGCCGGGCAGGTCGGGCGGCCCGCTCGCCGACTCGTACTCGATGTCGGCGCGCGAGAGGTCCTGCGGCACGTCCACCAGCACCGGCCCCGGGCGCCCCGTGGAAGCGATGTGGAAGGCGGCGTGGATGTAGTCGGGCAGGTGGCGCGGGTCGGCGACCATCATCGAGTGCTTCACGATCGGCAGCGTAATCCCGCTGATGTCGGCCTCCTGGAAGCCGTCGGTGCCGATCAGGTCGGTCCTGACCTGGCCGGTGATGAAGACCGTCGGCACCGAGTCCATGCTCGCGTCGGTGATCGCGGTGACCAGGTTGGTCGCCCCGGGCCCGGAGGTCGCCATCGCGACTCCGACGCGGCCCGACGCCTTCGCATAGCCCTCGGCCATATGGCCCGCGCCCTGCTCGTGGCGCGCCTGGATGTGGGTCAGGTCGGCGTCGTAGAGCGCGTCGTAGGTGGGCAGGTTGGCTCCACCGGGAATCCCGAAGATGTGTTCGACGCCCTCGGCCTTGAGGGCCGCCATCAATGCATCGGCCGCACGCATGGTGCAGCGATGGTAGCTAGGAGGCGACCTCTGCCGTGGGCGCCGGCTTCCAGCGCGTCTTGGGCTCGATCGCGGCCGCGATCACGCGGTCCTTGTTGCGCTCGATCTCATGCAACATCGACTCCACCAGCTCCTCTCCGAGCATGCTCGGGTCGAGCCCGAGGTCGAGCAGCTTGGTGTGGGTGGCGTTGTAGTAGTGCTCCTCCATCTCGACCCGCGGGTTCTCGATGTTCTCGATCCCGACCTCGTAGTCGAGGTGGCCGGCGGCCTCCTTGACGAGCTCGGCGAGCTGGGCGACGTTGAATTGCTCGGTGAACTGGTTGTAAACCCGGAACTCGCCGGCGTCGGCGGGGCTGCCGACCGCCAGCTCGACGCAGTTGATGGTGTCGCGAACGTTGAGGAACCCGCGGGTCTGCCCGCCGGTTCCGTAGACGGTCAGCGGCCTCCCGATCACGGCCTGCACGCAGAAGCGGTTGAGGACCGTGCCGAAGACCTCGTCGTAGTCGAAGCGGGTCGCGAGGCGCTCGTCCTGGGCGGTCTCCTCGGTCTCGATGCCGTAGACGACTCCCTGGTTGAGGTCAGTGGCGCGCAGGCCCCAGATCCGGCAGGCGAAGTGGATGTTGGTCGAGTCGTGGACCTTGGAGCAGTGGTAGAGCGAGCCCGGCAGCTTGGGAAAGGGCAGCGTGTCCTTGCGGCCCTTGTGCTCGATCTCGATGTAGCCCTCCTCGATGTCGATGTTGGGAGTGCCGTACTCCCCCATCGTCCCGAGCTTGACCAGGTGGGCGCCGGGCACGTGGTCGCGCATCGCGAACAGCAGGTTGAGGTTGCCGATCACGTTGGTGTACTGCGTCTCGACTGCCTGCTCGCGGTTGGCCATCGAGTACGGCGCCGAGGGCTGCTCGCCGTAATGGATGATCGCCTGGGGCTTGGTGTCGACCACGACCTGCTCGAGAAAGTCGCCGTCCTCGATCCCGCCGACGAAGGAGCGCAGCTCGTGGCCGCTGACCTCGCGCCAGGCGTCGATCCGCTCGTCGAGCGACCTGATCGGGGTCAGGGAGTCGGTGCCGTTGTTCTGATGCCAACGGCGGCGCGCAAAGTTGTCGACAACCGATACTTCGTGGCCGCGCGCCGAGAAGCGCATCGCGGTCGGCCAGCCGAGGTACCCATCGCCACCGAGAATGAGTACTCGCATGACCGCGGCAGAGTAGCAGCGGCCAACCGCACTATTCTGGCGGCCCCTTGACTCACCCGGCGATCAACCTGACTTTGGCCTCGATCCTCCCCCCCGAGCTGTCCGCGCTGCGGATCGGCGGGCTGGTGTTCGCCGTCGGCCTGATCGCGGTCGCGGTCTGGCGCCGGCGCGAGATGTCCAACGCAGCGGTCCTGGTCGCGATCTTCGGCGGGCTCGCCCTGGCGGTCGTCTCCGGCACCGAAATGCTCAACAACGTGCTCGAGGCCTTCGCCTTCGAGCAGGGCAACGGGGGGCGGATCCTGGGGCTTGCGGTATTCGCGATCGCCGCGCTGTTCCTCCTGGTTCTGCGCTCGCTGACCGAGAGCGCCCGCATGAACCAGCAGCTCTCCGCGCTGCTGGAAGGGATCGCGTGGGAGGAGTTCCGGCAGGCGGGCCTCCCGAAGCTGTTCAAGGACCGGATCGCGGTCGTCATCCCGGCCTACAACGAGGCCGAGAACGTCGGCAGCGTGATCGAGCTGATCCCCTCGGAGGTCTGTGGGGTCGAGACGGCGATCCTCGTCGTCGATGACGGCTCCCGCGACGGCACGGGCGACGCCGCCGCCAAGGCGGGCGCGGTGGTGGCCCGGCACGTGATCAACCGCGGGGGCGGAGCGGCTCTGCGAACGGGCTACCGGCTGATGGCCGAGTCGGCGTCGAAGATCGTGGTCACGCTCGACGCCGACGGACAACACCTGCCGAGCGAGATGGTGCGACTCGTCAAGCCGGTGCTCGAGGGCGAGGTGGACATGGCCCACGGCTCGCGCGTCCTGGGTGAGGCCGAGCCCAACGCCCGCTCGCGCGAGCTGGGCATCGTCTTCTTCAACCGGCTCGTCTCGCTGATCACCGGCACCAAGGTCTCGGACTGCTCCAACGGTTACCGGGCGGTCAGGACAACCGTGCTGCCCCAGCTCGTCCTGCGCCAGGAGCAGTTCCACACCTCCGAGTTCATGATCGAGGCGATCAAGCGCGGAATCCCCGCCAAGGAGGTCCCGATCACCGTCGAGAAGCGCCTCAGCGGCCACTCCAAGAAGCCGGCGGTGATGCGCTACGGGCTGGGATTCTCCAACGCGATCTTCAGGACCTGGCTGCGCTAGCGAAGCGGCCCGGTGGCCGCTACTGCCCTCCGACGACCTTTTTGGCCTCGTCCATCGTCCCGCCGGTCATCTCCCGGTAGAGCTTGATGGCCTCCATCGTCTTGCCCGCCTGGGCAAGCTCGGTGACCTCCGGCGGCGCCTCGGCCCTCGAGCGGACGTATGAGATCCCCGTCTTCTCCGACATTGCCACCAGGGCGCTGTCGATCTCGTCGAGCCGGCGGCTGATCTCGCCGAAGCGGGCGAGCAGGGCTTCCGTGGTGAATTCACCTGGAATCTGTACTTCCTTTCTTGGTCTCGGCGACTACTTCTTGGCGCAGTGTTTGATATCAGCGGCCTGCCGGCTGGCGGACCTCGGAGGGATCGGGCAGGAAGAGGTCCGTTCCACAGCGCGGGCAGACCTGGACGTAGAGCTTGACGACCTTGCGGCAGTTCGGGCACTGGCGCTCCGGCTCGGCCTTCTCGGAGCGGTAGGCGATCACAGCGATGAGGCCCAGCAACGGCAACACGGCGCCGACCATGAACCAGATGAAGAAGGAGCTGCCCTTGGCGCGGCCGATGAAGCCGGTGGACAGCCCGAAGAGGACGGCGATCATCGCGTACTCGAAGCCCATGCCCGCATTCTGCCTGCCTGGCGCCGGCACGCGCGAGCGTCCTTCGCCGGTCGCATTTCTAAAGTTGGGTAGGCAGTCTGCCGAAGGAACCCTGAGGTCGAACCAACCGGACGGGATCAGGGAGGTCAGCGCGCATGGCCGTTGCCGAGGCCGCCAACAAGAAGAAGCGAAAGAAGTCCAAGCGCTACAAGCACGCGGTCTGGGTCGACCGCGGGGACGGGATCGTGACCAAGAAGTTCAAGTTGGGCAAAAAGCCCGACAAGACTTCGCTCGGCCCCAGGCCGCTCCCCGGGCCCTACAAGCCCCCGGCGCCCAAGCCGGCCCAGCCGATGGGCGTCTACGGCGGCACATTCGGCCGCGTCCAGGCGATGCGCCTGCTCAACCGTGCCGGCTTCGGCCCCCGGCCCGGCGACGCAGAGAAGCTCGCCGCCCTGGGGCTGAGGGAGGCGGTTCGCTCGCTCACCCGGCCCTCGGGCGCGGCCACGCTCTCGGGGCCGGCGCCGACCGACTCCGACGGCGAGCCGATCGCCCCCAGCGACGCCTACGGCCACGACCACCTCTGGTGGCTGGACAGGATGGTGCGCTCGAACCAGCAGCTCGTCGAGCGCATGGCGCTGGTCTTCCACGACTGGTTTGCGACCTCCAACGACAGCGTCGACCACCAGCAGCGCCTGATCGACCAGTCCGACCTCTTTCGGGCCGGCTGCTTCGGCTCGTTCAGGACGCTGCTCGAGAACGTCACCAAGGACCCGGCGATGCTCCAGTGGCTCAACGGCATCGAGAACCGCAAGGGGCGCCCCAACGAGAACTACGGGCGCGAGATGCTGGAGCTGTTCACCCTTGGGGCCGACCGCGGCGCCTACACCGAGCAGGACGTCCGCGAGGCGGCGCGCTCGCTGACGGGCTGGCGCGCCGACTACGACGATGACGCCGGCGGATACGTCGACTTCCGCTACGACGCCAACAGGCACGACAACGGCAGCAAGTCGGTCTTCGGCCATACGGGCAACTGGGGCTGGCAGGACATCTGCCGCCTCGCCGTCGAGCACCCCCTCCACGCCTCCTTCTTCGTGGACAAGCTCTGGAGCTACTTCGTCCCCCAGGCGCCCTCGACCAGCACGCGCAACTCCCTGATCGCGACCTACCGCTCCAACGACTTCGCGATCCGGCCCGTGCTCGAGGCGATCCTGATGCACCCCGACCTCTACCTGGGGCCGCCGATCGTGAAGCCGCCGGTGGTCCACAACGCCGGCCTGCTGCGGGCCCTGGGGCGCCACATCGACGACGACTCCTGGATCTGGCTCTCCGAGCAGGCCGGGCAGCTGCTGTTCTGGCCGCCCAACGTCTCCGGCTGGGACGACACCCGCTGGCTCGACACCTCGCGGATGCGGGCCCGATGGCTGGTCACGACCTACGCGCTCGAGGGGCGGGCATTCGACGCCTGGGAGGGCGAGTACGAGGAGACCGAGGAGCCCGAGCCCGCGATGGACCTGGCGCTGAGCGCCTACGGCTACCCACCGCTTCGCAGCGAGCAGTACAACGAGCTGCTTCGCCTCGCCCGCACCGCCCTCGACGGCTCCAGCGCCGACTGGCAGCAGGGCCCCTATCGCGCCCTTCGCCAGAACGCCCTGCTCCAGCTCCTCGGCGTCTCCCCCGACCTGATGCTCGCATGAGCGGCCACGACCACAGCTGCTGCAACAACTACACCCGCTCCCAGCTCCTGCGAGGGGCCGCCACGTCGGCCGCGGCCGAGGCCGGGCGTGGGCTGCCCGCGATCGAGACGGGGATGCCGACCCCGGCCGGCACCGGGCTCTCGCGCCGCTCCTTCATCTCGCGCGCGAGCGGGCTCGTGCTCGCCGTCTACGGCGCCTCGAGGCTCCCCCTCGGCGTGCTCGAGGAGGGCATCGCCCAGGCCGCGACGCCCGAGCGGGTGATCGTCTCGATCTTCTTCGACGGCGGCGTCGACTCGCTCAGCCTGCTCGCCCCGACCGGTGATCCGCGCTACGCGCAGCTGCGGCCGAACCTCGCGCTGTCGCCGACCGACGGCACCGCCTTCAGCGAGGACGACCGCCTGCGCTGGCATCCCTCGGCCCAGGGGCTTGCGACGCTGCACGGCGAGGGCAAGGTCTCCGTCCTGCCCGCGATCGGCTACGACGGCGCCAACCAGTCCCACTTCACCTCCCGCCACTACTGGGAGATCGGGGAGGTCCAGGTCGGCGCGCGGACGGGCTGGCTGGGCCGCTACCTCGATCAGGTAGGCGACGACGAGAACCCGCTCCAGGGCCTCTCGATGGACGGCAGCCTCTTCCCCTCCCTGGCCACCGCCTCGAAGCCCGTCGCGGCGATCGACTCGGTTGACGGCTACGACATGTGGTCACACGTCGACGACCCGATCGAGGGCCGCATGTTCGAGTCCTTCAAGCGCATAGGGAGCGCCGCGTCGGACTCGCCGGGCATGACCCAGGTCCGCCGGGCGACCAAGCAGACCAACGCGCTGCGGGAGCAACTCGGCGCCTTTGACGGCTTCACGAGCCCTGTCGCCTACCCCAACGGCAGCTTCCCCCACCGGCTTGCGGGGCTGGCCGCGATGCTCGACGCCGGCCTCCCGATCGAATGCGTCTCGATCAACGCGGCCGGCGCCTACGACACCCACTCCGACCAGGCCGCCGACCTGCCGCGCAACCTCGAGCGCACCTGCGACGCGGTGCTCGCCTTCCAGCGCGACCTCGAGGCCCGCGGGCTCCAGGACCGGGTGCTGATCCAGATGTGGAGCGAGTTCGGCCGCCGCCCCGAGGAGAACGACGGCGGCACCGATCACGGCGCCGCCGGCTGCTCCTTCGTCGTCGGCTCGAAGGCCAAGGGCGAGATGGTCGGAGAGTTCCCCGGGCTCGCGAGCCTCGACGAGGACGACAACCTCGTCCACACCACGGACTTCCGCTCGCTCTACTCCTCGCTGCTCGAGCAGTGGCTGGGGGTGGACGCGGGGCCGATCATCCCCGGCGCCGACGGCTTCCCCCGCTACGCCCTGCTGAAGCCGTGAGCCGCCGGCGCCTGGCGCTTACAGCCGTGGTCGCCGCCGCCGTTGCGCTCGGTGGCCTCAGCGCCTCGGCCGCGGGCGGCTCGGGGGCTCCGGCCGTGCGAGCGGCCGCCGACTGCACCTGGAAGCACCACAAGAAGACCGTCACCGTGCGAAAGAGGGTCGGCAAGAAGGGGCACCGCCAGTTCCGCAAGGTCAAGAGGACGAAGCGCTGGTGGAGCTGCGACCCGGTCTCCACTCCCCCGTCCACCACCCTCGGCGTGCGGGCAAACGAGTGGCACCTGATCCTCTCGCGAGGCAGCGTTGATGCGGGCGAGCTGAAGGTCCAGCTCAGGAACGAGGGCGAGGATCCCCACAACCTCCACCTGGAGCTGGCCGGAAGCCCGAGCTACTCCTTCGAGGATCTCGATCCGGGCCAGATAGCCGACCGGACCCTCCCCCTCACCCCGGGCACCTGGAAGCTCTACTGCTCGCTGGCCGGCCATGAGGACGCCGGGATGCGCGCCAGCCTCGTCGTCAACTAGTCCCTGGGCCCAGCCACCGGCCGGTGGGAGCCGCCTGGTGCGTACTCCTCGGCCCGGAGCGGGCGCGGGTGCCCGATCGAGCCGACCTCGGCGGTGTCGCGCCGGAAGGGAAGGCTCACCGTCCAGTCCAGCGCCGCCCGGACCTTGCGGGCCGCGCCCGGGATCTGGCTCAGGTGGTAGGTCCGCGCCATCCACCACGCCGGGAAGCCCGAAAGCGTGCGGTTGCCGATCTTGCCCACGGCCTTGTACTGGCCGAGGTTGACGAAGGCCGTCCGGCTCGAGTAGCGATACGAGCGGGCCTCGCCGACGCCGAGGGCGGCGGCAACGTTGGCCGCGACGACCTCGGCCTGGCGGATCGAGTGCTGAGCGGTCGGCGGCGCGAAGCCGCCCGAGGGGTCGGGAACCTGCGCACAGTCGCCGAGCGCCCAGACGCCGTCCATCCCCTGGACACGGAGGTGATCGTCGACGATCACGTGGCCCTTCTCGCCGAGGGGCAGCGAGAGGTTGCGGAGGCTGGGGTGCGGGACGACCCCCGCGGTCCAGACCACCGTCCGGGCGGGCACCCGCTCACCGGTGGAAAGGGTGGCACTGTCCTCCATCAGCTCCTCGATCGTGGTCCCGAGCCGCACCTCGATGCCGCGGCCGCGCAGCTTGGTGACGGCGTAGTCGGCCAGCTCCTCGTCGATCTCGGGAAGAACCCGGCCGCCGGCCTCCAGCAGGATCCAGCGCATGCCGCTGGGGCGGGCGCGCGGGTACTGCTCCATCGCGCCCGCGGCGAAGTCCTGAAGCTCGGCGAGGGCCTCGAGCCCCGCGTAGCCGCCACCGACGAAGACGTACGTGAGCAGCTCCTCCCGGCGCGCGTCGTCCTCGGTGCTGTTCGCCTCCTCGAGGGTCTCGATCACGTGGTTGCGGAGCCAGATCGCGTCGGCGAGGCTCTTGAATCCGATCGCGTGCTCGGCGAGGCCCGGGACCGGCAGCGTCCGCGAGACCGAGCCGAGCGCGACGACGAGCTGGTCGTAGCGGAGCTCCTCCTGCTCGCCGTCGTGGCTGCGCGTCATCACGGTGCGGGCGGCCGGGTCATGCGCCGTCACCGCGCCCAGGCGGAGGTGAAAGCGGTCGAGGATCTCGCGTAGCGGCGTCACCACGTGGCGCGGCTCGAGCGTCCCGGCCGCCGCCTCGGGCAGGAACGGCGTGTAGAGGATGAAGTTGACGTCGTTGACGAGCGACATCCGCGCCGACTGGGTCGGCAGCAGGCGTTCGAGCCGCTGCGCAACCGTCGCCCCGGCGATGACGACGTTCCAGGCCATGCCCCAAGGCTAGCCCTGCCCGAGGCGCTCCAGGATCAGCTTCTGGACGCCGTCGCCATCGGCGCGGCCCTTCGATTCCTTCATCACCGCGCCGACGATCCGGCCGATCGCCTTCGGGTTGCCCTTGCGCACCTCATCTGCGGCCTCCGGCTCGGCCTCTATCGCGCGATCGACGATCGCCTCAAGCTCACCAGAGCCCGAGATCTGCCCGAGGCCGTCGCGCTCGACTATCGCCGCGGGATCGCCGCCCTCGGCGACGAGGGCAGCCAGCACCTGTTTGCCGGCGCCATTGGAGATCTTCTTCTCCTCGACCAGGCCGGCTAGCGCCCTGACCGCCTCGGGCGTGGCCTTGGAGGCCAGGGGCTCCTCCTCCGCGTCGGCCTGGCGCAGGCTCCCGACCAGCTCCCCGGTCACCCAGATCGCCGTGGCGGCCGCGCTCCCACCCCCGGGTGCCCCCATGGCCCGCTCGAAGTACTCGCCGTAGGCCGGCTCGAAGGCCAGCGTCGCCGCCGCGCCTTCGGACACCCCCAGCTCGGAGACGTAACGCTCGCGCCTCGCCGCGGGCGGTTCGGGGAGGTCCCGGCGCGCCTCCTCGAGCATCTCCTCCGTCGGGACCATCGGCACCAGGTCCGGCTCGGGGAAGTAACGGTAGTCATGCGAGTACTCCTTGGAGCGCAACGGAGTCAGCGAGCCGTCGGAGGGGTCGAAGTGCAACGTCTCCTGTTGCACCTCCTCCCCTGCTGCGATCAGCTCGCGCTGGCGCTCCAGCTCGGCCTCGATCCCGCGTTCGAGGAAACGGAAGCTGTTCATGTTCTTGAGCTCGCTCTTCGTGCCGAGCTCCCCGCTGCCCTCGGGCCTCACGGAGACATTGGCGTCCACCCGCAGGCTGCCCTCCTCCATGTTGACGTTGGAGACGTCGAGCTGGCGGAGGGTGGCGCGAAGGAGCTGCGCCCACTCGCGCGCCTCGGCCGCGCTTCGCAGGTCGGGCTCGGTCACGATCTCGACCAGCGGCGTCCCGCCGCGGTTGAAGTCCACGAGCGATGCCCCCGATCCGTGGATGCGGCCGGACTCGCCGACGTGGATCAGCTTCGCGGCGTCCTCCTCGAGGTGGGCGCGGTGGACCCTGATGCCGCCCAGCTCGCCGGGGCCGGCAAGCGGAAAGTCATACTGGCTGATCTGGTAGGCCTTGGGGCTGTCGGGATAGAAGTAGTTCTTGCGGTGGAAGATCGACCGCGGGGCGACCTCGCATCCGAGCGCCGCGGCGATCCGGAGGCCGTAGATCACCGCCCTCTCGTTCGTCACCGGCAGCGTCCCAGGGTGCGCCAGGCAGATCGGGCAGGTGTGGACGTTGGCGTGATCGCCGAACGAGAGCTCGCAGCCGCAGAACATCTTCGTCCGCGTCGCCAACTGCACGTGGATCTCGAGCCCGATCACGGCCTCGAGCCCGCTCATGCCGCGACCCCCGCCATCAGTAGCCGAGGCCCCGCACCCGAGCCTCGTCCATCCCGAAGTAGTGGCCCACCTCGTGCAGGACGGTGCGCCGGACCTCGTCGGCCGTGGGGTTCATCCGGCGGTAGATGATGATCCGGTTGGTGCCGCCCCTGGGGTCGTAGAGGCCCATCAGGCCGGGCGGCCCGTCGTCCTCGATGATCACGGCGAGGTTCTGGATCTTGGAGGCGATATCGGGGGGCAGCGCATCGAGAGCGTCCTGCACGGCTGCCCGGCACTCCTCCTCACCCAGCAGCTCGCGCTCCATCACCGGCTGACGCGCTCGGGAACCGCGTCGAAGCCGATCGCCCGCTCGAGGGCGTAGGCCGCATCGAGGATGCCGCTCTCGCTGAAGGCCGGTCCGGCGATCTGGAACCCCACCGGCAGCTCGGGGCCGCCACCGTCCGGCTCGGCCAGCCCGGCTGGGATCGAGATCGCGGGGATCCCGGCCAGGGGCATGGGCACGGTGCAGTAGTCGCTCATGTACATCGCGAGCGGGTCGTCCGTCCTGGCGCCGAGCTCGAACGCCACCGACGGCGAGGTCGGCGTGATCACGAAGTCGAAGCGCTCGAAGGCGGCGTCGAAGTCCTCGGCGATCCGGGTGCGCACCCGCTGGGCCTGACCGTAGTACGCGTCGTAAAAGCCCGAGGAGAGCGCATAGGTGCCGAGCATGATCCGCCGCTTGACCTCATCGCCGAACCCCTCGGCCCTGGTCCGCTCGTACATCCCGACCAGGTCCTCCGAGGGCTCGCGAATGCCGTAGCGAACGCCGTCGTAACGGGCGAGGTTGGCCGAGGCCTCGGCCGGCGCCAGCACGTAGTAGGCGGAGATCCCGTGCGGGCTGTGAGGCAGCTCGCACTCGTCCACCTCCCCGCCGAGCCCTTCGATCAGGGCGACGGTGCGATCGAAGACCTCTTGAACCCCGGCCTCGATCCCCTCCGCGTCCACTGCGAGCTCGCGCGGAATGCCGAATCGAAGGCCCTTGAGGTCCTCCCGGCCGGAGAGCTTGATCCCACCCTCGATCCCGACCGAGGTCGAGTCGTGGGGGTCGCGACCCTCGAGCGCCGAGAGCAGCAGTGCGGCGTCGGTGACGTCGCGAGTCAGCGGGCCGCACTGGTCAAGCGAGGACGCGAAGGCGATCATTCCGTAGCGAGAGACGGCGCCGTAGGTCGGCTTCATGCCCACGATCCCGCAGAGCGCCGCGGGCTGCCGGATCGAGCCGCCGGTGTCGGTCCCGATAGCCCAGGGGGCCATCTGCCCCGCCACGGCCGCCGCCGAGCCCCCCGAGGAGCCCCCCGGCACGCGGCCCGGGTCCCAGGGATTGAGCACGGCCCCATAGCCGGAGTTTTCGTTGGAGGACCCCATCGCGAACTCGTCCATGTTGGTTTTGCCGAGCAGACGCGCCCCCTGGCCCGAGAGCCGCCGGACCGCGGTGGCGGTGTAGGGAGGTCGGTAGCCCTCCAGGATGCGCGAGCCCGCCGTGGTCAGGACCCCCTCGGTGCAGAAGATGTCCTTGACCGCGACCGGCGCTCCGGCGAGGGGCCCCTCGCGATTGCCCTGCTCGTGGTTCTCGGGCGCCAGCCAGAGGTAGGCGTTGAGCGGGTCGCCCGCCGCGGCCTCGCGGTAGGCCTCAAAGTACTCGTCGTCGCTCAACTCTCGCTTGCGAATTCGCTCGATCGCCTCCGAGGCGGTCAGCTCCAGAAGCTCGCCCATGGGCACTCGCTATGCCTGGGGCGAGGGGACGCGGAAGGCGCCCTCGGCGGGATCGGGGGCGCTCTCGAGAGCCTTCTCGGGCGGCAGGCTCGCGTGCGGCTCGTCGGGGCGGAGGACGTTCTGCAGCGCGACGACGTGCAGTGTCGGCTCGACCCCCTCCAGGTCCAGCTCCGAGAGCTTGTCAACGTGCTCGAGGATCCCCGAGAGCTCTCGCGCCATCCGCTCGAGCTCCTGCTCGCTCAGCTCCAGCCTCGCCAGCCGCGCGACGTGAACTACCTGCCCCTTCTCGATCATCGCGCGGATTCTAGGGAGGACCGCGAGCCACGGGCCCCGGGTCCCCAATAGGATCGCCCGCGATGACCGGGGAGAAAGCCGAGCGCTTCGTAGCCCTCAACCTGCGCCTGCTGGCGGCCACCTTCGCGGTGGTCGGGATCCTCTTCATCGCCTTCCCGGACGGCGTCGGAGACGTGATCAGCGACGTCGGCGACTGGTTCGGCAACTTCCCCCGCGCGCCCGAGACGCAGGAGATGCTGTGGCTGGCGCTCGCCTTCGCCTACATGGTGGTCATCACCGGGATCTGCCTGGTTGCCCAGTCCGACCCGGTACGCCACCGGCCGATGCTGCTGGTCCTCGCGGCCGGCAAGGCAGCATCGTCGCTGGCCTCGCTCGCGTTCTTCGTCTTTGACGAGGACGTCTTCCTCTACCTGCTCAACTTCCTCATCGACGGCTACCTCGTGTTCGCGTCGCTCTTCCTCTGGAAGCTCATCGGCCGGATCGGGCCGTCCCCCGGCCGGGTCGGGCCCGACCGCGCCCCCGGCTGAAGGCGCTCGCCGGGGCTCAAATCCGCCGAGTTACGGACGTTGCGGGCGATCGCCGAGGCGGTGGCCCCTTCCGCTGAGGGCTTGCCCGGGGCCGAGGAGCAGGTGCCCGTCGGCGCCCCTATGTCCCGCTTCATGGCCGACCTGCCCCCGGAGGTGTCCCGGGCCGTTCGGCTCGCGCTGCGGTTGTTCGAGCGGCTTCCCTTCCCCTGGCGCTTCAGCCGGCTCTCGCTCGAGGCGAGGCAGGAGTACCTCGCGAAGATGGAGGGCGCCCGCTTCGCTCCTTACCGCGACCTGATGCTGCTCGGCAAGCTGCTCGCGATGATGGGCTGGGCGCGGGATGAACGGGTGCAGGCGGCAGCCGGGTTCGAGGCTCGCTGCGCAGTCGCCGAGGGCTCCCCCGCACCCAGATCGGCACCGCTCGGATCGCTCGAGCCGCTCGGTGACGGCGAGGAGTGCGACGTCGCGATCATCGGCTCCGGCGCGGGCGGCGCGGCTGCGGCTGTGATCCTGGCGGAGGCCGGGCTCGACGTGGTGGTGCTCGAGCAGGGCCCCCACGTGGGTCGCCACGACTACCCGACCGACCCGCTCGAGGCGCTGCCGCTGCTCTATCGCGACGCCGGCATGACGATCGCGACGGGCAGGCCCGCGATCCCGGTGCCCGTCGGGCGCGCGGTCGGGGGCACGACGGTGATCAACTCCGGCACCTGCTTCCGGGCGCCGCTCGGGGTGCTCGCCGACTGGAGCCGAAGCGCCGGGGTCGGCTGGGCCACCTCGCTCGATGATGAGTACGAGGCGGCTGAGCGAATGCTCCAGGTGACCCCGGTCGATACGGATTTGATGGGGCGAAACGGCCAGCTCTGCATGGAGGGAGCCCGCGCGATCGGAGCCAGCGGCGGGCCGATCAGCCGCAACGCGGGCCGATGCGTGCAGTGCAGCTCCTGCCCGGTGGGCTGCCGGATCGACGCCAAGCGCGCGATGCACGTCTCATACCTGCCCCGCGCCGTTGCCGCCGGCGCCCGCGTCCGCGCGGGAGTCGAGGCGCTCCAGGTGCGGATCGAGGATGGCCGCGCCACCGGCGTCATCTGCCGCGCCGGCTCGGCGACCTCGGCCGTCGAGGCGGCCGCCGCCCGCAACGGAGCGCATCCCTCGCTGCGGTCGTGGGAGCTGCGGGCGCGAACCGTGATCTCGGCCGGCGGCGCGTTCGGGACGCCGGAGCTACTGATGCGCTCGGGCGTCCGTAACCGGCACCTCGGCAGTCACCTCCACGTCCACCCCGCGGCCTGGATCGGCGCGCGCTACGAACAGGAGGTCCGCGGCTGGGAGGGGATCATGCAGAGCTACTACGTGGATGAGTGGGAGTCCCGCCGGATCCTGCTGGAGGCGACCTTCACCCCCCTCTCATTCGGCGGGCACTGGCTGCCCGGCGTCGGCCCCGAGCTGATGGCCCGCATCCGCGACTACGGGAAGATCGCCTCGATCGGCGTCCACCTGCACGACCGCTCGGAGGGGCGGGTCGGCCGCTCGGCCAACGGTTCCCTGCGCCTCTCGTACAGGCTGCGCGCCGACGAGACGGCTGACCTCCAGTTCGGCATCGCCCGCGCCGCCGAGATCCACTTTGCGGCGGGCGCGACGGAGGTCTACCCGAATGTCGGGCCGGTCCAGGTGATCACGAGGGACCGCCTGGCCGATTTCGAGGCGACGCGGTTGAAGCCCGCCGACCTCCGGCTCGAGGCCTTTCACCCGATGAGCACCGCTCGGATGAGCTCGGATCCCGGTGAGGGGGTGACAGGCGCCGATGGATCGGTCCACGGCGTCGAGGGCCTCTACGTCTGCGACGCCGGCCTGCTGCCGACCTCGGTGGGGGTGAACCCGATGATGACCATCATCGCCTGCTCGGCCCATGTCGCCCGGGGCCTCGCCGGCGAGCTGTGCTGAGGCGCTACCGCAGGAAGCGGTCGCCCTGGCCCGCGGTGGAGCGCGGGTCCTCCTGCAGGGCAAGCCAACCCCCGTACGTCAGGGCGGAGGCCAGGATCAACCCGATCCAGAGCCCGAGCTTGCGGGTCACATCGGCACTGGTCTCGACGGCGACGCTGCCCAGGCCCGAAACCGTCACCTGGACGTCCGGCGGGTTGATCACCCGGTAGAGAACAAGGAGCATCGCGAGGCCGCCGAGCAGCGCCGTCACGGTGCTCAGCGGAATCGGCACGCTGTACTCGGCCGAGGCGGCCTTCACCGCGAGCAGGGCGATCCCCGATGCCCCGGCGAGGAAGAGGATCAGGTCGGTGAACGAGAACGCTTCCCAGGCGTTGAGCCCACCACCGTCGGTGCCCTGGACCCCGTACCCGTACCAGTCGAAGGCGAACATGCTGAGCAGGAGCAGCATTCCGGAGACTCCGGCAATCTGCTCTCCGCGATTCAGTCGGCTGAAGTCCAACTCCACACCTCCTTAGTCGGCCTGCTCGGCGAAGGAGGTGCCCTCCTCCTGCATGCCCATGTACCCGCCAAGGGCTATTCCGGCCGTCGCGATCAGGCCGAGCCATACGCCGATCCCCCTTTCGAGGCCGTCGCCCGGCGGGTTCACCAGCCGGAACAGGACGAACAGGAAGGCGAGGCCCCCGAGCAGGGTCGTAACGGCGCTCATCACGACCGGGAGGTCGGGCGAGGAGCCGCTGAGCCCGATCCCCGCGTAGGCGACGGCGAAGGTCAGGGCGAGCAGGCAGAAGAGGTTCGTAAAGTCGAAGGCGTCCCAGCCCGAGATGCCGCTGCCGGCGCCGGCGCCCGCTGGACCCCCGAGCTGCTCCGCGGCGTCCAGGAGCTGATTGAGCCCCACGACGCTGTACCAATCGAAGAAGAAGAGGATCACGAACAGCGCCACCCCGCTGATGCCGGCGATCCATTCGCTTCGTCTGACGTTGCTGGCGTCCATGGCTCTCCTATCTCACCGCTGGCTATGTCCGTCGCCGCGGCACCCTAGCGCCGGGGCCGGTCGGCTGGAGCCCGGCACGGGCAAAGCCGGCACCCGGCCGGCGGCTCGGGGCCGCCGGCCGGGTATGCCGCTCGACTAGCTGGAGCGCTTGCGCGTGGTGCTCGACTTGGCGCGCGAGGTCGTCTTGCGCGCCGCGGGCTTGGAGGCCGATGCCCGCGAGGAGCTCGACCGCTTCGCCGCCGGCTTGGCCCTGGGCTTCGCGGCAGTCCCGGAGCGCGATGCCGCCGGCTTGGTCCGGCCGCCCGGAACTGTCTCAACGGCGTTGATCCCGCTGTCCTGGAGCGCCCTGAACCCGCCGGCCGCGACGCCCGCCGCGGCAAGCAGTCCCAGGAAGATCCCGATCTTGAGATCACCCGGGTTGGCGAGCATCCGCCAGAGGATGATCAAGGTCGCCAGCACTCCCAGCCACAGGGTGACCGATCCGTGCTGGAAGCCGCTCAGGGTGACGCGACGGCCCCCGGCCGTGAAGCCGGCGAGCGCGATGCCGGTGACGCCGGCGAGCGCGATCAGGAAACCGTCGAGGTCCTGGAGCGAGTCCCAGGCGCTGACGTCGTTGTCGATCGAGGTCGGGGTGTTGACCTCGACGCCCGGGGCGACCTGCGTGGTCTCGGTCTCCACGCCGCCGAATCCCGCGAACCACGGGAAGAACATGACGATGATCAGGGCGATGCCGGCGATGCCGGCGGTGATCTCGCCCCTTCCAAGCCTTGAAAATTTCAATTCAGCCTCCGAATCTAAGATGCCATCGTGCTCGGTGCGCGTGGCCTAACGTTTGAAGAGGCTCGATTCAACCACGGCGCTCATCCCGGTGCGGCGGCGCGACGCCCTGCGGCCTGCACGGTGTTGGCGAGCAGCATCGCGATCGTCATCGGACCGACGCCGCCGGGGACCGGCGTGATCGCGCCCGCGACCTCGACAGCCGAGTCGAAGTCGATGTCGCCGACCAGCCCGTCGTCGGTCCGGTTGGTGCCGACGTCGATCACCGTGGCCCCCGGCTTAACCATCTCGCCCGTCACCAGCCGGGGGCGGCCGACGGCCGCGACGAGGATGTCGGCGCGCAGGCAGACCGCGGCCAGGTCGGGGGTCTTGCTGTGGCAGACCGTCACCGTGGCGTCAGCCCCCAGCAGCAGGCTCGCGAGCGGGCGCCCGACGAGGTTCGAGCGCCCGACGACGACGGCCTCGGTCCCGGCGGGGTCGGTCCCGGCCTCGCGCAGCAGCTCCATCACGCCGCTGGGCGTGCAGGGCACGAGCCCCGGCTCCCCGCGTGCGAGCAGGCCGGCGCTGGCGGGCGTCAGCCCGTCCACGTCCTTGGCGGGATCAAGGGCACGCACGATCTCGTCGGCGTGAAGGTGGCCGGGCAACGGAAGCTGCACCAGGATGCCGTCGACCTCAGGGGTCCCGTTGAGCTCAGCGAGCAGCTCGAGCAGAGCCGCCTGGGAGACATCGCCGTCGGGCTCGTGGTGGAAGGAGCGGATCCCGGCGGCCTCGGATGCCTCCCGCTTGCGCTTGACGTAGATGTGAGAGGCGGGGTCCTCACCGACGAGAACCGTCGCGAGGCCGGGAGGGCGGCCGTGCTCGGAGCTGAACTCGCTCGCCTGCCCTGCGACCCGCTCGCGCACGCCGGCCGCGACCGCCTTGCCGTCGATCACCCGCGCGGCCACCTGCTCAGCCCCCGCCGCCCGACGCCATCGCGCCGCCGGCGATCTGCAGGGGCGCGTAGTCGGCCATCAGCTTGCGCTCGGCCCCGTCGGCGGAGAACCGCACGACGATCACCCCGCCGGGCTCGACGGAGGTGACGACGCCCTCGCCGAAGCTCGCATGGACGACGTCGTCGCCCATCGAGAAGGCCGGCGCGTCTGCGCGGGGCTGGGGCCCTTGGCTCGCCGACGGGGAGCCCGCCATCCACCCGGTCAGCGCCCGCTCCTCGGTTCCCTCCCGCTCGACCAGCTCGTCGGGCAGCTCCTTGAGGAAGCGCGAGGCGATCCCGAAGTCCTGGCCGCCGAACAGGCGCCTGCTGCGGGCGTGGGTCATGTAGAGGCGACTGCGGGCGCGGGTGATGCCGACGTAACAGAGGCGCCGCTCCTCCTCCTCGTTGCCCTCCTCGAGCGAGCGGGAGTGAGGGAAGACGCCGTCCTCGCAGCCGATCACGAACACCGCCTCGTACTCGAGCCCCTTTGCGTTGTGGAGGGTCATCAGCGCCACGGCGCTCTCGCCCTTTCCGAGGTCGTCCTGGTCGGTGTAGAGCGACACGGCCTGGAGGAACTCCTCCAACGGCTCGAGCTCGGAGGAACCCTCGAGCTCGCGGTTGGCGTCGAACTCTCCGGCCACGCCGACGAGCTCCTCGAGGTTCTCGAGCCGCCCCTCCGCCTCGATCGTGCGCTCCGCCTTGAGCGCATCCAGGTAGCCGCTTCCCTCCAGCAGCGAGGAGAGGAGCTCGGCCACGGGGGCGGTCTCGGCCGTCGCGCGCCGCTCCTCGATCATCTCGACGAAGCGCCCGAGCGACTTCAGCGCCGCGGCGCCGACCCCCGGCACCTCCTCGGCCCGCTCGGCCACCTCCCAGATCGTCTGCCCGGTGGTGTTGGCGTGCGAGCGCAGCCGTCCCTGGCTGGTATCGCCGATCCCGCGCCGCGGGCTGTTGACGACCCTGGAGAAGCTGATCTCGTCAGCGGGGTTGGCGATCAGGGTGAGGTAGCCGATCGCGTCCTTGATCTCGGCGCGCTCGTAGAACTTGGTCCCGCCGATCACCCGGTACGGGATCTCGTAGCGGACGAGGATGTCCTCGAGCACGCGGCTCTGGGCGTTGATCCGGTAGAAGACCGCGATCTCGTCGCGGGAGAGGCCCTCCTCGCTGAGCAGCCGCTCGATCTCCCCCGCCACGTAGCGGGCCTCCCCGTGCTCATCGTCGAGCTGGGAGACGGTGATCGGCTCCCCCGCGCCGGCCTCGGTCCAGAGCGACTTCTCGAGGTGGCTCTCGTTGTTGGTGATCACGGCGTTGGCCGCCGAGAGGATCGTCTGGGTGGAGCGGTAGTTGCGCTCGAGCTTCACGACCGTCGCGTCCTTGAAGTCCCCCTCGAACTCGAGGATGTTGCGGACGTCCGCGCCGCGGAAGCCGTAAATCGCCTGCGAATCGTCACCGACGACCGTGAGGTTTCCGCTCTCACCGCAGAGGAGCTGCAGCAGGCGGTACTGGGCGCGATTGGTGTCCTGGTACTCGTCCACCAGCACCCAGCGAAAGCGGCTGCGGTAGCGGTCGCGCACGTCCTCAAACAGCTCCATCAGGTTGACGACCCTGACCAGCAGGTCGTCGAAGTCCATCGCGTTGGCCTCGAGCATCCGCCGCTCGTACATCCGGTAGGCGCCGGCGACGATCTCCTCGTAGGGCGAGCCCACCCTGCCCCCGAACTCCTCAGCGTCGATCAGGGCGTTCTTCGCGTCCGAGATCCGCGCCCGGATCGCGCGGGGCGGGTAGCGCTTGGTGTCCACCTCGAGCGAGGCCAGGCACCGCTTCAGCATCCGCAGCGAATCCGACTCGTCGTAGATCGTGAACTTGCTCGTGTAGCCGAGGCGCTCGGCCTCGTAGCGCAGGATCCGGGCGCATGCCGAGTGGAAGGTGAGGACCCACATCCGGCGAGAGACCCCCCCGACGAGCGAGGTAACGCGCTCGCGCATCTCGTTCGCCGCCCTGTTCGTGAAGGTGATCGCCAGGATCTCGTTCGGCCGCGCCCGCCCGGTGGCGAGCAGCCAGGCGATCCGATGGGTCAGGACACGCGTCTTGCCCGACCCGGCGCCGGCAAGTACCAGCAGCGGCCCCTCGCCGTGCGTGGTCGCCTCACGCTGCTCGGTGTTGAGCTCAGCCAGCAGGCGCTCGGCCTGGGTCGCGCCGGCCTCGACCGACGCTCCGCCGGCCTCCTCAGGCTCCATTTCTGCCCGTGATTCGTCCACGAGCCGAGGATAACCCTCCGCTCGGCGCGCTCAGCCCGACGGCGCGCAGGGCGCCACGAGGGCGACCAGGCTCTGCTCGTCGCCGCTGAGGATCAGCGCCTTGATCTGCTGCTCCGACGCGCCCTGGAACTGCTGGATGACGCACTGGCCGACCTCCCCCTGCACGCTCGGGTCCTTCTCGGCCTGCTCGACGAGGGAGTCCTGGAACGCCTGCGCGTTGAAGCTCGGGGTGTCGACGATCTGATCGAGCTGCCACTGGTCGCCCTCTTTGACCAGCGAGACCGTGAGGGTCGATCCGTCGAAGTTGCCGCCCGTGAAGGCCGCGTTGGCCAGGGCCGTATCGCCCTCAACCTTGACCTCTGAGACGTCGACGGAGTCGGGGTCGCCCTGGGTGTCGTCGGCGTTGTCCTCACAGCTCTTGAGCGCCTCCTTGCCCTTCGAGAAGGACGTCTGCTCCATGAACTGCTGGGTCAGCAGCTCGCTGCAGTCGGCCGGGTCCGTGCTCGTGGCCGAGTCCTGGATCACCTCGGTGACCTGGTCGCTGTCACTTGGCTCATCGCTGCCGCCGCAGGCTGCGAGCGCGAGCGGGAGCGGGAGGGCAAGCGTCAATGCTAGTGCGAGCAGCTTGGGACGAGACACTCCGGAACCTCCCGATCGGTTGGGCGCCAGTCTAGACCCGCGCCCCGGGGGCCCCACTCAGCCTCCGGCCGAGGAGGGGCCCTTCTTGGGGCGAAGCTCGGTGACCTCGGCGGTGCCCGGGCTCTTCTCGCCGGTGGCGTCCGCCAGCCTGCGCTCGAGCTCGGCGATTCGCTCCGACATCGCCTTCAGGGCCTCCGCGGTCGGGTCGGGCAGGTGGATCCAATCGGAGTCGGGGCCGTCGACCGAGCGGCCGTCGACCCGGACGGGATGGCCGGGATTGCCGACGACGGTCGTGGACGGCGGCACGTCCTCGATCACGACGGTGTTGGCCCCGACCTTCGAGTTGCGGCCGATAGTGACCGGGCCCAGCAGCTTCGCTCCCGAGCCCACGGTGACGTTGTCCCCCACGGTCGGATGGCGCTTGCCCCGCGCGAAGCCAGTGCCTCCCAGGGTGACCCCTTGGTACAACGTGACCTGGTCACCGATCTCGGCCGTCTCGCCGATCACGACGCCCGAGCCATGGTCGATGAAGAAGTCGGCTCCGATCTGCGCGGCGGGATGGATCTCGACCCCGGTCACGGCGCGGGTCGTGTAAGCGATCACGCGGGGCGCCACCGGCACCCCCCCGTCCCAGAGGGCGTGGGCGAAGCGGTGGGCCAGTAGCGCCTGTACCCCGGCCCAGCCGGCCAGGATCTCGACCGTTCCCACATCCCGGGCGGCGGGATCGCGGTCGCGCGCGGTCGCGACGTCGGCCGTCACTTCCTTGACCACCCGCTTGAGTGAGCCGACGCCGAGCATCGTCAGGGCGCGAAGAAGGGGAGCGACATATAGCGCTCGCCGCTGTCGGGGACGATCGTGACGATCCGCTTACCGGCCATCTCCGGCCGCGCGGCGACCTCGAGCGCGGCGTGGACGGCGGCACCCGCCGAGATCCCCGCCAACACGCCCTCCCTGCGAGCGAGCAGGCGGGCGGTCTCCAGCGCGTCCTCGTCATCCACGGCGATCACCTCGTCGATGACGTCGCGATCGAGCACCTCGGGCACGAACCCGGCGCCGATTCCCTGGATCTTGTGCGGCCCCGATGACCCACCGGAAAGGACGGCCGATCCAGCCGGCTCGACCGCGATCACTTGCGCGTCAGGGCGACGCTCCTTGAGCACCTGCCCGACACCGGTGATGGTGCCGCCGGTGCCGAACCCGGCGACGAAAGCGTCGAGCTGGCCGTCGAGGTCGCTCCAGATCTCCTCCGCCGTGGTCCGCCTGTGGATCTCGGGGTTGGCCGGGTTCGAGAACTGCTGGGGCATGAAGGCCCCGTGCTCGGCCACGAGCTCCTCGGCCAGGTCCACCGCCTCGTTCATGCCGCCCATCGACGGAGTCTCGTGGACCTCGGCTCCGTAGGTGCGGAGCAGGGCCCCGCGCTCACGGCTCATGCCCTCGGGCAGGGTCAGGATCAGCCTGTAGCCCCGGACCGCGCAGACGAGCGCCAGCGCGATCCCGGTGTTGCCGCTGGTCGGCTCGACGACCACCGAGCCGGGCTCGAGCCTGCCCTCCCGCTCGGCCGCGTCGATCATCGCCACCCCGATCCTGTCCTTGACCGAACCACCGGGGTTGAAGTATTCGAGCTTGGCGACGACAACGCCGCCGCCATCCGGGCTCAGGCGCGGTAGGGAAACGAGCGGCGTGCCTCCGACGACCGCCGAGACCTCGGCGCCTACCCGCAGGGTCGCAATTCCATTCGCAGCTGCCATCGGGCCAAAGTACCGGAAACGGATCGGCTTCCTGGGGATTCCGTTCCCGGGCAGGGAATCGGCGCTTCGCATAACATTTCCCTTCCCGTGCCCGCCGCCTCGCCCCAGCCGCGCCGCAGAAGAGCGCTCTGCATCGTTGCGATCGCCGTCGCGGCCCTTTCGCTCTGCCTCGCCGCCTGCGGTGGAACCAGTGACGAGGATGCCGTCAAGAAGGCCGTGGCGCTCAACTTCCTCACCGCTAACCCCGATCGCTGCGACTCGCTCTATACCGACGCCTTCCTGGAGCAGCAGTTCGACGCCTCCGGCCAGGGGGTGCTTGCCGCCTGCAAGGAACTGGCGGCGTCGATCCAGCCCTCCACCAGCGTCGACGTCACCGACGTAGAAATCGACGATGACAGCGCCGCCGCGACCGCCACGCCCTCCGGGGGCACCCTCAACGGCGGCGTCTACGACGTGGGCCTGGTCAAGGACGGCGACGACTGGAAGTACGACTCATTCGACACCGTGACGCCGGCCAAGCCGGACGCGAAGCCCCCCGCGAAGTAAGCGCCCGGTCCTCCGTCCCCGGCCTCCAGTCGCTCGTGGGCCTGCCGAGTCAGATGTGGTACATCCCCGCGCCGGTCTCGGTCTCCTCGCGGCGGGCGATGTCTGCGATCGAGTTGGTGCGGAAGATCGAGCGCAGGGACTCGATGCCCTCGGCCCAGATGCCGCCGGCCTCGCGGGCCTCCTCGCCGATGACGCCGTCGAGGGCCTGGACGACCTCGAGCACGGTGATCTGCTCGGCCGGCCGCGCCAGGGTGTAGCCGCCCTTGGCGCCGCGGTGGCTGGTCAGGATCCCCGCCCGGCGCAGGGTCGAGAAGAGCTGCTCGAGGAACTGGACCGGGACCCCGCGGCGCTCGGCGACCTGGGCGATCGGGACGGGCTCGGCGCCCGAGCGCGCCAGCTCTGCGAGGCCGACGACCGCGTAGCGTGACTTCGAAGTGACCGAGATCATCCAGCCCCTTCTAACACCTTCGGCGGCGTCGCGGTGAGCGGCGAGGTCCGCCCCAGCGCTTCACGGCTGCTCGCGCCGCTGGCCCTGATGGCGCTGATCTTCATGCTCTCGGCAGAGACGAGCGACACCCCCGACCGCGAGTGGTGGGACGTGGTCCTGCGCAAGCTCGCCCACTTCAGCGAGTACGCGGTGCTGACGGCCCTGTGGTGGTGGGCGCTCGTCGGGCGCGTCAGGCACCCGCTGGCGCTCGCCGCCGGCATAGCGCTCGCCTGGTCGTGCAGCGACGAGTTCCACCAGACCTTCGTGCAGGGGCGGCAGGGAACGCCCCGGGATCTGCTGATCGATGCGACGGGCATCGCCACCGCGGCTTACGTCCTGCGTCGCATCTCAAGCGGGGTCGCTACCCGCAGGGACAAACCGCGCGATCGCGCGGGCGGCGCGACCCCTAGATCCAACCGCGATCCGTCGCGATGAGAACCGCCTGGGCGCGGTCGAGGGCGCCGAGCTTGCCGTAGACGTTGTGAAGGTGGCTGCGTACCGTGCTGGCTGACAGCTCCAGCTCGCGTGCGATCTGCTTGTAGACCTTGCCTTCGGCGAGCCGGCGCAGGACGTCGAGCTCGCGGTTGGAAAGCGGGCAGGGGCCTCCGTTGCGGCGCTTTGCGCCGTTGCCGTTGGGCACCTCGTAGAGGACCCGGCGCACGCCGGGCTTGTCCAGGCCGCAACTCGAGCCGGCCTCGACCAGCGCCTCGAACGACATCGGGCAGTCCTCGGAGTAGGCGGCGACCATGTCGGCCGCGCGGAGAACCGCGGCGGGGCCCTCGGCGCCGGCGGAGTGATGGCGCTCGATCGTCTCGGCGATCCGGGCGTGTAGGCCCCAGCGCCGCGCGAGCACGCCACCCACGAGGGCGTGGTCGATGCCCAGCTCCCGCCGCTCGGCGGCGATCCGCTCGTCGGGCGTCGCGGCCCGGCGATCGAAGCGCTCGGCGTACCCCGGGTGAAGCCTTGCAAGCACCGGGCGGCCGATGTCGTGAAGGATCGCCGCTGCCGCAAGCTCATCGCGGTCGTCCGTGCCGATGAGGTCGGCGATGCTGTCTGCGGCTCGCTGCACGCGGACCGAGTGCAGGCGGAAGCGGTCGGGGCTCAGCGCGTAGCCGTCAGCGAGATCCATGATGTCGTAGGAGTTCGCCTCGCGGATCACGGACTCGAGCGCTCCGAAGCCAAGGCGCTCGACGGCGTCGGCGACGCTGCGGATCCTGCTGGAGGTCTCGATCGCGCCTGCCTCACGCACGACTGCGATCGTCAGGCCGACATCGACCTCGACCATTTCGGCGACGTCATGCGGGGGGGCGCCCCGTGCGACGAGCTCGAGGGCCCGGTCGCGCGACTCGCCGAGCGCGGGCTGCCTCTCTGCTTCGAGGAACGCGGTTGCAAGAACGCGGCCACGCCCGTCTCCGCGAGCGGGAGCGGCAGGGAAGGATTTCTGGGTCACCGCTGACGCCATGAGGTCCCATCGGCACGAAAGCAGGGAGGGTTTAGCGCAAACGGGTCACGGCGCGATCGATCCTGCTGACCGCCGAATCACGCCCCAGAACTGCAAGAGACTCGAAGATCCCGGGCGACACGGCGCCCCCCGAGATCGCGACCCGGATCGGCTGGTAGAGCTGCCCGGGCTTGACCCCGCGCGCCGCGAGGATCGGCGCCAGCGACGCCTCGATCGAGGCGGGCTCGAACGGGTCGGCCTCGCGCAGCGCCGCGGCGGCGTCCTCGAGCAGCGGCCGCGTGCCGTCCTTCATCACCTTGCGCCACGCCTTCTCGTCGTTCGGGGGGTCCTCGAACAGGAAGCGGACCAGCGGCCATACGTCGTCGAGCGTCTGCGCCTTCTCCTGGGCTATCTGAAGGGCCGCCCGCCGTCGCTCGGCGTCACCGGCCGCGAATGCCTCGGCGGCGGCGGGATCGGCGCGCGAGAGCTGCTCGGCGAAGCGCCGCTCGTACTCCTCCAGGGGAAGCTCCCGCATGTAGCGCCCGTTGATCCAGCGAAGCTTCTTCTCGTCGAAGATCGCCGAGGAGCGCCCGACCCGCTCGATCGAGAACTGCCGCACCAGCTCGTCGGTGGAGAGCAGGGTCTGATCGTCGGCGGCCCCCCAGCCGAGCAGCGCCAGGTAGTTGCGCACGGCCGCGGGCAAGTACCCCGCCGAGGCCAGCTCCTGCACGCTGGCGGCCCCGTGGCGCTTGGAGAGCTTCTTGCCGTCGGGCCCGTGCAGCAGCGGGAGGTGGGCGTAGCGCGGGGGGGTCTCCCCCAACTGCTCCATCACGATCACCTGCTTGGGCGTGTTGGAGAGGTGGTCGTCGCCCCGCACCACATCGGTGATGCCCATGTCGAGGTCGTCGATCGCGACCGCGAAGTTGTAGAGGACCGAGCCATCCCCCCTTGCGATCACGGGGTCGTCGTGGACGGAGTTGTCGAAGCTGATGTCGCCGCGGATCTCGTCGTGGACGATCGTGGTCCCCTCGGGCACCCGGAGGCGAACCGCCGCTCCCTCGGTGCCGGGTGCCACGGGCTCGCCCCGGAAGCCGAGGTTGCTCTGCGCCTTCTGGGCCTTGACGGTCTCGGCGGTCGCGAGCGAGTGGTAGGCCTTGTCGGCGTCGAGCAGCTCCCGGAGGCGCTCGCCGTGGCGATCGGCCCGCTCGTGCTGGCTCAGCGGGCCCTCGTCCCAGTCGAGCTCGAGCCACCGAAGCGCATCGAGGATCTGCTCGACGTTCTCGCCAGTCGAGCGCTCGCGGTCGGTGTCCTCGATCCGGAGCACCAGCGATCCACCCGATCCCCTGGCCAGAAGCCAGTTGTAGAGTGCCGTCCGGGCACCCCCGATGTGAAGGGCGCCCGTCGGCGAGGGTGCAAAGCGCAATTTCTTCTTCTCGGAGCTCACAGTGCTGATCGGTGCCCATGTTTCCACAGGCGGTGGCCTCGCCCGTGCCCTCGAGCGGGGCACGGAGATGGGCTGCGAGGCGATCCAGCTCTTCAACCAGAGCCCGCGCATGTGGCGGCCGACCCGATACGGCCCGGAGGACTTCGCGGAGTTCCGCGAGGCGAAGGCCGCCTCGAAGGTCCAGTCGGTCGTGATCCACGCGATCTACCTGATCAACCCCGGCGGCGAGGACCGCGAGCTGCGCGAGAAATCGATGCTCTCCCTGACCCATGCATTGCGCGTCGGCGATGAGATCGGGGCCGACGGCGTGGTCCTCCACCCGGGCGCGATCAAGAAGGACACGCGAGAGCGCGCAAAGAAGCGCGCGATCGAGTTCATGAAGGAGGCCCTGGCCGAGACCGACCGCTGTCCCCTGCTGCTCGAGCAGACCGCCGGCTCACCCCAGCTGATCGGCAGGGGCTTCGATGAGCTCGGAGAGCTGGTGCGGGCCGTCGGCGGGCGCGGCAAGCGGGTCGGCGCCTGCCTCGACAGCTGTCACATGCTCGCCTCGGGCTATGAGATCCGCACCCCCGAGGGCGTCGCCGAGGTGATCGACGAGTTCGACGGCAGGGTCGGCCTCGAGCTCCTGCGCTACCTGCACCTGAACGACTCGATGTTCGACCTCGGGTCCAACCGCGACCGCCACGCCAGCATCGGCAAGGGCAAGATCGGCCGCAAGGGCTTTCGCGCCTTCCTCGGTGAGCCCCGCCTACGCGGCCTTCCCGCGGTCCTGGAGACGCCCGGCCCGGAAGGAAAGGGGGCGGACCGCAAGGAGGTTCAGCTCACGCGGAAGCTCTACCGCGAGGGGTCCGAGGCATCCCCGGACGCGTAGCGGAGGAGATGCCGTCAAGGCGCCCCCCGGACGCGTAGCGGAGGAGATGCCGTCAAGGCGCCCCCCGGACGCGTAGCGGAGGAGATGCCGTGTTACGAAAGCGCGTTTCTCAGGTCGAAGGCGCGTATCCCCTCGACCCCGTCGTGATCGCAGTCGAAGAAGCTGCGGTTGACGCACTCGAAGGCCGGCCCGTCGCCCTCGTAGGCGCGCTCGACCGAGAACTGGCACTGCGGCAGCGGGTTCCCTGTCATCTTGATGCCGCCGAAGCCGCCCCCGCGCTCGGCGAGCAGGAAGGAGTCGAGGTCCAGCTCCCCCTTGAAGACCTTGTTGACGCAGCCCATGAACGCCTGCCCGGTGGTCACGTCCTCGTAGGTGTAGAGGTAGCGGCAGCCGATCGCGAGGCACCCGGCGGGGTCGATCAGCTTGTCGCAGAACGTGCGGCACTCCCGGCATTCGCCGGCGACGCTCTTCTGTCTCTGGCCCGTTGACACAGCCGGGAGTCTATGACGACGGCGGACGCACGGCCACCCCAAACCGTGCCTGAATCGCAGCCACATCCGCCCCGTTGTGTAGTAGGCGCCGACCCGGCCGAAAGGGAGTCTCAGGCGGCCAGGGCGCCGGGGCCGAGCAGCGCGTCCAGCTCGGCGCGCAGGGCCGCCGAGCGGCGAACGCGGTAGCCCTCGCCGAAGGCGAGGCGCCTCGTGCCCTCCCGCGTGTCCATCTCGAGCAGGACCTCCTCCTGGCCCGGGAAGCTCTCGAACACCGACTTGAGCTCGTCGATCAGGCCCGAGCCGAAGGAGCCGGCGTGGATCCTCAGCACGATCGGCTCCTCGTTGCGCTCCCGCGCCGCCGAGACCTCATCCTCGCTGGGCTCGAAGCGCTCGACGGTCTGGGCCACGAGCTTGGTCTGGCCACGTTCCTGGTGGTCGAGCCTGCCCCGGACGACGATGATGCTGTCGACCCCGATCCACTCGGCGGCCTCGGTGTAGGCCTTGCCGAGCACCAGCGCCTCCACCTGGCCCCCGATGTCGTCGACCGTCGCGAACATCATCGGGTCCCCGCGCTTGGTCTTGATCCGCTTGGCCTCGGTAATGATGCCGCCGACGGTGACGAAGGAACCGTCCTCCCTCGAGCCGACCTGGGAGATCGAGCAGTCGACCCGCTTTTGCAGCGCGTCGCGGACCTCCGCCAGCGGGTGTGACGAAAGGTAGGTGCCGAGGGTCTCCTTCTCGAGGCGCAGCAGCTCGCGCTTGTCGTACTCGCTGAGGCTGATCGGTGGATGCTGCGAGCGCGTCGCGGGCGACGCCGCCGCATCGGTCGAGCCGCCGCCGAGGTCGAAGATCGAGCCCTGCCCGAGCCGCGAGTCCTCCTGGGCCTTGTGGCCATGGGAGCTGGCCATAGGCAGCGCCTCCAGCATCCCCTTACGGCTCGCGCCGGTCGAGTCCAGCGCCCCGCATTTGATCAGGCACTCGACCGCCCGCTTGTTGACCGCGCGCGCGTCCACCCGCTCGCAGAAGTCCCAGAGCGAGCTGAAGTCACCACCGGACCCGCGGGCGTCGAGAATCCCCTGCACGGCTTGGTAGCCGACGTTCTTGACCGCGTCGAGCCCGAAGCGGATGCTCTTGCCCGAGACGACGAAGCCGTGGTCGGAGGAGTTGACGTCGGGCGGCTTCACCTCGATTCCCATCTCGTCGCAGCGGTTGACGAAGAAGGGCACCTTGTCCTTGGTCGACATCACCGTTGAGATCAGCGCGGCCATGTACTCCGCCGGGTAGTTGGCCCGCAGCCAGGCCGTTCGATAGGCGATCAGCGCATAACAGGCGGCGTGGCTGCGGTTGAAGGAGTAGTCGGCGGCGGCCTCCATCAGCGACCAGAGGTCCCTCGCCAGCTTGCGATCGGTGCCCGAGGCGCCGAGGCCCTCGAGGAACTCCTCCTTGATCGTCGCCATCAGGTCGCGCTTCTTCTTGCCGATCGCCTGGCGCAGGTCGTCGGCGCGGGCCGGGCTGAAGCCGGCCATCTGCTTGGCGATCTCCATCAGCTGTTCCTGGTAGATCACGCAGCCGTAGGTGGACTCGGTGATCGAGCGCATCCGGTCGTCGGGGTACTTGACGGTCGAGGGGTCGCGCTTGCCTCGTGCGTACTGGGGGATGTAGGCCATCGCGCCGGGGCGGTAGAGCGAGACGAGCGCGACCAGGTCCTGGAACTCGGTCGGCTTCACCTGCCTCAGTGCGTCGCGCATCCCATCGGACTCGAACTGGAATACGCCGACCGAGTCCCCGCGGGTGAGCATCTCGTAGGTCGAGAGGTCATCGAGCGGGATGTCCTTGATGTCGATGGTCCCGCCGAGGGAGCGCTCGACGATCTCCACTGCGTCCTCGATCACGTCGAGGTTACGGAGGCCGAGGAAGTCCATCTTCAGCAGCCCGATCTCCTCGATCGGCCCCATCGAGTACTGGGTCACAGTCTTGTAGGCGCGCTCGGGCTTTCCGCCTACGTTGCCGTTCCCGTTGCCCGCCCCGCGGTCCTCGGCGAGCTGAAGCGGTACGAACTCCTGCAGCGGGCGGTCGGCGATGACCACGGCGGCGGCGTGGATCGAGTTGTTGCGAACGATCCCCTCCAGGCCCTGGGCCACGTCGAGGATCCTCTTCGCGTCTGGGTCCGAGTCGTAGGTCTGCTTCAGCTCCGCCCCGGGCTTGAGGCACTCGTCGAAGGTGGGCGTCCTGCCCATGATCGGCTCGGGGATCTGCTTGGCAAGGCGATCGCCGGTCCCGTAGTCGAAGCCGAGCACCCTGGCGGCGTCGCGGGTTGCTGCGCGCGGGGCCATCTTGCCGAAGGTGATGATCTGGGCGACGCACTCGCGGCCGTACTTCTCGGCGACGTAGCGGATCACCCTCTCGCGCCCGCGGACCGAGAAGTCGATGTCGATGTCGGGCATCGACTTGCGCCCGGGGTTCAGGAAACGCTCGAATAGGAGGTCATTGACGATCGGGTCGATGTCGGTGATCTCGAGGGCGAAAGAGACGATCGAGCCGGCGGCCGAGCCACGGCCAGGACCAACGGCCACGCCGTTCTCCTTCGCGTACTTGACGAAGTCCCAAACGATCAGGAAGTAGGAGTCGAAGCCCATCTCGCCGATCACGCCGAGCTCGAACTCGAGTCGCTCGGTCGCCGCGGCGGGTACCGGGTCGCCGTAGCGGCGCGCCAGGCCCTCGATGGCGATCCGGCGCAGCATCACGGCCGGCTCCTCGCCGGTCTCGGTCGGGTACTGGGGAAGCAGCAGGTTGCCGAGCTCCATCTCGAGCGAGCTGCGCTCGGCGATCTCGAGGGTGCTGGCGACGGCCTCGGGCATGTCGGAGAACGACTCCGCCATCTCCTCCGGGCTCTTGAGGAAGAACTCGTTGGTGTCGAACGACATCTTGGGAGCCTCGAGCGTCGACTTCGTCTGCACGCAGAGCAGGGCGGCGTGGTTGTCGAAGTCCTCGCGCCGCAGGTAGTGGACGTCGGCGGTGGCGACCAGCGGGCGACCGAGCTCCTTCGCGGTCCTGACGATCCCCTCGTTGGCCTTGTCCTGCTCGGGGATGCCGTTGCGCTGGACCTCGAAGTAGACCTGCTCGGGGCCGAAGGCACCGATCAGGTCATCGATGTGGGCGCGGGCATCGTCGGGGCGGTCCTCGACCAGCCGGCGGCAGAAGCGCGACTGAAGGCAGCCGGTGAGCGCGATCACGCCCTCGGAGTGGCGATCGAGCAGCTCCATGTCCACGTTGGGCTTGCCGCGGGAGAAGCCCTCGAGGAAGCCTGCGGAGCTGAGCTTGACCAAGTTGCGGAAGCCCTCGTCGCTAGACGCGATCAGGGTGATGTGGTTGCGCTCGTAGCGGGTCGCCGTCGGGGTCAGCTTGCGGTCATCCACGAGGTAGGCCTCGCAGCCGATGATCGGCTTCACCCCGGCGGCCTTGCAGGCCTTGTAGTGCTCGACCGCGCCGTTCATGACCCCGTGGTCGGTGAGCCCCAGCGCCGGCATCTCCAGCTCCGCCGCGCGGGCCGCCAGCTTGTCGATCTTGCAGGCGCCATCCAGCAGCGAGTACTCGCTGTGGACGTGCAGGTGGACGGCCCCTGGCGTGCTCACCCGTCGATCATGTCAATCGGGCCAGATGAAACGGAAAGGCCACATGACTCGAAAGTCGGAGATTCGGGAATGATCAGGGGGTGATCTGGGTGCTTCGACACGGAGATGCCGAGGACGGCGCCCCCAAGGCCGATGCTGACCGCGCGCTCACCTCCAAGGGCGAGCGCCAGGCCGAGGCCGCGGGCCGAGCACTCGAGGCCCTCGGCGTCAGGCTGGATCTCTGCCTCTCCAGCCCCAAGCTCCGCGCCCGCAGGACCGCCGAGCTGGCCTGCGTGAAGCTCGCGGTCCCGCTCGAGCTGGACGAGCGGCTGCGCGGCGGTGACTTCGACCCCTTCGAGCTGGCGGCCGGCCGCGGCGAGGTCCTGCTCGTCGGCCACGAGCCCGACTTCTCACGCGCGATCGCGATCGCCACCGGCTCGAGGGTGAAGATGAAGAAGGGCGGCGTCGCCGCCTTCGACGACCAGCTGCTGTACGCGCTGCTGGGGCCCAAGGACCTCAGCGCGATCGGCAGGGCCTAGGCCAGGCCCTCCGCCTCGTACTCGCACAGGAGGCCCTCGAACAGGCGGCGGTGGCCCTGCTCGTCGCGGAGGATCGCGATCACCATGCCCTGGGTGACCGGGTCCACGCCCTCGGTGATGTCCGCCTCCGCCATCACGCGCAGGACCAGGCGCCCGGGCCGGCGTCGGCCCAGATCAGCGCCGCGATCCGGTCCTGCTCGGCCTTGGGGGCGTCCTGGGGAGCGCCGTGGCCGCCGTAGGCGGCCCAGGTGGAGGGAATGATCTGGTACGCGCCACCGGCACCGCTGGAGGGGTTGACGATGCCGTAGTCGCCGCCGGACTCGCACATGACGATGTAGGTCGGGATCGAATAGGGCCCGCCCGCGAAGTTGGAGCCGCCGCTGCCGGAGCTTGACTGCTGCTGCTCGAGATCGGCGACCTGGCCCTGGGCCTCGTCGAGGTCGGACTGGACCCCGGCGCGGGCGTCGGCCAACGTCCCCGCCTCCTGCTCAGCCGCGTCCTGGGCGGCCGTGAACTGGGCGCGTGAGTCGCGCAGGCGCGCCGCCTCGGCGTCGATCTCGCTCTTGATCTTGGCGATGTCCGCGTAGCGGCCGTGGACCTCGTCGCGGAGGGCCTCGACGCGGTCGGCAACGTGGGTGTCCGCGTCATGAAGCGCGTCGAGGTACTCCGTCCGCGTCTCCAGGTCGTCGAAGCCGTTGGCGCCAAGGATCACGGAGAGGGCGTCGGGCTCGGAGCCCTTGTAGATGTCAACGAGCCTCTGGGAGAGGACGCCGACCGCGCGCCGGTAGCGCGCGCGAACCCCGGCGAGCTGCTTCTCGGCCTCTTCGAGCTGGCCGGCGAGCTGCTCTGAGCGAGCCTGGGCCTGCTGGAGCTCGGCGCCCAGCTCCATCGCGCGGGCACCGGCGGCGCGGGCGCGACTCTCGGCGTCGGAGATCTGGTTCGACTTGGCGTCGACCTTTGCGGAGAGCTGGTCGGCGTCGGACTGGGCGCCGTCGATCCGGTCCTGCAGCGAGGGGCCCGACGCGCCTGCGAGGGAGCCGCCGACGAGCACGACCACGCTGAGCCCGAGCGTCAGGCCCAGGGCACGACGCCGGCGCGCGGCGCTGCGGCCGATCCGGCTCCTGCGGGAACTCTTCTGTGGGTGCGGCAAACCTCTCCTTCCGGGGCCTGCGGGGTTAGCTGTCGGGCTCGCGCCGAAGGAGTGGCGCTACGCGTTTGCGATTCGCCCCTGGCGGCCCTTCTCAGGCCACCTCTTGGGTCCCCCGCTCCCCACATCTGGTGGGGACTCGGCTCACTCTGAGCCAGGAACATTAGCGAACGCTTGCACAGAAAGCTGCGATGGCCGCGGGCCCTCGAGGGCTGGATGCAACCGTTCGTGCACCGGGGCGGCGAGGGCCTTCCCCCTGCCGATCCTTAAGAAAGGTCCTCCTCGCCACCACGGGTGGCGATGTAGGCCCCCGCGCCCAGCACCACGGCGGCGATGCTCGCCGCTCCGGCGATCCGAAGCTGCGAACGGAACCGGGTCGCGACGAAAAGTACGACCAGCCTTCCGATGCCCTCGTAGATCGTGCTCATCTCAGATCCTCCTACCCGTCCTTGTCTCGGCGTATTCGATGCGCGAGCCTGCTCTGCAGTGTGAACAGCTCGATGAAGCCCGGGCTCGCAGCCTGGCTGAAGTTGCCGCCGGACTCGCCGAAGGAGGCGAGCGAGCGGTCGTAGAGAGCGTAGGGCGAGGAGCGGGCCACCGGGGTGACCGAGCCGCGGTAGAGCTTCACCGTGATCTCCCCGGTGACGAACTCGTTCGCCGAATCCATGAAGGCGTCGAGGTCGCCGCGCAGCGGCTCGAGCCAGAGGCCGGCGTAGGTGAGGTAGGCCCAGTGGCTCTCCAGCGTGCCCTTGAAGTTGTTCTGGTGGATCGTCGAGACGAGCTTCTCGAGCTCGCGGTGGGCAGAGAGGATGATCGCGGCGGCGGGAACCTCGTAGAGGTCGCGGACCTTGAGGCCGACGATCCGGTCCTCGATGTGGTCAACGATCCCGACGCCATGGCGCCGGCCGGCCTCGGCCGCCCGCTCCAGCAGTTCGACCAGCCCGAGCGCCTCTCCGTCAAGCGAGACGGGGCAACCGCGCTCAAAGCCCACCCGCAGCAGCTGCGGCTCGTCGGGGGCATCCTCGGGCCGGGTCACCAACTGGAAGACGTCGTCGCGCGGCGGCTCTGAAAGGTCCTCGATCGGGCCTCCTTCCGAGGAGCGGCCCCAGAGGTTGTCGTCAATCGAGTACGGCGTCCCCTCGCTGGCGCCCTTGATCGGGATCTTGTGCTCGCGCGCGTAGGCGATCTCCTCATCGCGGCCCATGCTCCACTCGCGGACCGGGGCGATCAGCTTCAGCTCGGGGTCCAGCGTCGCGATCGTCCCGTCTATGCGGACCTGGTCGTTGCCCTTCCCCGTGCATCCGTGGGCGATCGTGTCGCAGCCATGCTCGCGGGCGACCTCGACGGCGAGCTTGGCGATCAGAGGGCGTGCAAGTGCGGTGAAAAGCGGGTAGCCGCCACCGTAGAGCGCGTTGGCCTTGATCGCCGGCAGCACGTAGTCCCGGGCGAACTCCTCGCGGGCATCCAGGACCACGGTCTCCAGCGCTCCGAGCTGCTCGGCCTTGCCCGTGACGACGCCCCAGTCCTCACCTGGCTGTCCGAGATCCACCGTCAGGGTCACGATCTCCGCCCCGTAGCGGTCCTGGATCCACTTCAGCATCACGCTGGTGTCGAGGCCGCCCGAGTAGAGGAGCAGGACGCGGGCCACCCTTTCGGGATCGGCCTGGTAGGAGGCGGTGCGAGGATGAAACTCGGGCTCGGGCATGACGCGGAAGTGTGGCACGACGCCGCTGTAACAATGCAGCTCACCAGTGCGACGAACCACCCGAATCATCTCAACGGCCTTGATCACCGCCGGCCTGATCGTGACGTTGGACGCGGGGTTGACCCTCGTCTGGCAGGAGCCGGTGTCCGCCGCCTACGGCGCGATCCAGCAGGCCCGCGCCGGGGACGAGCTCGCCGAGCTCGAGCAGGACTTTCCCACCCAAGGCGACCTGCAGGCCATCAACGGCGTCACCGGGGAGGTCGCGAGGGCGCGGGCCCTCGCCAAGCGCTTCTCACCCAGGATCTCCCAGGGCGACGCTATCGGCCGGATCAAGATCGCCGGGATCGGGCTCGACATGGTCCTGCTCCAGGGCACTGACACGGCGACCCTCCAGCACGGCCCGGGGCACTACGAGACGACCCCCTACCCAGGGCAGGCGGGAACCGTCGGCGTCGCCGGGCACCGCACGACCTACCTGGCTCCCTTCCGCAAGATCAACGAGATCGAGGACGGGCAGGAGATCGAACTGAAGATACCCTACGCGACCTTCTTCTACAAGGTCCAGAAACATGAGGTGGTTGACCCGACCGACGTCCAGATCGTGGACCCGGCCGGATACCAGCGCCTCGTGCTGACGGCCTGCCACCCGCTCTACAGCGCCGCCCAGCGCTGGGCGGTCTTCGCCCGGCTGCGGCGGATCGAGGACGTCGGCGGGGCCTGAGCCGACGCCCGGCTGCGGCTCTGGCCTCTGCACCTTGGCGCCGCCCTGCCCGGCGTCGGTCGTCGCCACGGGGGGAACGGTCGTCGTCGAGGAATCGTCGCCGCCCGTCAGGCCGACAACGATCAGTGCGACCCCGGCGGCGATCACGCCGGTGATCAGCGCGTTTGCGACCCCGCCCGAGGCCCCCGGCGGCGACGGCGGCGAGAGCGCCGCCTGCGCCTCGGCCCGCGACGCGGAGCAGCGGCGCCTGCCCGGCCGGGGCCGTTTGAGCCCGAGCCACCTCCGCTGACCGCCTCGCCGTTGCCGGACGCCGGCGGCGCCACGAGCTCGGCGGCCTCGGAGGCGTCGTAGTCGGCGCTCTGACCACAGCCCTTGCAGGTGATTGTGAGCTTGCCGGTGCCGGGACCCTGGCTGCGCCCCACGTCGAACCCTGCGTCGCAGTCTTGGTGGTCGGCGAGAAAGCGCAAGATGCCCCGCGGACCACCGCTTCGAAAACGTTCACCGAGGGCCATTGGACGTCAACCGTACCCGTCCTGACCCACCGCGGCGCCCGTACTTTCGAGGAAGCCCTAAATCCCGATCTCGTCGAGGATCGAGCTGGAATCCGCAATGCCGAGCTTGTCGACGAACTCGCGCTCGATCTGCTCGCGGCTGCTGCCGGCGATCGCCATCCGAGTCGCAAGAAGCTGGGCGTCGTCGCGCCCGACCCCGGAAGCCGCAGCCTCCGGCGGAGTCGCAGTCGGAGGCTGCGCGGGCGCAGGCGGAGCCGGCGGCGGCGACTGGACGTGCCCGCGCGGCGCGGCGGGCGCGGGCGGCTCCACCAGGTGGATCGGCGGCGCCTCGGTAACCGGCGGCGGTGCGATCGCCTAAGACTCGGTGGACTCGCCCCCCGAGCCGATCATGCTGCGGCCGGCCTGCTCGAGCGCCGCGATCAGCTGATCGGACTGCTGGGCCACGGAACGAGCCCGCTGCACGAGGCTGTCGGTGAGGTCCGACATCTCGCGGATCCGGTCTGAGCTGACGGCATCGGCGCGTCGGCTCGCGTCCTCCAGGTATCGGCGCGCACGCTGCTCCGCATCCCGGCGGATGTCCTCGGCCGCCCTCTGGGCGTCCGTCAGGAGCGCCTGGATCCTGGCGCTGATCGAGGCGGCTGCCTGATCGAATGGGTCCGGCGGGGCCGGCTCTTCGGGAGCGACGGGACACTCCCCCCTTTGCCGGCATCGGTCATGGTGCCATCACCGGCCTCTCAGGACCGAGCGTAGCGTTGAGGGTCGGACTCGTACGCAGCGCTTGTTTCACGCGGCCCTCAGCCGTTCCCAGAGGCGACGGCGGTGGACCGACTCCTCCTGGATCAGCACCCGAGGGGCCCGCCCTGCGACCTCGTCAGCCGGGAGACCCGCGGCGCGGCGGCCCCCCGGGGCAGGGGCCAGCGCCTCGGAGGCGTCGTGGAGGGCCGCGATCGCCTCGGCGCTTCGCCAGAGCAGGCTCGCGGCCTCCAGCTCGAGCTCAATCCTGAGCGCATAGATCTCGTGCAGCCGGTGCAGGGCCCCGGGCTCCAGCAGGCCGCTCACACCGCTTCCAACCGTTGCCGGGTCAATTCCCTCAAGGGCAGCGCGCGCCGCGTTGACGGCGTCCGCGAACCTCTGGGCGAAGGTCGCCGCGAAGGCGTCGGGGCTACCGGAAGCCGATCCCATGGGGGAAACCTAGCCATGGCCCTCGATGGAACGCCCGGTTGCCCGGTGAGGTTAGGGCTGGCCGGCCGGAATCTGCTCGGTGGCCGGCAGACCGACGATGAACCGCTCGTCCGGGCGCATGATCGGCTCGGGGACGACGACGGTGCTCAACGTCTCGAGCATGATCAGCAGATCGAAGAGGACCGAGCGCCGCTTCAGGTAGTAGAGGTCGTGGCAGAGCTTCCAGGCGGTGCCGACGTCGCTGCCCGAGTAGCCGCAGCGGACCTGAGCCCAGCCGGTGATCCCGGGCTTGACCAGATGCCGGCGGTCGTAGTAGGGAAAGCGCGACTCGAGCTCGGCCACGATCTTGGGCCGCTCGGGACGGGGTCCCACCAGGCTCATCTCGCCCTTGAGGACGAGCCAGATCTGGGGCAGCTCGTCGATGTGCAGGCGGCGCAGGATCCGCCCGACCGGAGTCACGCGGTCATCGTCGCTACCGCTCCACTGAGGCCCGCTCGCTTCGGCGCTCTCCCGCATCGTGCGCAGCTTGATCAGCTCGACCTCACGGCCGCCCTCCCCCAGCCTGACCTGGCGATGGAGCACCGGGCCCCGGCGATCGGTGAGCTTGATCAGCACCGCGGAGATGATCAGGAGCGGAAGCGCCAGCAGGGCCGCGATCACACCGAGCCCCAGGTCGAGCAGGCGCTTGGAGAGCGGCCAACCCGCCCGGTAATTGGGATGCAGCAGGTACTGAAACCAGGCGGAGGTCGTGGTCCCCAGGGGCACGTGGCCGAACAGCTCCTCATAGAGCTGGCCGGCCTCGATCATGGACACGGGCAGATCGAGGCAGGCGTCGGCCACCTGCTCGAAGACCTCGAGCCGGGAGACTGGGCGCAAAGCGGCCGGCATGGCCTCACGGGCATCCCAGGCGGACGCGCTCAGATCGGCGGCGGCGCTCGCCAGGGGGCTGAGGACGAGCAATTCGACAGCGTTGTCCATGGTCGCGGACCTCAGGTGCCTCAGCGTGCCCAGGTACTTCTGGCCGCCGTCAGCGCCGTTCCCATCACCCGTGGATGAGCCCTCCCCCAGGATCGGCTCGAAGTAGCCGACGACGCGGTAGCCGCGAATTCCGACGCCCTTGAGCTCGGCCTCGAGCCCGACTGCGAGCGTTGACGCGCCGATCATTGCCACCCGCACCTCCCTGGAGCGGCGGAAGCGGCGATCCAGCAGGACGCCGAGGCCGGTCACAAGCCAAGCTCCCAGGACGGGAGCGATCAGGTCCCCGACGGTTATCTGGCTCACCGTGTAGCCGTCAAGGCCGCTGATCGCCAGGGCGAATGCGGCGCCGATCGGCGGAGCGGCGAGGTAGAGCACTGCGGAAGCAAAGGGGATCAGGTGCATCGGGTAACGCGGGCTGCGCAGCAGCACGCCCACCACGAGCACGCAGACGAACACGAGCACCGTCTCGAACCAGGTGCTGACGCGCGTCGAGGCGATCGCGGCCGCGGCGGCCGCGGGGGCGAGCCGCAGCGCGATCAGGTCGTTGGCGCGGTGGGCGCTGAGCCCGGAGAGGTACGGAAAGGGCTCTGCGGGCGGACGCTCCCGGGCCTTGCGCCGGTGGGCCTCCATGCCCTCGTTCCGCCCGCCCTCGTTGCGGCGCGACGACGTTACCCGCTTCTCAGGGGCACGCGTCACAACAGCCACCTGTGGCCGCCTAGGTTCGCGTCCCTCGCGGCATGGACAACCTGCGCAGGGCGATCCCGGTGCCAGTGAGCACCAGGGCCACACCCGCAAGGATGATCAGGTCCATGCCGGTAAAGGGAAGCGAGCCGATGTTGTCTGCACCACCACTGCCGCCGCCAGCCTCAGTGCTGGTCGAAGGAGGAATGTCAGGGTCGTACTGGGCCGACGTCGGGTCGTTCAGCGTGTTCTGGGCGATAGCGGCGCCCGGAAGGGCAACCCCCAAAACGAGCGCGGAAACGACAGCCAACACTGCCAGCACACCTCGGCTTCGCTTGACCTTCTGCATCAATTCCTTCCTATTTGTCGAGTGGTGGGGGCCTAATCTGCATCTCGTCCCCCCAAGGGAATTCCTTTAGCCGTGACTGCCACCCCCGTACTGCAGACAGCCTTCTTCGGACGGCCAGGAAAACATAGTAGTCAAGTCGCCTGAAGTGGTGTAACTCCTCGTCGGAGTCATCGGGCGGCTTGTAGCTCGACCACCTCCTTGCCCTCATCGCCCTGGTCCTCGAGGACCAGGGCGAGCGATTCCTCGGAGAGGTAGCGCCGGCAGACCAGCCACTCGTCGTTCTGCTCGATCAGCATCGCGCCCACGAGGCGGATCGCCGAGGCGTCGTTGGGGAAGATGCCGACGACGTCGGAGCGGCGGCCGATCTCCTTGTTCAGCCGCTCCAGCGGATTGGTCGAGCGCAGCTTCGACCAGTGCGCGGCCGGGAAGCGATAGAAGGCAAGGAGATCAGCCTCGGCGGCTTCGAGGCGCTCGGCGAGCTTCGGCAGCGGACCGCGGAAGCGCTCGAGCACTTCGCCGAGCCTGGCCCGGGCGGCCTCGAGGCCATCGGCGTCGAAGATCTCGCGAAGCGCCGCTGAGACCAGGCCGCGATCGGATCGCCGGCAGTGCCCGAGCATGTTGCGCACGAAGTGCACCGTGCAGCGCTGCCAGGGGCAATCCAGGATCCGCGCGATCGCCGACTTCAGGCCCTCGTGGTGATCGGAGCTGCAAAGCCGCACGCCCTGCAGGCCGCGAGCGCGAAGCAAGCGCAAGAACTCGACCCAGAAGGCCTCGGTCTCGACCTCGCCGAGGTCGATCCCGATCACCTCGCGCCGACCCGACTCGTGGACCGCGTAGGCGACCACCAGCGCCTTCGAGCGCACGTGGCCGCGATCTGCGTCTCTGACCTTCAGGTGCTTGGCGTCGAGCCAGAGGTAGGGGTAATCACCCTCGAGCGGGCGCTCGCGAAAGGCCGCCACCTTCTCGTCGAGTCCCCGGCAGATCCCAGAGACGCGGTCCTTGCTCATCCCCGAGATCCCGAGCTCTTCGACGATGCGGTCGACCTTTCGGGTCGAGACGCCGTTGACGTAGGCCTCCATGACCACCGAGACGATCGCCTGCTCGGCGGGCCGGCGCGGCTCCAGGAAGGAGGGGAAGTAGGCCTC
>SHVA01000020.1 GCA_009691195.1 Solirubrobacterales bacterium | reverse complement strand
GGCGGCTGCCTGCGGTCACGCCTGATGGCGAAGCCGGATCGCTAGCCGGGCGGCGGGTCCCGCCCCGCCTTCCCAGCCTCCCGCCAGGCCCTCCAGCGCCGCCAGGCGCGCCTGATCCTGGTCCAGACAAGGATCACCAGGCCGACGCCCGCGACCAGCAGCGTGGCCGCAATCGCGGCCGCCGCCTCCGGGTGCTCCAGGGCCAGGGCCACGACCCCGGCGGCGAGCAGGTCCTCGGTGACGCTGGCGATGATGTTCGTGACCGGCTCGGGGGAAGTGTTGATCCCCAGTCGCAGGCTCGCCTTGACGCCGTGGCTGGCGAGCGCCGTCACGCCCGAGCCCCCGCCGGCCAGCATGGTGTCGATCTGGTTGACGTGGTCGGCGTCGGCGAAGCTGACCCCGATCAGGCTTGCGATCGCCGGGCGGATCGCCGTGTGGACCACGTCCCAGCTGGTGTCCACGTAGGGGATCTTGTCGGTGACGAACTCGATCGCGTACATGACCAGGGCGAAGGCGATCACAGCGTCCTGGGTGAGCGGCTCGGGCACCTCCCCGACCCCGAGCCTGCCGAGGATACCGAGCAGGGCCACGGTCGCGTAGGAGTTGACCCCGGCCGCCCAGCCGGTGCTGAAGATCGTCGGCACCAACTCCATGACCGCCGAGACTATTCGGAAGGAATCCGGCTGCTCAGCCCTTCTTGGCCTGGCCTGGGGGCTCGGCCGGCTTCGAGGACCCTCCGGCTCCGTTCCCGTTGCCCCCGCCCTGGCTCCCCTGAGAGCCGCCCCCACCAGCGTTTCCGTTCCCGTTGCCCCCGCCCTGGCTCCCCTGAGAGCCGCCCCCACCAGCGTTTCCGTGCCCGTTGCCCCCGGCGTTGCTCTGAGCCGGCGGGCCGTTGGCCTGTCCGCGGGGCGTGCGGGGATTCGGGTTGGGCCCGCGGCGGACGGCCTCGCCGTTGGGATCCTCGCGGGCGCTCGCCGACGGCCCGACCGCGCGCCGGCGGGCCTCACGCCTCTTGGCGGGCCTGATCCCGGCCCTGGGACCGATATCGCCGGGGCGGGTCGTCACCGGTGATTGCCTCCCGTCGCCGGCCTCGCTTGAGCCCTCCTGGCCCGAGGCGCCATCCCGCGCATCGGTGGCAGCCTGGTTGGGGAGCTCGACCCCGACGCCCTCGAATGCCTCGCTGACGGGGTCGGGCAGCTTCACGCCCGCGAACGCGAGCCCCGCTATGAGCGCCGGGAACAGAGCGATCACGGTGGCTGCGCCCGCGAGCAGGGCCAGGCGCCGCCGTCGGGGCCTCGACGGCGCCGAGGCCGCCTGGGGGGGTCCCTCCTGCGCGGCGACCCGCGCGGTCTGGGCCAGGCGGCGGACCATGGTGACCTCGACCTCGCGCGGGGACCCCTCGGCCAGCGCCGTTGGCACCGCGCGGAGGAACTCGGCAAGCTCGGCGTGCTCACCGGTGTCAGAGCCGCGGACGCGACCGCTCAGAAGTCGCTCCGCCGAAGCCTCGTTGATCCCACGTTCGAACATCTCTCCTTCAAAAGCGCCGTTGCCGCTCATAGGGTCACGCCTCTCTTCGCAAGCTCTCGCTCGACGGCCGCCAGGCCCCTCCTCTGGAGCGCCTTGACGGCCCCCGGCCGCTTGCCCACCGCCCGGGCGACCTCCTCCACCGTCAGGTCGCCCAACACTCGCAACAGAAGGACCGCGCGCTGGTCCGGCGAGGTCGCTTCGAGAACCGAGCGAACTTCCTCCGCGCCGATCCGGGCAAGAGCCTCGTCCGCCGCGCCCTCAGCGACGAAACCCCTGGGCTCGGGCGGCTCGGCCACGGGTTCGACCGGGCGCCTGGCGCTGTGGCGCCGGGCGTCGATCAGCCTGTGGTGGGCGATGGTGAACAGCCAGGAGCGAAACTGCCCGCGATCCCCCTCGAAGCGCCCCAGGTCGCGCGCCGCCTGGAGGAAGGCCTCGCTGCAGGTGTCCTCGGGATCGGGCGCGCCGTTTGCCCGCAGGTAGCCCAGTAGGAGCGGGGACAGCCAGCGAAAGATCTCCGACCAAGCGCCCTCGTCCCCGACCTTGGCCGCCGCGAGCAGGGCTTGGAAGCGCTCTTGGGGCATGGTCGGACAACGGTAACGCAAGGCCGGTGTCCCCGGCCCGGACCGTAACCCTGCGGCGACTCGCGACGCTTCAAGGGAAAACAAGCCAGTCAAACACCAGGAGGACAGATGCGACTCAGGACACAGCAGCGAATCGCGCCAAGGGGGCTCACAGGCGCGGGCGCCATCATGCTGACGCTCGCGCTGAGCGTCGGCATGGCGCTCGCCACAAGCGGCAGCCAGAACAACGGCAAGCACCTCGGTAAGACGGCCGCCGCCCAATGCGCCAAGGAGCGGAAGGCTCTGGGTAACACGGCCTTCAAGGAGCTCTACGGCAAGCCGGCGATGCCCAACTGCATCGGGGTCACCAGGCCCGAGGTGGGCTCCGCCGAGAAGAGCGCCGGCCAGGACTGTCGCGCTGAGCGTGACGAGATCGGCGTTGACGCCTTCCGGGCGAAGTACGGGAGCAACGAGAACGGCAAGAACGCCTACGGCAAGTGCGTCTCGAGCAAGGCCAAGGCCGAGCTGAGCGCCGACCGCGAGGCGACGGTGAACGCCGCCAAGGACTGCAAGGCCGAGCGCGACGACGCGGCCTTCCCCGACAGCCACGGCGGCAAGTCGTTCGCTGAATTCTACAGCTCCAACAAGAACGGCAAGAACGCCTACGGCAAGTGCGTCTCGAGCAAGGCCAAGGAGGCCGAGGCGGTCTGAACCTGGCGCGTCGGTCCGTCGGCGGTGGCGAGGCGGGTCAGCCCGATCCCACTTCGCCCCGTCGCACGGGACGGCGTGGCGTCATGGCTGCGGCGCGGGCGGAGTGCGCTCGAAGGGCGGCTAGTTGAGGCGCTCGACGATCATCGCTTCGCCCTGGCCGCCGGCGACGCACATCGTCTCGATGCCGACCTGGTGGTCGTCGGTCTCCATCACGTTGAGTAGGGTGCCCATGATCCGGGCGCCGGTCATGCCGAAGGGATGGCCCAGGGCGATCGCGCCACCGTGGGTGTTCATCTTCTCCAGCGGGATCTCGCACTCGGCCATGATCGGGATCACCTGGGCGGCGAAGGCCTCGTTGAGCTCGACCACGTCCACGTCGCCGATCTTCATCTCGGCGCGGTCGAGGACGGTCTTGATCGCCCCGATCGGCGCCACGCCCATCAGCTCGGGGGCGTTGCCGTGGGTGGCGGCGGTGACGATCCGGGCGCGCGGCTTCAGCCCCAGCTCCTTCGCACGGTCCTCGGACATGACCAGGACCGCTGCGGCCCCGTCGTTGAGCGGGCAGGAGTTGCCGGCGGTGACGCCGCCGCCTCCGTCGAACGCCTCGGGCAGCTCCGAGAGCTTCTCGAGGGTCGAGCTGGCGCGGGGGCCATCGTCCCTGGTGACCTCGGTGCCGTCGGGAAGCGTGACCGGGGCGATCTCACGATCGAAGAAACCGTCCTCCTGGCTCTTGACCGCGAGCTCCTGGGAGCGCTGGGCGTACTTGTCCATGTCAGCGCGGCTGACCTCGTACTTCTTGGCGACGTTGACCGCGGTGATGCCCATGTCGATGTAGACATTGGGCTGACCGTCCTTGCCCTGGAGGTTCTCGTTCTGGTCCGCGGCGCCGGCGGGCTCGGTGCGCTCGTTGAAGCGGCTCACCCACTCGACCCCGGCGGCGACGTAGGTGTCGCCCTCGCCGGCCTTGATCGAGTTGGCCGCGTGGCGGATCGAGTCGAGGCTCGAGGCGCAGTAGCGCGACATCGTCACCCCGGTGGTCTCCTGGGGAAGCTTCTCGGAGAGCAGCACCATGGCCCGGGCGATGTTGAAGGCCTGCAGTCCCTGCGGCATGCCGCAGCCGCAGAAGAGCTCATTGACCGTGGTGGGATCGACCTCGGGGTTGCGCTCGAGTAGCTGGTCGACGGTGAACGCGCCCGACTCGTCGGGCCGCAATCCGGCCAGGGATCCCTTGAAAGCTCGGCCGATGGGCGTGCGGACGGTGTCGACGATCACTGCTTCGGGCATCTGCGCCTCCTGGTTATCGCGCGGCGAGAGATGCTCGCCGGCCTGCTGGGGGGCAGAAGGTTAAGGGAGCGGCAACTGGGAGCGTCGTCCCGGCCGAGATGAGAGCGGGCCCTCGCGGGCCCCGGCGGTCTAGGATTCCCCGCGATGGCCACGCGCAGGACAGGAACCACGAAGAGCGGCTCTACCGCGGCGAAGCCCAAGGTCGCCAAGAGCAGCGGCTCGACGGCGAAGTCAGTCACGGCATCCAAGCCGGCGGCCGCGGGCAAATCGAGCGCGGCGTCCAAGCCGGGCGCGGCCAAGCGCAGCCGAAAGGCGCCCGAGCCCAACATGCAGGAGCGGATGGAGGGCCTCCAGGGCTGGATGGCCGAGATCGAGCGGCGCCAGGGGCGAATGACCTACTTCGCCGCCGCCGCCGCAGCGCTGGCGCTGATCGCAGCGGCCGCCGCCCTCTTCTTCGCCGTGACCACCAAGAACGACGCCGCCACCAAGGACGACCTCGACCAGCTCACCGGGCAGGTCGATGGCCTCAAGCAGTCGGTGACCGACGCGACCGAGAAGCAGCTCAAGGCGACCAGCGAGACGATCGGGTCCCTCGACCAGCGGATCGAGGCCCTCTCGGCCGCCCAGAAGCAGGACGCCGCCGACATCTCCGACCTCCAGAGCTCCTCCTCCTCGACCGGGAAGAACCTCGGCAAGAGCGGGCTCGGCGGCACCACGGGCGGCGCAGGCGGCACTGGTGCCAATAGCAACAATCCCGGCCCCTAGGCCGGCTCAATAGCCCCACGCACGGCTCAGGCGTCCGAAGGGGGGTCTAGCGTCCGTCAGTGGGTAGACGGGGATGAACCCCGCACCCGCGGTCGACACCGAAAGGAGACCCCAGTGCCTGAGGGCTACTGCGTGAAAGAACGCAAGAAGGTCGAGATCAAGGATCCCCAGCAGGTGACGATGAAGAACGGCCGTCCCGCCATTCAGGGCACGTGCCCTGACTGTCAGACGAAGATTTTCAAGATCGGGAAGCTGACCTAGCAAGCGCCCTCTGTACTCGGGGCGGCCCTCCGACGACCGGCCGACGACCGGCCGGCGTCGGTGGGATCTCTTCTCGCAGCTCGGCGAGGAGGCGGGCGGCTATCTCGCCCGGCTCCTCGCCGGGGTGCGCGTTGCCTTCGGCGGGCGCCAGGAAGCGCACGCTGACGCGCGGCCTGCGCGGAAAGCGCGCGTAGTCGGTGGTCCCCTTGACCTCGCACAGGAGCAGCTGAGCCGGGGCGCATGAGGCCGCCAGTCGGCCGACGCCGCTGTGGGCGCGCAGGTGCTCACCCCAGGAGAGCCGGCCCTCGGGGAAGACGCAGACTGCCTCGCCCGCGCTCAGGACCTCTATCGCGCGCTCGAGGGCACCGGCATCGCCGGATCCCCGCCTGATCGGGATCTGCCCGAGCGCATCGAGGACCGGGCCTAGCCCGGAGATCCGCCAGAGGCTCGCCCGGGCCAGGAAGCGCAGGCGCCGGCGTGGCTTGATCGCCAGGCCGACGACGACCGGGTCCCACTGGCTGTCGTGATTGGGGACCACGAGCAGGGGGCCGCTCGTGGGCACGCGGTCGAGCCCCTCGACGCGCAGGCGCCCCCACCAGGCGGCCGGACGAAACAGCGACACGATCAGGTCGTAGAGCATCGGGGCCAACCTACCCTGGCGTAGAATGTTGCACGTGCAATTAACCGCGGAAGAGCTTGCCGCCTGGACCGGCTTCCTTCGCGCCCACGGGCAGATCGTGAGCGGGCTCGACGAGGAGCTCCGCCGCGAGCACGACCTCCCGCTCAGCTCCTACGACGTGCTCACCCAACTCGAGTCCGCGCCCGGGGCCGAGATACGGATGTCGGAGCTTGCGGAGGCGGTCCTGCTGAGCCGGAGCGGCCTCACCCGGCTCGTGGACCGGCTCGAGCGCCAGGGACTGCTGGAGCGGCGCGAGTGCCCGGAGGACGCGCGCGGCTTCAACGCGGCCCTGACCGAGCTCGGAATCGAGCGCCTCCGAGAGGCGCGCGCGACCCACCGCGACGGCGTCCGCCGCCTCTACCTCAACCGACTGGACCCGGCGGAGCAGGCTCGCCTCGCCGGGGTCTGGGCCCGGCTGCTGGAGGGCACGTGAGCAGGAGCCGCCTGAGTGCGATCCGTCACTTGCTCAACATCCGGCTGTGACAATGGTCGAATGATGGAGCGGACCCAAAGACCCCTCGAGCTGATCCTGGCTCGGAACCTGCTGACAAGCCTCTCGACGCCGGCGTTCCTCGTGGACGAGGGCGGCGCGATGCTGTTCTACAACGAGGCCGCCGGGGCCCTGCTCGGCACCTCCTTCGAGGAGCTGGGCCGCATGTCGGCTGACGAGTGGGGAGAGGTCTTCGGGCCCTTCGACGACGAGGGCAAGCAGATCCCGCTCGAGGAGCTCCCGACGACCAAGGCCCTGCGCCGCGGCCAGCCCACGATCGACTTCAGCACGATCAGGTCCGCCAAGGGCGTTTCGCACCGCGTTGCGGTCTCGGCGCTGCCGATCGTCGCCGACACCGGCCAGGAGGGCGCGATGGTGTTCTTCTGGCCCCAGGATGCTGAGTCGGGGTAGGCTCGCGTGAGGACAGAGGAGACGGTCAGATGCAACTGAAGGTCTGGGGTGCGAGGGGCTCGGTCCCCGCACCGGGTCCCGAGATGAACCGGTACGGCGGCAACACCTCCTGCGTGGAGGCGACCCTCTCCGACGGCTCAGCGCTGATCCTCGACGCGGGAACGGGCATCCGCGGGCTCGGCGTCGCGCTCGCCGCGCGCAACCCCCGGATACACATCCTTCTCACCCACCTCCACCTGGACCACATCCAGGGTCTGATGTTCTTTCCGCCGTGCTTCCGCTCGGAGTCGGAGATCACGATCTGGGGGCCGACCTCGCCAGAGGCCTCGCTCGAGGAGCGCGTGGCGCGCTACATCTCGGCGCCGCTCTCACCGGTTGAGGTCCGCGAGCTTCCCTGCGAGGTCTCATTCGTTGACGCCCCGCCGAGCGAATGGGAGATCGGCCCCGCCAAGATCCGCGCCGAGTCGGTGACCCACCGCGGGCCGACGCTCGGCTACCGGATCACCGATGGCGGCACCGCGCTCGCCTACATACCCGACCACGAGCCCGGCCTCGGAGCGCCGCTCGACAGCCTCGAATCTGACTGGATCTCCGGCTACGACCTCGCGAAGGACGCCGACCTCCTGATCCACGACTGCCAGTACACCGACCTCGAGCACCACGCGCACGTGGGCTGGGGCCACTCACGCGTCACCGACACTCTCACCTTCGCGCGCCGGACCGACGCCCGCCGGCTGCTGATGTTCCATCACGACCCGCTGCACCCCGACGACTTCCTCGATTCCTTCTACGCCACCGCAAGGGAGCGCTGGGAGGAGCTGGGCGGCGAGGCCGGTGCGATCGAGATGGCCGCCGAGGGCCACTCGCTCGAGGTCACACCCGCTGCCGAGAAGGTCGCTGCGGGATAGGCGGCCCCGGACGCGAAGCGGAGGAGCCGCCGTGGGTTAGAGGTTCGGGGTTCTCTGCGCCCAGGGGCGCGCCGCCTCTATCTGGGCGGCGAGCGAGATCAGCGTCGGCTCGTCGTTGGGGCGGCCGACGAGCATGACCGCCTTGGGGAGGCCCGACGCCTCGTCCCATCCGGCGGGGATCGAGGCCGCGGGCTGGCCGGTGTGGTTCCAGACGGGGGCGAACGGATACCAGGCACTCATTCCCATCAGGGTCCGCAACGCGCCCTTGCCCTCCCACCTACCGGCATCGAGCGGGAGCGACCCGGTCGTCGGAGTAACGAAGACATCGGGGTTGCCCAGCGACTCGGCGATCCTCTCCGCATCGCGATCGCCCCTGGCGATCGCCCTGCGGATCTGGCCGCCGGTGACGGTGGCGCCCAGCCGGCCGAAGCCGCGAGTGCGGCTCTCCAGCCGGTCGGGGTTCGGGACACCCTTGACGTCCTCGCGGATGCCGCCCAGGTATCGCGGCGTTATCGCGTTGCCGATCATCCCGTAGGCGGGGTCGCGCTCGTAGACCTCGTGGCCGAGCGAGCGCAGCACGTCCCCCATCGCGCTGACGGCCGCCTCGACGGCATTGGTCACCTTCGGCGGCGCGGCGACCCGCGGCGGCTTGGTCGAGATGGCGATCCGCAGCTTCCCCGGTGGCTCGGCCGCGGCCTCCGACAGGGTCCGTGAGAGCGGGGGCGGCGCCGGGCTCTTCGTGGACCCCTCGGCGATCACGGTGTCGAGAAGGAGCGCCTGGTCGACGACGGAGCGGGTGACGAAGCCGTTCACCGACATCCCCTTCCAGTGCTCTCCGAACGGCGCGAAGGTCACTCGGTTGCGCTGGGGCTTGAGCCCGAACAGACCGCAGAGCGCGGATGGGATCCGGATCGAGCCGGCACCGTCGGAGGCGTGGGCCGCCGGGGCCAGGCCGGCGGCGACGGCGGCGGCGCTGCCGCCGCTCGAACCGCCCGGCGTGTGGTCGAGGTTCCACGGGTTCCGGGTCACCCCCCAGGTCTTGGACTCGGTGAAGCCGCAGATCGCGAGCTCCGGCAGGTTGGTCTTTCCAAGCACGATCGCGCCGGCCGAGCGCAGGCGGCGCACTATCTCCGAGTCCTCGGTCGCCGGGGTCTCGTAGCAGTCAGTGCCGAACGTGGTCACCTGGCCCGTGACGTCCACGTTGTCCTTGATCGCGATCGGCACCCCCAACAGCGGCGCCTGCTCACCGGCCGCGCGGCGCTCCTCGGCGCGGCGGGCATCCTCGAGCGCCTCCTCGGCCATCACGACCCGATAGGCGTTGATCTTGCCGTTGAGCCGGTCTATGCGCTCGAGGTAGAGCTCGACCAGCTCCCGCGGCGAGACCTCGCCGTCGCGGACCATTCGCGCCTGGCGCGCGACACCGGCATAGGCGAGCTCCTCCCGGTCCACGGTGGAAGTTATATCTGCCAACCCTCCGCGGCGAGTACCTCCGCGGCCACCCGCTCGCCACTGCGAACCGCACCGTCCATGTATCCGCACCAGACCGTTGCGGTCTCGGCTCCGGCCCAGTGCACGCGCCCGGCGGGGCGGCGCAGCTCCTCGCCGTACGCGCTGAGGGCCCCCGGCGCCGGATTGCAGACCGGGCCGCCGCGACTCCACTCCTCCTCGGCCCAGGACTGCTCGAAGTAGTCCAACGGGCTCCCCGCCGCCTCCCCGAACAGGCGCTGGTAGCAATCGAGTACCAGGCGCCGGCGCTCAGAGACGGGCAGGCGGGCGTGCTCGACCGCCGTCGAGCCGGGGATGAAACCGAGCATCACGCCGGGTGACCCGCCCGGAGGCGAGTTGTCGAAGGTGCTCTCGATCGGCCCGTGGTCGGTCACCGCCTCGCCCGTGAGGCCGTCCTCGCGCCAGAACGGCTCCGCGTATACGGCCGTGCACTTGGTCAGGGCCCCGGCGGGCATCCGCTGCGCGAGCTGGTCGCGCCGACCCGGCAGGTTGGGGCGGAACGAGATTCGCGAGGTCATGTTCGGCGGCACGGCGACGATCGCGCGCCGGGCCCCTACCTCGAGGCCATCGGCGCCGGCGACTATCCCGTCACCGTCCTGTTCGATCCGGCGCACCGGGGCATCGAGCACCACCGATTCGCCCAGCCCCTTCGCCATTCGCTCGGAGAGAATCTGCGAGCCGCCGATGAAGCGATCCTGCTGAGCGCCGCCCTCCGTGTCGATGATCGCGTCGAAGCCCCCGGCAGAGCGCACGTAGAAGAGCAGCCACAGCAGCGAGAGCTCGCTCGAGCGCGCGCCCCAGGCCGAGCCGAGCGCGATCTCGAACAGGGTTCGCGCGCGGCGCGTTCGCACGTTGCGGTCCATCCAGGAAGCGACCGTGGTCGCGTCCAGCTCGGCGGCCCGGTCGGCCTTCCATGGCGCCTCCAACGGAACCGTCTGCGCCAGGCGGTCGAGCCTGCGGCGGGCCCGGTCCACGTCGAGCAGGACGTGCGGCGCCATCCGCGGGATCGCGCCCCTGTACCGGCGCCTGCGTCCGCCGAGGTCGAGCAGGTTCTTGCCGTCGTAGTGGGTCCGAAACGTCTTGACCCCGAGCTCGGCGGCCAGCGCCAGCACGCGTTCCTGCGTTGGCCCCACCCACTGGCCTCCGACCTCGGCGACCTCCCCGTCCCCCAGCGGATGGTTCAGCGTCCGGCCACCGACGCGGTCGCGGGACTCTGCGACAAGAGTCGTGCGACCGGCGGCGACCAGCGCCCGCGCCGCCACCAGCCCGGCGAGCCCGGCCCCGACGACCAACACATCCACATCCACCTCGCGCCGCTCTGCAGACCCCACCGGCATCGGGCAACGCTATCGCGGGTAGCGACCGGCCATCATCGAAATTTGGTGCCAAACCGCAACGCGCTCTCCCTACCGGGTTTTAGGGAGTCAAATACGAACCCTGGGGAGGGATCGATGCGAACGAACAAGGCAATGCTGATGCTCGTAGCGATGCTCGCGCTTGGCGCGATCATCGCTGGGACCGCGTTGGCCAAGAACATCACCGGCACCGACGGAGACGACGGACTGGTGGGGACACGACAGGACGACACGATCGTCGCCAAGGCCGGCAACGACCGCGTCGCCGCGCTGCCGGGTGACGACGGCGTCCGAGCCGGTGACGGTGACGACACCGTCTTCCTCGGCCCGGGCCGAGACAGGGCCAGTGGCGGCGAGGGCGAGGATCGCATCGTCGGCGGCGCCGAGGCCGATGTCATCTACGGCCAGGCCGGCAACGACTCGCTCAGCGGCGAGCGCGGCAGGGACCTGGTTCGAGGCCGTGCCGGTGACGACGTCGTTCGCGGCGGCGAGGGCAACGACCTCGTCTTCGCGGGCCTCGGGGTCGATGAGACCCACGGCGGCCAGGGCGACGACGTCATGTACGCGCTCGCCCAGGGCGATGCGGCGGTCGAGGGCGGGGACACCGTCCTCGCCGGGCCGGGACGTGACCTCGTTCGGGTCAACGACGGCGAGTCCGACACCGTGGACTGCGGCGCCGGACGCGACAGGGCCATCGTCGACCTCGCTGACCTCGATCTCGTGACCAATTGCGAGAAGGTCGTCCAGCGTGCGCCGAATGTCAAGGACGATTCGCAGGAGAACGAGGCCTAGGGAGGCTCGTTCGAGCGGGACGCTCACAGAAGCACCACCCCAACGAGGGCCTCCGGGAGACCGGGGGCCCTCGTCATTGTGGGCCCGCGTCCGCGTCCCTCAGGCTGGTTTCGAGGAACCGTTGTGGCCGGCCGCCGCGGCCCCCGCGGCCGCGACCCCGGTCGCGTGATGCACGACGTGGGCGGCCAGCCCGGCGGGAAGGGCCCGGGCCCCGCGACGGGCGAGCAGCAGCCGGTAGAGGTCCACGTTGAGCGCCGCCAACCCGGCGAGCGCCAGCCCGGCGGCCAGGGGCCGGCGGCGCAGCAGGGAGACGATCACCAGGGCGCTGGCCGCAGCGCCGGCGCGGTGGCGCCAGCCGAGGTTCAGGGCCGTCGAGGGTCCGCCGCGCTCGAGCATCAGGCGCGCCCAGGGGACGCCGCGATCGGCGAAGTCGGTCCGTGTCATGCTCGCCAGCGTCCACTCCTTGAGGTGCTTACCCTGGATCGCGGGGTCGAGCCGGATCGCCTCGCCGTTTTCGGCCAGCCGCATGCCGAGCTCGATGTCCTCGACCGAGGGCCGCGGGTAGCGCGCGGCGTTGAACCCCCCGGCGCGGTCGAAGGCTCGCCGGCGAACCGCGCCCAGGCCGGCCCAGAAGGTCGTCGCCGGGCCGGCGCCCGCGACGTGGACCCGGTGGTGGAGGAGGTTCCTGAAGGTCGAGACGGCGCCGGTGGCCTCGGGATCGTCGTCGTAGGCGCCGAAGATCGCGCCCAGGCCGGGGTCGGCGGCGAAGGCGGAGCGAACCCGGGCGAAGGCGTCGGGGCTGACGACGACGTCTGCATCGACGAAGACGATCAGCTCGGCCTCGGAGCTCCGGACGCCGGCGTTGCGGGCCGCTGCCGGGCCCGCTCCGCTCGGCTCCGCGACCACGACGAGCTCATCCGGGGGCTCGGCCGAGGCGGCGATCGCCTCCAAGCAGCGCTCGAGCGTTGCGGGACCGTCGGTGGCGGGGACCACGCAGGCCAGGGTCGGAGTCGCAGCATCCACGGCCGCGATCGTAGGCCGTTACGCTGGCCCCAGCTTTGACAGCAGGGGACCTAGACCAGCATTTGGGGACCGCCGTGGTCGGCGGCGGCCCCGCCGGCCTCACGGCAGCCCACGTGCTCGCCCTGCGAGGGCGATCGGGCACCGTGATCGAGGCCGAGGGGGCCGTCGGCGGCATCGCGAAGACGGTCGAGTTCAACGGCTTCCGCTTCGACCTGGGGGGGCATCGCTTCTACACGAGGATCGCCCAGGTCCAGCGGCTCTGGGAGGAGATGCTGGGCGATGAGCTGCTGCTGCGCTCCCGGCTGACGCGGATCTACTTCCGGGGGCGCTTCTTCAACTACCCGCTGCGAGCCAACGACGTCTTCAAGGGCCTCGGCGTGATCGAGTCGGCGCGGTGCGCGCTCTCCTACCTGTACTGGCGCCACCGCCTCCGCCACACCGGGGCGCAGAGCTTTCAGGACTGGGTCATACGCGAGTTCGGGATGCGGATCTACGACGCCTTCTTCCGCTCCTACACCCACAAGGTTTGGGGGATCCCCGGCTCGGAGATCCGCGCGGAGTGGGCGGCCCAGCGGATCCAGGACTTCAGCCTCTGGAAGGCCCTGCTCGGGATCCTCGCCATCGACCGCGGCCAGCAGACCACCGTGATCGAGGAGTTCCTCTATCCGCGGCTCGGGCCGGGGCAGATGTGGGAGGCCTTCCGCGACAAGGTCGAGAGCCGGGGCATCCCCGTTCAGCTCAACCGCAGCTGCGTCAGCGTCAAGCACGAGAACGCGGCCGTGACGGGCATCACGATCGACACGGAAGGCCGGCTCACCGACCACGACGTGGACGGCCTGATCTCGACCCTGGCACTGACCGACCTGATCGAGGCCATGGACCCCCCCGCCCCGCTCCCCGTGCTTGAGGCCGCCCGGAGCCTCCGCTACCGGAACTTCTGCCTGGTCGCCCTGATGACCGACGAGGAGGTGCCCTTCCACGACAACTGGATCTACCTCCACGACCCGGGCACGACCGCCGGCCGCGTCCAGAACTTCGGCGCCTGGAGCCCCGCCATGGTCAGGCCGGGAACGACCTGCCTCGGCGTCGAGTACTTCTGCTCCTCGGACGACGAGATCTGGCTGATGAGCGACGAGGCCGCCGTCGCGTTCGCAAAGGAGGAGATGGTGCGGATCGGGCTGCTCGACCCCGCCAAGGTGACCGACGGCGTCAAGGTGCGCGTTCCCAAGGCCTACCCGATCTACGACGGGATCTACCGCGAGGCCGTCGCCGAGATCCGCGGCTACCTCGAGAGCTTCTCCAACCTCGTCACCTGCGGCCGCAACGGCCTTCACCGCTACAACAACCAGGACCACTCGATGTGGTCGGCCATCCTCGCCGCCCTGAACCTCACCGACGGCGAGTCATACGACATCTGGTCGGTCAACACGCGCGGCGAGTACCTCGAGCGTCGAGCAGAGACCGGCGCGGAGATCAAGGGCATCGACCTCTTCGCATAGTGCGCTTCAACGCGAAGCTCGCCGGTGGGGCGATCGCCGCAGTCGCGAGCCCGGTGGCCGGGGTGCTGCTGGTGGGACCGGCGATCGACCCGCTCACATCGCTGGCGTGGGGCTCGGTGATCGCGCACGGGAGCACGCCCCAGCTGCAGGGACCGGCGCTGCCACTTCATCACCCGCTCTCGATAGGGGTGGCCACGTTGCTTTCGGTTCCTGGTCCCGATGCCGCCTACCTGCTGCTGCGCGCGCTGGCGGGGCTCCTGTTCATCGGGCTTGGCTGCGCGGTCTTTAGGCTGACCCGCGCGCTCCTCGGCGGCACCGCGACGGTCGCCGCAGGCGCGGGCGCGGTCGCCGCGCTCTTCCTCCTCACCCGCCCCCCGATCGAGTTCTTCGGCCTTCGCTCCATGATCGATGTCCCATTCGCGCTGCTGGTCGTACTCGCCGTCGCCCTTGTCGCCGAGCGTCCCGCCCGCAGGCCCTGGCTTCCGCTCTCGCTGCTTGCCGCCGCCGGACTGCCCGGCCCGAGGCCTGGGCCCTGGCCGCCGCCTACGGCGCCTGGCTGCTTTTGCGTGGAACCCGGGGGCGTGCGCCGGCGGGCGTGATCGCGCTCGTCATCTCGGGTCCGCTCCTGTGGAGTGCGTTCGACCTGGCGGTGACCGGGGATGCGCTCGAGACGGCGCGCGAGGCGAGCGAGCCGAGCGTGATCCACTCCGAGCAAAGCGGCTACGCCGTCAACAAGCCGGTGATCGCAAAGGGTCCGCACCCGGGGCCCCTGGACGACCACGGCTTCCTCGACCACGGCTTCTTCCACGTCCTCGCCCTCGTCGGTCCGCCGCTGGCGCTCGCAGGGATCGCGGCGCTGATCTGGGCGCTGTGGCCGAGGCGAAGAGAGCCGCCCGAGACGCTGGCGGGCCAGAGGCTGGCCGCGGGGGCGGCGTTGGTCCTGCTGACGACGCTGCAGCTGGAGCGGGTGGTCGGGGCGCAGCTGGAGGCGCGATATTCGCTGGCACTGGCGGCAATCTCCGTCGCGCTGGTCGTCTGTGCCGTCGCCCGCCTGCCTCGCCGCTGGCTGCTGGGCGTCGCCGCGGTGCTCCTCGTCGGGGTGGTCGCCGAGCAGCCGCGCCAGTTCAAGGTTCTCTACAAGCAGGCGAAGACATCGACCAAGCTCCAGCAGCAGCAGCTCGATGTCGGCTCGCTGGCTGACGAGCCGGCGGCCCGCGACGCGATCTCAGGCTGCCAGCGGGTCCAGGTGGGCGGCGTCGGGCGCGAGGCCTCGATCATGGGGCGGGCGATCGTGGCCCTCCCCCTGAACCGAGACCTGACCGAGGTCGAGCTCCGCCGGGTCCCGCGCGGGCCGGACTCCTCGAACTTCCGCCATTCCCTGCCTGCCCCTCCCGGCCGGGCGCCGAGCATCGAGCGCGGCTACTGGGCCTTCCGCAGCGACTGCCTCACATCTCCGAGAGGATCTTCGCCTTCTGGCTCGCGAACTCGCTCTCCGTGAGAGCGCCCGACTCACGCAGCTTCTGAAGGCGCTCGAGCTTGGCGACCGAATCGCCGCCTCCCGAGGAGCGGCTGGCCCGCTGAGGGCTCGGCGGAGCGGCAGCCATGCCCCCGATCGCCCCGGCGGCCGGACGCTCGTCCCGGCCGCTGAGCAGCTTCCTCCCCAGGCCCCAGAGGGAGATCAGCAGCGCGGGCACCCCCATCACCAGGAACATGATGCCGACGATCTTGCCGCCCAGGTCGCTGCCGGCCGTGAGGCTGTCGTCGGTGAGCGAGGCGATCAGAGTGCTGGCGCCGGTCGCCGTGAAGAACAGCCCCCAGGCGAAGGTGCCGAAGCCCATCAGGTTCTTGTGCCGTGGCTGCCACGGCGGCTGGCCGCGGAACGCGAAGATCCCCGCGCCGATCAGGCCGCCGAAGATCCCGGCCATCATCAGCATGATCGTGGACCCCGTCCCCTCGGGACAGGGCCGCGTGATCTGGTACGCCGTGTTCCCCGAAGCGCACGTCCCGATATCGAGCACGTCCAGCAACTTGACGTTGAACAACACGATCCCGCCGACGAACAGCGCGGCCCCGAGAATCGCCTTGATCAAGTACCCCATCTAGCGCGCAAGCCTACTACCGAATTACGGGGTGGCGCCTAGACCTTGCAGGTCGCGAGGCCGCGCTTCTCGAGGTAGCGCTGGTGGTAGTCCTCGGCGGGCCAGAACGGGCCGGCCGGAGTGATCTCGGTCACGATCGGCTTGCCGAACTGCGCCTGGGCCTTCTCACGCGAGGCGATCGCCGTCGCCTCCTGGCCAGGGGTGTGGAAGTAGATCGCCGAGCGGTATTGGCTGCCGACGTCGGGGCCCTGGCGGTTCAGCCGGGTCGGGTCGTGAAGGCCCCAGAAGACCTCGAGCAGCTCCTCGTACGAGACCTCGTCGGGATCGAAGCTGACCTGGACGACCTCGGCGTGACCGCTTCGGCCGGTACAGACCTGCTCATAGCTTGGCCGCTCGGTATCTCCGCCCGAGTAGCCGGCGATCGAATCTTTGACGCCGTCAACGTTGCGGAACTCGACCTCGACCTGCCAGAAGCAGCCTGCGCCGAAGGTCGCGTGTTCGTAGATCTCAGCCATTCGTGTCCTCCTCGGGGGATTGGTGGGCACCACCAATGCTACGAGGGGCCTCAACTCAGAACGCTGTGATTCCCCTTCAGGGGTCTTGGCCGCCGAAGACGCGCTTCATCCACCGCCGCCAGCCGCCGCCGAGCGCCTCGCGCACCAGCTCGCGGTCGTGGTCGTAGCTGAGCAGCTCCTCGGCCTCGCCGGCATCGACCCAGCGCAGCTCGTCCACCTCGGGCCCCGGCTTGAACTTGCCCTCGAGCGGCGACATCAGCCAATAGCGGACCAGCTTCGAGCGCCCCTTGCGGTCGCGATAGCTCACCGGGGAGAGCTCGTGACCGGCCTCGGCATCGAAGCCCGTCTCCTCCTTGACCTCGCGCAGCGCCGCCTCCTGCCACCCCTCCCCCTTCTCCAGCTTGCCCTTCGGCAGCGACCAGTCCATGTACTTGGGCCTGTGGATGACGGCAAGCGTCGTACGCCCGTCGTCCCCGCGCCTGATCACGACGCCTCCTGCGGCGACGATCTCGGGCTCGGCGTCGTTGGAATCGGTTCTCATCGCCCCGTGAGAGTACGGCTTACGTCCGGACCCGTCGGCACCATGCGGCGCCCATGTTCGTCGCCCACATCGTCTGCTCGGACCCTGACTGCTGGGAGCAGCGGGAGGTGTCGGTCTCCTCGCTGGAGGAGCTCGACGGCCTGGCTTGCGAGTGCGGGCACGGCTTCGTGCTGCTCTCTGTCTCGGAGCGCACCGAGCAGCCGGGCCGCGTGATCCCGCTCAGGGTCGGCGTCCGCAGCGGCGTCGCCGAGCCGCAGCGCCGCGCCGCCTGACGACGACCTCCGGGAGTGTGGACACGGCCGGCCCCCTCGCATACGATCGCGCGATGAAGCCGGCTTGACTCCCGGTGCTGGGGACGTTGCGGGAGATCCCCGACGCCTACGCACACCATTGGAAGCTGCTGATCGGGTTGGCGGTGATCGTGCTGCTGCCGCAGACGCTGGTCGCCTCGAGCCTCGGCGAGGTGAACATCGACGCCCCGGCCCACGGCGAGGCCGCGGTCAAGCTTGCCGAGCTTGGCGCGGCGTTCGTCATCGGGCTCCTGGGCGAGGCGCTCTACGCGGGCGTGATCACCATCGCCGTCTTGGATTGGCGCGCGGGGGTCGGCGTGCCGGGCCCTCGGGGATTCATCCGCGCGACCCCCGTGCGGCGACTGATCGCGGGGGACCTCCTGATCGCGTTCGGCGCGGGGGTGGGCTTCCTGCTCCTGATCGTCCCCGGCATCATCTTCCTCACGCTGACCCTGCTCGCGCCGGTCCTGATCGAGGTAGAGCGACTCGGGGTGCTCGACTCGATCCGCCGCAGCGCCCAGATAGTCCGCGGGAACTTCCTTCGCGTTTGCGGGCTCCTTGTGTTGGTCGTGCTGGGGACGGAAGTGGTCAGCCACTGCCGGGACTGCTGACCCACGAGTTCCTGTCCCATTTCGCCGCCGGCGTCGTAGGCGACATCCTGTTCGAGCCGATTCAGGGACTGATGACTGTGCTGATCACCCTGAAGCTGCTCGAGATCCACCAATCCCCCGCGCTCGACGTGATCGACACCGGGCAGCACCCCGGTAGAGCTTCGTAGGTGGCCGAGCGGCGAAAAAGCGCGGGAAGCGACTTGCCGAGTACGAGCGGAAGCGCGACTTCGGCCTGACCCCCGAGCCAGCCGGCGCGGGCGGCGATGGGGCAAAGCGGAATCCGAGGCGGCGCCACCCGCGTTTCGCGATCCAGAAGCACGCCGCGAGCACGCTTCACTACGACCTCCGGCTGGAGGTGGACGGCGCGCTGGCGTCCTGGGCGGTCCCCAAGGGGCCGTCCCTGGACCCTCGCGTCAAGCGGCTCGCGATCCGCACCGAGGACCATCCCCTCTCCTACCTCGAGTTCGAGGGCCTGATCCCAAGGGCGGATACGGCGCCGGGGCGATGATCGTCTGGGACCGCGGCGTCTTCGAGAACATCAGCGAGACGCGGAGGGACGAGCCGCTCAGCTTCGAGCAGGGACTGGAGAAGGGCGACCTCAAGCTCTTCCTGCTGGGCGAGAAGGTCCGGGGCGCCTACGCCCTCTTCAGGACCTCGAAGCCCGACGAGCCCAAGCAGCAGTGGCTTCTGGTCAAGAAGAAGGGCGAGGGCGCCGACGCGAGGCGCCGCCCCACCTCCACACAGCCGGAATCGGTCCTGACCGGCAGGACCATCGAGGAGCTTCAGAAGCAGGAGAAGGGCTAGGCCGGGCGCTACGCTGGCTAACCGCAAGGAGGAAGGCACCAGATGAGCACGACGACCGAGATCGAAACGCTTCGCAACTACATCGGCGGGACCTGGGTGGAGGCCGCCGCGGACTCGACCCTCGAGGACCGCGATCCAGCAACCGGCGAGCTCGCGGCCTACGTGCCGCTCTCAGGACGCCAGGACGTGGACCAGGCCGTGCGCAAGGCGCGGGAGGCACAGCCCGGTTGGAGGGCCGTACCGCCCCCCGACCGCGCCCGCGCGGTGCTCGACCTCCGCGACGCCCTGCTGTCCAGGCGGGACGAGCTGGCGGCGATGGTCACCGCCGACATGGGCAAGACCCTCGCCGACGCCGCCGGCGAGGTCGGGCGCGGCATTGAGTCGGTCGAGTCGGCAGCCGCGGTCCCCCACCTGCTCAAGGGCGACAACCTCGAGGGCGTGGCCCGGGGCCTGGACGTCGAGATGTTCCGCCAGCCCGTCGGCGTGGTCGCTGCGATAACCCCCTTCAACTTCCCGGCCATGATCCCGCTCTGGTTCCTCCCCTACGCGATCGCCTGCGGCAACAGCTTCATCCTCAAGCCCTCCGAGCGGGACCCGAGGCCCTCCGAGCTGATCGTCGACGTTGTGGACGGAATCGACTCGATCCCGGACGGGGTCGTGAGCCTCGTCCACGGCGGGCGCGAGGCGGTCGAGGCGATCCTGGAGAACGAGGGAATCGACGCGATCAGCTTCGTCGGCCAGGCGACCACCGCCCGCCTGATAGCCACCCGCTCGGCCGAGTCCGGCAAGCGGGTGCAGGCTCTCGGCGGCGCCAAGAACTCACTTGTTGTGATGCCCGACGCCGAGCTCGAGAAGGCGTTGCCGGCGATCATGGGGTCGGCCTTCGGCGCCGCCGGACAGCGCTGCCTGGCCGGGTCGGTGCTGGTCGCCGTCGGCGACCGGGCTCGCCAGGACGAGGTTCGCGACGCGCTCGCCGCCGCCGCCTCCAACCTGGTCACCGGCCCCGGAGCGGGGCCCGACACCGACGTCTGCCCGATGGTCGCCCCCGAGGCGCGTGAACGTGCCGAGGCGGCCATCGCCCAGTCGGAGGCCGAGGGCGCGACGGTGACCCTCGATGGACGGCTCGGGGGCGGCGACCCCGGCACCTTCCTCGGCCCCACCATCGTCGAGACCGCGGACCCTGAGGCGGAGATCGCCCGCGAGGAGATCTTCGGCCCCGTGCTGGCCTTCGTCCGGGAGCCCGACCTGGAGGCGGCGCTCGAGTTCGTCAACGGCTCGCGCTACGGCAACTCAGGCGCGATCTTCACCAGTTCGGGCCGGGCTGCCCGCGACTACCGTTACGGCGTCGAGGCCGGGATGATCGGCGTCAACATCGGCGTCCCGGCGCCCGTGGCCTGGTTCCCCTTCTCGGGCTGGAAGGACTCGATCGACGGTGACCTGCATGCCAACGGCACCGACGCGGTCGACTTCTACACCCGCAAGAAGGTCGTCACCTCTCGCTGGTAGGCGGGGCGCCCTGACGGGGGCTTCGCCGGCGCAAGTTCTCGGCCCGGGACGGGCTCACGCTGCTCGACGCGAGGATCCGAGGATCACACGGGCGATGAGCTCGGGAGCGTCCCAAGTCGGGACGTGACCGCAGTCGGGGAGCACGAGCTGCGTGACTGAGGCGGGCAGCGCGCGAAGCGGAGTCCGTCGAACCAGGGTGTCGAACTCTCCCCACGCCAGCGTCAACGGGTCCTCGATGCCGGAGAGATCGCCGACGGCGCCCACCCGCATAAGCCGGCTCGCGTCCGGGTAACCGGGCGAACGCGCGTAGGTGCGAACCAGGCCCACGGCCTCGGAGCGGGAGAGTCGCTCGGGGTGGCGCATCTGCCCGGAGAGGACCGCGCGCCGGGCCCGTTCGCTTCGCAGCATCAGGGGCACGAGTGGGAGCAGCAGGCGGGCGACGGACCTGGCGGTACCGCGTTTGGGCGCCAGCGACTCGCGCCAGAAGCCGGCCGAGCAGAGGCCCGCGACCGAGCGCGCGCGTCCGAGCCGAGCGCACTCAATCGCCACCCAGCTGCCGAGTGAGATGCCGGCGACGTGAGGGTCGCCCGCGAAGCCCAGGGTGTCGTAGAAATCGAGGATGAGCTGGGCGAGGTTTCGGGCCGAGAGCGGCATCTCGCCCGGAGGCATCGACGAGTCACCGAAGCCCGGCATGTCGACGGCGATCACCTCGCGCTCGGCGGCGAGCAGGTCCAGCACCGGTGCCCACATCTCCTTCGAGCCGCCGAGGGAGTGGAGCAGGAGCAGCGGCTCGCCCGAGCCGCGGCGGACATGTGCGAGGGACATCAAAGGTCCAGCTCGTACCCGATCCAGGGGGAGCCCTCGGCCCCGATGCGCTCGTAGACCGACTGCGCGCGCTTGTTGGTCGGCGCGGTGAGCCACTCGAGAACCGGCGCCCCCCTCTGCCGGCAGAGTGCCGAGCAGCTCTCGATCAGTGCCTCCGCTACACCGGCGCCTCGGGCGGAGGGAGCGACGAAGAGGTCCTCGAGGAAGCCGATTCGGGCGCCGCGCGTGCCCGCCCACTTCCAGCTGAGGGCGGCGAACCCGACGGCGCCGCCGGCGCCGTCCCGAGCGATGAAGAGGGCTCCATGCTCGGGCTCCACCGCGAGGGTGCGGGCCATCTCCAGCAGCCCCTCGTCGACGGGCGTGACCTCGTAGAAGTCGCAGTAGGCCCTCATCAGCGGCAGCAGCTCCTCGGCCTCCCCGCGCGCAGCGGGGCGGATCACCACGCCGGACCCGAGGGGTTTGGAGGAAGGATCTTTCGAGGCGTCACTCATCAGCGCCCGATCTGGATCCCGATCAACTCGGGGATCGCCGCGACCCCGCGGCTGACCGGATGCGGCGGCGCCCCCACCGCCTCGGCGGCCTCCTTGCGGACGACCGCCTCGCGGATCGCGTTGCCGCCCAGCCAGCCCGGGAGCCCGGTCGGGACCCGCGCAAGCTCCGGGTCGATCAGCGCCAGGCGCGATTCCTCGTCACGACGGTCGAGGGCGAGCGAGGCGAGCGTCCGCCCGATCATCTGCGAGGGGCCCACCCCGTTGCCGGTGTAGCCGTAGGCGCCCCAAGCCCTGCCGGGGCCGGGCAGCGAGCGGATCGTCGGCAGGTGTGTGGGCGCGACGTCGATCGGCCCACCCCAGGCGTGCGTGATCCGCCGGCCCGCGAGGCCGGGAAAGAACTCGCGCAGCGAGGCGATGATCTGGCCCACGACCTCCGGATCGAACTCGGTGCGGCCGCCCAGCCGCGCCCCGCAGGCAATCTTGCCCCCGCCCCAGCCGAAGGCGATCCGCCCGTCGGGCGTGGTCCGCATGTAGTGGATGAGGTGGCGGCTGTCGCTGATGCACTCGCCGCCTGTCCAGCCGATCTCCTCGAGCAGCTCCGGAACGGGCTCGGTCAACGCGACGTGGCTCGAGCTGACGGTGAGCCTGCCCCGCAGCGGCGACCCGCGAGCGCCGGTCGCACCGCCGAGTGCGAGCACGCAGGAGCGCGCCCTTACCTGACCCGACGCCGTCGCGGCCACGCACCCCGACGGGCCGGCCGCGAGACGCGTTACGCGGGAGCGCTCCCGGACCTGAACCCCCGCCGCCGCCACCCGGTCGCGCAGTCCCCGGGCCAACCTGGCAGGTTGGACGCTGGCGTTGGCCCGGTACAGGGCGCCACCGCGAAAGCGCGGTGAGCGACAGTGCTCGGCCACCTGGGAGGCATCGAGCGGCTGGACGGCCTCGGGCTCGCCCAGCTCGCGGCAGGCGGCTGCCGCACGGTCCCACGCGCCGTCGTTGGCCTCGGCGGATGAGACCTGGAGATAGCCACCGGCGCGGTACCAGGCGTCAACTTCCTGCTCCTCGCAGAAGCGCCCGATCTGCTCGACGGACCTCTCCGAGGCGCGGGCCACCTCCAGCGCGGGCCCGTCACCGAAGCGCTCGCGCATCGAGGGCAGGCTGAACCACATCGCGTTGACGAAACCGCCGTTGCGGCCGCTCGGCCCCTCGCCGCAGCGGCCGGACTCGAGCAGGACCACCCGGGCGTCAGGCTCGATGCGGCTCAGGTGCCAGGCGGTCCAGAGGCCCGTGTAGCCGCCGCCGACGATCAGCACGTCGCAGTCGTGGGCCCCCTCGAGTGCCGGGAGCGGCTCAGCCGCCTCCGCCTCATCGAGCCAATAGCCGTGCGCGTCGTGTCTCATCTCTTCGTAGGGATTGTCGCCTGGGGTGCGAATATGTGAGATTGGCATGACCAACGGCACCTCCGCCACCCGCCTCATTCTCCGCACCGTCCTGATCGTCGTACTCGTCGTGCTGGCGTTGTACATGATCTACCTCCTGCGCAAGCCTCTCAGCTGGCTGATCATCGCCGCCTTCATCGCCATCGCGGCGGCCGGGCCCGTCACCTTCCTCAGCCGTTACATGAAGCGCGGCCTCGCGATCATGCTCGTCTACCTCTCGATCCTGCTGATCCCGATCGGCCTCGGGATCCTCCTCGCCCCCCCGGTGGTCCACCAGGTGGGGGACCTCGCCGGAAACGCGCCCTCCTACGCGCGCGACGTCGAGGACTACGTAAACCAGAACCAGACGCTGCAGAACCTCGACGACAAGTACGACCTCACCACCAAGCTCAACCAGGAGGCGGCCAAGCTCCCCAACAAAACGGGCGACGCCGCCAAGGTCTTCGCCGACATCGGCGTCGGCGCGGTCAACCGCATCTTCGCGGCGGTGACGATCTTCATCCTCAGCATCTTCATGGTCGCCGCGGGCCCGCGCTGGGCCCACCGCTTCATCCAGATGCAGCGGCCAGAGCACGCCGAGCGAATCGAGCGAACCCTGCAGCGCATCGCTAACGCGGTCGGCAACTACGTCGGCGGCGCGGCGATCCAGGCGACGATCGCCGGGCTCACCTCGTTCCTGGTGCTGACGCTGCTCGGGGTCCCATTCGCGGGGCCGCTCGCGGTGGTCGTCTTCTTCTTCGACCTGATTCCGGTTGTGGGCACGACGATCGCGGCATTGCTCGTGGCGATCGTCGCCGCCTTCGTCAACCCCCCCGTGGCGTTGATCGTCTGGGTGACCTTCGCGATCGTCTATGCGCAGGTCGAGAACTACCTGATCCAGCCCCAGATCCAGAAGCGCGCGACCGAGATCGAGCCCTTCATCGTGCTGGTGGCGGTCCTCTTCGGCAGCACCCTGTTCGGGATCGTCGGCGCCCTGCTCGCGATCCCGACGGCCGCATCGATCCAGATCGCCGTCCGCGAGTGGTCCGCCTACCGGGCCGAGAGCGCCGAGCAGGAGAAGCTGAAGCGCAAGCCCCAGGCCAGGGGCGGCGCCAAGCCGCGGGCCCGCTCCAAGCCCAAGCCCAATCCCGCCTAGGCCGCGCCGGGGTCTGAGCAGGACCTTGAGCGGCGCCAGACCGCTTCGCGGACCGCGATCCGGTCCGCCGCTCGCCCGCGGGCGCCGTCGGTCACCAGCGAGCCGAGCCGCCCCCTGCGGCCCGAGACCATGCGGTAGGCGCGATCGGTCGCGCCCTGCACCCGCTCGGCGAGCGCGGCGGGGAGCGCGCCGGCCGGCAACAGGCGCAGGAGCGGCCCGAACGCTGCTCCGCCGGAGGCGATCCCGCCGTCGGCCAGCGCCAGGTGCCAGGAGGCCATCCGCTCACGCTCATCCATCCCGGCGAGCAGCTCCGCGGCCTCCTGCTCCTGAAGAGCGAGCGGCCGCAGCTCACGACGCCGGTCCCAGGCGAGCAGCTTGGATAGCGCCCAGCGGCAGAAGCCGCAGTCGGCGTCGTAGAGGACGGTCGCCCCGGGCCTGCGCGGTTGGACGTGCTGGTTGCTGGTCATAGACTTTGCCGGCGAACGCTAGGGACTACGGAGAGGAGACCCGCGTGATAAATGAAAAGGTCGATCTCGCAGCGGTCAAGCAGCGCCAGCAGCAGGTCTGGTCCGATGGGGATTTCGCGATGATCGGCGGCTCCCTCGCGATCGTCGGCGAGAACCTGGCCGAGACCGTCAACGTCGTCCCCGGCGAGCGCGTCCTCGACGTGGCCTGCGGCAGCGGCACCGCCACGATCCCGGCGGCTCGCCGGCTCGCCGAGGCCGTCGGCGTCGACTTCGTGCCCGCCCTGCTGGAGCGGGGCCGGGAGCGCGCGGCCGCCGAGCGGCTGGAGATCGAGTTCATCGAGGGAGACGCCGAGCAGCTTCCCTTCGAGGATGAGAGCTTCGACCTGGTCCTCTCTGAATTCGGGGCGATGTTCGCGCCTGATCATCAGCGCACCGCCGACGAGCTGCTGCGCGTCTGCCGCCCGGGAGGCAGGATCGGGATGGCCAACTGGACGCCGACGGGGCTTACGGGGCAGACGTTCATGACCGTCGCCTCGCGGATGCCGCCACCGCCGGGCGTGATGCCGCCGCCGCTCTGGGGCACCGAGGACCACCTGCGAACCCTCTTCGGTGACCGGGTCTCCGAGCTCGACGCCGAGACCCGGCAGTTCAGGTTCCGCCACTTCTCGCCCGAATCCTGGTTCGACTTCTTCCGCCGGTACTTCGGCCCGATCAAGGCGGCGATGGACAACCTTCCCCCCGAGGAGGGCGAGGCATTGAAGGCGGACCTGATCGAGCTGATGCGCAGCAACAACGTCGCCGGCGACCGGGCGATGATGGTCGACTCCGACTACCTCGAGGTGGTCGCGGTCAAGGCCGGCTGAACGATGGCCACGATCTGGGAGGAGATCGTCGACTCCCTCAACGCGATCCACGGCAGCCACCCCGGCCTCCGCGCCGCCCACGCCAGGGGCACGGTCTGCACGGGCAGCTTCACCGCCACCCGGGAGGCAGCCGCGCTCTCGACCGCGGCCCACCTCTCCGGCGACGCCGTGCCGGTCACGGTGCGCTTCTCAAACGCGAGCGGCAACCCCCGGACCTCCGATGCCGACCCGATCGCCGGCCGCGGGATGAGCGTCAAGTTCGAGCTCCCGAGGGGCGAGTCCACCGACATCGTCTGCGTCCCGCTCAAGGTCTTCATGGTGCGAACCGCCGCCGACTTTCTCGCGTTCACGAGGGCGCGCGCGCCCGACCCGGAGACCGGTCAGCCCGATCCCGAGAAGCTCGGCGCCTTCGTCGCCGAGCATCCCGAGACGGTGGCCGCGATCGAGGCCAGCCTGCCCCAGATCGCGCCGACCACCAGCTATGCGACCTCCGACTACAACGGGCTGCACGCCTTCGCCCTCGTGGACGCCGCGGGCGAGCGCCACTGGGGGCGCTACTCCTGGGTGCCCGAGGGGGGCGTCGAGTTCCTCACCTCCGAGCAGGTGGCGGCGGCCGATGAGGACTATCTCCAGGCCGAGATCGTGGAGCGCATCGCCCGCGGGCCCGTCCGCTTCTCGCTCAAGTTCACCCTGGCCGCCGAGGGGGACCCGCTCGATGACCCCACCGCCTTCTGGGAGGGGAACCGCGAGCTGGTCACCCTGGGCACGCTCGAGGTCACCGAGATCTCCGGCGATCCCGACGACGCCTCGCTGATCACCGACCCGGTGAACCTCACCGAGGGCATCGAGCCGTCCGACGACGAGATCCTGGAGGCGCGCTCGCGCGCCTACTCGGTCTCGATCGAACGGCGCATGCGCTAGTCGTCGAAGGCGATCCGAAAGGCCGGATGCTGGGGCGCTATCCCGCGCAGCTCATCGTCGGACGCGTCGGCCTCCACGTCGAGGAACCCCTTGACCTCCCAGGCCCAGCGGTCGACGTAGAGGCGAAGGTTGCGAACCCACTGCGTGGTGGCCCGCGGGGAGAGCAGGTAGATCTGGCCGTCGAGCTCGAACGGGTTCACTGGATTGGTCCTGACGTCCCCGCTCTTGCGACCGCGGGACGGCCTGCGTCTGGGCCCCGGCCGGCGCGAGCCCGAGGCGGTTGAGGGCCTTCATCACATTTGTTGAAGAGGTTGCTCGCGAACCCCGGCTTGACGTCCTTGTTGGCCACGCGGCAACACCAACGCCCCTGCCCCGCCCGCCATCGGCTAGGTTCGCGTGATGAGCGATACGCGAATCCGCTGGCCCGAGGGCCATCGTCCCGAGGACTCCGCCTTCCTGGCCGTCAACGAGCTCCACGTCGACTCGACCGTTGAGAACGTCTGGGCGTGGCTGACGCGACCGGACCTCTGGTCGCGCTTCTACGCGAACGCCCGGCTGGTCCGCCCGGTGTCCGGACCGTGGCCCGAGCTCGAGCTGGGCAGCCGCTGGCGCTGGCTCACCTTCGGCGCGCTGATCACCTCCGAGGTCGTCGAGATCGACCCCGGGGAGCGCCTCGCCTGGTCGGCGGAGGGGCTCGGCAGCAAGGGGCACCACGCCTGGATCTTCGAGCGCCGGCAGGGCGGCACCTTCATCCACACCGAGGAGACCCAGCGCCGCTGGGGCATCAACCTCGTCAAGCCTCTGCTGCGGCCCGCGATGACCCGCATGCACCAGCGTTGGCTCGAGGGCCTCGCGAGGGTCGCCTCGGACGGCCCTCCCCCACCGCCCTGAGCCGGTGGCCGTGGCGCTCGAGGACCTCAAGCAGCGCCTGGCCGAGATCCACGACCTCGGCCGCGCCGCGGCGCTGCTGGCGTGGGACGAGCGCACCATGATGCCGCCGGCAGCCGGGCCCGGGCGCGCTGAGCAAATGGGCACCCTGGCCTCCGTGCGCCACAGGATGTTCAGCTCCGACGAGATCGGGTCGCTGATCGATGCGGCCCGGGCCGAGGTCGACCCTGCCGCCGGAGATGGCGAGGAGAGCGATGACGCCGCTCTCGTGCGCATGGTCGGCCGCGACTGGACGAAAGCGAGGCTGGTGCCCGAGGAGCTGCAGGCGGAGATGGCCCGGGCCTCCTCGATCGCCGAGCGGGCATGGGTGCGGGCGCGCGGGGACTCCGACTTCGGGGCGCTGCTCCCGCACCTGGAGCTCAACGTCGAGCTCTGCAAGCGGTTCGCCGCCTGCTACGAGGGCTTCGAGGACTTCTCGGTCAGCTACGACGCGCTGCTCGACGAGTACGAGCCCGGTATGCGGACATCGCAGATGCAGAGCCTGCTCGGCGATCTCCGTGAGGGTCTCGTGCCACTGGTGGCCGACGTGACCGGCCGTGGCGAGATCGACGACAGCTTCCTGCGCGGGCCGTTCGACCAGGAGCCCCAGCGCCTGCTGGTGACCGCGCTGCTCGAGGAGCTGCCGCTCCCCGAGGGCGCCTGGCGACTCGACCCGACGACCCATCCCTTCGCGATCTCGATCGGAGGCCGGGACATCCGGCTGACCACGCGATACGAGAGCGATTGGCTGCCCACGTCCATCTTCGGGACCCTGCACGAGTCCGGGCACGGCATGTACGAGGCCGGCGTCGATCAGGCCCTGGCGCGGACGCCGCTGTCGAAGCCGCGGTCCCTCGGCCTCCACGAGTCCCAGAGCCGCCTCTGGGAGAACTGGGTCGGCCGCTCCCGCCCCTACCTGGACCGCCTGCTGCCGCGGCTGAGGGAGAGCTTTCCCGCTGACTTCGAGCATGTGGACGCCGAGCAGCTCTACCGCGCCGCCAACCGCGTCGAGCGAACCCTGATCCGGGTCGAGGCCGACGAGCTCACCTACAACCTCCACATCCTGATCCGCTTCGAGCTCGAGCTCGAGATCTTCAACGGGACGCTCGAGCTGACCGACCTGCCCGAGGCCTGGAACGCGCGCTATCGGGACTACCTCGGCATCGAGATCCCGGACGACGCCGCCGGCGTCCTGCAGGACGTCCACTGGCCGAGCGGGGCCTTCGGCTACTTCCCGACCTACAGCCTCGGCAACGTGATCGCCGGGCAGCTCTGGGAGGCGGCCGGCCGGGACATCGACGACCTCCCCGGCCTGGTCGGGGCGGGCGAGATGGCGCCGCTGGGGGAGTGGCTGCGCGAGCACGTCCACCGCTACGGTCGCAAGCTGACGCCCTCGCAGGTCCTGGAGCGGGCCGGCTGCGGAGCGCTGTCGGTGGAGCCGCTGCTGGCCCACCTGCGCTCCCGGGCCGACGCGATCTACCCCCTAGCCTGACCCCACCCCGCGGGTCGGTAGTGGGTCAGTTTGAAAGTTGACAATGCCCTCCTGGTCTGCGCAACGCCGCCGAGGTGAATGCCCGCGACTTCCTGCCCGGCCGCGCCCACCAATGCGAGCGCAAGCGCGGCGCCTTCCCGGCGATGATCGCCGTCAACCTCTACAGGCAGGGAGATCTGCCGGGGGTTGTGGATAAGCTCAACAAAATGGGTCCCTCCGGAGCCGCGGAAACGGGTGGCTAGGCCGGGACCCCTGGGGAGAGGAAACGGATGACCGAGGGGAAGCCGCCGCACCGCATCGCAGTACGAGTCCTTCTCGCCCTCGGCACCTTCCTGACGATCTTCGCGATCGTCGCCGTCTGGACCGAGCGCCAGGCGCTCGACACCGGTGAGTGGGTCAACACCAGCGGCAAGATGCTCGAGGACCAGGAGATCCGCGACACCCTCGCCAACTACCTCGCCGACGAGCTCTTCACCACCGTGGACGTCCAGGGGCAGCTCGAGAAGCGCCTTCCGGAGGACCTCCAGCCCCTCGCGGGACCGGCCGCCGGCGGCCTGCGCCAGTTCGCCGGCACCGCCGCCGACCGCGCGCTCGAGTCGCCGCGGCTCCAGAGCGCCTGGAAGCAGGCAAATCGCAGGGCACATGAGCTCCTGCTCAACATCGCCGAGCAGAAGGGCCAGTTCTCCGGCGGCGACAGCGCCACCGTCTCGCTGGAGCTGAGGCCGCTGGTCGCCGAGCTTGGCCAGCAGATCGGGGTCGGCGGCGGCGTCGCCGACAAGCTTCCCGCCTCGACCGCCGAGCTCAAGGTCCTCGACGCCGACCAGATCGACACGACCCGGCAGCTCGTCGGCCTGATCAACGGCCTGGCGATAGTCCTCTCGCTGCTGTCCCTCGCCTGCTTCGCGCTCGCGATCTACCTCTCCAGGGGCCGGCGCCAGATGACGGTGCTCTGGTGCGGGGTCGGCCTGATCATCGCGGGGCTGGTCGTGATCCTGTTCCGGCACATCGGCGGCGGCTACGTCTCCAACGACCTGGTCACATCCGACAGCGCGACAACAGCAGCCCAGCACGCCTACAACATCGGCACCTCGCTGCTGAACGGCATCGCCAAGACGGTGATCATCTGGGGCTTCCTTTTCATCATCGCCTCCTGGCTCGCGTCGCCGACCAGCAGCGCGAGCCCCGTGCGCAGGGTGCTGGCGCCGACGCTGCGCGAGCGCCCGGTAGTCCTCTACAGCCTGCTGGCGGTGGCGGCGCTGATCTACCTGACGCTGGCCCCCACCTCGGGCCTGCGGGCGCTGTTGACGATCGCCTTCCTGGCGGTCCTGGCGGCCTTCGGCCTCCACGCGCTCCGAGGCCAGGCCGCCGCCGAGTTCCCGGACGCCCAGGTGGGAGACACCACCGCCCGCATGCGCGACTTCGCCGAGAAGGTTCGCGACGGGGTCAGCGAGCGGGTCTCGGCACGTGGGGGGAGCGGAGGGGCGGCCTCACCCGGGGACCAGCGCATGGCGACGCTCGAGCGGCTCGGCGAACTTCAGAAGAGCGGCGTGCTCACCAAGAAGGAGTTCGACGCCGAGAAGGCCCGGGTCCTCGAGTCGTCCTAGTCCTGGCCCTGGCCGGGCTGGTCTGAGAGCTGCCCAAAAGCCTCGGCGTCGATCTTGAGCAGGACTCCACGCTGGAAGATCTCCTCGACCAGCTCGCCCGGGACGAAGCGCCTACCGCCGCCGATCGCCGAGCCCTCGCTGACCAGCAGTCCGTCGAAGATGTCCACCTGCAGATCGGCGCGAACCTCCTGGACCGTTCCCAGCTCCTTTTGATCGCAGGAATAGACCGCCGCGCCCTTCTCGAGCACGGCGTAGGAGGTGGGCTCACCGAGGTCAGCCACGCCCGGCGGTGGCGAACTTCTCGCGCGCCTTGCGCACAGCGGCGATCGAGGTGCCGCAGGCCTTGGCGATCTCGCCATCAGGCCGGTCGGCATCGCGGTCGAGCTCGAACTCGACGCGGGCCGACGCCTTCAGCTTCGGAAGCTCGGAGGCCGGGGTCCCGTCGGGAACCGATTCGAGCACGGCCTCGGCGGCCAGATCCCGGCGACAGGCCAGGCAGTGCACCTTCCGGCGCTTCTTGGCCCAGCCATGAGGCAGGCCCGAGCGCTCAGAGCCGGCTATCCACCCGGCGGTGACCTTGCAGCGCTCGCAGGTGAAGGTCTCGCCAGAGACCTTCATCGAGGCAGCGGTCGGCTCCGCAACAGCGTTCGATCCAGTACTCATTCGCTTCCTTTCTTGCCCTCCGCATCAGCACTTCGCTCGAGGGAAGAGGGAGACCCGCCCAGCGATTACGTTGCCTGAAAAGGGTAGCGAGAACGGCAGTCGGTCCCGGCAGAAACCATGCGTATTGCGTAGGCCCGTGCGTATGATTAGCGTCCATGGCTGAGACGATCACGAAGACGCCACCGGAGCCCGCCCGCTCCCACCCCGAGCCGGGCCCGGACGACATCCAGATCACCAGCAACGAGACCCTGGACCGGACCCTCACCGGGATCATCACGATCGGCCCCTTCATCGCCCTCGGCATCGTCGCCTGGCAGGCGTGGTCGGGGCTCCTCAACGTCAACGACCTGATCGTCTTCGCAATCCTCTACATCGTCTCCACCGCGGGGATCACGATCGGCTTCCACCGCCTGTTCACGCACCGCGCCTTCAAGACCTACGCCCCCATCCGCGCCGTCTTCGCGATCCTCGGGTCCGTTGCGATCGAGGGCCCGGTGATCTCCTGGGTGTCCGACCATCGCAAGCACCACGCCTTCGCCGACAAGCCCGGCGACCCCCACAGCCCCCATGTGGACCACGGGGTCGGCTGGAGGGGTGCCCTCAGAGGCCTGGCCCACGCCCACGTCGGCTGGATCTTCATCCACACGCAGCGCGGGAGCCACGAGCGCTACGCCCCGGACCTGCTCGAAGACCCGGTCGTCTCCAGGGTCGACAAGACCTTCTTTATCTGGGCGCTCGGCGGCCTCTTCGCGGCCTTCTGGCTCGGCTATCTGATCGGAGGCACCTGGACCGCGGCCCTCACCGGCCTGCTCTGGGGAGGCGCGGTGAGGATGCTCGTCGTCCACCACATGACCTACTCGATCAACTCGCTCTGCCACTTCTTCGGGCGCCGCAAGTTCGAGACGCCCGACGAGTCACGCAATCTCGCCTGGCTGGCGCCCTTCTCCTTCGGCGAGGCGTGGCACAACAACCATCACGCCTTCCCCACCTCCGCGGTCCACGGCCTCGGCCGCTTCCAGGTCGACCCCTCGGCCTGGGTCATCAACGCGATGGAGAAGACGGGCCTCGCCTGGGACGTGGTGCGGATCTCACCGGAGAAACAGGCCACAAAAGCCGTTGGGTAGCTAGCCGCCCAGCATCTTTCCGATCGTGCCCGCGGCACCGCCGCCGGCGCCGCCGCCCTGGGAGGGCGCGGCAACGCGGCCTTCTGATGGCTGGACCAGGAGCCAGCCCTTGCCCGACAGCGAGAGCTGGATCGACTCGCCCGAGCTGCGGCCGATGAAGGTCTTGAGGTTGACGTCGGTCTTGATCGACGTCTTAACGCCCTCGGACCAGGTGATCGCGGCCTGTGGGTCGGCGAAGGTCTCGTCGCCGTCGATCTCGATCATCACCGGGGTGCCGTCCGAGAGCAGGGCGACGTAGCCGCTGCCCGACAGGTGGGTGTTGTAGAGGCCGCCGGCGAGCACGCTCGAGGCGCCCTCCACCTTCTTGATGTCCCAGTCGATATCGGAGTCGAAGGCGAGCAGGTTGGCGCCGTTGCAGGTGACCGACTCGTCCTCGAGCTTGATCAGCTGGATCTCCTGAGCCAGGTCGGCCAGGAAGACCTCGCCCTTGCCGCTGATCTTCATCAGGGTCGCGCCCTCGCCGGTGACCGCCTTCTTGGCCATCCGCTTGAGGCCGCCCGAGCCGGCGTGCTCGAACTTGACGTCGCCCTGGTAGGCGACCATCGAGCCGAGCTTCGCCTGGATCTCGATATCGGCCAGCTCCACCTTGAGCATCTTCGAGTGCTGGAGGCGGAACGAATCGCCACTCTCGGTCTCCTTGAATTGCTTCAGGTCCTGCTCTACGGCCATGACGTCCTCCTAAGTTGTTCTCGCGTTTCGGAACGGCGAGCTTAGCCCCGCGCGAGCGCATTCGCGATAGGAATCGGTTAACCCGAACGGCCCCGAGAGGAGGGTCCCGATGGACACCATCACCGAGCACCGCACGGTCATCCGCTTCGGCCTCGTCTACCTGGCGGTGACGATCGGGATCGTGGCCCTCTGGATCCTGCTGGCGCCGCGCGAGTTCTACGACGACTTCCCGACGGGGCCGGCGGCGTGGGTCTCGGCGTTGCCGCCCTACAACGAGCACCTCGAGCGTGACTTCGGCGCCTACGGCCTGGGCCTGGCGGTGCTCGCCGGGCTGGCGGCCTGGTGGATGGAGCGGCGGGTGGTCCAGGCCGCTGCGATCACGATCTTCGTCGCCGGCGTGCCCCACCTCATCTACCACCTGACCACGACCGGGCAGTACTCGACCTCCGACAACGTGGCGAGCATCGGCGGGCTGGCGCTGCAGCCGCTGTTCGCACTCGGGATCCTCTACCTGGCGCGCGCGCCGCGGAAGGCCGCCGCGCGGCCCCTTCCCGAGCGGGGCTAGGCAGCTGACGCCGCGGCGGCGCCCATCCGGCCGAGCCTGGCGCCGAGCTGGTCGGGCGGCCACCGCTCAGGGTCGGAGAGCACCAGCCGGGCCCCGGCCTCGGCGATCGCGACGAGGGACTGGCCGATCAGCAATGACGCGTTGGCGAGGTCGTCCGGGCGCTCCGCCGCGGGGCGCTGCGCGAGCCAGGCGCGCGCGATCGAGGCCAGTGCGTCCGCCTGGGCCTGGCGCCCCCGCTGCACGCGGCGGACGACGGCGGCGTTGCCGCCCCCCTCCTGGAAGAAGATCAGGCGGTACACCTCGGGCGAGGCCGCGATCCCCCGCAGGAAGGCGGCGTAGCCATTCCCGAGCGTGCGCTCGGGCTCGGCGAGGTCCCCCGTCGTGAAGGCGGCCCGGATCTCGGCGACGATGCGCTCCTCCTCGCGGCCGAGCAGCTCGCGGAAGAGCTCGTCCTTGGAGCCGAAGGCCGCGTAGACGACCGGCTTGGTGACGCCTGCCGCGTTGCCGATCGACTCCATCGATGTGCCGTCGTAGCCGCGCTCGAGGAAGAGGGCGAGGGCGGCGTCCAGGATCTCCGGGCGACGGCGCTCGGGGCCGAGGTGGCGAGCTCGGGGGCGCTTCTCGAGACCGGACGCTTGAACCATTCCTACTCACAGTAGCAATTTGCTACCCTCGGTAGGAATCCTGATGCGAGAGCCGATGCAAGGAGCTGACCGACTGTGAGCACGACCGAGAAGCAGGCCGCCACGGCCGCTGAGACCAACGGCCACGCCGAGAACGGCAGCGCGGCCGCCGGAGCCGCGGCCGAGCAGGCCGCCGAGAGCCTCCGGATCGAGGTGGGCGACGCCCCCTTCAGCCTCGAGCTCTCCCAGGACCAGCAGGACATCCGCGACTGGACCCACGGCTTCGCCGCCGACGTGGTCCGCCCCGCCGCCCACGAGTGGGACGAGAAGGAGGAGTTCCCGTGGCCGATCGTGCAGGAGGCGGCCAAGATCGGGCTCTACGGCTTCGAGGCGACCGCCCAGTTCTGGTCGGACCCGACCGGGCTCACCTTCCCAGTGGTCAACGAGGAGCTCTTCTGGGGGGACGCCGGCATCGGCATGGCGATCTTCGGCACCACCCTGGCTGTCGCCGGGATCTTCTCCTCGGGCACGCCCGAGCAGCTCAGCGAGTGGGTGCCGCAGTGCTTCGGCACCGCGGACGACATCAAGGTCGCGGCCTTCTGCGCGTCGGAGCCCGATGCGGGCTCTGATGTCTCGGCCTACCGGACCACCGCCAAGTACGACGAGGCCAACGACGAGTGGGTCCTGAACGGCCAGAAGGCCTGGGCCACCAACGGCGGCATCGCCGACGTCCACGTCGTGATCGCCTCGGTCGATCGGGATCTCGGCTCGCGCGGCCACGCCGCGTTCGTGGTCCCCCCCGGCACCAAGGGCTGCGAGCAGGGCGCCAAGGTGCTGAAGCACGGCATCCGCGCCAGTCACACCGCCGACGTCCACCTCGATGATTGCCGCGTCCCCGGCTCCTGCCTGCTGGGCGGCAAGGAGAGGCTCGACGAGAAGCTCGCCCGCGCCCGCGAGGGCAAGAGCTCCAAGGGACAGGCGGCGATGAAGACCTTCGAGGCTTCGCGGCCCACGGTCGCCTCACAGGCGGTCGGAATCGCACGGGCCGCCTACGAGTACTCGCTCGACTACGCCAAGGAGCGCGAGACCTGGGGCCGGAAGATCATCGAGAACCAGTCGATCGCCTTTGCGCTCGCGGACATGAAGCTCGAGATCGACGCCGCCCGCCTGCTGACCTGGCGCGCGGCCTGGATGGGCCGCACCGGCAAGGACTTCGAGAATGCCGAGGGCTCGATGTCGAAGCTGAAGGCCGGTGAGGTCGCGACCTGGGCGACCGAGCGCGCCATGCACATCCTCGGCGGCAACGGCTACTCGCGGGAGTTCCCCGTCGAGCGGATGCACCGCGACGCCAAGATCTGGACGATCTTCGAGGGCACCTCGGAGATCCAGCGCCTGGTGATCGCGCGTGCGATCTCGGGCGTTCACGTCAAGTAGCGGGGCAGGCCCGACGACACGGGAGGCGCAGTGAGCACGAGCACCCTGACCAGGACGGATGCCACCGCCGTGGCAATGGAGCTGCGGGAGATCGAGCTGCACGGCCACGCGGTCGGCTACCGCATGGCCGGCTCGGGCCCGCCGCTGGTGCTGCTGCACGGGATCACCTCCACCTCGGAGGCCTGGCGGCTGGTAATGCCGCGGCTGGTCGAGCGCTACACGGTGATCGCGCCCGACCTGCTCGGCCACGGCCGCTCGGCCAAGCCCCGAGGCGACTACTCCCTGGGTGCCTACGCTGCCGGCACCCGCGACCTGCTGGCAGCGCTCGGCGTCGACCGCGGCACCGTCGTCGGCCACTCGCTGGGCGGCGGTATCGCGCTGCAGTTCGCCTACCTCTTCCCCGAGTTCCCCGAACGCCTCGTGCTGGTATCCAGCGGCGGGCTCGGCCCCGAGGTCCATCCCCTGCTGCGCGCCGCAACCCTGCCCGGCTCGGAGTGGGTGCTGCCGCTGCTCGCCCGCGAGGACTTCGTCAAGGCCGGCGACGCCGTGCGCGCGGTGGCGGCGAAGATCGGGATCCAGGCGGGGCCCGACCTCGCCGAGTTCGCGAGGGGCTACGCCTCGCTCGTGGACGAGGGAGCCCGCGAGGCGTTCCTCGACACCATGCGCGGCGTGATCGGCCCCGACGGCCAGAAGGTGAGCGCGCTCGACCGCCTCTACCTCGCCGACCAGCTGCCGACGCTGCTCATCTGGGGAACCGACGACCCGATCATCCCGGTCGCCCACGCGCGCAACGCCCACGAGATCATCAGCGACAGCCGCCTGGTCGAGCTCGAGGGATCGGGCCACTGGCCGATGCTCGACCGCCCCGATCGCATCGTCGACGAGCTGACCGACTTCATCGAGACGACCGAGCCCTACGAGTACTCCCGGGAGGAGGCGCGCAAGCGCCTCCTGCGCGGCCCGCGCTAGCGCCCCACCCCGCGACGCACCCAAGGCGTTCTCGCTGCCCTCCGGGAACTCGGTTGCTACGTCAGCCGGGAGGTCGCCCGCTGCGACATCGGGCACCACGACTGGAACACGCCGCCTGAGCCCAAGCCGTGCGAGCTCGACTTCGGCGGGGGGATCGAGGTCGTCGGCCCCTCACGGCCCAGTTCGTCTGCGCCGGCGACACGACCCGCAGCGCCCCCAGGACGCTTGCCTACGGGAACACCAGCCGCCAGGGCGCCTTCGCTTGCGAGAGCGCCATCGCCGGCGTCACCGGGTCTATGACTCCGAGCGACTCTCGGCGAGCAGCCGCGGGGCCGGCAGGGCGGCGATGGTGGCCACCGGGATGTTCACCCACAGGACCCACTCCCAGCCGAGCCCGTCGGTGAGGATGCCGCCGAGCAGGACGCCGCCGGCGCCGCCCGGGCGGCGATCAGCTGCCCCTCCGTCTCGGAGAATCCCGCCGCGAGCGAGGCGACTGCGACCACGACGAGGCCAGAGATGAAGACCCGGCGCCTGCCCAGCAGGTCCGCGGGGCGCCCGCCGGGCAGCAGGAAGCCGCCGAAGGTGAGGACGTAGGCGTTGACCACCCAGGGCAGGTTCTCCTGGGTGAAGTTGAGGCCGTCACCGATGGAGGGCAGGGCGACGGAAGGGTCTTGAGCCTCGTCCTAGAAACCCAGTAGGGTGAGTTCCGTCAACTGCACATGCCTAATTCCCTCGCCTCGGCGGGGGGAGTGGGGGACCCAGTGGGAGCTCAACTCCCTGGGGCGAATCGGGACAGTACCCGCCCGTAGCGCAGCTCTTTCAGCGCGAGCCCGCCAGCTAACCCCGTCGGCATGAGAAAGAGAGGCACCAGATGACAACCATGATCGAACGTCTCGCGAACGATCCCATCGCGCTCAGCAGGCTCGTACTCGTCTATGGCGTTGGGATGACCATCGGCATCATCGCCGCAGTCGCACTTCTCATCGTCGTCTAGGGCGCGCCGATGAGCTGGCGGGGCATGGGCTCCACGTCGCTCTAGGATTCCGCGACGATCGCAAGGCCGCCGAACATCCTCCTGCTGATCACCGACCAGCAGCGCTACCCGCAGCATTGGCCCGAGGAGCCGGGCTGGCTGCGGCAGCTGATGCCGAACGACTCGGCGCTGGCCGACACCGGGCTCAGCTTCGAGCGGGGGTTCTGCTCGACCGCGATGTGCTCGCCGAGCCGGGCGACTCTGCTGACCGGGCTCTACCCCTCACAACACGGGGTGACGCTGACGCTGACCGGCGACGAGCTGAGGCCGGATAGCTCGCAGACGCCGGCTGTGATCGGGAAGGTGGTCGACATCCTGCGCAAGCCGGGGACGCCGCGGGGACGGGTGCTGAAGCAATTCGCTCGCGGCGCCGTCCAGGCGGGCCCGAAGTCGGGGGGCGAACCGGTGCTGCCGACCGGCAGGCCGAACCTGGCGAGCCTGCTCGGCGACGCCGGCTACCACGTCGCCTACCGGGGCAAGTGGCACCTGACCCACCCCGAGGGCAGTGGGCCGCTGCTGAACGGCTGGACCCAGGGCGACGCCGAGAAGCTGGATCGCGATTACGGATTCAAGGGCTGGGTTCCGCCGGACGCCGGCGAGAATGCCAAGGCCGCGCACTTCGGCGGCGGCAACGCGGGCTCGCTCGGCGAGGGCTGGGACGAGGACTACACGCGCCAGGCCGAGGAGTTCCTGGGCGACCTGGAGCTGCCCGAGCCCTTCTGCCTCGTCCTCTCCCTCGTCAACCCCCACGACGTGCTCGGCTACCCGGCCGCCTACCAGCGCGGCGGCTACTCCAACTGGGATTTCCGCGACCTCGGAGTCGGGCTGCCGCCGACGATCGACGAGGACCTCTCCGACAAGCCCGTCGTCCACACCCTTATGCAGATGGGGATGACCGCATACATGGGCCCGGTTCGCAGCACCCGCGCCAAGCTCGAATACGTCAACTTCTACGCGCACCTCCACCGGGTGGTGGACGAGAAGATCGGCCGGGTGCTGGGCGCCCTCGGCGACGCCGGGGATCCCTCCTCGCTGCGCTCGCGGACCGTGATCGTGCGGGTAGCCGACCACGGAGAGATGGGGCTCAGCCACGGGGGCCTGCGCCAGAAGATGTTCAACACCTACGAGGAGACCCTGCGGGTGCCGCTGGTCGTATCGAACCCGGTCCTGTTCCCCAAGGCGGAGCGCACCGAGGCGATGGGCGCCCTGGTCGACGTGCTGCCGACGGTGCTGACGCTCGCCGGCGTCGGTGGCGACCGGCCCGAGCTGCGCGGCGAGGACCTCTCGCCGGTGCTGGCGGACAAGGCGGCGCCCGACCGCGACGCCCTCGAGGCTGCCGAGATCGACCTCGCCCCGATCGTCGAGCACCCCTCCCCCGCCCCCTCGGTCCAGGACTCGGTCCACTTCACCTTCGACGACCATCAGGCCGCCACCGCCCTGCAGAACGTCCCGGGCCAGCCGAACCGGATCCGAGCGATCCGCACCGACCGCCACAAGTACGCCTTCTACTTCGACCCTGAGGGCAAGCGTCCCACCGAGTACGAGATGTACGACCTCGAGCGTGACCCGAACGAGGCGCAGAACCTCGTTCACCGCTTCAGCGGGGAGCCTCTCGATCCCTCTGATCAGGCTGCGCGCGTCGAGATCGGCGAGCAGCTCGACGAGTTGATGGGACTACGCGGGACCCGCCCCGCCGCTCCTTCTGCAGCGCCCTGATGTAGGGGTCGAAATCGACCTGGATCGTGTGGCGCGACGAGGCGACGTAGCGCTTCGCCATCCGCTTTTTTTCGCGCTCGATCGCGGCCCGCATCCTCTCGGCGCCCGGCAGCTCGCAGGCGCCCTCGAGGATGTCGGCGACCCATTCCGACTGCAGCTCCGCGATCGGCATGATCGCCCCGAGAGGCTGGGCCAGGCCGATGAAGTAGAGCCCGGGATGGTCGGGGTGGACGACCAGCCGGTAGAGCGGAAGCCGGTTGCCGGGGGCCGAGACGAAGCCGGGATCGAAGAAGGGGAAGCTGATCCTGTATCCCGTGCAATAGACGACCAGGTCGATCGGCTCCCGGCTGCCGTCGTCGAAGACGACGTCTCGGCCCTCGAAGCGGGCGATGTTCGGCTTCACGGTGATGTTGCCCTGACCGAGGCGCGGCAGGAGGTCGGAGGAGACCGTCGGATGTGCCTCGAGCAGCTTGTGGTCGGGTTCCGGCAGCCCGTAGTTGGTCACGTCCCCCTGTGAGACCCGGAGCGCCCGCATGAAGAAGCGGCGCTGGATGGCGAGCGGCAGCCGGCTGAAGATGGCCGGCGACGCCTCGTCGGTGGGGCGGCCGTTGATGAACTTGGGGACGATGTAGGCGCCGCGACGCATCGCCAGGAAGGTCGCGTCCGCGACCAGCGATGCCTCCACGGCGATGTCGGTCGCCGAGTTGCCGATGCCGAGCACGAGCACCCGCTTGCCCTCGAGCACCTCGCGCTCCTTGTAGTCGTGGACATGGATCTGCTCGCCCCCGAAGGAGCCCGACCCGGGGAAGGCCGGCTCGGGCCAGCGTGCGTCCCAATGATGGCCGTTGGCGACGAGCACCGCTCTGTAGGTGGCGCTTCCCTGGTTGCCGTCGGCGTCCCGCCAAGCGACCACGTAGCCGGCATCCAACGGCGCCTCCTCCGCGTCGCGTCCGGGGGCGCCTTCCGGTACCACCGAAATCACCTCGGTTCGGAAGCTGATCCTGTCCCTGAGCCCGAAGTGGTCGGCGTAGTCGTCGAAGTAGCGGGCGATCTGGAAGTGGTTGGGGTAGTCGGGGTATTCGTCGGGCATCGGGAAGGTCGCGTAGGCCATCTGGCTGCGCGAGGTGTTGATGTGAAGCGAGCGATAGGCGGATGAGACGCCGTTGTCGTTCATGTAGCGCCAGTTCCCGCCGATGTCCGAGCCCTTCTCGAAGCAATCGAAAGCGATCCCGCGAGCGCCCAGGACCTGGCATGCGGCGATCCCTGACGCCCCGGCCCCGATCACGCAAACGCGCTGGTCGTCACTGGCTCTCATCGCCCTCCCCAAAGCTGACCGGCCAATTCTATGGCCGGCGAGCGCCGCGAGCTCGCGCTGCACTGCCAGCCGGTCGCTTCCCCGAGGGACGGCAGCCCTCGGTGGTAGCTTCGACCCGTGCGGGGGGATGGGGAGAGCTCTGATGTCGCTTGCGGTCCTCGGCTGCCTGCTTCCCGCCGCCGCCGCTGACACGCGCACGCTGCGGGCCCCGGATGCGGTGTCGCGCTCGTGCGAGTCGGGCCCGCTCGCTAGCGGAACGCCGGGCGTGGCTCGCACGGGTTGGATGGCGCCCGCCTCCGGCCTGCTCACCGCAAAGCTCGAGGGGGGGCTGAAGCCAGACTGGGACCTGGTGGCCTTCCGTGTCGGCGAGGCGGATGCGGTCGCCGCATCGACCAGCTTCGCCTCGGCCGAGCAGATCGGCATCTGGGTCGAGGCCGACGACCGGATCATCATCCAGGCCTGCCGGCGCGGCGGGCCGCGGGCTGAGATCCCGGTCGAGCTCGATCTCTTCAGGCCGCCGCCAGCCGGCCGGCGGCGGGCCCGGGCATCGCTCGAGTCCGTCCCCGTCTCAGGGGCTGCCGATGTCGCGCGGCTCGAGCGGCTGGGCCTCGACGTCACCGACGACGTCTCCTCGGGGGCGGCCACGGTCGCGCTCTACTCCGATGCCCAGCGCGACCTGCTCGGCTCGGTCGGCTTCGACTCGCGGACCCTCGTCCCCGACCTCGCCGCCCGGGACAGGTCGGCGCGGCGCGCCGAGCAGCGCCGAGCAGCGCCGGGCCTCGGCGGCCGGCACCTCGGGCCTGCCCACGGGCCGTGAGAGCTACCGGGTCTACGAGGACTACACGACCGAGATGAAGCAGCTCGCCGAGAGCCACCCGGGACTGGTGCGCCCGGTCGTGATCGGCACCACCTACGAGGGGCGCCCGATCGAGGGGATCGAGATCGCCTCGCAGGTCGACCGTCGCGACGATGGCCGCCCCGCGTATCTGCAGATGGGGCTCCACCACGCGCGAGAGTGGCCGAGCGGAGAGTTCCCGATGGAGTTCGCCCACCAGCTCGTCAACGGCTACGTCGGCGGGTCGCCGAGGATCACCAGCCTGCTGGACTCGGTGCGCGTCTTCGTCCTCCCGGTGATCAACGTCGACGGCTTCATCGCCTCGCGCAGCTTCGGCACCAGCCCGGCCGACGATGACGAGGTCGCCACCTTTCCCCTCAGCAGCAACGACCAGGCCGCCTAAAAGCGCAGGAACTGCAGGCCCACGCTCGCGGCCTCCGCATCCTTGCCGTGTGCGATGCGGACCAACTCCGGGGTCGACCTCAACCGGAACTACGGCTACTACTGGGGCGGTTCGGGGTCGAGCGCCGATCCCTCCTCACAGGGCTACCGCGGGTCCGAGCCCTTCTCGGAGCCGGAGTCGGAGGCGGTCCACCGGTTCAGCTCGCACCTGCAGCCCACCGTCTTCATCACCGGCCACACCTTCACCGACGACGGCAAGTGGCTGCGCCAGCCCGGCTTCGACGGCGTCATCGCCACCAGCCCCGACGAGGCCGCGATGAAGGACCTCGGCGACGATATGGCGGCCGCCACCGGCTGGAGCTCCGAGCTCCGCTACGAGACGCTCGGCGACATCACGGGCGCCACCGAGGACTGGAACTACTTCGCTCAGGGAACGTACGGCTACACGCCGGAGGCCCGCGGGACCAACTTCCACGGCGACTACCAGGACGCGGTCGTCGAGGAGTACCTCGGCGATGCGACCCACGCCGGGCTCGGGGTACGCGAGGCGTTCCTGATCGCCGGCGAGCGCGCAGCCGACCCGAGCGAGCACTCGGTGATCGAGGGGACGGCACCCCCCGGCGCCACACTGAGGCTGCACAAGGAGTTCGACTCGCCGACCAGCCAACCTGGCCTCAGCGTCCACGACGTCCTCGATACGACCCTGCGGGTGCCCGACTCGGGCGCCTACAGCTGGCAGGTGAACCCCTCGAGCAGGCCGCTCGTCCCCGGCGAGACCTGGACCATGACCTGCTCCCAGCAAGGCCAGGGCGTCTCCCTGCCCGCCGAGGTGGCCGTCGATCGCGGCGATTCGGCCAGCGCCGACTGGCCGGACCCAACCTGCGGCACCACCTCGGGCAATATCCCGCCGCTGGCGAGCTTCAGCTACGCCCCCAGCGCCCCGCTCGTGGGGACCCAGGTGAGCTTCAGCTCCCACTCCACCGACACGGGCCCGGGCTTCGTCGGGGCCCAGGAGTGGGACCTCGACGACGACGGCCAGTTCGACGATGCCGACGGCGCCGGCGCCGAGCGCTCGTTCCCCGCGGTGGGCTCCTATCCCGTCTCCCTGCGGGTTGATGACGACGGCGGGGCGCAGGACATCGTGACCCGGACCGTGGTTGTCGGCCGGACACCCGCGGCCGACTCACCCCAGCGCTGCAACGGCAAGCGGGCCACGATCGTCGGCACCACGGGCGACGACCGGGGCGCCGGCGCGATCCGGGGCACTGCCCACCGCGACGTGATCGTGGCGCTCTCGGGTGCCGATCAGGTCCTCGCCGGCAGGGGCAGGGACCTAGTCTGCGGAGACTCCGGCGCCGACGCGCTGTCGGGTGGCCGCGGACGTGACCAGCTCCGCGGCGGCTCCGGCGCCGACCGCCTCAGCGGCGGCCGCCAGCGCGACCGCTGCTTCGGCGGCACGGGCCGGGACCTGCTGCTCGGTTGTGGCTAGCTCACCTCTGGTGCTAGAGGTGGAACCGCTTGTTGTGCATCCGGTGCTGGAGCTCGCCCGGGGCCGAGTCGGGATCGGGATCGGGCTTGGCCGGGACCAGCAGCCAGCAACCCAGGGTCCCGAGCGCCATGATGGCGACCAGGACCCAGCTCGAGTCGCCGAGCGCCGAGGCGAAGGCAACGGCGTCGCCCTCGCCTGAGGCGATCTTGTCGGATTTGAGCGACTCGAACACGGCGCCCGACAGCGCCAGGCCGACGGCGCCGGCCAGCACCCGGGCCATCGCCAGCACCCCCGAGGCGATGCCCACCTTGCTGCGGGGCATCGCCGCCATCGCCGCCGTCGACATCGGCGCGTAGACCAGGCCCAGCGCGATCCCGAACAACAGGTAGCCCGGCATCAATGCCGCGTAGCTGCTGTCGGCGTCGATCCTGGTCAGGAAGATCAGCCCGGCGACGCCGCAGAGCAGCCCGGTGGTCATCAGGTTGCGGGCGCCGAAGCGGGCGATGAGGCGGCCGCTCAAGGGGGAGATCGCGATCATCGGGACCGTGATCGGCAGCACGAGCAATCCGGCGGAGACGGGCGACTTACCGAGGATCTCCTGGAGGAACTGCGGTTGGTAGAACATCACCGTCCAGTAGGCGGCGGCGAGGGCGAAGGCGGCCGCCGTGGCGCCGAGGTATGGGCGGCTGCGGAACAGGCTGAAGTCGATGATCGGGTCCTCGACGCGGTGCTCGATCACCCAGAAGGCGGCCAGCATGGCTACGCCCCCGAGCAGCACCGCCGGCGTTCTCGGGTCGTCCCAGCCCCAGACGTCGGACTCGACCAGCGCCAGCACCGCCGCTCCCAGGCCGATCGTGAGGGTCAGCAGGCCCGGGAAATCCACCTGGCGGCCGGCCTCCTCGTCGCGAGACTCGGGCGCGGCGATCAGGATGATCGCGATCCCGGCGATCGAGACGGGGATGTTGATCCAGAAGATCAGCCGCCAGTCGGCGTCTACGAGGAAGCCCCCGACCGCCGGGCCGATCGCGAGCGCGACCGCCGAGACCGCCGCCCAGATGCCGAGCGCCCGC
>SHVA01000053.1 GCA_009691195.1 Solirubrobacterales bacterium | reverse complement strand
GCGCCTCGTCGCGCTCGGCCCGGGCGATCGCGGTCTCCTGGGCGAGGCGGGTGATCTGCTCGGACTGCCGCGAGAGCAGCACCGTGAAGTAGAAGCAGAGGCCGAGCAGCACCAGCAGGATCAGCGAGAAGAGTGCGACGTTGGTGTCGCGGACCCCGATCGCCCTCGCCAGCAGCTCGAGGCTCTGTGGGAAGGCGGCGCCGACCAGCATCCCGAGCGCCAGCAGGAACCAGATCACGCTGTGGCGCTCCTGGAGGCGGTGGCTGCGGATGAACTCGAGCACGACCAGCAGGAAGCCGAGGGCGAGCAGGACGGCGATAACCCGCGCCTGCGTGGTCAGGTGCACGACCGGCTCCTCTGAGCCGAGCAGCACGGCCACCGTCATCGCTTCGCCTCCTCCACGTCGCGGGGGCGAAAGCGCCCGACAACGAGCACGATCACTCCCTTGAAGATGAAGAAGGCCGATTTGAGGGGGGTCAGAAAGGAGGAGCCCTTCTCGCGCGGGAGCATTGTCACCTGGAGCTCTTTGATCCGAAGCCCCTGGCGGACCGCCCTCTGAAGGGACTCCAGCTCACCGAAGTCGGGGGCGTAGCGGCCGGCGAACAGCTCGATCGCGCGGCGATTCGAGGCTCGCAGGCCGCTGGTGGTGTCGGTGAAGCGCTGGTGGGTCGCGAGGCTCAGCGAGAAGCGAAAGAAGCGGATGCCGAGGCCGCGCGCGAAGCCGGGGCGGTAGGACTCGCCGGGGCCCTCGCCGCCGTCGCCGCGGTATCGCGAGCCGATCGCGAGGTCGCACTGGTCGTGCCAGACGGCTTCGAGCAGGCGCGCGGCCTCCTGCGGCGGGTGCTGGCCGTCGGCGTCGAGGTGGGCGCAGTACTCATATCCCTCGCGCTGCGCGATCAGGTAGCCGGTCTGCAGCGCGGCGCCGAGGCCTTGGTTGAAGGGCAGCGAGGCGACCATGGCGCCGGCCCCCCGCGCGCGCTCGGCGGTGCGGTCGGTCGAGCCGTCGTCGACGACGAGCAAGTCGGCCCCGGGCACCCGCTCCCGCACCTGGGTGACGACCTGCGCCACGGAGTTCTCCTCGTTCCACGCGGGCACGAAGACGAGCGTCCGCACAGCTTCGGGGCTGGGCTCAGCCATCGGCGAACAGGTTAGGCGCCGGCCCGGGCCCGGTGCCTTTGGACCGCGAGCTGGTGACGCGCCCGTTCCAGCACCTTCTCCTTCTGCTTGCGCGGCAGCACGCTGTAATGGTCCGTGTAGGTGCCGCAGGCGCCAAGCTTGTCGATCAGATGGGCGCTGCCGCGCCCGCTGGCTGCGACGTTGCCGATCGAGGCCTCGGCGTCGACCCCGAGCAGCTTCTGCAGGGGGTTGAGGTCACCGCTGCGGACGGTGATCTCGACCTTTCCGCCGGGGCTGTCGAGGACTCCGACCGGCCAGAACGGCCCCTGTCCGGGGCGGAAGGGGATGGCGCCCTCCAACCCGGCCGGGAGCTCCGAGCGGAGGCCGGGGCCCTCGACGGTGATCGGGACCAGCGGGCTCAGGTACTGGAGCGAGATGTTCCACCTGCCTCGGGGCAGCTCGAGCGTCTGCGTCGCCTCGCTGCCGGGGGCCAGGTCCAGCGAGGGCTCCCAGGACTGGCGCTTGCCCGGGATCGGGCGCGGCGTCCAGATCACGGCTCCCGTCACCACCTTGCGCTTGAGCTGGATGTTGAGGCCTGGGTCCTTGCAGTTGAGGACCTTTCCGGGCCGGGCCTCCTCACCGAAGCCGCGGCTGAGGTCGGGGGTGTTGCCGCGGCGCTCGTAGAGGACGTAGGAGTCGGTTTGGGCAACGGCGCGCATGTTGGGAGGGGGTTGGCTCTGATAGGCGGCGCCAGTGGTCAGCGCGTACCTGAAGTAGTCAAAGCCGGCGGGCTCGACCGAGTCGAAGTCGACGGGCAGGCGGAAGTCCTTGCCGCCGCGAGCCGCGATCTTGGCCTCGGCGTTTCGGGCGGGGCTGCGGACGCGCGTGTTGCGGAGGTAGAAGTCGGTGAAGCGGTCGGAGGTCAGCGAGATCACGGCCTCGTCGCCGATCACCTTGCGCAGCCGGCCGAGCTCGTCCGCGTGTTCGGACGGAGCCACGACGGCGTCCCGCAAGGCGAGGAAGGAGGAGTAGGCGGCGATCGCCACGAACGCGGCGGCGAGCCCGGCCCTGACCATCGAGGGGCCACGCGCCCTGGCGCCCTCCGGGGCGGGTTCGAGCAGGCCTCGAACGATGACGAGCATCACGAGCGGCGCCGCGACCACCAGCGCCTTCGATTGGATATAGAGGCCGCCCTTGTTGAGAGTGCCGAGGTAGACGAGCCCGACCGCGCCCAGGCCGGCCAGCAGCGCCAGCTCCCTCTCCCGGGCCGCCCTCCAGAGGCCGTAGCCGAGAGCCACCAGGCCGAGTGCCGCGAACAGGGGCCAGGCGCCGACGCCGCCGAGCCCCTCGAGGAAATCGCCGCTGGGCCAGACGCCGAGGGCTTCGAGGGGAGAGACGGCGACGCGCAGCTTGGCGTCGGCGCCGTTGACGTCGGAGAGCTCCTCCGAGGTGACGAACTCGATCGCGCGGGGCAGCTCCGCGGCCGCAAAGACGACGGTGGCCGCGACGGCCACCCCGAACAGGGCGCCGCCGCGCCTGAGCGCGGCCCCCGCCGCCGCCCGCCCCCGCTCGCGCCACCTGACGGCGGTCTCGACAATGGCCCAGAGGATCATCGCGAAGGCGAGCCAGTAGAGGCCCGGCAGGCCGTAGGTGGCGATGATTCCGGCCGAGATCAGCCCGATCACCGCTGCGCCGCGCCATTCCGGCCGCCTGCCGAGGTCCCGCATCGCCAGCACGCCGCCGAGGAGCAGCAGCCCGAGCACCACCTCCTTGAAGCCGCCCAGCGCCAGCGAGGAGGCGGCGAGGTAGGCGAGGCCGCTGAGCGCGGCGCCGAGCAGCCGGCGCGCGGGGGGAAGGTCGCCGAGCACGCCCAGCGCCGTCAGGCTGGTCAGCACCGGCACCGCGAGGATCAGGCCGAGCAGGGCCGGCACGGCGGCGTCGCCGCCGAACAGGAGGGAGAGGGCGGCCGCGAGCCCGTGGGGCCCCAGGGGGTATCCGGGCCGGTCGTCCACCAGGCCTATCGGCGATTGCAGCGAGGTGTCCTGGAGCCAGTCGACCCAGAGCAGGTGCGCGGCCAGATCGTTGTTGATGCCGACCCCGAGGATCCCGATGCGGTCGCTGGCGATGAAGGGGAGCGAGGCGGCCACCAGGACGATCGCGATCAGGGGCAAGACGACCTTCGGGTCGAGGCCGCTGAAGGGGTTGCCGCGAATCACGACCAGGGCCGCGATCACGGCCACCGCCACCACCACCAGCGCCGTGTACGCGTCTCCGGGCAGGCGAACCGCCGCCGACGAGATCACGAGGACGGTGGCGAGGCCGATCACCGGCTCCAGTCGGCTGCTTTCTCGCCTGGCCAGCAGGACGACGGCGCGGCCGAGAACGAGCGAAGCGACGCAGATCAGGGCCGCCGATGCGTACGTTTCGGCGAGCACGGGCGGAGAAGGATAAGGCGCGCTCAGCCCGCCGGGTCGGCCCGTCGTCGTCGTCGAGCGCGTTCACGGTCAGGTGGGCCGTGCTCCGATGGCATGAACCGAAGGCGGCCGCCCGCTGACCCGTCGCCTGGGGGGGCGGGCGTTTAGGTTGGGCTGAGAAGCTTTCGCGGATGGGCGGGTGGCTATCCGGCCGCTCGGGATGCAGCGAAGAAGGAGAGCCATGAGGCGCAGACTTGTCGTGATGATCACAGCCGGGGCGCTCGGCGTCGGTGCGGCGGTGGGGGTGTCCGCCTGCGGGTCCGACAGCAATGGCGACACGGTGACCGACCTAAAGACCCAGGTGGAGACGTCCGTGAAGGACACGGTTGCACCTCCGACAACGACCACCGCTCCGACGACCCCCACCACCAGCGGCGGCGGCGGCGGCTACGGGTACTGAGCGCAGCCTCGGCTGACTCGTTCGCCCGGCTCGGCCGCGAGGTCGAGGCGTGTCGCCGCTGTCGGCGGCTGGTCGAATGGCGCGAGCGGGTCGCGGCCGACCCGCCGAAGCGCTATCGGGGGCAGAGCTACTGGGGTCGCCCGGTGCCGGGCTTCGGAGATCCCGCGGCGCGCATCGTCGTGGTCGGTCTCGCCCCGGCCGCGAACGGGGCCAATCGCACCGGCAGGGTGTTCACCGGCGACCGCTCCGGAGACTGGCTGTACGCGGCGCTCCACCGCGCGGGGCTCGCAAGCCAGCCGACCTCCGTAGGCCGTGATGACGGGCTCCGCCTCCGCGGCGCCTACGTCACCGCCGTCAACCGCTGCCCGCCACCGGCCAACAAGCCGACCCCGGCAGAGCGCGACAACTGCCTGCCCTACCTGGTTCGCGAGCTGGCGTTGCTCGGTCAGGCCCGGGTGCTGGTCGCGCTCGGCGCCTACGCCTGGCGGGGCACCTTGCTGGCGCTCGAGCGCTCCGGCGTGGAGTTGCCGCGGCCGCGGCCCGCATTCGGGCACGGCGCCGAGGCAGAGGCGGGGGACCGAACGCTGCTCGGCTGCTACCACCCGAGCCAGCAGAACACCTTCACAGGCAGGCTCACCGAGGAGATGATCGACGCCGTTCTCTCGCGTGCGCGCGAGCTTGCGGGGCTCGCTTCCGTCTAGGGGATACTCACCGGATGTTCCCGATGAACCTGCCGAACACGCTGACGCTGCTGCGGATCCTGCTGGTCCCGGTGGTCGTCGTCGCCCTGCTCGACGAGACCCCGAACGGGGATGCGATCGCCGCAGGTGTGTTCGCGCTGGCCGCGCTGACCGACGGTCTCGACGGCTACATCGCGCGGTCGCGCAACGACATCACGACCTTCGGGAAGCTGTTCGACCCCCTGGCCGACAAGCTGCTTGTGACGGCCGCGCTGGTGACGCTCGTCTCCCTCAACCGGCTCCAGGCCTGGGTGGCGATGGTGATCATCGCCCGCGAGTTCGCTGTGACGGCGCTCCGAGGCGTGGCCGCCGAGCGGGGCGTCGTGATCCAGGCGAGCTGGCTGGGCAAGCTGAAGACGGTGCTTCAGATCGCCGCCATGATCGCGCTGATAGTCGCCGACCCGACGCCCCTCGGGGTCGACATCCTCGTCTACGTGGCCGTCGCGGTCACGGTCGCGAGCGGCGTCGACTACTTCTTCGGGTTTCGCAAGATGGTGGCCGAGAAGGGGTCCCGCACCGCCACCGGCTGATCAGTCCTCGCTGGGTGCCTCGAGCCACTCGCGCATGGTCGTGTGGCGGCGCGAGTGGGACCCTTCGTCCAGCTCCGCGCGGATCTCGGAGAGCAGCCCGTAGCGCTCGGCGACCACGTTGTGCCGGTGGATCGTCTCCAGGTTCTCCTGTCGGGCGTGGACGAAGCCGCCCGCGGAGAGATCGGGGTAGGCCTCGCTGACCTGGCGGAGCATCTCCCGCACGCAGTCCTCGACGAAGCGGGGGTTGGCGTGGGCCTTCTCGACCACAGCGAGCTCGTCGGAGCGCTTCATCAGCTCATAGATCTCGCTCGACATCGACCCCTCGACGATGCGGAGCAGGTCGCGGGCGTCCGCGCCGATTCCCCAGTCCTCGGGGCAGCCGATGTGGACGCGGCCGATGCCGCGTTGGTTGTGGGTGGCGACGGGGACGGATTCGAAGACCCGCTTGATCTCATCCTCGGAGAAGCCCTGCTCGACCAGCCTCTCCCGTGCGGCGTCGGTGACCAGCCCCTGCGCGCACGGGCATGCCGTCATTCCCTGGGCCTCGACGCCGGTGAGCATCCGGGTGCCCCGCTCCGAGGCGACCGCGGTGCCAAAGAGGGTGTAGATCTCCTGGGTGGGGATGCCCGATACCGGCGCCGCCACCGTCTGGGGATAGCGGGCCGCGATGCGGACCTCGGCGCGGAGGCCACCCTGGCGCTCGCGCACCTGCCCGGCGATCTGGGCCGCCAGCGACTCGGCGCGGAGGGCCTCGCTGAGGACGACGCCGTCGATGGCCTCGTTGACGACCTCCTCGAAGCGAGACATGTGGACTCCGGCCTGCTTCGGGTTGAGGTCCACGAAGCACTCGATGTCGGCGTAGTAGAGGGATTCGCCGCCGGCGTCGCCGCCCCCGTTCACCCGGATGATCTTCTCGACGCCGGTCACTCCGACCCGGGAGAGGCTGGCCTGGGTGGCGGGAGCGGATGCCTGGGCGTCGCGCCCCGGCGATGTCGTGGCGGAGGTGCTGTCGGCCATGCGCCCAGTATGAACGGAGAGCGCCGCCGGGCTGGGCAAAACCTGAATAGTGGGTCCTCCTTCCGGCGGTGCCGCACCTATGCTCCCCGGCGTTCCGTGACTGAATCCAGTTTCGGAAAGGGGAATGGGGAGGAGGAGAGGATCTTGGCGACCACGCGCCAGGCTGTTGGTTCAGGGGAGTCCCTCTTCGCGGAGAGCGAAGAGATTCGGGCTCTGGCCGCCGAGGGGACCGAGCGGGGCTATCTGACCTTCGAGGAGATCGCCTCGACGCTGGAGGAGATCGAGCTGACCAAGGAGCAGGTCCAGGACCTGCACAGCCACCTCGTCGAGCAGGGCGTCGACGTGATCGCCGCCGACGGCGTCACCGCCTACAAGGAGGCGAAGTCCTCCGACGGAGGCTCAGGCGAGCAGTCCAAGAAGGCGGAGCTCGACCTCACCGTCGAGCCCAGCCTCGACTCGCTTCGCCTTTTCCTGCGCTCGATCGGACGCGTCGATCTGCTGACGGCTGAGCAGGAGGTCGAGCTGGCAAAGCGGATCGAGCGCAGCGACATGCTCGCCAAGCGCCACATGGTTGAGGCCAACCTGCGGCTGGTCGTTTCGATCGCCAAGTCCTACCTCGGGCGTGGGCTCAGCTTCCTCGACCTGATCCAGGAGGGGTCGCTCGGGCTCATCCGGGCGGTGGAGAAGTTTGATCATCGCCGTGGCTACAAGTTCTCCACCTATGCGACCTGGTGGATTCGCCAGGCGGTGACGAGGGCCCTCGCCGACAAGGCAAGGACGATCCGGATCCCTGTTCACATGGTCGAGAAGCTGAACCGGGTGGTGCAGGTGGAGCGTCAGCTCGTCCAGCGGCTGGGCCGGGAGCCGGAGGCGAGCGAGATCGCCGAAGACCTGGGATGGACGACGCGCGAGGTGCGGGACATCAGGCGAGTGAGCCAGATGCCGATCTCGCTCGAGAAGCCGATCGGCGATGAGGAGGACTCGGAGCTGGGCGACTTCGTCGCCGACGACACGGCCGAGTCACCGTTCGAGACCGCCTCGGAGAACCTTCAGCGGGACAACGTCAAGCAGGCGCTCGCCGCCCTTCCCAGCCGCGAGCGCGAGGTGATCGAGCTGCGCTACGGCCTCAACGGGCAAGAGCCGCTGACGCTCGAGCAGGTCGGCACCACCTTCGGGGTCACCCGGGAGCGCATCCGCCAGATCGAGAACAACACCCTGAAGAAGCTGAAGTCGCTGCCCGAGGCCCAGAAGCTCCGCGAGGCGAGCTAGCCGCCCGACCTCAGGCGGCGGGCGTAGTCGCCGGTGAGTTCGTCCAGGCGGGTCAGACTGATCCGGCCCTGTCCACGAGCCGCGACGCTGAAGGAGTCACCGACGCACAGTTTGGCTCCGTCGTAGGGACCCCTCGGAATCGTGAGCTGATGATTCGACGAAAGTTTCGTCCCTGCCGAAAGGAGACGAGATCCTGCTGACCGAGGTGGGGGAGGTGGGATTCGAACCCACTCAGCCTGAGGCACTGGATTTACAGTCCAGCCCGGCTCTCCAGCTCCGGCGCTCCCCCGCTGATCTGCGGCGATTCTAGACCGGCGATCCGGGGCGAAGCGTTGGGGCGACCGACCTCGAACTCGGCGTACTTCGCGCTGCCGAGACTGATCGATGTCGTCCCCTCGATCTCCTCCGACGGAACGAACCAGCGCCTTCCGTCGGCCACCAGCACGAACAGGAGCTCGCATCGGCTCGGGGCAAGTAGTCCTTCTCTGTAGAAGTGGAATTGCTGGCGTGTCGGCGGCGAGGCGTATCCTCGGTCGGGATGGCACGCGAGGAACGGCCCACGCAGCGCACACCGAAGGGGACGGAGATTCCCGTTCCGAAGCGGCGGGAGTTCTTCAGCCTGGTTGAGAAGGTGGCTGGTCGCCCAGCAGGTCGTAAACGCCCTGCCGAGAAAGGCCAGCCTCCCGAGCAATCTGACTGATTGAAACGCCGGCTTCTTTGGCGGCGGCACAGAATCGGTGTAGCTCGCTAGTCGCTTCCCTGCGAGCCTCGTCGGCTCGCTCGCGCTGCTTAGCTGCCTTGCGAATGCCCTTGATGGCGTCGGCTTCGGTCACGACTTCGCCGCGTTCTCTAGGAGGGTCTGGAACATCGGCCGGGAGCTTTCGCGCTCGTTGTAGCGCCAGGCGTACTCGTTGAGGTAGGAGGGCAGCCACTTGGTGGAAATCGCGTGGTAGGTCCCTCTGACGCCGTTCTTGAAGAGGCCGAAGAATCCCTCGATGGTCTGCGTGTGAACGTCGCCCTGGACGTAGATCTTGTCTTCATGCCTGATCCGACGATGGCCGAGATACCGGGCTGAGACTCGGGTGTGGTCATAGCCCGCCCACTCATCGGTGATGATCATCGAGGAAGGCAGGACAAGCTCGAACATCGGGGCTTCAATGTCGGCGCTGCCTCGGGACTTCACGACCTTGACCTTGATCCGCCCGCCACGCTCGACGGCGCCCCAGATCGTCGGTCGGCGGCTCATCTTCGCGTAGACGTACTGCTTGCCTCGCGCCGAATCAGAGGCCCGAATGCGCCCGCCGCCCGCAGTCTCGTCAACCTCAACCTCACCGCTCAGAGGCTCGGCGTCCTGCTTCATCAACTCGTTGCGAATCTTGTTGAGCATGCGCCAGGCGGTCCGGTAGGACACACCAAGTTCGCGCTCAAGCTGTTTCGCGCTGACCCCGCAGCGGGTCGAGGCCATGAGGTACATGCCGTAGAACCACAGATGGAGAGAGGTTGAGGACTTGGCGAAGATCGTGCCTGCGGTCGGGTGAATGTGATGCCCGCAGCCCGTACAAGTCCACGATTGGCGTCCCTGCTTGGTCTTGTAGCACCTGAAGACCCGCTCGCGCTCGCACTTGGGACAGTCGGCATGCTCACCGTCCGGCGCGTGCCTAGTCCGCCACAGGTGTTCCAGACACGCTGCATCGTCGGGGAATTGCCGCGTGAACTCCATAAGGGAGTACGAGGATTCCGACGACTCGGCGCGGACAGGATTGTGGCGGTTTGCGGGAGGCACAACTGTCAAGATACTTGACAGAATCGCTGTTGCCAAGTCCCCTGACAGAACCCCGGTTCGGTCGTCCGATGGCGTCCGTCCTCTCCGTCCAGGTAGTGCGCCTGCGATGAGCGCTGGCGGAGTCAAGTCGTCTGAAGTGGTGTAACTCCTCGTCGGAGTCATCGGGCGGCTTGTAGCTCGACCACCTCCTTGCCCTCATCGCCCTGGTCCTCGAGGACCAGGGCGAGCGACTCCTCGGAGAGGTAGCGCCGGCAGACCAGCCACTCGTCGTTCTGCTCGATCAGCATCGCGCCCACGAGGCGGATCGCCGAGGC
>SHVA01000019.1 GCA_009691195.1 Solirubrobacterales bacterium | reverse complement strand
CCCCGGGCATGCCCGGGGGCGTCCGCGCGCCTTCTCACGCTCCTTGACGACCAAATCGAGAAGCAAGCAAGGAGGACACGATGACTGAGGATGACGTGCTGTTCGGATTCCGCCTGCGGCTGTTCACCCTGGCCACCGAGCTGGGCAACAGCTCGGAGGCCTGCCGGCAGATGGGGATCGCCCTCGAACCTACTACGCCTGGCGCCCGGCCTTCTCGCGCTCGCTCGCAGCCAAGATCACGGCGCTTCGGCGCGACCTCGACTACTACAACACCGACCGCGCCCACAGCGGCCGGCTGACCAAGGGGCGGGTGCCGGCGGATATCGTCTTCGGTGCTCGCAAGATGGGAACGGTGAGATGAAGCCGAGTTGTTGGGACAACTCGGGGTTAGGACGGGCCAGGGTCCCCCGGCGCCCCGAGGCGAGGATCTATCCTTAGGCTCCCGCGCGCCGAACGGGCGCTTCAAGTTCAGCCCATGACCGAGAAGGAGCCATGGCCGTAGCCACCGCGGGCCAAAACCAGCCAGCCGGCATCGACGAGATGACCGAGGACCAGAAGGCCATCATCGAGATGGTCCACCAGTTCGTCGACGAGCAGATCCTCCCCAACGCCGAGGAGTACGACGCCGAGGACAAGTTCCCCGAGCCGATCGTCGAGCAGATGAAGGAGCTCGGGCTGTTCGGGGTGACGATCCCCGAGGAGTACGGCGGCATGGGCCTCGATCTGACCACCTACGCGATGATCGTCGAGGAGCTCTCGCGCGGCTGGATCTCGATCTCCGGCGTGGTCAACACCCACTTCATCGGCTCGTACCTGCTGATGAAGTTCGGGACCGATGAGCAGAGGGACTACTTCCTGCCGAAAATGGCCACGGGCGAGATTCGCGCCGCCTTCTCGCTCTCGGAGCCCGAGGTCGGCTCCGACGTGCAGGGCATCAAATCGACCGCGGTCAAGGGCGACGACGGCAGCTGGGAGCTCAACGGCCAGAAGATGTGGGTCACCAACGGGCTCGGCTCAGCGGTCGTCTTCGTGCTGATGAAGACCGACCCCAAGGCCGACCCTCCCCACAGGGGGATGACCTGCTTCATCACCGAGAAGGAGCCCTGGAAGGACAAGAACGAGGGAGAGTTCGCCGGCCTTGAGATCCCCCCCAAGATCAAGAAGATGGGCTACAAGGGGGTCGAGTCCACCGAGCTCGTCTACAGCGGCTACCGCTGCGCCGACGAACGTGTGCTCGGCGGCGCCGACGGTGTCAACAAGGGCTTCGGCCAGATGATGGATGCGCTCGAGGTCGGCCGAGTCAACGTCGCCGCGCGCGGCGTCGGGATCGCCCAGCGAGCCCTGGAGCTGGCTCTGAAGTACAGCCAGGAGCGCAAGACCTTCGGCAAGCCGATCGCCCAGCACCAGGCGATCCTGTTCAAGCTCGCCGACATGGCGACCAAGATCGAGGCCGCCCGCCTGCTCACCCGCAAGGCCGCGCGCATGAAGGACGCCGGCCAGCGCTCGGATCTCGAGGCGGGAATGGCGAAGCTCCTGGCTTCCGAGACCGGCAAGGAGTGCGTCGAGGACAGCTTCCGCATCCACGGCGGCTACGGCTACTCCAAGGAGTACGAGATCGAGCGCCTCTACCGCGATGCGCCGCTGCTGCTGATCGGCGAGGGAACGTCCGAGATCCAGCGGATGGTCATCGGCAAGAAGCTGCTCGAGCGGAACAAGATCTAGTGGGCTCGACGCCTTGGGGGGCGGTCGAATCCGAAGGGTGGGAGCAAGCGTGATGGTGGCCCTCGCGCTGAGCGCCTCGGCGCTGCCGCTGGGCGGCTGCGCGATCAGCGATCAGGCCTCCGACGTCACGGGGACACTGACCAAGGCCCGGTACATCCTGCGGCTGCGGGCGATCGTCGCCAGGGTCAGGGAGAACTCCGACCTGCCCAAGCGGCTGCTCAGCGTCTCCTCTCCCGAGGAGCTGACGGCGCTCGCGAGGGAGGTCGGCGCCGAGTTCGGCAGATCGCCGCCGCGTTGAAGGAAGCCGACCCTCCAGAGGAGGTGGCCGACCTCAATCGGCGCCTGGTGGGCGTGGGCTCAGGCTTCAGCGGGCTGTTCTCAGAGGCGAGCGGCGTGCTGGATTCGGGGGACCTGGCCGGGCTGATCGGCCTGCCCGAGGCCAACGCTCTCAGCGAGCGCTTTGCGGCCATCAACGCGGACTTCGCTGCACAGGGCTACGACGTGACGGAGGGCGAAGCTGCGCCGGCGGCCTCGGGCGGCAGGCCGGGGATCGGCGCGCCGCAACCGCCCGGCTGACCACGCCGCGGTCCCTTCCTGGTAGAACCCCCCGAGTGCCCAGCACCCCCGACCTGATCAAGACGGGCGTCGAGCACTTCCAATCGGAGGTGCCGGCGCTGGCGAAGCTCAAGCTCGTGTTCGAGCTGGAGCTGCAGGGGCGTGGGGACGTGCAGATGTACCGCGTCGAGCTGCCGGGCCCGAAGATCGAGAAGGCCCTCGCCGACGATGCGAAGCTGACCGTGCACATACCGCGCGCCCAGTTCAACGAGCTGGCCGAGGAGGGCACTATCAAGCAGTACCGCGAGGCCTATGAGACGGGCCTGATCAAGGTCACCGGGGATCAGAACTTCCAGAAGCTGATCGGCCAGGTCGTGACCCGCCAGGAGGCCCGGGCGGCCACGCGCAAGGTCCACTGAGCCGGCGGCCGCGCCAGATCGCCGCCGGCCGGCTGCCGCGGATGAGGTCGGCGGCACAGCTCTTCCATCGGCCGCGAGGCAGCTCCGATCCGGCCGAGATCGCCCGCATGGTGGCGGGGATACAGGACCAGGACCAGCACGCGGGCCGCCTGGCCTTCCGGGCGCGAAGCAGCTCTCTTCTCGCCGCCGACATCGACCGCGCCAGGACGGAGGAGCGCTCGCTGTTGCGGGCCTGGGTGATGCGCAAGACGGTTCATCTCGTCGCCAGCGAGGACGCCGGCTGGCTGCTGGGCCTCTACGAGGATCGCTTCGCGCGCGACGCGCGGAGAAGGCTGGGGCAGCTCGGGGTGGAGCCCCGCACTGTGGACCGTTCCCTGGCCCTGATCGAGCGGGCGCTGGGCGAGGAGGGGCCGATGACGCGGGACGGCCTCTCTGAGCTGCTGAGCGCGAACGGCCTCCTTTTCGACAACGGGCAGCGCCTTCACATGTTCATGCTCGCGACGAGTACCGGGATCGCCTGCATGGGGCCGGGCGCCGGCAAGCGGATCTGCCTGGTCCGCCGGGACGACTGGCTGGGCAAGCTCCCCGCGAGGGAGCGCGAGCCGTCGCTCGCCGAGCTCGCCCGTCGCTACATCGGGGCGTTCGGCCCGGCCACCGACGCCGACCTCGCGAGCTGGTCGGGCCTGGGCCTCGGCGCCGCACGGCTGGGGCTGGAGCGGATCGGCGCCGAGTTGGAGGAGGTTCGGATCGACGGGTCGCCGGCCTGGGTCCTGCGCTCGAGGGGGCGGCTGCCGCCCGCCGGGACGCTTCGCATGCTGCCGCGCTTCGACACCTACATGGTGGGTTACCGTCGCCGCGAGCACGCGCTGTCGCCCGAGCTCGACGCCGAGGTGAACGCCGGCGGCGGGATGATCCACGCGACCATCGTCCGCGACGGCGAGGTGATCGGAACGTGGAGATGGCGGCTGAAGGGCGACCGGATCGAGATCGAACTGCGGCCGTTCGACCCGCACGCCGGAGGCGAGGCGGAGCTGCGCGCCGAGGTCGAGGGCATCGGCCGATTCACCGGGCGCGAGGCCGTGGTGGTCTCCTGATGGGCGGAGTCCGGCTACGATCCTGCGCCCCGAGAGTGGGCAGGGAGGGGTCAAGGCGACCCAAGCAGACGAAGGGACCTGATGGCTGACGAGAAGCACGAGTTGATCACTGACCAGGCGGAGCGCGAGGCCTCCGGCGCGCACGCGTACGGGCGCTACCTCGAGGAGTTCGAGGTCGGGGCCGTCTACAAGCACTGGCCCGCGAAGACGGTGACCGAGTCCGACGACCACCTCTTCTGCCTGATCACGATGAACCACCATCCACTGCACCTCAACGACGTCTACGCGTCGCAGTCCCAGCAGGGCCAGAACGTCGTGGTCGGCCCGCTCGTCTATTCGCTGGCGCTGGGGATGTCGGTCAGCGACGTCTCGGGTAAGGCGATCGCGAACCTCGCAACGGAGGACCTCAGCCACCCGGCCCCGGTCTTCCACGGAGACACCCTCTTCTGCGAGTCGGAGGTGCTCGACGTCCGGCCCTCGAACTCCAAGCCCGACCGCGGCGTGGTCAAGGTCCACACCCGGGTCTTCAAGCAGGAAGGGACCCTCGTCGCGGAGTTCAAGCGCGCCGTGCTGATTCCCCGCAAGCCAGCCTAGGCACAACGCGACGGCTTCGACACGATCCGCGACTCGAGCGCGGGTTTCATGTTGAAGTAGGGGATATGAAGCCCACAGGAAATGCGCCGCGAGTCCCGGCTCGATTCGCCTGCCTCCTCCTATTGACCGCGATGCTGATCGCCGCCCCGGCGGCCTCGGCGGCGTCGTTTACGGTCGACAGCGCGGTTGACCAGGCTGCGGTGGACTCCAGCTCCGACGGCGTCTGCGACGCTGACCCCGATCTCGACGACGTGAGCTGCACGCTGCGCGCCGCGGTCCAGGAGGCCAACGGCACGCCGGGGCCGGACGTGATCACGCTGCCCAGGCTCGATGACGACTACAGCCTGGACCTGGCGGGAGCCGCCGAGGACCAGGCGGAGACCGGCGACCTGGATCTGAACGAGAGCGTTTCGATCGCGGGAGTCGACCAGCCGCGAATCGACGGAGCGCTCGCCGACCGCGTCTTTGACGCCGGGCCCGATGCCGACCAGCCGCCGGCGGTGACTATCCGGGGGCTCGACCTCGCGCACGGCAGGGTTGCCGGGCCGGGCGCCCGCGGCGGGGGCGTGCTGGTCGAGGACGGCAGCATCGAGCTCGATCAGGTCAGCGTCGAGGACAGCACCGCTCAGGGCAGCGGCGCCCGCGGGGGCGGGATCTGGCTCGCGTCCGAGGGCCCGCACCTTGTGCGGGCGTCGACGGTCGCGCGCAACGTCGCCGTTGCGACCAGCGGCCCCGCGGGGGCGGGGGGGATCGGCAGCGAGGGCGACGCAGCGCTGACCAATGTCACCGTCAGCGACAACTTCGCCGTGGACGATCTCCCGGACTCGCCGCAGGCGCTGGGCGGCGGCGTCTACGCGGGCGCGGAGAGCACGTTGAGCCTGACCCAGTCGACGATCGCCGGCAACTTCGCCGCCTCGCCATCCGTCGGTGACGCCGCCGGAGGCAACGTGGCGGCTGTCGAGGCGGGGACCATCGAGCTTCGGGCGACGATCGTGGCCCAGGGCAGCTCCAGCACCGGCTTCGAGAACTGCTTCGCCTCCGGATCGGGCGCCGCGATCATCAGCCTGGGGGGCAACCTGGAGGCGCACACGATCGCCCCGGAAGGGCAGTGCGACCCTCGGGAGGACCTCGGCGACAAGAGTGCCCTCGATGCCAGGCTGGCCCCGCTCGATCACCAGGGCGGCCCGACCGAGACGCGGGCGCTGACCAACCGCAGCCCGGCCCTCGAGAGCGTTCCCCACTGCTGGCCGGTCAGCACGGACCAGCGCGGCCTGCAGCGGCCGAGCGGCTACGCCTGCGACGCCGGCGCCTTCGAGCGACAGCAGCCGCTGCCGCCAGACCGCTGCTTCGGTCGGCGGGCGACGATGTTCGGGACGGCCGGAGAGGAGCGGATCGTGGGGACCCCCCGCGCCGACGTGATCATCGCCTTCGCGCAGAGTGACGTGGTCCTCGGGGGCGCAGGCAACGATCGGATATGCGCGGGCAAGGGCAACGACGTCGCCCGCGGCGGCCCGGGCAACGATTTCGTCTCAGGCGGCCTTGGGCGCGACCGCATCTACGGGAATGCCGGCGCCGACCACCTCTACGGCAACCGAGGCGTGGATCATCTCAACGGCGGCCCGAGCCGGGACCTACTGGACGGCGGCTCCGGTGGCGACCGTTGTCTGCGCGGGGGGGACCGGCGGAAGAGCTGTTAGTGCGCCTCGTCGGGCGCGTGGGCCGGCGGGCGTGACTCCTCGGCCAGTGAGGTGATCTCAAGCGTCCCGCGTGCGGCACCCTCGAGTACCTCGGTCGCCTCATCGGGCGCCCGGGCGTAGAGCTCAACCAGGAGGTGGATGACGATCCGCTCCTCGTCGTGCTTGTGGAAGCGGACGTGCGTGAAGAACTCACGGGTCCCTGCGTCACCGAAGGCGCCGTAGGTGAGCGCCTCGGTCGCCTCGGGGCCCGAGCAGGTCTCGACCTGGTCCTGGTCGACCGTGACGGTGCACGAGGCGACCCAGGGCGTCCCGGCGACCATCCGCTCCCAGCGGTCCTCGATCGGCACCACCTTGTCCTCGCGAATCGTCAAATGGGGCTGGTCGTGCAGGCAACGCAGGCACTGCACCACCGCTTCCTGGACTTCATCCAGTCGTTCGGCCGGAGAACCGGTCTCGGGGTCGATCCGCAGGATCGCGTCGTGGTGAAGCTGGACCTCAAGGTCTCGAGCCCAGCAGCGGTAGCAGCGCAGCCACGCGCTCTGATCCCCGTTCATCGAATCCATCCCCTCCACAGGGTAGTCCGGCCCTGTCCGAACTCCGGGCGGGACGGCCAGCGCCCCGCGTACCCTTCCGCTCTCTGTGAACGGTCGCGGCGAATCAAATCCTCGTTGGGAATGGGCGGCCACCGCCCTGGTCCTGGCCATCCCCTGGGTCGTGGTCAGCGTCTGCTTCTGGCCCGGCCACATGAACGCCGACACGCTGTACCAGCTGCAACAGGTGCGCACCGGTGACATCACCAACAAGCACTCGCCCGTGCTGCAGTGGATCTGGAGCCTCGTCTGGCCACTCGGCATCGGGGCGGGCTGGGCGCTGAGCGCCACGGCCCTGACGTTCGTGATCGGGTCCTTCCTGGTCCTTCGCTCGATGCTGCGGCCGCTCGCCGCCGCGAGCGCAGCCTCGGTCATAGCGCTCACGCCCCAGCTCCTCGGCTACTTGGGAACGGTCACGCGCGACACCTGGTTCGCGGCGCTGCTGCTGCTCAGCTTCGGGCTGCTCGTCGAGGCCTCCAAGCGAGAGGGGAGAGGTCGCGTGGCGCTTCTGGTAGCCGCCCTCGCAGCCGCCTGGCTCTGCGTGGCGACGCGCCAGAACGCCGGTGGCGCCATGTTCGTGGCCTTCGGCGTCGGCGCCGTGCTGGCGCTTCCCTGGGCGCCGCGGATCCGAGGGATCTGGTCGGGCTGGGGCTGGGCACTTCGCGTGGTAGCGGCGGGATCGGCCGGGTTGGCGATCTGCCTGGGATGCATCGGCAGCCAGCTCCTGCTTAACGAAGCGGTCGGAGTACGGAGCGATGCTCCGGAGGAGTTTCTCTACGAGGCTGACCTCAAGGGGATCGCTGACCACAAGGGCGAGAAGGTCGGCGAGGTCACGCGCACGAGCTGGTGGGCGAGCATTCGCGATGATCCGGCCACCTACCTCGACACCCGCGCCGACCTCCTTCTCGACAATCTGGGCGTCACCCGGACGGCGCAGGTCGTCTACCACCCAGGGATAGACCCCAACGACCAGCGCTTTGTGCTCAAGAACCCGGAGGAGGACGAGGTTGCCGTCGACTATCTCGCCCTGTTTTCGAACGACGATCTGGACGGCACGATCATCCATCGTGTCTGGATCTACCTGGCGGTGTGCGTCCTGGCCGCATTCGTCTTCATCAGGCCGGGAAGGCCGCCGCCACTCGTGGTCGCGGGATCGCTTGGGCTGGCGATGCTGTCGTTCCAGCTCGGGCACTTTTTCACATTAATCATCGCCCAGTACCGCTTCGAGTACGTGACCGTGGCGGCGGGGGCCGTGCTGGGCGTCCTGTTGGCCTGCTTCGCTCTGTTCGAGCGCTACCCGCGGCTACGCGCGGCGCTAGGCGTGAGCTGACTCGGCGACGTCGGCACGCTCGGCGACGAGCTCGGCGATGTCGGCCATGATCCGGTTGATCTCGAAGTCCTTGGGCGTGTAGACGCGGACGACGCCCGCCTCTCGCAGGACGGACTCGTGAGCCGGCGGGATGATCCCCCCGACGATCACCGGAATCTCCGAGCCCTCGGCGCGAAGCAGTCCTACCACTCGCGGGACCAGCTCCAGGTGCGAGCCGGAGAGAATCGAGAGGCCGATCACGTCCACGTCCTCCTGCACGGCCGAGGCCGCTATCTCCTCGGGGGTCAGCCGGATGCCCTGGTAGACGACCTCCATGCCGACGTCCCGGGCACGCACGGCGATCTGCTCGGCGCCGTTGGAGTGCCCGTCCAGGCCCGGCTTGGCGACCAGGATCCGGATCGGGTGGCCCAGCCGCTTGGCCGCGGCGGCAACCTCGGCCTTGGCGGCGTCGAGAAGCTCGCCGTTCGAGCTCTGGGGGGCGCCGCCTACGCCCGTCGGGCCCCGGTAGTCGCCGAAGGTCTCGCGCAGGGTCGCTGCCCACTCACCGGTCGTGGCGCCCGCCCGGGCCGCCTCGATCGTCGCGGGCATGATGTTCGCGCTCTCGTCGGCCGCGGCGACCGCGAGCTGGGCCAGTGCGGCGTCCACGGCGGCCTGGTCGCGCTCGGAGCGCCACTCCTTCAGCGCCTCGATCCGCTCGCGCTCGACCTCGGGGTCAGGGCTGAGGATGCCTCCGTTCTCGCCGGTCGTCAGCGGCGAGTCCTCCGTGGAGGTGAACTCATTCTGGCCGACGACGGTGATCTCGCCGCGCTCGATCTTGGCGAGCCGCTCGCGGTTGGACTCGACCAGCTGAGCCTTCATGTACGGGACGGCCTCGACCGCGCCGCCGTGCTCGGCCACGGTCTTCATCTCGGCGCGGGCGCCCTCGGCGAGCTCGTCGCTCAGGCCCTCCATCACCTTCGAGCCTTCGAAGATGTCGGGGTAGTCGAGGAGGTCGGTCTCATTGGCGAGGATCTGTTGGATGCGAAGGCTCCACTGCTGGTCCCAGGGGCGGGGGAGGCCAAGGGCCTCGTTCCACGCCGGGAGCTGGATCGCGCGCGCCCGGGCGTCGCGCCCCAGCGTCACGGCGAGGGCCTCGAGCACGATCCTCGGGACGTTGTTCTCGGGCTGGGACTCGGTCAAGCCCAGGGAATTGACCTGGACCCCGTAGCGCAGCCTGAGGAACTTGGGCTCGGTGACCCCGTAGCGCTCACGGCCGATCTGCTCCCAGAGGCCGGTCATCGCGCGCAGCTTCGCGTGCTCCTCGATGAACCTGACGCCGGCGTTGACGAAGAACGAGATCCGGCCGAAGACCCTGGGGAAGTCCTCCTCGGCGACCTGGCCCCGGGCCTTGACCTCATCGAGCACCGCGATCGCGGTGCTGAGCGCGTACGCTGCCTCCTGGACGGGCGTAGCCCCCGCCTCCTGGAGGTGGTAGGAGCAGACGTTGATCGGGTTCCACTTCGGGATCTCGTTGACGGTGAAGGCCACCATGTCTGCGATCAGTCGCATCGAGGGCGCCGGCGGGAAGGCGTAGGTGCCGCGGGCCAGGAACTCCTTGATGATGTCGTTCTGGGTCGTGCCGGCGAGGGCGGAGCGCTCGACGCCCGTCTCCTCGGCGACCGTTGCGTAGAGGGCGAGCAGCCAGGCGGCCGTGGCGTTGATTGTCATCGACGTGTTCATCTCGCCGAGCGGGATCCCGTCGAGCAGTGCGTGCATGTCGCCCTTGTGGACGATCGAGACGCCCACCTTGCCGACCTCGCCGCGGGCGAGCTCGGCGTCGGGGTCGTAGCCGGTCTGGGTGGGCAGGTCGAAGGCGATAGAGAGCCCCGTCTGCCCCTTGGCGAGGTTGCCGCGGTAGAGCTCATTGGAGCGCCGGGCGTCGGAGTGGCCCGCGTAGGTGCGCATCACCCACGGCCGATCGCGCTCGGGCAGGCGGTGGTCGCTCATGTCGCCAATGGTACGTGGATCAGGACGCCTGCTGAGGCCGCACCTATCCGCCGTGGAGTGTGTTCTTGCATTCCAGTAGGCCGATCCCGGCTACTCTCACGCACCGAATATGCGCCTCAAACTGACAGCCCTCGTAATCGCAGCCACAGTCCTGGGCGTGGCCGGCGTAGCCATGGCCGGGCCCGTGACGATCGCCTTCTACCGCTTCTCCTCGTCGGCCGACGTGGACTCGTTCGCGAAGGTCAAGGGCTCCAAGTGTGAAAAGAAGCTGCGCGGGGGAGACTCCATGGGCGTCACCGTCGGGCAGGGCACCAACGCCTGCGGCTACCGCAGCTCGGTCGTCGCCGACTCCTCCAGCAGAGGGGCCAGCCTTGAGATGTCCGCCTCGACCAACCTGACCGGCACGACCCCCGCCAAGCTCCGCAAGAAGATCTACCTCGGGGTGGCCGTTCGCCAGAGCGACAACGAGGGCTATGAGCTGCGCATCCTGCCGGGAGTCCAGAAGTGGCAGGTCTTCCGCGACGCCAAGGGGTCGGGCGGCTCGGCGCTGTTCGCCTCCGGCCCCTGCAAGTGCATCAGGCCGGCGGCCGGAAAGCCGAACGACCTGGTTCTGCGGGCCTTCAAGGAGGGTTCCGACGTCCGCGTGCGGGTGGCGATTAACCGCAAGGTCAAGCTCAACGCCAAGGACACCGCCGGCAACCAGCCCGCGGGCCGCCGCACCGTGCTCCTGCTCGGCGCCAAGGGCAACGCCTCCGCCAAGAACGCCGTCGGTGCATTCGACAACGTCGCAGTTCGCGTTCCCAGCCCCTTCTAGCCGCTTCCAGGCGAGGGTGGGCGAGGCCTTGCGCCGACTTCCGACGCGCGCTCCTCTCAGCTTCCAGCCTCTATCTTCAGCCCCGCCTCGATGTCAACCACCACCGTTGAGCGGCCCAAGGCTGCCGACCCCGGTTCGGGGTTGGGCGGCAACTGGATGGTGATCGTCCTCAACGACGATCACAACACCTTCGACCACGTCGCGAAGACGCTGGCGAGGATCATCCCCGGCATCAGCCTCGACGGCGGCTACTCGATCGCGGACCGGATCCACGGCTCGGGCCGGGCAGCCGTCTGGACGGGCCCTCGCGAGCCGGCCGAGCACTACTGGGAGCAGCTGGGAAGTGCGGGCCTGACGATGGCGCCGCTAGGGCAACACTGAGCTACGGGTGGGCCGGCGGATCGTCGTTGACAGCGTAGAGGTCCCTGCCGGGCCCGCCGTCGAGGAAGTCATGGCCCGGGCCGCCGATGAGGCGGTCGCGTCCCTTGTCGCCGTAGATGCGGTCCATGCCCTTGCCCCCGCGCAGGAAGTCGGAGCCGTCCGCCCCGCGGAGGACGTCGTCGCCGTCGTTGCCGTTTAGCTTGTCGGCGCCGGGCCCTCCAGAAAGCACGTCGTTGCCGTCGAGTCCCAGCAGCAGGTCCTTGCCGGCTGCTCCGACCAGCTTGTCGCCTCCCGCGTTGCCCACCAGGGCGTCCTTTCGGGAGCCGCCGGAAAGGCGGTCGGCGCCGACGCCGCCGTAGAGCAGGTTCAGCGCGAGCCTCCCCCCGATGACGCGGTCATCGCCGCCGTCGGCGACGACCGCGCAGCCCGTCCCGCTGCCGAAGTCCTCGAATTGCGCCTGCCCGAAGCGGCCGTCGATGCCGCTGCAATCGACCGTGTCGTTGCCGCCCGCTGCCAGCACGTCCACCTCGACCACCTTCGAGCAGGGCACGGCGCCACCGCTCGGGTTGTGGCCGTTGATCTTTGCGAGGCCGTCCTCTGAGCAGCTGACCACGATTCGCTCCGCCTTGTTGGCCCCCTTGGCGGTCAGCACCCGCTTCTCGAAGCTGATCCGGGCCTTGGCGCCCGCCGCCGGCGCGGTGACCAGGGCGCAGACGGAGATCGCCGCGGCGGCCAGGAGGATGGTGGGTAGGCAACGTCGGTCGTTCATTGCAAGCTTCAGAACACGGGAAGGCGACGGAAGTCGCTGAGCTCGGCAGGCTGGCGCCGCCCAGCGCCAGGCCGCCTAGGGCCGCTGGAAGTCCTTGCCGGGCCCGCTCTTCAGCTTGTCGAGCCCCTTGCCGCCCACCAGGACGTCGATGCCGGCCCCTCCGTCGGCCACGATGTGGTGTCCCCTTGAATGGTGAGATCGCCGATGCCGTTCACGTCGAGGTTGCAGGGCGCGGCGCTTGCTACTCGCTCGCGAGCAGCGCGTGCCAGGCGGGCAGAACGGGCTTGTTGTAGTAGTTGATCGCCTGCCTGCGGAGCTCGGAGATCTCGTCGCTGTACCAGTAGCGGTCGAAGTCGGCGCGGTTCTCCCAGCTGGACTCCTGCCGGAACAGAAGCGGATCGTCCTTGCTGCGGGTCAGCGACCACGACTTGGCGCCGAAGGACATCACCCGGGCGGCGCCGGGCTCCCAGATTTCGTACCAGCGCTCCGCCCGGAAGGGATGGACGTGCCAGTCGATGAAGCAGATCTCGCCCACGCTCAAGCCCCGACTTCCGCCCGGATCGCACCGGGGCCGTCCTCGGTCTTGCCCTCTTCCTCGTCGGTCGCTCCAACCAGGATCGAGATCTTCCCGAGGTGCTTGTTGTCGGAGAGGAGCTGGTGAGCCTCGGCGACCCCGTCGAATCCCATCACCTTCCAGAGGACGGGCTGGATCTTGCTGTCCTTGATCAGCTCGTTTGCGCGCATGCACTCGTAGGCGTTGGCGAAGTGGGAGCCGATGATCTGCTTCTGCTTCATCCACAGGTAGCGGACGTCGAAGTCGAGCGTGTATCCGGATGTGGCGCCGCAGATCACGACCTTGCCGAAGGGCTTGACCGTGAACACCGAGGTCGGGAAGGTGGCCATCCCGACGTGCTCGAAGACGATGTCGGGCGGCTCGCCGAGGATCTCCTTGACGCGCTTGGCGAAGCCGCGGGACTCCTTGAAGCGCGCCTTCTCCTCGTCGGGGGTCTCCTTGCCCGTCCGCATCATCCCGGCGAACTCGTTCCGGTTGATGTAGTCCACGGCGCCGAGCTTCTTGACCAGCTCGCCCTTCTCGTCGGAGGAGACGACGCCGACCGCATTTGCGCCCGCCGCCTTGCAGAGCTGGGTCGCGAACACGCCGAGGCCGCCGGCCGCGCCCCAGATCAAGACGTTCTGCCCGGCCTGGACGTTGCACTGGTCCATCAGCATCCGGTAGGCGGTGAAGTAGGTGAGCCCGTAGGCCGAGGACTCGGCCCAGCTCAGGTTCTGCGGGCGCGGCAGCAGCTGCTGCGCCTGCACCTTGGTGAACTGGGCGAAGGAGCCCCAGGTGGTCTCGTAGCCCCAGATCTGCTGGCTCGGGGCCGCAAGGGGGTCGAGGCCGTGGACCTCGACGTCCTCGTATGAGGCCTGGTTGCAATGGATCACGACCTCGTCACCGGGCTCCCAGCGGGTGACGCCCTCGCCGACCTTCCAGACGATCCCCGATCCGTCGGAGCCGCCGATGTGGTGGCCGTACTCGGGATGGTCGCCGTAGCCGAAGACCGAGACGGGCTTGCCCAGCGCAGCCCAGACGTTGTTGAAGTTGACCCCCGCGGCCATCACCCGGACGATGACCTCGAAGGCGCCGGGCTCGGGGACGTCGACCTCCTCGACCTGGAACGCCTCGTTCGGCTCGCCCTCGCGCTCGGCCCGGATCACCCAGGCGGCCATCTTCTCCGGCAACGTGCCGGGCTCAACGTCGAGCTTCGATACTTCCTTCACGTCTACGGCCACTTCATCTCCTGCGGTTGGGTCCGGGAACCCGCGCATCGTATTGAACCCCGGTCCCCAGGGCCGTCCATGGCTCGCGGCGGGCGCAGGGTAGCCTCGTCGCCGGTGCCGATCGACGTCTGGACATTGAGCGACGGAGGCCAGAAAGCCGAGGCGGTCGCCGAGCGCGTGGCCGGCTTTCTGCGCCCCGCCCGCGAGACCCTCGAGCTGGCGCTCTACGACGTCCGCCTGCCCGATCCGGTCGGCTCGCTCGTCGCCGATGAGCTGCGCGCCGCTCACGAGCGGGGGGTCGTCGTCCGGCTGGTCTACAACAGCGACGAGGAGGGGTCCGGGCGGCCGCCGGAGCTGCACCCGCCTCCGAATACGCGGCCGGAGATCCTCGAGCAGCTGCCGATCGAGATCCGCGCGGTGCCCGGCGTGCCCGACCTGATGCACCACAAGTACGTCGTCCGCGACGGCGAGGCTGTCTGGACCGGCTCCGCCAACTGGACGGTCGACTCCTGGACCCGCCAGGAGAACGTGCTGGCGATCGTCGAGGACTCCGCCGTGGCCGCCGCCTATCGAGTCAACTTCGAGGAGCTCTGGGAGCGCCAGGACGTCCAGCACAGCGGCCTCCCGGAGCCCATCCAGGTGGACGTCGAGGGAGCCGCGGTTCGCGCCTGGTTCACCCCCGGGCAAGGCGAGGACCTCTCGCAGGCGATCGCCTCCGCGATGGGACGGGCCCGCTCCCGGGTCCGGATCGCCTCACCGGTGATCACCTCGGCGCCGGTGCTGGGGACGCTCGGCGAACTCGCGGGGCGGCAGCTCGACGTCGCCGGCGTCGTCGACGCCCCCCAGGTCGCCACCGTCTTCAAGCAGTGGGCCGACAACGGCCATTCGAGCTGGAAGATTCCGTTGCTGGCGACGGTGCTCAGCCGGCTTCCCTTCTCGGGCAAGCAATCGATCCCCTGGCGCGCCGACGGTGACGATCCCCACAACTTCATGCACGCCAAGGTCACGGTCGCCGACGACGTCGCCTTCCTGGGCTCATTCAACCTCTCGCGCTCCGGCGAGCAGAATGCGGAGAACGTGCTCGAGATCCACGACGCGAAGCTGGCCGACCGCCTCGCCGGCTTCATCGATGAGGTGCGGGAGCGCTACCCGCCCGTGGAGCTCTCCGCGCAGGCCGCCGCGACGATCTCCGCCGGCTCGTCGAGCAGCTCGGCGATCCCGAAGTCCTGAGGAGCGATCCGCCCGCGCTCGAGCAGCTCGCTGCGGACCCAGTCGAGCAGGCCGCTCCAATGGTCGCTGCCGGCGAGCACGACCGGGTGGTCAACGGTCTTGCCGGTCTGGATCAGGGTCATCACCTCGAACAGCTCGTCGAGGGTCCCGAAGCCGCCCGGAAAGGCGATCAGGGCCTGGGAGTAGCGGACGAACATCAGCTTCCGGGTGAAGAAGTAGTGGAACTCGATGCCGATGTCGCAGTAGGGGTTGATCCCCTGTTCGTGGGGGAGCTCGATGTTGAGCCCGATCGAGGTGGCCCCGGCGTCGCCGGCGCCGCGGTTGGCCGCCTCCATCGTCCCTGGGCCGCCGCCCGTGATCACGGCCAGGCCCCGCTCGCCGATCAGTCGCCCGACCTCCCGCGCCTTGGCGTACTCGGGATCGTCCTCGGCGGTGCGAGCCGAGCCCCAGATGCAGACGGCGGGGCCGACCGCGGACAGCTGCTCGAAGCCGGTGGCGAGCTCCTTCTCGATCCGGGCCAGGCGCTCCTGCTCGGAGTGCAGGCTGGCGACCCGGGGCGCGTCGGCCTCGATCAACTCCTCGTCCGCTGTCGCGGGCTGCCTTTGGGGGTCGTCGGTCACATCTCGCCTGGGTCGCCGCGAGAGTAGTGGGCCGCGCGTCAGGTTCGCGTCCGGGAGCGCGACTACCTTCGTAAGTTCTTATGGAAGCGTCCGAAAAGCCCCAGATGCACCTCGACAACGGCAACGGCGCCCACGGCGACGAGCCGTCGGTGCGCGCGATCGGCGACCGGCTGGTGATCGAGCGCCTCGAGGTCAATGACTCCGAGGCCGCGCGCGTCGTCCAGGAGCAGGCCAAGGAGGGCCGCCCGCCCGCGCAGACCGTCACCAGGGCAATCGAGATCGGCGCCCGCGTGCTCGAGTCGGAGGGCACCGCCGCGAACGTCGACTACGTCAAGGTGCAGCTCGAGCGCAACATGGGCGCGATCGCCGACCGGCTCGGGACCGTGCTTGATGAGGGCAACACGCAGCTCGCCGAGAGCATCGCCACGACCTTCGGCGCCGATCGAAGCGACTCCGTGCAGCAGCAGATCCGGGAGATGCTGCTGAAGGCGGGGGAGCACCAGCGCACCGAGATGGCGCGCCTCTTCTCCGCGGAGGACGGGGCGAATCCCCTGGCCGACTTCAAGGGCGCCGTGGTCCGAGCGCTTCAGAGCGCCAACGAGTCCCAGCAGGTCGAGCGCAACGAGGACCGTCTCAGGATCGAGGCGCTGACCGAGGAGCTGACCAAGTTGCGGGAGCGCATGGGGGCCAGCGAGGAGCTGGAGGCCGAGCAGGCGCGCGGCACGGCGAAGGGGCTCGACTTCGAGGCGCGCGTGGACGCGGCTCTCGAGCGGATCGCCGCCACGCGCGGTGACGCCTCCTCACACACCGGCGGCGAGGGGGCCGAGGGCGGAGGCAAGAAGGGCGACACGCTGATCGAGCTCGCCGCCGCCGATGGGCCCGCCGCCGGCCGCGTCGTGTTCGAGGCCAAGGACAAGAAGCTCTCCAAGAACGACGCCTGGAGAGAGCTGAACGAGGCGATGGCCGCAAGGGCCGCGTCGTTCGGCGTGCTCGTCGTGGCCGGTGAGGAGCGCGTCCCGTCGGGGCGCGAGACGCTGACCGAGTACGAGGGCAACAAGCTGATCGTCGCGGTTGACCGGGACGAGCCGAACGGGCTCGCGCTCGAGGTCGCCTACAGGTTGGCGGCCGCCAGGGTCGCGGTGGCCCGTGACCGCGAGATGACGGTGGACGCCCCCGCGGTCCGCGACGCCGCCGAGGAGGCGGTCTCCTGCCTCAAGCAGGCCCAGGCGGTTCGCGCCGCGCTGACGGGGATCAAGACGAGCTCAGACAAGGCCCGGGCGACGCTGGACGAGATGGTCGAGGCGGTCCGGGCGAGGCTCGAGCGGGTCGAGTCGCTGGTCGAGGTCGCCGACGACGACCCCGAGGCCGACTAGCTACGGCAGCAGGAGCTCGTTCTTGGCCGACTCGCGCTCGGGGCCGACCGAGAACACCACCGGGCTTGCGAAGGTGCCGTTGGCCGTAGCCGTGTAGTCGCCCGTCTCGGTTTCCATCTTCAGGATCGTGTTGCCGCCCGGCGGGATCGCGACGCTCTCGTCGGCGGTCGGGCCGTCGATCGCGAGGCTGGCGTCCTGCTCGGAGAGGTTGGCGATGCTGAAGTTGACGAGCCCGGAGCCGAAGTCGTTGGGCGAGACGATCACCTGGCGGTTGTTGATCTGCACCGCGACCGCGGCGGGGAACGGCGGCCGGGGGTCATTCGCGTAGTCATCGCGGCCGCACGCACTCAGCGCCACCGCTGCGGCGGCGACGGCCAAGACCAACAGACCTCTGCCCCGACTCCTGAGCATCGGCGCCCAATCTAACTGATGGGACCCCCGTCGAACGGCAATCCGACGAGTTCGGCGGTGATCCCGTCCGTGCCGACCTCGACGGTGTCGCCCGTCTCGGCCTCTCGCCGGACGACCGCAAGCGCGATCGGGCCGAGGCTGGGGGAGAGGCAGCTCGTGGCCAACTCACCGACCTCGCGCTCGCCGAATCGCAGCTTCTCGCCGGCCTCGGCCATCGAGCTGAGCTTCAATCCGCGCAGGGTTCGGTTCGGCTTGCCGCGGTAGTGCAACCGCGCTACGGGCTCCTGGCCGATGTAGCAGCCCTTGCTGAAGTCCACCGCCCGCTCGACGATCCCGGCCTCGGCCGGCATCGTCGCTTCGCTCATCTCACGCCCCAGGCGCGGCCTGCCCGCCTCGACGCGAAGGATCTCCGCGGCCTCCTCGCCGGCCTGCTCCGCACCGGCCTCCAGCAGTGCCGCTCGGACCGACTCGAGCTCGCCGGCCGTGCAGATCAGGTCGATCCCGAGGTCGGTCGCGATCGCTCGGCAGGAGCTCCCGCCGACCTGCAGCTCACGGTTGGCGTTCTCGGGCCGGAGCCCGGCGGTGCCCGAGACCTCCGCCGCAGACGGGCCGATCACCGAGAGCAGCGAGCGCTCGGCGCTAAGGTCGGTGACCTCGACCTGGCGGCCGATCTTGTAGGTCGTCAGGTGCTTGAGCAGGCCGGCGGTCGCCTCGGGCTCGGTGTCGAGCCAGAGCTCGTCGTCGCCGACCCGGAGCAGGCGGAGGTCGGCCTGAAGGTGACCCTTGCGGTCGAGCAACGCCGCGTAGCGGCCCTCGCCCACGGCGAGCGCCTCGATCTCGTTGGTGAGCTGGCCCTGTAGGTACTCGGCCGCGTCCGGTCCCCGCACCGTGATCTGGCCGCGATCGCGCTCGACAAGTCCCGAGCCCTCCCTCAGGAGCCGGTATTGGGCGTCGATCTCAACGCTTGTCGCCTGCTCTGGCATCTGGATCGATTCTAGGCTGCCCGGCAAGCTGCAGCTAATAGTTGTCAGATACTAAATCCAGAATCAGCAGCCACCAACTTCTGCTTCAATGCCGGTATGGACAAGCTCAGTAGAAGAAAGCTGCTGGCTGGCGGCACCGCCGGGGCGGCCGCCGCGGGCTTGAGTCAGCTCGTTCCCGGCGCCGGGCCGGCACTCGCCCGCGGCGCGGATGCCCACGAGCACGCGGGCGCCGGCGAGGGCTCGCACGGCGGAGGCGCGGAGGGCCCGACGTTTCGCAAGGGCGCCGCCGTGGACCACGGCGCCAACGGCTTCGATCCGAGCGAGCTGGTCCGTCACTTCGATTGGGGCAGGACGCGACGGCTCGCAAGCGGGCGAGTGCTCCGTGAATGGACGCTGGTGGCGGAGGACAAGGAGATCGAGGTCGCCCCCGGGGTCCACTACCCGGCCTGGACCTACAACGGCCGGGTACCGGGGCCGACGCTGCGATGCCGGGAGGGAGAGCTGCTGCGAGTCCACTTCGTCAACAGCTCAGACCACCCGCACACGATGCACTTCCACGGCCTCCATCCCGCGCAGATGGACGGTGTGCCGGGCATCGGAGCCGGCCTCGTCCCCACCGGCGGCAGCACCGTCTACGAGTTCGACGCCCGCCCCTTCGGCGTCCACCTCTACCACTGCCACGCGGCGCCGCTGGCCGAGCACATCGCCCGCGGGCTCTACGGCGCCTTCATCATCGACCCCAAGGACGGAAGGCCCGACGCCGACGAGCTGGTGATGGTGATGAACGGCTTCAACACCAACTTCGACGCCCAGGGCAACCAGGTCTACGCCGTCAACACCGTCGCCTTCCACTACGTCGACCAGCCGGTATGCGTGTCGCGTGACTCGCCGGTGCGGCTCTACGTCGTCAACGCGCTCGAGTACGACCCGATCAACTCGTTCCACATCCACGGGAACTTCTTCAACCACTTCCCGACCGGGACCTCGCTGACGCCGATCGAGTACACGGACACGATCCTCCAGGGGCAGGCGCAGCGCGCGATCCTGGAGCTCGAGTTCCCCTACGACGGGGACTACATGTTCCACGCCCACAAGACGGAGTTCGCCGAGCTCGGCTGGATGGGGTTCTTCCGCGTTGGGAATGGGGCGACCCGGGGGGCGGGCGCTGCGGACTACTGCGACCTCGGCGAGCTCGAGACGCCGGGGGCCTGATGGAGGCGGCGACCCCTTCGGCCCGAGGCCCCGGGAGTGCGCCCCGGTGGCTTCTCGGCGCCATGCCGCTGGCGTTGATCGCGATCGCCTTCGCCGCATTCGCGCTGTTGGGTGGCCCGGGCCTCGGGGACCGGCGAGGCCCGCCGGTCGAGGACCTCGCCGTTGAGCGCACGGTCCTGCGCCCCGGCGAGATTGAGCTGGCGGTGCGCAACACCGGGCCCGACGCGGTCACCGTCTCGCAGGTCTCGGTCAACGACGCCTTCGTGGACTTCGACCCGGGGCAGGGCGGTGCGGTCGGCCGGCTCCAGAGCCGTGTGCTGACGCTGGACTATCCCTGGGTCGAGGGAGGCGTCTACACGATCTCGATGCTGACCTCGACCGGCGCGACGATCGACCATCAGATCGACTCGGCGGTCGAGACGCCCGAGGCCGATCCCTCCTTCTTCGGCCTGATGGCGCTGCTGGGGACGTACGTCGGCCTGATCCCGGTTGCCCTGGGAATGTTGTTCATGCCTTTCCTCCGCGGCATCCGCGAACGCTGGATGCGCGCCGTACTCGCCTTCACCGTCGGCCTGCTCGCCTTCCTCGCCATCGACGGCACCCTGGAGGGGATCGATGTCGGCAATGCCAGCGCCGCCACCTTCGGCGGCGTCGAGCTGCTCTTCCTGGGGGCCGCGCTCGCCTATCTCTCGCTTGCGGCGCTCGACCGCTATCTCACGGCCCGTCGCGAGGCGGCCAAGGGCGCGGGCGCCGGGGAGTTTCGCCTGGCGCTGATGGTCGCGACCGGCATCGGCCTGCACAACCTCGGCGAGGGCCTGGCGATCGGCTCCGCCTACGCGATCGGCGAGCTCGCACTCGGAGCGTTCCTGGTGATCGGCTTCGCCCTCCACAACACGACCGAGGGCATCGCGATCGTCGCCCCGCTCGCCCGCGGGGAGCGCCCCGGCCTGCGGTGCGTGGCCGCGCTCGGGGTGATCGCGGGCGCCCCGGCGATCCTCGGCGCCGTGATCGGCGCCTCGGCCTATAACGAGGAGCTCGCCACCTTCCTGATCGGCATCGGGGTCGGGGCGATCGTCCAGGTGATCGGCCAGCTCGTTCCCTCGATTCGGGACTCGGAGGGGCGGGCGCTCAACATCCCGAGCATCGCCGGCATCATCGCCGGGGGCGCAGCCCTGTATCTGACCGGTCTCCTGGTGGCCGTCTGATGGGCACCGCGCACCACGCGCACCCCGCCAGGCGCACCGGGGAGGGGGCCGAGAACTACTCCAAGGCGATCTACAACCTCCAGGCGCGCGACGGCGAGGCCGTCGGGACGGGCGCGATCGCCGAGCGGCTCGGAGTCGCGCCGGCGACCGCCTCGGCGATGCTGAAGCGGCTCGCGGACGAGGGCATCGTCGAGCACACGCCCTACCAGGGCGTGTGCCTGACCGATCGCGGGGAGCAGGTGGCTCTTGAGGTGATCCGCCACCACCGCCTGATCGAGCTGTTTCTCGCGGAGGTGCTCGAGATGCCCTGGGACCGCGTTCACGGAGAGGCCGAGGTGCTCGAGCACCACATCTCCGAGGAGCTGGAGGAGCTGATCGCCGCCAAGCTCGGGGACCCCGTCCGAGACCCCCACGGGGACCCGATCCCGGCGCGCGACCTATCGCTCGCCGACGAGGAGACGCTGCCCCTCGGGGTCCTCGAGCCCGGCGACACGGCCGTGTTCGTCAGGGTCTCCGACAGCGACGCCTCGATGCTGCGCTATCTCGCCGACCGCGAGATCCAGCCCGGCGCCACGATCTCCGTTCGCGAGCGGCAGCCCTTCGGCGGCCCGCTCACCGTCGACATCGACGGGCGGCAACACGCCCTCGGGGGCGAGTTGTTGGAGCGTGTGCGGGTCACTCGTGAGGCGCACTCCGGGAGCGGATGAGCCGACTCCTCCTCCGCCAAGGGGTCCTCTTCGGCTAATTTGCCATCCATGGGCCTCGCCTCCGAGTTCAAGGGAATCGTCGAGTCGCTCCCCGACGACTGGACCGACCTCGTGCTCGACCTTCGGATCCACGATGAGGGCCGCTACGTCGACGGCGCCGTGCTGCTCAGCGCGATCAACGCCCAGCCGTACTCCAAGGCCGGCTGGCACTGGCGGATCCTGGTCGCCCACCGCTTCGGACATGCCGCGGCCGCCGAGACGGTCGGCGGGGTTCTGCGCAAGCTCGACCGGGAGGGAATAACCGGCGAGATGGTTCTGCGCGACTTCCACGAGGGCCGCGCCGAGGTCGTGCAGATGTGGGGGAGGCCGGAGAGCGTCCGGCAGGACTTCCGCCGCAGGCGAAGCCTCTAGCTTGGCCCGCATCGTCGCCCTGGTTCCCGACCTGATGTTCGGCAGCAGGGTGCAGCAGACCCTGATCGCTGCCGGCCACGATGTCGAGCTCCGCGCCTCCGCCGACGATGAGGCCCTCACCGCCGCTGACCTGATCGTCGCCGACCTCGCTGAGAACGACGTCGCCGGGCTCACCGGGCGGGGCGTGCCGGTGCTCGGCTTCTACTCGCACGTCGACGTCGAGACCAAGCGCCGCGCCGAGGACGCCGGGGTGGATCTGGCGGTCCCGCGGTCGCGCATGGCCCGCGAGATGCCCGCGCTGGTGGAGCGGCTTCTCGCCTCGACCTAGCTCGCCTTGATGTTTGGTTCGCGGTCGAGCGAGAAGTCTGGATAGACTGCCGGCGACTTCGCCGCAGGGCGTGGATTCCAGAGCTACGAGGAGGGTCGTTTCTAGTGAGAGATCGAGGTCTCGCCGCCTATATCGCCGAATTGATCGGAACGATGCTGCTCGTGTTCTTCATCTGCAGCGTTGTGGTTCTCTTTGTCGCCGTCGGGCAGAACGCCCAGTTCGGATCCGACTACGCCGTTGTCGGGCTCGTACAGGCCTTCCTCTTCTTCGGGCTGATCGTCAGCATCGGGGTCGCGAGCGGTGGGCACTTCAACCCCGCGATCACCTTCGGCTTCGCAGTCCTGCGCCGGATCGACCCGATGGACGCGGTCGTTTACATCCTCGCCCAGCTCTCAGGTGGCGTCCTGGGCGCCCTGCTCTGCAAGGCGTTCCTGCTCGACGAGGGTCGCGCCTCCGACTACGGCGCGGTCCAGCCGAGTGCCCTGATCGGCGGAAGCCTCCAGGCCGGCCTGCTCGAGGCGATCGGCGCCTTCGTGTTGGTCATGGTCGTGCTCTGCGTGGTGCTCAACCCCGGCGCGCGCCGGGAGTGGGCGCCCCTCGCCATCGGCACGACGGTGGGCATGCTGGTGATGGTGATCGGACCGCTCGACGGCGGCTCGTTCAACCCCGCCCGCTGGTTCGGCCCCGCGCTGGTCGGCAACAACTTCGCCGATGTCTGGCCCTACCTCGCCGGCCCCTTCGTCGGCGCCGGCCTGGCTGCGGCTCTCTACAAGTTCGTGATCGAGCCCGTGAGCGGGCCCGGTCAGGCGCTGGCTGACACGATCGCGCCGCGAGGCCCGGCTCCGCCCGCGGACGAGGCGCCGCCGTTCCGTCAGGAGACCATGGGCGGCCCCGCCTCGACCGGCGGGCCCCCCAAGCCTCCCTCGTCGCCCCCCGGCGGCATCGTCGGCGGCTAGAGCCGCCCGACCTGACGGCGGAGGCCCTCGATGACCGGCAAGGCTGACTACAGCGACGAGGAGTGGGAGCTCCTGCTCGAGGCGCCGACCGGCGCCGGGATGATCGTGATCATGGCCGACCGCGGCGGCTCGATCCGCGAGACCTTCTCGATGGCGAAGATGTACACGGAGGCTCGAGAGAACCACGGTGACAGCCCGCTGCTCGACGAGCTGGTCGCGGCCAAGCCCGAGATCGACAAGACCAAGGCGGGCTCCCAGGAGGAGATCAAGGAGCGTCACCTCCAGCAGATCCGCGACGCCGTCGCCCTGGTCGAGCAGAAGGGCACCCCGGAAGAGCTTCAGGAGTACAAGCAGTTCATCCGCACTCTTGCCGACCGCGTCGCCAACGCCCGCAAGGAGGGCTTCCTCGGTATCGGGGGCGAGCGGGTCAGCGAGGACGAGCGGACCGCAATCGGTGAGATCGCCGCAGCCGCCGTCTGAAGGGGCTGCCGGGCGAGCGCTCGGTGTAGCTTGACAGCGCAACCATGCGCCGCATCACCTTCTCCCGCAACTACACGCTGTCGCTGTCCCGGACGTGCCAGTGCTACTGCAAGTACTGCTCCTTCGCGACCCGGCAGGCCCACCTCCACGATCCCGAGGAGGTGGAGCGCCAGCTTGAGAACGCCGTTCGCCGCAACGCCAAGGAGCTGCTGATCCTGACCGGCGAGCGGCCGGAGGTGAACCCGGTCGTCGCCGAGCGGCTCCGCTCGTGGGGCCACGATGACTTCACCTCCTACGTCGTCTGGGCCTGCGAGAGAGCGATGGATCGGGGCCTGCTTCCACACACCAACCTCGGGGTCCTGAGTCGCGACGACCTCAGCCGCCTCCGCGAGGTGACGGCGTCCCAAGGGCTGATGCTCGAATCGATCTCCGAGCGCCTCATGGACACGGTCCACTCCGGTTCCCCCACGAAGCACCCCGCGAAGCGTCTGGAGACGATCAACGCTGCGGGGGAGCTCAAGATTCCCTTTACGACCGGGATCCTCGTGGGGATCGGGGAAACCGAGGAGGAGCGGGTCGCCTCGCTTGAGGCGCTTGCTGAGGTCCAGGAGCGGCATGGGCACATTCAGGAGGTGATCCTCCAGAACTACGTTCCGCATCCGAAGTACTACGGGCTTGAGGTTGCCGAGATCGCGGATGCTGCCTCTCGCGCACGGTGGGCGGAGGGTGGAGGCCCCCCCTCCTCAACACGGTCACCCGGTCGGCAGGGGGGGCGCGACCCGCAGCTTGATGCTCCCCACGTTTCGTCGGAGGGGTCTCCACCCTCCGCGCCGGCGTGGGCGACAGATGTCTCGATCGAGGAGATGAAGCGCCTGGTCTCCGCGTGTCGGAGGTTGATGCCGGAGGTTGGGATTCAGGTGCCTCCGAATCTTGCTGACTGGTGGCCGGAGTTGGTCGAGGCTGGAGCCACGGACCTGGGTGGGCTATCCGCCAACGGGGATCACATTTCTCCGGAGGAGCCTTTCCCCAGTCCGCATCAGGTTCGGAAGGAGCTGGCTCCGAAGGGGTATGCGCTGACGGAGCGGCTTTGTGTCTATCCGCAGTACATGGATGGGGATTGGATGGAGCAGGGGGTGCTGGACATCATCAAGTTGAAGTACTGGAGCTTCATTCCGCGGCGAGGGTCGGGCAGGCGGCAGGAGACGGTGGTGGATCCGGCGGCCGCTCCGCGGGCGATCGAGAAGGGGCGGCGCGGGGAGGCGCTCGACGAGGCTGAGTTGACGGCGCTGTTCGCTGAGACTCGGCCTGAGGTGATCGAGGAGATGCGGGTGGTTGCCGACGAGCTCCGGCAGGAGCTGGCCGGCGACGTCGCCACTTTCGTCGTCAACCGCAACATCAACTTCACCAACGTCTGCGTCGTCGGCTGCGCCTTCTGCGGGTTCGGGCAGGGCAAGCGCTCCCCCGACGCCTACCACGTCGGCGAGGACGAGTTCGCCGACCGGATCCGCGAGGCGATCGACTATGGGGCCACCGAGATCTGCATGCAGGGGGGCATACATCCCGACTACAACCTGGAGGAGTACGGGCGCTGGCTGGCGTTGGCGAAGGAGGTTGCCCCCGAGATCCACCTGCACGCCTACTCGCCGATGGAGGTGCACTACATGTGCGAGCGCTCCGGCCGGCAGCCCCAGGATGTCTTCGAGTACCTGATCGAGTGCGGGCTCGGCTCAACTCCCGGGACCGCCGCCGAGGTCCTCCACGACGGCGTCCGCCAGCGGATCTCGCCCAACAAGCTGCCGGTGGCGCGCTGGGTCGAGATCATCGAGGCGTCGCATCGCGCCGGCCTCCGATCGACCTCGACGGTGATGTTCGGCCACATCGAGGAGCCCGCCGAGCTCGCGACCCACATGCGGGTGATACGCGAGCTTCAGGAGCGGACGGGCGGCATCACCGAGTTCGTGCCGCTCAGCTTCATCCCCTTCAACACCCTGTTGGGCAGGACCCACGGGGTCGAGGAGATCGAGCGGGGTGAGAATCTCAAGCACACCGCGGCCTTCAGGCTGGCGCTCGGCAGGACGATCCCCAACCTGCAGGCGAGTTGGGTGAAGATGGGGCTCGACGCCGCCACCGAGAGCCTCCGCTGGGGGGTCAACGACCTCGGGGGCACCCTGATGGAGGAGAACATCTCGCGGATGGCAGGCTCGCAGCACGGCACGCGGCTGGACCCCGAGGAGCTGATCGGCGCCGCTCGCGCCGCCGGCCGCACCCCGGCCCAGCGCACCACGCTCTACGACATCGTCGAGACGTACTAGCCCGTCAGCAGCAGCTTCATTACCAGCGCTTGGGCTTGCCCGTGCGCTTGAGCCAGATGCGGAAGAACTTGTCGAGTTGCCGGCCCGATGTGGTCTCGGCCAGGGCGATGAACTCGGCCGTGCTGCCGTTGCCGTAGAGGTGGTCACTCACCCAGGACCGGAGCAGGCCGTAGAAGGCGGGGTTGCCGATCTTCTCCCTCAGCGCCTCGAGGGTCATCGCCCCGCGGACATAGACGCTCGAGTCGAAGAGGTTCTTGGGGCCGCCGAGCCTCCGCGGCGGTGGGCCCCAGAAGCGCTTGGAGAGCGGCGCCTCGTAGGCCTTGCGGAAGGTGGCGTGGAGCGACCGCTTGCCGAGGTGCTGCTCCCACAGCCATGACGCCCAGGTCGCGAACCCCTCGTTGAGCCAGATGTCGGGCCAGCGGCTGACGCTGACCGCGTCGCCGAACCACTGGTGGGCCAGCTCGTGGGCGTGGATGTAGGTGCTCGGAGGCGATGCATAGATCGGCCGGGTCTGCGTCTCCAGAGCGAAGCCCACCGGGCCGGGGTCGAGGATCGCTCCGGTCGATCCGAACGGATAGGGCCCGAACGCTTTCTGGTAGACGCCGAGGATCTCGCCGGTGCGCTTGAAGGGCGCGGGGGTGCGGCGGCCGAATCCGGGGTCGAGGGCGACGAGCGAATCGATCCCGTCCTGGCTGGAGCGCAGGAAGCGGAAGCGCCCGATCGTCGTCGTCGCGAGGTAGGTCGCCATCGGCTCGGGCTGGCTCCAATGGAAGGTCGCCTTGCTTTCTGTGCGGGTGACGCCGGTGAGAGTGCCGTTGGATGCAACCCGCAGTTGCTTCGGCACGGTGATGTCGAAGTCGAAGCTCGCCTTGTCGTCGGGCCTGTCGTTGCACGGCATCCAGCTCGTGGTTCCAAGCGGCTCACTCGCTACGAAGGCGCCGTCGTCCGTGGTGAACCAGCCCTCGCTGGAGCCGTCGGGATCGACGACTGGGCGAGGGTGGCCGTCGTAGCTGACAACGGCGGTGAAGGCGTCGCCGTCGGGGATGCCGGCGGCCGGCGTGATCGCGAGCTTGCCGTCACGCTGGACGAAGCTGGCCGGCTGCCCGTCGACGCTGATGGCGCTCACCCGCATGTGCTTTCGCAGGTCGAGGTAGAAGCGACTCAATCCCTGCGTCGCCACGGCGTCGATCGTCGTCGCTCCCCTGAGCCGCCGCTTGCCCGGAGAGTAGGAGTTCTCGACTCCGTAGTGTTGGACGTCGTAGCCGCCGTTTCCCTCGCGCGGGAAGAACGGGTCGCCGCTTCGGGCTGACCCGGGGGAGAAGCCGCCGGCGCCCGCGTGGGCGCTCGGAGCCAGCAGGGCGACGGTCGCCGCCCCGATTGCGAACAGAGTCCCGCCGGTCGCCTTCAGGCCCACCTGCACATTCTGGCACGGCCCGTCCGGTGCGGAGGGCCGCCGCGCAGGTAGGGTTCGCGGCGCGCCGTGCTTCAAGTCGCGAGCGCCCCCGACTCAGAGGAGAGACCGATGCCCGACGTCACAGTGAAGCGGCTCGACGAGTTCGAGGCGATCTTCGGCGGCGGCTTCCGCCGCATCAGGGCCGGCCTCGGCATCACCTCGTTCGGCGTGGCGGTGATCGAGCTTCCCCCCAACTTCACGAGCTATCCCGAGCACGACCAGAGCCACGACGCCCAGGAGGAGGTCTACACGGTGCTCTCCGGGCGGGTGACGCTGAGGGTCGGCGGCGAGGACCATGAGCTGGATCCGGGGGTCTTCGCGCGGGTCGGCCCGGGCGAGAAGCGGAAGATCATCACCGGCGACGAGCCGGCGCGGGTGCTCGCCGTGGGAGCCACTCCGGGTGAGGCCTACAGGCCTCCCGAGTTCACTGAAGAGGGCGCGGCCGAGCCCATCCACGCCAAGAAGTAGCCGCTACCTGAACAGGTCCTCGGTCGGCGGGCGGCGCAGGGCCACGGCTCCGGGACCATCCCCGAGCGTGACGCGGTGGCCGAGGCCGCTGAGGATCGCGCCCGGAACCCCCGAGTCCTTGGTGCGCACGAGGTCGGCCGCGGCGGCCAGCTCGTCTCCGAGGGCGATCTCGGTGGCCCTCAGCTCGCGGCCGTCGCGGTCGTGGCGGCCGCGCCAGTCGTCGATTGGCGCGACCCCCGCACACCCGATCGCCATGTCGGCTTGCCCGAGCCTCCACGCTCGCCCGAAGCTGTCGGCGATCACGACGGCCGGTGAGCCGCCACCCGCCGCCGCAATCTCGGCGCGGATCCGCCGAGCGGAGGCATCGGCGTCCACGGGCAGCAGCGCCACCACGCCGTCCTCGCCGACGTTCGATGAGTCGATCCCGGCGTTGGCGCAGATCCATCCGCCCGAGGTCTCGGTGATCAGCACGCCTCGCTCCGCCCGGATCACGATCGCGCTCTCGGCGAGCACCAGCTCCACGATCCGGGGGTCCTTGTCGAGGCGACCCGCGAGCTCGTTCGCCTCCGCGCCCGGCTCGACCTCGTCGAGCCGGCGTAGGCGGCCCTCGGACTTCGAGACGATCTTCTGTGAGAGCACGACCACCTCGCCGTCACGGGGCGCGCCGGCCTGCATCACGAGCCGCCCGAGGTCGTCTCCCTCGCCCACCTCCCCGATCCCGGCCAGCGGCCGGATTACGATCTCGCCGGCCGCCAAGGTGTGAGCGCTAGGCCGCTGCGAAGCCCGTGGCGTCGCCCACGGCCGCCTCGAGCTCGAAGATGACCTCGGTGGTGCGGGGCGCCCGCTCCGGCGCGATGACCAGCTCGTCGCGGAGCGCGACCAGGTCCTCGAAGGTATCGAGGTCGAGTGAGAGCGAGGAGACCTCGGTCACCGAGAAGGCGATCTCGGCCGCGCGCGCGCGGCTCACGTGGCGTGCGCAGCTGTCGGGTCCGAAGGCGGGTGCGAAGGCATCGGGAGGCGAGAGGATGAGGGCGTTGGTGCCGTTCTGGTGGCGGTCGGGGATTATCAGCGCCGACTGCGGCATCGTGCCCAGCTTCGCGTCGAGCTCCTCCGGGTCGAGCATCGGGCAATCGGCCGGGAGCATCGCGACGCGTTCGGCACCCCGGCCCATCGCGGCCCTGGCGCCCGCCACCGCGGCCTGGGAATGGCTGCCGTCGGCGCTCTGGCGCAGGACCTCGACGTCCAGCCAGCGACAGGTCCTGCTGACGTAGGGGTCGGCGGTGACCACGAGCGACTCGTCGATTCGCTTGCTGCGCCGCAGCTTGGTCACGGTGTCGAGGAACATGGCCTCGGCGAGCCGCACCCGGTCTCCGGGGGAGACGGCGCCGGCTAGGCGCCCTTTCGCCACCGTCAGGGTTTTGATTGGGATGATCGCGATCGTCTTCATCTGATCCTCGCGTCGGGAACCCGATCAGGCTACCGGGCAAGCCCCGATTCGATGAACTCCAGGGTCCGCGCCGCGAGGCCTCGGCGACCGTCGGCGCCTTCCATCAGGGTCGCGCACGAGAGCACCGCCAGGTCCTCGGGCGGCGGGTCGGGGTCGCCCGCGTCGCAGACGATTCCCTCGATCAGGCCCCGGTACAGGGAGGCGACGCCGGCCGCCGTCGAGGGGCGGCCGATGGCGGCCATGAACAGCTCCGTGGGCCCCTTGACGGCGCGGCCGCCGACGAACGGGCTGACCGCAACCAGGGGCGCCGGGGCCGCCGCGATCGCCTCGCGCAATCCGGGGATCGAGAGGATCGGGCCGATCGAGATCACGGGGTTCGACGGCCCGATCACGATCGCCTCGGCCGAGGCAATGGCCTCGAGGGCCTCCGACGTGGGGGAGGCGGCCTCGATCCCGTTCACCTCGATGCCTTTCACGGGCGCGGTGCCGCCCTCCGCGACGAGGTAGGTCTGGAGGTCGCGCCATCCCTCGTCCGTGCTGACGCGGGTTCGCACCGGCTGGTCGCACATCGGAAGCACCGTCGCGGCCACCCCCAGGGCCCGCGAGATCTGCGCCTGGGCGTCGGTCTGGCGGCCCCCCTCGCCCATGAAGGTGGCGCGATAGAGACAGGTGGCAAGATCGCGGTCCGAGAGCCGGAACCAGTCCGGCGCTCCGAGCTGCGCGAGCCGCTCGAAGGTGGTGAAGCTGTCACCCGCGAGGCCCCAGCCGCGCTCTTCGTCGATCTCCCCGCTGAGCCAATAGGTGACGAGGTCGGGGTCCGGGGAGACGTGGACCCCGAGGGTCTCGAGGTCGTCCGCCGTGTTCGCGATCACCGTGAGGCCGTCGCCAACGAGGTCCTGCATCCCCGCGGCCAGCTTGGCGCCGCCGGTGCCTCCCGCCAGGACCACGACCCGGTCTGCGCTCACGCCCAGGGATCGCCCTCCGGCAGGCCGGTGATCCTGATCCCGGCGTGAGCCTTGTAGCGCCTGTTGATCGAGATCAGCAGGGGCGTCAGCGTCTCGACGATCCGGGCGGTCTCGAGGGCGCCGGCGTTGACCGCCCGCAGGCCCTCGATCCTCTCGACCAGGCGCGCGACCCGGGCCTTGTCGGCCTTCCGGTCTCCGCAGATGGGAATGTCCTCCGCCAGCTCGCCGTCGCCGCTCAGGGTCGCGGCGCTGACCGTGTGGAACGCCGAGATCACCGTGACGCCGTCGGGCGCCATCTCCTGCGCCTGCTGCGCGGCGGAGCCCTGCCAGACGCCCAGGGTGCGGGTCGCCTTGCCGCTGAGGGCCGCCGCCAGTGGGACGGTGCAATCGACCAGGATCTGGCCCTCGCTCAGCGCCCCGCGGAGGTTGTTGAGCGTCTCTGACTGGGCCCGGAACGGCACCGTCATCAAGACGATCGGACCTCGGGCGGCCGCCTCGGCATTGTCGAGCCCCTCGACCTCGGCGCCCGGAACCTCTCCGCGAAGCCTCTCCGCCGCCTCCGCCGCTCGCCCCGCGTCACGCGATCCGATCACGACGGCCTCGCCGGCGCGCGCCCAGCGCAGCGCGAGCCCGTAGCCGAGCGCGCCGGTGCCGCCGATGATGGGAATCGCGTCCGCCATGAGGGCCGCCAACTTACACAGGTAGGCCCGTTTGGCCCACGGCCCCACAGGTAGGCTCCCGGGCCGTGCGTCTCGAGGGAAGAAGGGCTTTGGTCACCGGCGGCGCCGGAGGCATCGGCGCGGCGACCGCTCGCCGCCTCGCCGCCGAGGGCGCCGAGGTCACCATCGGCGACCTCGACCTCGAGGCGGCGCAGAAGGTCGCGGCCGAGATCTCGGCGGACGCGGTCGAGCTCGACGTCACCAACCTCGACTCCGCGAAGGCCGCGGTCGAGTCCACCGGCACGCTCGACATCCTCGTCAACAACGCCGGCACCGACGAGTTCGGTTTCTTCCACCAGACGACGCCCGAGCAGTGGGACAAGGTCCTGGCGGTCAACCTCCACGGCGTGCTCCACTGCACGTTCGCGGCGCTCCCGGGGATGCAGGAGGCCGGCTACGGCCGCATCGTCAACATCGCCTCCGAGGCCGGACGGGTGGGCTCCAAGGGCTCGGCGGTCTACTCGGCGGCGAAGGGAGGCGTGATCTCCTTCACCAAGGTGATTGCCCGCGAGGGCGCCCGCTTCGGGATCAACGTCAACGGGATCGCTCCGGGGCCGATCGAGACACCGCTGCTGATGCAGGCGCTCGAGTTCGGCGAGATCGGCGAGAAGATCATCGAGAACATGAAGGCCGGGACCCAGCTGCGCCGGATGGGAAAGCCCGACGAGGTGGCGGCGGCGATCGCCTTCCTCGCCTCCGACGACGCCTCATACGTCACCGGCGAGATCCTGGGCGTCTCCGGCGGCATGGGAATGGTCGGCTAGGCGCCGGTTCTGATGCTGGAGGTCGGAATCGAGCGCGGCGACGGAGCTCCGCTTCGAGGTCGAGGTGACCGAGGGGGAGCGCACGATCGGCGTCGGGACCTGCGAGCGCCGGGTGATCGAGGTCGGCGCCGTCAAGCAGGACTAGCGGCGCCGCTTCCCGGCTAGGCTGGGATCGATGCCTCAGTCGTTGCCAGATTCCGTCCGCATCCGCGAGGTCGGGCCCCGCGACGGGTTCCAGAACGAGCCCGAGGTGATCCCGACGGCCGAGAAGCTCCGCCTGATCGGAATGCTGGCCGACTCGGGACTGCGGCGCATCGAGCTGACCTCCTTCGTCCGCCCCGACGTGATCCCCCAGCTCGCCGACGCGAGCGAGGTCCTCGATGCCCTCGAGCCGCGCGATGGCGTCGCCTATTCGGTCCTGATCCCCAACCGCAAGGGGCTGGAGAACGCGACGCCCTACGCGGAATCGGGTCGGATCCAGGAGGGCAACTTCTTCCTCTCGGCGACAGACACGCACAACCGCAAGAACGTCAACCGCACCGTCGAGGAGTCGCTCGCCGACCTCGAGGGGACGATCGGCGCCGCTCGCGAGGCGGGCCTTCGCTGCGAGGGCGTGATCTCGGTCAGCTTCGGCTGCCCCTACGAGGGCAGGGTCGAGCCCTCGCGCGTCTTCGAGATCGCGGCGCGCCTGGTCGGCTTCGGGTGCGAGGAGATCGGCTTCGGAGACACCACCGGGATGGCGAACCCGCGCCAGGTCGGTGAGTTCTTCGCCGAGGCTAGGGGCGCTCTTCCCTCGGTAGAGCTCACTGCGCACTTCCACAACACCCGCGGGCAGGGGTTGGCCAACGTGTTGGCGGCGCTGGAGCAGGGCGTCGACTCCTTCGAAAGCTCCTTCGGCGAGCTGGGGGGGTGCCCGGTGCCGCCGGGGGCCACGGGAAACATCGCGACCGAGGACCTCGTCTCGATGCTCGAGGAGATGGGCGTCTCGACCGGCGTCGAGCTCGAGGCCCTGGTCGCGGCCTCAGCCGAGGCGCAGGGAGCGCTCGGCCGTGCGCTCGGCTCGCACCTCCTGACCGCGGGCCCGGTGGATTGGAGCAACCGCGCGGGCAGCCGCCTGTAGGGTGCGCGCATGCGCAGTGACGCCTTCAGAGCGGCGGCGGAGGCCAAGGACTTCTCGGCGGGTGAGCAGCTCTTCAGCGAGGACGTCGTCTTCCGCAGCCCGGTCGTCTTTAAGCCCTACGACGGTCGGGAGGCGCTCGGCGTCCTGCTCGGTGCCGTGCTCCAGGTCTTCGAGGACTTCTCCTACGTTGACCAGGTCGAGACCGGCGACGCCGCGGTGCTGGTCTTCAAGGCCAAGGTCGGTGACCGCGCGGTCGACGGGGTTGACGTGCTGCGCTTCGGCGACGACGGCCTGATCACCGAGATCATGGTGATGGCGCGTCCGCTGAGCGGGCTCAACGCCCTGGCCGAGGCGATGGCTAAAAAGCTCGCCGAGGCAGGCGTCCCGGTGCCGGGCGTCAACGCCTGAAGCGCCTGAGCTAGCCTCCGCGCGCCCACTGAGCGAACGGAAGGAACGGCAAGGGATGGAGATCAGCAAGGTCGGCGTGGTCGGCTGTGGACTGATGGGACATGGAATCACCCAGATCTGCTCGCAGGCGGGCTGGGAGTTGGTCGTGCGTGAGGTCGATCAGGACAAGCTCGACAAGGGGCTCGCGAAGATCGACAAGCAGCTCGGCCGTGCCGTGGAGAAGGGCAAGCTCGAGCAGTCCGACGCCGACGCGATCCGGGCCCGGATCACGGGCACGCTGGACTACGCGGACCTGGCCGATTGCGACCTGGTGATCGAGGCCATGACCGAGGACCTCGCCGGCAAGCTCGAGATGTGGGCCGCCGTCGACGGGATCGTCAAGGACGACGCCTACTTCGCCACCAACACCTCCTCGCTTTCGGTGGCCGACCAGGCCGCCGCGACCAAGCGGGCCGACCGCTTTCTCGGGCTCCATTTCTTCAATCCCGCCCAGGTGATGCCCCTGCTCGAGGTCGTCCGCTCGGGGGAGACCAGCGACGACGCGTCCAAGCTGGGATTCGACCTGGGGGAGACCCTCGGGAAGACCACCGTCGCCGCCGGGGACAATCGCGGCTTCATCGTCAACCGGCTCCTGGTCCCCTACATGCTCGACGCGATCCGCGCCAACGAGCAGGGCGTCGGTTCGATCAAGGACATCGACACCGGGATGATGGCCGGCGCCAGTCACCCGATGGGGCCGCTGACCCTCGCGGACTTCGTCGGGCTCGACACGCTCGCTTCGATCGCGGACGTGATGGCCGAGTCCTACGGCGAGGAGCGCTTCGCGCAGCCCGAGACCCTGCGAAAAATGGTTTCTGCAGGAAATTATGGCCGCAAGTCGGGCAAGGGGTTCTACGATTACTCCGGTGAGAAGCCGGTCCCGGTGGACGCGGGAGGCTGATCTCCACCCGACCCGGGTGGAGAGGTGAGCAGGCCAACGAGCGAGTAGGAGCGATGGGCGTCGACGACACAAGCCTCGATCGAATCCGCAACGCGACTTTCCCGAGCTCGCGGCGTGGCTACGAAAAGCACGAGGTCCAGAAGTTCCTCTCCCGCCTGGCCGACTGGCTGGAGACGGGCGCGGGAGACACCGACCGCTCCGACGCGGTCAAGAGGGAGCTCGAGCGCGTCGGCGAGCGAACCGGCGCGATCCTCGCCCAGGCCGAGGAGAGCGCCCAGCAGATTCGCGCCGAGGCGAGGGAGGGGGCGCAGAGCTCGGTCACCGAGGCGACCGCCCAGGGCGAGCGCACCCGCGCGGAGGCAGAGGCCTACGCGACGCAGCTGCGCAGGGAGGTCGATGCCTATGCCGAGGAGACCCGCCAGGCCGGGGAGGAGGCGGCGATCGAGGCGAGGACCGCCGCTGAGCGCCAGGCCGCCGAGGCGATCACCGACGCGGAGGCGAAGGCGGCGCGCATCGTCGATGAGGGAGTGCAGCGACGGCAGGATGTCGAGGCCGTGATCTCCGACCTCGCGCGCCGGCGGGACGACGTGATCGCCGAGATCGAGCGGCTCACCGACGAGCTGGTCACCGCGGTGGGGGACCACCGGCCCGAGCGCGGAGAGGACCCCTTCTCGACGCCGCTCGAGTTCGATCCGATGGCTGACGAGCAGGTCGCCGCCGACCTCGCCGCCGACCAGGAGCCCGTAGAGGCCGAGGTCGAGCCGGAGGCATCCGCGGAGGAGCCCGCCGAGGGCGAGCCGACGGAGGACGAAGCCGCCGAGGAGCCTCCCCCTAAGGCCGCCAAGTCGCGAAGGGCAGCGGCGAAGAAGTCGAAGCCGCGCCGACCGCGCTCCGGCGGCTCGCGGCTGAACAGTTGAGCCGGGCCCTGCTGATCCGATGACCGAGATCGGGCCAGCGTTGGAGGCGGCCCTCGAGGGCGGCCCGGAGCGTCACCGCCGCAAGGTGGCCGAACAGGAGAAGCTCCCCGTTCGCGAGCGCATAGCCCGATTCCTGGACCCCGACTCCTTCTCGGAGGAGGGCCTGCTCGCCAACTGGGAGCAGGAGGGACTCGGTGCCGACGGCGTGGTCACCGGGATGGGCACGGTCGGCGGACGGCGCCTGGCGCTGATGGCCAACGATCCCTCGGTCAAGGCCGGCTCCTGGGGGCCGAAGACGGTCGAGAAGATCCTCAGGATCCAGGAGCGCGCGCTCCGCCACCAGGTGCCGATCGTCTACATGGTCGATTCGGCCGGCGCCCGCATAACCGACCAGGTGCGGATGTTCCCCGGGCGCCGTGGCGCCGGCCGGATCTTCCACAACCAGGTCCGCCTCTCGGGCCAGGTCCCGCAGGTCTGCCTGCTGTTGGGGCCCAGCGCCGCGGGAGGCGCCTACATCCCGGCCTTCTGCGACGTGGTGATCATGCGCGACGGCAACGCCTCCATGTACCTGGGCTCGCCGCGGATGGCGCAGATGGTGATCGGGGAGGAGGTCACCCTGGAGGAGATGGGCGGCGCCCGGATGCACACCGCCGTCTCCGGATGCGGGCACTTCCTCGCCGAAAGCGACGCCGAGGCGATCGGGACCGCGCAGCGCTATCTCTCCTATATGCCGTCGAACTGGCGCGAGCAGCCGCCGACGGCTCCGCCTGCCGAGGCCGGGCCCGGGCGTCCTTCGGAGATCGTGCCGGCCAACGAGAAGGACCCCTTCGAGATCAGGGAGCTGATCGCGGCAGTGGCCGATCAGGAGTCCTTCCTCGAAGTCCACGAGCGCTGGGCCAAGGAGCTGGTGGTCGGCTACGCACGGCTCGACGGTCGCGCGATCGGGATCGTCGCCAACCAGCCGAAGTTCAAGGGCGGAGTGCTGTTCGTGGACTCCGCCGACAAGGCCGCCCGCTTCATCCAGACCTGCAACGCCTTCAACCTACCGCTGCTCTTTCTGGCCGACGTCCCCGGCTTCATGATCGGCAAGGACGTCGAGCGCCAGGGCATCATCCGCCACGGGGCGAAGATGATCAGCGCCGTCTCCGAGGCGACCGTGCCGAAGATCTCGGTGATCGTTCGCAAGGCCTACGGCGCGGGCCTCTACGCGATGGCCGGCCCGGCCTTCGACCCCGACGAGTGCATCGCCTTCCCCCAGGCGCAGATCGCTGTGATGGGCCCAGAAGCGGCCATCAACGCCGTGTTCTTCAACCAGATCCAGTCGATCGACGATCCCGCCGAGCGCGAGCGCTTCGTCGCCGACAAGCGCACCGAGTACGCCGAGGACATCGACATCCTCCACCTCGCCTCGGAGCTGGTCGTGGACGCCGTGGTCGAGCCCGACTCGCTGCGGACCGAGCTGGTGCGCCGCTATGCGCTCGCGGCCGGCAAGGACCGCTCCTTCTCTGAGCGGCGCAACCCGGTCACGCCCGTCTGAACGCCGGTTCGCCGGTAGCGCTACAGTCCGGGAACCAGACTTCAACAGGGAGGGAACAGATGCATAGGGACACGCTTGGTCGCATTGGACTCGCGGGGTTGGCGCTGCCGGTCGCCCTGATCGTGCTCGCGATCGCGCCCGCGGGCGCCGCGGCTGTGGATTGTGAGGTCGGCGCGGTGGGCGGCGGCCCGTCAGGGTGGTCCACCGACGGGCCCGACGGTGATTTCGAGGAAGCCGCGCTGCTCGTTCGCGGGGCCGTCGGAGCGCTCCGTACCGACGCCTTCGACGGCTACGGGATGCCGACGATCAACGGCACGCCCTACGCGAACCCGAGCCCGCTCGGGTGCGGGCGCCAGGACCGCAAGCAGGAGATCGTCTTCCCGGCGGTGAGCGTCGGCGGCGTGCTGGTGAAGCCGAAGCTCTATGCCGACCCGCGCGGCGCCTTCGGGCGCCAGCTGGCGATCCTGAAGAACCCCACTGCGGCCCCCGTCACGATCGACTTCGGCTGGGACGGCAACCTCGGCTCGGACGGCGACACGATCGTGGACCGCAGCTCGAGCGGCAACGCGACCGCCGATGCGGCTGACCGCTGGGCGACCAGCTGCGATGACGGAGACGCCGACGGCTGTGCGAATGTCGCGGGCGAAGCGCGCCGCGACCCCGAGCTGGCCCACAACTGGGAGGCCAAGAGCGGAAAGTCAGACAGCGCCGACGCGGTTGTCCTTGCGTCAGGGGACGGCAACTTCGACGTCAGCTTCACCGGCGTCACGATCCAGCCCGGCCAGACGGTCGCCTACATGGAGATCGTGACCCTGGCACAGAATGTCCAGCTCGCCCGCTCCGTGGCGCAGAGGGCCGACTCGAAGCCGGGCAAGTACGGCGTCTTCCGCGGCCTCTCCAAGAAGGAGCAGAAGCAGCTGCGCAACTGGTAGCTCGGTGGCGCGGGCGCGCGGCGGCCTCGATCGGCCGCCTCGCGCCCGCGCCGTTCAGCCCAGCCGCGCGGCCAGCTCCACGAAGTAGTCGAGCGAGGAGGGGTTGGCGAGCGAGTCGCGGCTGGCCGCCCTCTCCGGCGCCTCTCCCATCAGGATCCGCTTGACGGGCACCTCGAGCACCTTGCCGCTGAGGGTGCGAGGGACCTCGTCGATCTTGAAGACCTGATTGGGGACGTGGCGAGGGGAGCAGGTCTCGCGGATGCGCAGCGCCAGCCGGGAGATCAGCTCGTCGTCGAGCTCGACGCCCTCCCGGAGGACGACGAACAGCGGCACCCAGCCCTCCGTGCCGGGCTTGGGCACGTCAACCACGAGCGCGTCCAGCACCTCGGGGACCGATGAGACGGCGCGGTAGATCTCGCTGGTGCCCATGCGGATGCCGCCGCGGTTGATCGTCGAGTCCGAGCGCCCGTAGATGATCGCGGTGCCGCGCGAGGTGATCTCGATCCAGTCACCGTGGCGCCAGACGCCCGGGTACTGCTCGAAGTAGGCCTCGCGGTAGCGTGACCCATCCTCATCGTTCCAGAAGAGAACCGGCATCGAGGGCAGCGGCTCCGTAAGCACCAATTCGCCGACCTCGTTGATGAGGGAGTGGCCGTCCTCGTCGAAGGCCTCGACCTTGGCGCCGAGCGCGCGGCCCTGGAGCTCCCCGCGGTAGACCGGCAGCAGCGGCACTCCGCCCACGAACGAGGTGCAGACGTCGGTCCCGCCGCTGGTCGAGAACAGCCAGGTGTCCTTGCCGACATGGCGGTAGACCCAATCGAAGCCCTCAGGGGCCAGCGGCGAGCCGGTGGAGCCGATCGCTCGCAGGCGGCTGAGGTCGCGACCCGAGCCTGGCTCGACGCTTTCCTTGATGCAGGCCGCGATGTAGCTCGCGGAGGCGCCGAAGCAGGTCATCCCGGTCCGGTCGGCCAGGTCCCAGAGCGCGCCCATGTCGGGGTGGCCCGGGTTGCCGTCGTAGAGGACGATCGAAGCCGGCGTCAGCAGGCAGGAGACGAGGAAGTTCCACATCATCCAGCCAGTGGTGGTGAACCAGAAGATGCGGTCGCCGGCCTGGGCGTCGAGGTGGAGGTTCAACTTCTTGAGGTGCTCGAGCAGGATGCCGCCGTGGCCCTGGACTATCGCCTTGGGCAGGCCGGTGGTGCCCGAGGAGTAAAGGACCCAGAGCGGGTGGTCGAAGGGGACGCGTTCGAAGCGCAGCTCCGCATCGCCTCCCAGCTCGGTCAGTCGGCCCCAGGTCATGGGCGGCGCCGTTGACCCCGGTTGCTCGAGGGGGGTGAGGTCGGGGGAGGCGCTGAGGTAGGGCACGACGACGATCCGCTCCAGGGCCGGGATCTGGCCGGCGATCTCGGCGACCTGGGCGCGACGGTCGAAGTCCTTGCCCCCATAGCGGTAGCCGTCCACCACGAACAGCACATTCGGCTCAATCTGGGCGAAGCGGTCCACCACGCTGGAGGGGCCGAAGTCGGGGGAGCAGCTCGACCAGATGGCGCCGATGCTCGCGGTCGCCAGGAAGGCGACCAGGGCCTCCGGCCCGTTCGGGAGGTAGGCGACGACGCGGTCGCCGCTGTCGACGCCGAGGTCGCGGAGCCCGCCGGCGACGGCCGCGGTCTGCCGGCGCAGCTCGCCCCAGCTCAGCTCACCAAGCTCGCGCAGCTCCGAGGCGTGCATGACGGCGATCTCGGAGTCGTCCCTGCCGCGGAAAACGTGCTCGGCGTAGTTCAGCTCCGCACCCTCGAACCAGCGGGCGCCCGGCATCGTGCGCTCGGGCAGGACCACGTCGCTGCCGCCCGAGCTCTGGACATCGAAGTAGTCCCAGATCGAGCGCCAGAAGTCCTCGATCTCGGTCACCGACCAGCGCCACAACGTCTCGTAGTCATCGAAGGAAAGGCCGCGCTCGCTCTTCAGCCAGCGCATGTAGGCGCTCATGTTCGAGGCATCGACCATCTCGGGCGACGGCCGCCACAGCTCCTCGCCCCCGGTCACTTGGTCGTCTCTCCCTGCACGCGCCCGGGCCATATCAGCGGCCCGCCGCCCGGTCGGCGTCCCGGTCGAGCTGGCGCGTCAGCCTGATGGTGAATTCCGTGGCGGCGGCCATTGCAGCCGGGTCGAGGTGGTCGGGGGCGTCGTCAGGCGCGTGGTACCAGGGCGGCGGGACCCCGTCGTCCAGCCCCATGATGGTGATCGCCCGGTAGCCGCGGATCAGCGCGGCGATCGAGTCGCTGACCAACGGCGTGCGCACGGCCCGGGCCCCCTCTGCTCCCGCCTCCCGGTCGGCCGCGGATATCGCCTCGCAGATCTGCACGAGGCGGGCATCGGTCGGATGGGACACGACCGCTCCCTCGCTGCTCTCGTAGTGGACGGCGCCGTAGGAGGTCGAATCGAGGTTGAGAAAGACGGTGCTCGCTCGGTCGAGGTCATCCCGGTGGGCCCTGAGGAATGAGCGCATTCCCTCGGCCTGGCACTCCTCGCCTCCCGTGAGCAGCACCCAGACATCGAGGTTCTCGGGAGGCTCCCGGTCGAGCTGGGCCGCCACGGCGAGGGCGGTGGCGACGCCGGAGGCGTTGTCGTAGGCGCCGGGAACGATCTCCGAGAGCGCAATGTCGAGGAATAGGAAGAGCGCAACTACCAGGAGCACCGTCGGCAGCAGCTGCACGACCGAGAGCCAGGTCGCCTCCAGCCCGAACATGCGCGCTGCGAGGATCGGCAGCAGCGCCGCGAAGCCGCCCCAGAAGAGGATCCGCATCGGCCCCAGCAGGACCCGGGCGCGGGGTGAGAGGCGGCGGGCCGCGCGCTCTGCCCGGGCGCCGAAGACGTAGCCGGTTCGCGCCGCGTCCACGTGGGCGACCAGTACGACGCGCTCGGGCGCCTCGGGGAGCGAGCCGCGCGAGACCACGTTCTGCGATGCCCGCCGGAAGAAGAGCCGGCGCAGGATGTAGAAGCGGCTGTTGAGGTCGAGGTAGAGCGAGACCGCGGCCAAGAGGACGAGCGCGAACCCGACCGCCGGCTCCGAGACGGCGAGGACGCCGCCGCCCACCGCCAGCGCCGCGTGCAGCGCGTGGACCAGCGCGTACTGCGGGTGGACGTGGGTGGGCTCGACCTCCGCCCGCCGCCCGTCTCGCCGCAGCCTCTCCGCGAGGAAGTTGGCCGCCCGCCGCTCCGAATCGGTCCCCGGCCCCCGCCGCACGAAGCCGCAGAGCTCGCGAACGAGCGCCACACGATCCTCGGGCTCCCCGGTCTGAATGGTCTCTTTCCGCTCCACGTCCCGTGGATTATCGTCGCAGGGCGGGGCTATGGTTCCGATCACCCGCCGGAGTGGAGGAACGGCAGACTCGCGGCACTCAAAATGCCGTGCCCTTCGGGGCGTGTGGGTTCGAATCCCACCTCCGGCATTGGTGTCAACCGCGGCCTCGGATCGCTACCGTCGAGGTCATGTGCGGGCGCTTCACGCTGACCGATCCGGATCCTCGGATCCTGAGGATGCGCTTCAACGTCCCCGAGCAGGTCGAGATCGACGAGCGGCCCCGTTTCAACATCGCGCCGACCGACCCGGTGCTCGCCGTCCGGCTGGGCAGGGAGGGGGAGAGGCGGCTCGGCCGGCTTCGCTGGGGTCTGATCCCCCACTTCGCCGAGCCCGATTCCTTCAAGCGGCTGCTGATCAACGCAAGGGCCGAGACGCTGGCGACCTCCGCTGCCTTCCGGGACGCGTTCAAGTGGGGGCGCTGTCTGATCCCGGCCGACGGCTTCTACGAGTGGATGGAAACCGAGGAGGGTAAGCAGCCGATCTGGATCACGCGCCCCGGCAAGGAGCCCTTCGCCTTCGCCGGGCTCTGGTCGCGGGCCGAACGCGAGGACGGCACCAAGCTCCATTCCTGCGCGATCGCCACCTGTGCCCCCAGTGCGACGGTCAGGCCGGTCCACGACCGGATGCCCGTGATCCTCGATCGCAAGGCCGAGGAGGGCTGGATTGCCGACGGCGCGGACCCCGGGGAGCTGGCGTCACTGCTTCGGCCCACCGATGAGCTCGAACTGACCGCGGTGTCGACCGCTGTCAACAACGTCAAGAACGATGGGCCCGAGCTGGTGGAGCCCGTCGAGCCGGCGCTGAAGCTCTTCTGAGCCCAGCCGTCGCCGGGGAACTAGTCGGGGAGCTCGTCCCCGATCTGGCGCTCCTCCTCGACGTGCCACTCCTGGTTGAAGGCGACCATCGAGACGGCGATCAGGATCACCTGGATGGGCACCATCAGCAGCGTCAGCAGGCCCAACAGCTCCTCCGGCAGCGCGGGGCTGTCGAGCCCGTCCTTCGCCCGGCCGAACCAGGCCGGCGCGGCGATCCCGGCGAAGATCGCGAGGATCACGGCCAGCGCCGCGATCAGCGGCAGCAGGCCCCGGTTCCAGCGGGCGACGAAGAAGGCGAAGGCGAGGTAGAGGATCACGTAGAGCAGGGAGAAGATCTTGCCGCCCTCGAGCCGCTCCCAGCCGCCGATGGTGATCACGAGGGCCAGGGTGGCGGATACGAGCAACAGGAAGACGACCAGCGCACGCGCTGACTGGCTCTCTGACTTCTCCCGATTCGGTCGCCACAGCTCATAGCCGGGACGTGCCGTTCCCGCTTCCACGGGGAGGAATATATGGGCTGGGCGGGATGTCCGCCAGGGCGGCGGCGCCGAGTTGCCCTCAAAAATGATGCGGGCGGAGGGATTTGAACCCACACGCTCTTGCGAGCACCGGGACCTAAACCCGGCCTGTCTGCCAGTTCCAGCACGCCCGCAGGGGAGCTGGTGAGCGGGGCAGCCAGGATTCGAACCTGGATTTCCGGCTTTGGAGGCCGGCTGGTTAGCCATTGACCACACTGCCCCGAGGGGTCGCCATCGTAGCCACGGGCGACGGCCTGCACTGACATCAAGCACGCACTGCAGCGAGGGCGGTGCGCGTCCTCTCGTCGTACGACATACGCTCGATGTATCGGCTCAGCTCCCGGATCACCGATCAGGTCATGCAGCTGCTCGAAACCGACCTCAGCGACTACGAGATCGCGCGACGCACGGGAGCTTCCCGGTCCACGGTCCAGCGATGGCGCCGGATGAGCCTCCGCGAGACGGCCCGAGCCAAGGCCGAGAGTCTCCCCGGAGCCTGGCGCGCCTGGAAGGAAAGCGAGCGGCTTCACTACTCCTACCTCCTCGGGCGATCGAGCCGGCTGAATGGCAGAGGGAGATCACGCACACCTATCCGCAAGAGCTCCTGCGGGGGCCTACTTCTTCACGAACCTCTCCGCTGACATCCGGCAGATCTTCCGTGAGCACTGCGACCTGCTCGAAGTGCGGTGGTCGCAGTCGACCCGGATCACGATCTCGGTCGCGAATCGCCCGAGCGTGCGATCCTGGACTCGTTCATTGGGCCGAAGGGATGACGCCGGCCCGTCCGCTCAGTGCCTCTTGGACGCCCTGCGCCTGGCCTGGCTCTTCGATAGCGGGGCCGGATCGGCGCCGATCTCCTCCCGGCACTCGGCCCCGTCGCAGCTCGCCAGCGGGATCAGGCGGTCGAACAGCCATTGGCGCACCTCGGCGAAGCGCGGGTTGCGCACCTGGTTGACCAGCTGGGCCGGATCGTTTTGCGTGTCGTAGAGCTCGGTCTCACCGTTGGCGTAGAGGACGTAGACGTAGCGGCCGGTTCTGATCGCGCGGAAGGCGGGGGCGTGCCGGGTCTGCACGACGGCCGTCTTCCCCATCACCTCCTGGTCGAGGTCGGGGGCGCCGCGCATCGCCGACAGCCCCGTATCCGCGGTCGCCTCGTCGACGAAGCCGCCGGGGCCGAGCCCGGGGCCCGTGTCGCCCTCGAGCAGCAGCGGGCGCGTCGTCGTCAGCGACGGGTCCTCGGCGTAGGGGATCAGGGAGCGGCCGTCGAGGGAGGGGTCCTCGCTCCCGGCGACGTCGAGGAAGGTCTCGGTGATGTCGGCGTTGGAGACCAACTCGTCGCTATCGGCGCCCTCGGGGATGCCGGGGCCGCGAATCAGCAGCGGCACGTGGGAGGCGGGCTCGTAGGGCAGGTACTTGCCGGTCGCGAAGCGGTGCTCGCCCCGGAAGAAGCCATTGTCGGAGGCGAAGGCGATGTAGGTGTTCTCGAGCTCCCCGTCCTCGGTCCCGTCGAGCCTGTCCGCCTCATCGACGATGGCTTGGACCGACTCGTCCACGGAGGAGAGCTGCTCGAGGCGCCTGCGGCGTTCGACGGCGATGCTCTTCTTCAGGCCCTTGCTGAGCCGCTTCCCGGACTGCTTGCGCAGCCACAGCGGCTTGTCGGAGATGTCCTTCTCGTCGAAGCCAGGGAGCTTGGGCAGCGACTCCCCGGACAGCGTGTAGGCGTCGCGCGCGGCGGGCTGGAAGGGGCCGTGGGGCGCTTTGAAGGAGAGGCTGAGGTAGAAGGGCTGCGGCACGCTCGAGTCCTCCGCCCGCTTGAGGAAGTCGAGCGCCTTGTAGCCATAGACGTCGGTCTGGTAGTCGGTCTCGAGCGGCGCGGGGGGCGGGTCGGGGAAGCCTGTGTCCTGGTCGGCGTAGAAGACCTCGGCCGGAGGCCCGCTCGGCCCCTTCTCGTACAGCGTGTAGTTGAGGTACTGGTTCTCCGCCGTGCCGACCTTGGCGTACCACTCGTCCCAGCCGGGCGGGACATGTGGGGCCCCGGTCTTCGCGTAGCCATTCAGGTACTTGCCGATGTGCGCCGTGTAGTAGCCGTCGTTCGAGAGCCAGACCGGGAGCGTGTCGTTCTCGTGGGCCTGGAAGGCCGACCAGCCTCCGTAGGGCCTGGCGTTTCCGCGCACCAGGTGGTTGTGCATGTACTGGCCGCTGAAGATCGTCGCGCGCGAGGGACAGCACATCGGATAGTTGATGTAGGCGCGCTTGAAGTTGACGCCGCGGCCGTCGATCAGCGACTGCGTGCTCTGAAGCGAGCTCATTTCGCTCATCGTCTGGTCGTCGGTGAGGATGAAGATGATGTTCGGCTGGGAGGGCGCACCGGTCGCATGGCTGGCGCCGCCGGCCAGGATCGCGCCGCAGGCCGCCGTCAGCGCCGCGAGCACGCCGAGCCAGGTCGCGCCACGGCGCGAGCGGGGGAGGGCTATTTGAGGTCGGTTCGGGCTCATGGGCCGGGACGACGAGATGCCCGCGGCCGAGCCGCAGGGTCGCTACAGGAAACCAGTCTCGAGGGGCGGAGTTTCGGACCCGCCGCCCGGGCGCTCCCCGCTCGTATAATCGGGCGCTCCCGCGGGCGAGGTGTAATTGGTTGCATTGGACCCTTCCAAGGTCCCGGAGCCGGTTCGAGTCCGGTCGCCCGCTTGGGCATCGTAGGATGGGGCCCAACCAGGCGGTTCGGGTTACCCGAGTCGCCGCACGCTTCGGGGCGTGGCGCAGTCTGGTAGCGCACTCGGCTGGGGGCCGAGCGGTCGCTGGTTCAAATCCAGTCGCCCCGACTGAACAAACCCCCCCGCAAAGGCGGGGGTTTTGTATCCCTACGGGAGCGCGCTGCGACGAGTGTTGTGGCTCGAATGTCGTCGCGAGGGTCCCAATAGGGGCCTATTTTTGACAGGTCTATCGCTGTGGGGCAGCCCGGGGCGACCGCCCGAAGTCGAGAGGAACTGCGCCTGCGCCCTCTCAAAGCGTCGGCTCCCAGTCGACCTCCCCAGCCATCTGTAGGCGCCGCCTGAATACTGGTCCACCTGCGCCGGTCCAAAACTGGTCCACCTGGTGCAGGGCCGGAGCCATCCGGTCGGGCCCAGACCCTGGCTTGATCAATCGATCGAGACCGGAGGAAGGCAGTGCTAGACGTGGAGCGGTGGG
>SHVA01000001.1 GCA_009691195.1 Solirubrobacterales bacterium | reverse complement strand
CATGTGCGTCGGCGTCGGCCAGGGGCTGGCGACGGTCGTCGAGAACCCGGCCGCCCCGTCCCGATAGCCTCATCCCCCATGGCCGCTGCCGAACTAGCGAGCATCGACGGTGAGATCGCCCCGACGGCCGAGGCGCAGGTCCCGGTCGATGACGACGGCCTGCGGCGCGGCGACGGTGTATTCGAGGTGATCCGCCTCTACCGGGGCCGCTGCTTCGCCCTCGGCGAGCACCTCGACCGCCTCGAGCGCTCGGCGGCGGCGATCGAGCTCGGGGTGGCGCGGCCCGAGCTCGAGACCGAGATCGCCGCCCTGCTCGAGCGCTTTGGCGATGACGACGGGCAGCTTCGGCTGATCGTCACCCGTGCCGGCCGCCGGCTCGCCTTCACCGAGGCGCTCCCGGCCCGTGGCGAGACCGTCTCCCTGGCGGTGGTGGAGTACGCCCCCAGCATCATCCTGACCGGGGTCAAGTCACTCTCCTACGCGGCCAACATGCAGGCCACGCGTATCGCCAAGTCGCGCGGCGCCGACGAGGCGGTGCTGGTGCGGCCCGACGGGATCGTGCTCGAGCCGCCGACCTCCACCATCTTCTGGGTCTCGCCCGAGGGCGGCCTGAGGACGCCCTCGATCACCTCCGGGATCCTCGAGTCGATCACGCGCGCCAAGGTGGCAAGGCAGCTTCACGTCGAGGAGGGCGAGTGGCAGGTCTCCGACCTCCACGGCGCCCACGAGGCATTCCTCGCCTCGACCACGCGCGAGGTCCAGCCCGTCTCGGCGATCGACGGCCGCGAGCTGCCCGAGGTCCCCGGGCCGCTCACCCAGGAGGCGATCGACGCCTTCGCCGGGGTGCTGTCGGAGGAGCTCGCTGCTGACCAACCGATCGGCGGAGATTGATGGACTTCGAGCTGAGCGACGAGCAGAAGCTGATCTCCGACTCCGCGCGCGAGTTCTGCGACCGCGAGATCCTGCCGCGCGTCCGCGACAACGACCGCGCCGGGCGCTTCGACCGCGAGCTGGCGAGCAAGCTGGGGGAGGTCGGCTACCTCGGCGCCCCGGTCGCCGAGGAGTACGGTGGCCGCGGGCTCGACTACATGGGCTACGGGCTGATCGTCGAGCAGGTCGGCCGCGCCGACTCCTCGGCCCGCACCGTGGTCAGCGTCCAGACCTCACTGGTCTGCGGCTCGATCGAGCGCTGGGGAACCGAGGAGCAGAAGCAGGAGCTGCTGCCGAGACTCTGCGCGGGCGAGGCGCTCGGCTGCTTCGCCCTGACCGAGCCCGACACCGGCTCCGACGCGGCCAACCTGCGGACCCGCGCCAAGAAGACCGATGGCGGCTGGTCGATCTCGGGCAACAAGATGTGGATCTCGATGGGCAACTTCGCCGAGGTCGCCCTCGTCTTCGCCCAGACCGACCCCGAGAAGAAGCACAAGGGGCTCGCCGCATTCCTCGTCCCCACCGCCAACGACGGCTACTCCGCCCAGGAGATCCACGGCAAGCTCGGCCTCCGCGCCTCCGACACGGCCGAGATCGCGCTCGACGAGGTCGAGGTGCCGGACTCGGCGATGCTCGGCGAGATCGGCGACGGCTTCAAGGTCGCGATGTCGGCACTCGACAACGGCCGCTACAGCGTCGCCGCCGGCTGCGTCGGAATCTGCGACGGCTGCGTGGACGCCTCGGTCGCCTACTCGACCGAGCGCAAGCAGTTCGGCGTCCCGATCGCGCGCTTCCAGCTCGTCCAGGAGCTGCTCGCCGAGATGATCGTCAAGCGTGACGCCGCGCGGATGCTCGTCTACCGCGCCGGGTCGCTCAAGGACCGCGGCCTACCCAACACCGCCGAGACCTCGATCGCCAAGCTCTACGCGACCGAGGCCGCGGTCGAGTGCGCGAACGCCGCGATCCAGGTTCACGGCGGCGCCGGCTACGTGGACGACTACCCCGTTGAGCGCTACCTGCGGGACGCTCGCGTCACGACGCTGTACGAGGGCACCTCGCAGATCCAGAAGCTGATCATTGGCCGCGATGCCACCGGCATCAACGCGATGACCCCCATGAAGGACTGATGTCTGAGGTCGAGCTCAGCCGCGACGGGGGTGTCGCACTCTGCACCCTGAACCGCCCGGATGCGCGCAACGCGCTCTCCCCCGAGTTGATGGACCAGCTCGCCGGCATGCTCGAGGAGCTCGACGCCGACGACGAGGTGCGCTGCATGGTGATCGCCGGCAGCGATGAGGTCTTCGCCGCCGGCGCTGACGTCCGCGCGCTCAGTGAGCGCAGCTTCGCCGAGTCGCTGAACCATCCGAGCGGCTCCTTCTGGAAGCGGATCGCTTCCTGCCGCAAGCCGCTGATCGCCGCGGTCTCGGGCTTCGCCCTCGGCGGCGGCTGCGAGCTGGCGCTGGCCTGCGACATCATCGTCGCCTCCGAGACGGCCGAGTTCGGCCAGCCCGAGATCACCCTGGGGATCATCCCCGGTGGCGGCGGAAGCCAGCGGCTGGCACGCACCGTCGGCAAGCATCAGGCGATGGAGCTGGTCCTGACCGGACGACGCTTCAGCGCCGCGGAAGCCCAGCAGATGGGCGTGGTCAACAAGGTGACCAAGAAGAAGGAATGGCTGGAGGCAGCCCTTGAGCTCGCAGGCGCGATCGCCCGCCGGCCGCCGATCGCGGTCCGGCTCGCCAAACAGGCGGTCCTGACCGCCGGCGACACCGGGCTCTCGGCGGGACTCGAGGCCGAGCGCCGCCTGTTTGAGCTCGCGATGGCAACGGAGGACCGGGTCGAGGGGATGCAGGCCTTCCTCGAGAAGCGCCGGCCCGAGTTCAGGGGGCGCTAGCCGTACCCGCGAGGGACGATTCACAGATCGGGCGCGTCGGCGTGGTCGGCGCCGGCACGATGGGCGCTGGGATTGCGCAGCTCGCCTGCCTCGCCGGCTGCGAAACCCTGCTCTGGGACCCCCAGCCGCCCGCGCTCGAGAGGGGCGCCGAGCGGCTGCGAGCCGCGCTGGCCAAGGCCGTGGAGCGGGGGCGCCTCAGCGAGCAGGACGCAACCGACGCCGCTGCGCGGATGCGGACCGTCAGCACGCTCGAGGAGCTTGGGCCCTGCGAGACCGTGATCGAGGCCGCCCCGGAGCGGCTGGAGCTCAAGCGCAAGCTGTTCGCGAGGCTCGAATCCGCCTGCGGCCCGGACACGATCCTCGCCACCAACACCTCCTCGCTGTCGGTGACGGCGATCGCCGCCGAGGCCGAGCGCCCCGGGCGGATCGTGGGCATGCATTTCTTCAACCCCCCGACCCGGATGAGGCTGGTCGAAGTCGTGCCGGGTGAGGAGACGAGCGAGAACACGGTCGAGGGGACCGTCGAGCTCGCCGAGCGGATGGGCCGCACCGCAGTTCGCGCCGCCGACGGCCCGGGCTTCATCGCCAACCGCTGCGCCCGTCCCTTCTTCCTCGAGTCGCTGCGGATGCTCGCGGACGGGGTCGGCAGCCACGACGAGATCGACCGCGCGATCCGGATCGGCGGCGGCTTCCGCATGGGCCCCTTCGAGCTGATCGACCTGATCGGGATCGACGTCAACTTCGGCGTCGCCCGCTCCTTCTTCAAGCAGTCCTTCGGCGAGCCGCGCTGGCGCCCGAGCCCGATCCAGGCCAGGATGGTCGCCGCCGGCCGCCTCGGCCGCAAGAGCGGCCGCGGCTTCTACACCTACGCGAAGGGCGAGCGCCACCGCCCCGAGGACCCCGCACTCGACGCGGAGTGCCCCATCCTCGATCCTCGCCGCCTCGACGAGGTCGCCGGGCCCAGGGCCGCCCAGGTGCTCGGGCGCCTCTCGGCCCAGATCGTCAACGAGGCCTGCTTCGCTCTGGCCGAGGGAGTCGGATCGGCCGAGGACATCGATACGGCGATGGCGCTCGGCTACAACTGGCCCATCGGCCCGCTCGAGTGGGGCCGGCAGCTCGGCTACGCGGCGGTGCTCGGTGAGCTCGAGGCGCTGCGTGAGATCCGAGGCGAGGCCTATCGGCCCGCCCCTGAACTCCGACTGCTCGCATCCGGATGAGAGATCACGTGAAAGAGCCCGGCCTGGCGCGGATCATCGCTCCTCCGCTGGCCGCTGCTGCGCTCCTGCTCCTGATCTGCGCGATGCGGTTCGTCTTCCCCGCCGCCCCGGGGATCATGTTCTTCGCCATGTTCCCGATCGTGCTGCTGGGGATGATGCTCGGCGTCAGGGGAGGACCTCGTCGCCGCGGTGCTCGCGACGGTCGTCTCGATCGCCTGGCTCTTATCGCGAGCTGACAGCGACGCCGTCGAGTACGCGAACCGGCCCTTCACCTTCTTCCTGCTCGGCATCATCAGCGGCCACTATGCCCGCGGCGCCCTGGGTGACTACGACTTCAAGCGGGCGCTGGAGGCCCGCCGGATCCGCCAGGCGCTGGCCGACGGCGCCATCGTCGCCCACTTCCAGCCGATCGTCGCCACGGCCGGGGGCGCGCTGATCGGCGTAGAGGCGCTGGCGAGATGGCAACGCGAGGGCGGCACGGCACTCCCCGCCGAGTTCATCCCAGCCGCCGAGTCGGACCCGCGGACGATCCGGCTGCTGACGCTCGAGATGCTGGGGCAAGCGGCGGGCGCCGCCGCCGATTGGCCCGGCGCGCCGCTGGTCGCGGTCAACATCTCCCCACGTCAGCTGCGCCTCGACCTGGCCGAGGAGTTCGCCGCGGCGGTTGAGGCGAGCCCGCTGCCCGCCGGGCGACTGGTCGTCGAGGTCACCGAGAGCGCGATCGCCGGTGGCGAGGCCGACGTGATCGAGGCCCTCGCGGCGATCCGCAGCGCCGGGCCCTTGATCGCGATCGATGACTTCGGGGTCGGCCACTCTTCCCTCGGCCGCCTCGATCAGATTCCGGTGGACATCATCAAGATCGACCGCCAGCTGGTCCAACGCGTGGAGGACGACGGCGCCGCCGCGATCGTCGGGGCGATTGTGGAGATGGCCCAGGGCCTCGGCATCCGAACCGTCGCGGAGGGCGTGGAGACCGAGGCGACCCGAAAGAGGCTCGAGGCAATCGGCTGCGAGGCGATGCAGGGCCACCTGGCCAGCCCACCGCTGCCCGCGGCGGAGGCCGCCGCCTGGCTCCAGGGCTCGGCGAGCTGGGGCGAGGCACTAAAGGCGAAGCGCTAGACCCGAAGCGCCAGATCAAGATCCAGCTTCTCGCCGCTGCCGCCCCGGCAGGTGTCGGGCGTGATCTTCAGACCCGTCCGGAGGTTTCGCGCCGATAGAGCCCAACGGTCACTACCGGGCGGCACCGGGGCCGGTGGCAACTCCAGCCCCTCCGGCCCCCTGAACGTGGCCTCGCCATCGCTCGAGAGCTCAACCGAGCAGCCTCCCTCGTGCAGAAGCCGGTGATGGTGACGACAGAGATGGATGAGGTTGTCGAGCGAGGTCTCGCCGCCGTGGGCCCAATGCTGGACGTGGTGTGCGTCGAGAAAGCGGCGCCGCTCGCAGCCGGGGAAGCGGCAGGTCGAGTCCCGGGCGCCAAGAGCCCGGCGGATCGAGGCTGGGATCGTTCTGCGCTTCCGGCCCACCGAGAGTGGGATTCCATCGTGCTCGGTCACACGTATGAGAGAGGCATCGCAGGCGAGTCGCCTGGCGGTCTCCGCCGAGATTGACGTCTCGCCCTCGATCGCCGGCGGCGGGATCCGGGCGGGCGTGTCGGCGGTGTCGGCGGTGTCGCCGGTGAGAAAGGAGGGCAGTTCACCCCTCAGAGCGGGCTCCTCGACGTGGACGACCACCTGGTAGCGGTCGCCGGGGGTTCGATCGCGGGTTCGAGGAGCCAGAGAGAGGTCCGCAACGGTCACCAAGGCGTCGGCGCTCGTGATCCGCTTGGTCTCTGGGGCGGCTTGGGGGGTTTCCGTCGAGTGTGGGGGGACTGAGTGAGAGTGAGATTCAGACGGTTCCGCGGAACCGGAGTCTGATCGGGACGGTTCCGCGGAACCGGAGTCTGATCGGGACGGTTCCGCGGAACCGTCCTCGGCTCCCTCCCAAAGCGCGTCGCGAGCCGCGTCGAGAGCCTGGATCAAGAGCGCTCCCTCCTCAGCGGGAAGGCTGCCGTGAATCGAGAGCGAGCCGTCCTCCTCCCAGTGGTAGGCGAGAAAGCGCCCTTCATGCGCATCATTGGACTCGGCGGCGCTGACCCGCCGGACCACCCGCGCGATCCGCTCGAGCTGGCCGGCCGTCGCATCGCGGGCGAGGCCGAGAAGCTCGTCGTCGGAATAGCCGTCCCCCATCCGCGTCAGCGCTCGCACCTTTGAGTAGGAGAGCTCGCCGCGGGCGAAGGCCTCATGCACCGACGGATGCTCCGCCAGCGCCCGGGCAACCCGCACCTGCTCCCGGGCGGTCCGGGGGCTGATCCCACATTGCCAGGCGACCCATTCGGCACAGGAAGCGATCCCGGGCCACCGGCCCCACCCCTCCCGCCGGTCGAACTCAGCGACGAGCTCGAGGAAGCGGCAGCTGCCGGCGTTGATGTGCGCGGCAAGCTGGGTGATCTCGTGTTCGAGGTGCTCGAGCGGCAAGTCGGAAGCGGCCGCCCGGCTCGACGCCTCACCTTCCGACTCCATCCTCGCCGCGGTCCCCGTATCGAACATATGTTCGATGCTAGGGTCGAGCCCGGACGGAACCGACCCGCCCCCGGGGCCGAGCGAGGGCGACCGGCCGTCACCTACTCCGGGCTGGTGGTGCTCAACTCGAGATAGAGAGATAGATGTTGGTGACCTCGCCTGCTGGGATCTTGCGCTCGGTGCCATTCACATCGATCAGGAGGGCTTCGTCTGAGTAGCTGAGGAGGGTGCCGCCGAGGCTCTCGTTGCGTAGGACTACCCGGACGCGCCGGGGGAGCTTCATGCCCTTCAGGAGCGGGTCGAGGCGCGTGGCTCAGCCCGCGCCGTTGGAGCGCGAGCCGTTGCTGCCGGAGCCGGAGACGAGCATGCCGTAGTTCATTCCGCCGTAGATGAAGGTCGGGACGACCGGCCACTGGCGGCGCCAGTTGGACATCTCCGATGAGGGGAAGACGTTGCGGTAGCGCGGGTCGCGCTTGTTGGCGTCGGCCAGTGACTTCTCCTTGATCATCGAGTCGTACTGGTCGATCGAGTCCTCGAGGGTGTTCGAGTTCATGATCACCTCGCGGTTGAAGAACTCGGCGGCCTTGCGGACGCCGGGGATCTTCGAGAGGTGGGGATGCCAGTTGTCGGCGGCGACGCCGTTCTCGGAGGAGACCCAGACGCCGTCCTCGGTGTTGATGCAGAGCGAGTGGTTGCCGTCGGTGTGGCCGGGCGTCCACACCAGGGCGAGGCCCTTTCCGAGCTCGACGTCGCCGTCTATCAGGACGACGTTCTCCTCGGGGATGTCCTTGATCCCGTCGGCCACGTACCAGGCCCACTGCATCGGGTGCAGCGAGCGAAAGGTGTCGTACTCCTTGCGCTGGGTGATCAGCTTGGCGTTGGGAAACAGCGGCGGCCGGGGCTCGGACTCGCCCTCCATCGGCTCGGTGGTGCCGAGCACGAAGCGAACGTCCTGGACGTGGAGGTGGTCGAAGCTGACGAAGTCCACGTCCTCCGGGCGGACGCCGGTCACGGCGAGGGCCGACTCGACCGTGTTGTAGATCCGGGCCAGAACCTTGTAGGAGAGGAACTCGCCGTAGCGGGAGATCATCTGCTCGTAGAAGGGAGCCTCGGCGGGCCCCTCGGCGACGGTGGGCTCGTAGACGAGGGTGCGCAGGTCGCCGTCGAAGTCCTCGTACTGGACCACCACCAGGCGGTTGAGGATGTTGATGTAGGGGTTTGCCGCCTTCGCCGAGCCGCCGAAGGCGAACTTGACGGGATAGCCGGCGGAGGCGAGGTCAACGGTGCGAACGCCCCGGATCCGGTTCTCGGGCGTCGCGAAGCGGGCGCGGAACTCGGCGGCGGCCGCGCGGATGGCCGCGGGCCGGTGGCCCCGGGGCCAGGTCTCGTTGGCTTCGTCGAACTCGCTGAAGGGCTTCAGCCCGAGCTTCTCGGGGCTCTCGATCGTGGCCATCAGGAGCCGGCCGCCTCGACGGCCTCGACGATGGCGCCGGGATCCTGGGCCCAGTGCTCCTCGGGGCTCGGCGGCGTGTCGCGCAGGTACCACTCGGCGTCGAGGGCGCCCTTGGTACCGCTGCCGGCGGCGGTGACCGCCTGGCGGTAGGTGTGATCGACGAGGTCTCCGACGGCGAGCACGCCGGCGAGGTCGGTGCGGGTCGAGGGCTCGTCGGTGACGACGTAGCCGCTCTCATCAACGTCAACCTGGTCCTTGACCAGCTCCGAGCGGGGCTGGTGGCCGATGGCGACGAAGGCGCCGCCGACCTCGAGCTCGCGCTCCTCACCGGTATCCGCGTGCTTGAGCCGGATCTTCGCGATCTTGCCGTCGTCGCCGGTGACGAACTCGAGCGGCACGTACGGCGTCAGGACCTCGATGTTGGCCCTGCCGCGAGCCCGGTCCTCCATGATCTTCGATGCCCGGAACTCGTGGCGGCGATGGACGATGGTCAGCTTCTCGGCGAACTTCGAGACGAAGATCGAGTCCTCCATCGCAGAGTCGCCGCCACCGAGCACCGCCACGTCGGCGCCCTTGAAGAAGGCTCCGTCGCAGACGCCGCAGGTGGAGACCCCGCGGCCGCTCAGCTCCATCTCACCCGGGATCCCAAGCCGCTTGGGCTCGGCGCCCATCGCGAGGATCACGGCCTTGGCGAGGTAGGCCTCCTTGCCGACCTTGACGGTCTGGATCCCACCGTCGGTGAGCTCGAGCTCCGTGGCGTCGTCGGTGACGAAGCGGGTACCGAAGCGCTCGGCCTGGGCGCGGAACTGCTGCATCATCTCCGGGCCCATCACGCCCTCGGGATAGCCCGGGTAGTTCTCGACGTCGGTCGTGTTCTGGAGCTGGCCGCCCCACTGGAAGCCCTCGATCAGCAGCGGGTTGAGCTCGGCGCGCGCCGCATAGAGAGCGGCGGTGTAGCCGGCGGGGCCGCCGCCGACGATGATCACATCCTCGATCTTGCCGTTCTTCTCATCAGTCATGGGATCAGATCATACTCCAATACTTCATTTTGTATAGTGCGTCCCCTCGAGGCCTTGTGAGGCTGGTCACGAGCTCGCCGGAATCGCATCGTGAGCGGCGGCCACCTCGATCGTATCCGGGACCTCCCGCCCCTCGGCCTCCCAGCGGCTGACCGTCTTGCGGAGCTGGAAGAAGGCGATGATCCCCGGCGGGATCGGCAGCCAGAAGGCGATCACGCGGTAGGTCAGGACCGCGACGAAGATCTTGTCGCCGGGGAGGCCGAAGAGCGAGAAGGCGCCGATCATCCCGGCGTCCACCGCGCCGACCCCGCCGGGCGCCAGCGGGAACAGATTCGCGATCATGCCGATGAAGAACGCCTGCACGACGACCCCGAGCGGGACGCTGACGTCGAATGCCTGAAAGCTCGCCCAGAGGATCCCGATGTTCGCGGCCCAGAAGCCGACCGCGCCGCCGATCGCCAGCACCCCCGAGCTCGGGTGGCGCATGAACGCGATCGCCGTCCTGGTGCCCGAGCCCAGCGTCGCCGGGGCCGTCGCCAGCTTGCCGACCAGCTTTCCGAAGAAGCCCTCGGAGGTGTGGCGTTCGATCCGGCGCTCGAAGTCCTGGGGCAGGAAGGAGATCAACAGCACCAGCACGATCACGACCCCCGCCAGCGCTGCGGGAACGATCGTGACGCTGACCGGCGCCTCTCCCGGCAGCACCCCGACCCGCAGCAGCGTCCCGAACACGATCAGCGCCAACATGTAGACGCCGTAGAGCACGACCAGGAAGGCGATCATCCGGCAGGCCGACTGGCGGCGCTCCATCCCGGCCTTGCGCAAGGCCCAGTAGGTGAGCAGGATGCCCCCGGCGCCGCCGGCGGAGAAGAGCCTCGTCGCCGCCAGTCCCGCCATGGTGATCTGGTATAATGCATGCCACTCGAGGTGGAGCACCTTCTCAGCGACGACGCCCCTGAAGAGGGCGACGTAGGCGCCGAACGCGACCACGTTGAATCCGATCGCGATGGCGATCCACCGCGGGTCCCCGTCCTCGATCTGGCCGATCGCGCCCTGGAGGTCGAGCACCTTCGGCAGCAGCACGTAGATCACGATCGTGAGCAGAAAAACCGCCGCGACAGTCTGCAGGAGGCGCTTGGGATCGGCGAAGAAACTGGGCTCCGCCTCCTCGATCATCTCCTCGGTCTGCTCCTCCCTCATCGCTTCATCCTTCCAAAGCGACTACTCGTTCGCGATCCGCTCCAGACGCTGAAAGCCACGGCTCACCGCCAGCGCCGCCGGCTCCAGCGGCGGCTCGCCGGCGCGGACCACGAACACGGTCAGCGCGCCCGCGATCAGATCGGTCACGTAGTGCTCTCCCAGGTAGACCAGGGCGAAGCCCAACACCGCCGAGTAGGCGAACCCGATCGCCCCCTCGATCGGGCCCGTCTCGGCGAGCAGGAAGGCCGCCATCAGCGAGCTGCCGAAGTGGAGCGAGGGCATCGCCGCCCACGGGTTGCCGCCGAGCGATCCGTAGAGAGTCGGCCAGGCGCGGCCCCAGGTGTCCTCGCCGACCTCGAGCATGATCCTGCGCACCTTGCCGTCGGTGTAGCCGTTCTCCGACGCCCACCACGGGGGAGCGGTCGGAACCGCGAAGTAGGTGGCGCAGCCGATGTCGTATACCGCGGCCGTCTGGCGGGCGGCGCGCGCGAAGTGCTCCGGGTGCCGGGCCAGGATCCAGCACACGGTCGCGTGAGGCTCGATGAACCACGCCCAGTGAACATAGGACAGCGCCCGGTCGAGCAGGTTCCCCCTTCCCAACCCCGAGAGCGTGCGCTGGAGCCGGACGTTGGGCAGCTCGCCGCGGCCGATCGCCGTGTCGATCTTGATCGGGTACTTGATCCGGAGCCGCCGCCGAGCCGCCTCGGGATCGTCGTAGGGCAACTCGTGGGCGACCGTGAAGGCCCACATCTGCAGGAAGTAGAGGCTGGCGTCGCGCACCCTGGTCCGCGGCCGCAGCACCGCCAGCGCCGGCGGGCCCGCGGCAACGGCCGCGGTCGTGAGGGCGGGGCCGATCCGGCGGCGCTTTCGCGCCAGGGGCACCGCGAAGGCCGCGGCAAGAGCCGCGGCTGCAACGCCCTTGACGAGCGGGCGCCACGGTGATCGCTTCGCTGATGCGCGTCCCCTGCCCACGGGCGGGCGAGTATAAGTCGGCCCACGGTGACGGGCGCAAGCGCACAGCCAGCCGCGGCCGAAGGGAAGCTCGAGCTCGGCGGGCGCCGCGTCGCGGTGACCGGCGCGGGCGGCTTCATCGGCACCGCGGCCTGCCGCAGGCTCGCCGCGGAGGGCGCCGAGGTCGTGGGGATCGGACTCGACGGTGCGGCTGCTGAGCGAGTCCAGGAGGCGGGCGCGGAGCCCCGGATCGCCGACGTCTCCGATCCGGCGGCGATCACGAAGGCGCTGGCCGACGCGGAGCTCGTCGTCCACACAGCGGCCCTCGTGCGGGAATGGGGCTCGATGGAGGAGTTCATGGAGGTCAACGTCCGCGGAACCGCCAACGTCCTCAACGCGGCGAGCGCCGGTGCCGCCGAGCGCGTGCTCCACCTCAGCTCGGCCGTGATCTACGGCTACGCGAGCGAGGGCCACCAGGACGAGTCGGCGCATCGCCGAGCCGTCGGCATCCCCTACTTGGACACCAAGAGCGCCTCCGACCGGGTCGCCACCCACGGGGGCGCTGTGGTGCTCCGCCTGGGCGACGTCTACGGGCCGGGGTCGGTGCCGTGGGTGCTGAGGCCGGTGGAGCTGATGCGCGCGTGGCGCTTCAGGCTCCCCGGCGAGGGCGACGGCAACATGCTGCCGATCTACATCGACGATCTCGCCGAGTCGATCGCGTCGGCGCTGCGGCGCGGGGCCCCCGGCCGCGCCTACACCGTCTGGAGCGGCGAGGAGGTCAGCTTCAGCGACTACTTCGAGGGCCTCGCAAAGGCAGCCGGGGTGCCCGTCCCCGGCCGCTCGCCGAAGTCGCTGCTGTGGGCGCTCGGAGGCGCGGTCGAGCTCGCGGCGCGGCTGCGGGGCGCCCCGCCGCAGATCGGCCGCCACGGGGTCCACATGCTCGACCGTCGCGGGACCGTCTCCAACGAGAGGGCACGCGAGGACCTGGGCTGGGAGCCCGAGGTGGCGCTTGAAGAGGGGCTGCGCCGGACCGGCGACTGGCTTCGAGCCGAGGGGCTCGCCTAGGGCCGGGTCAGCTCCTCGAGCAGCAGCACGAACGACTGGTAGGGCTCGCCCGTCGCGCCCTCGAGGCCGATCTCACAGGTGCGGTTGCCGCAGAGGTGGGCGTCATGGTGGCTTCCCGCCAGCTCAGCGGCCTCGGCCTCGGTCGCCGACCGGGTCAGCTCCGGATGGAGCATCCCGCGATCGCCCGCGAAGCCGCAGCAGGTGGCGCTTGCCGGGACCGTCACCTCATCCGCGAGGGCGGCGGCGATCGCCTCGAGCTTTGCGGTCAGGCCGGCCTCACGCGCCGAGCAGGTGGGATGCAGCGCCACCGAGCCGACCCGCCGCTGGGGCGTCAGCACCGGGAGCAGCCGGTCGTGAACCCAGGCGACGGCGTCCAGCAGCTCGAGCTTCGCGTGGCGCTCGCTGTTGACCTCGTCAAGCCGGTCGACGATCTCCTCGCTGAGGCCGAGCGAGCACGAGTTGGCGTCGATCACGATCGGAAGCTTCCCCTCCCCGCTCCAGCGCCAGAGCGACTCCACGGTGCGGTTGGCCATCAGCCCGGCTCCCTCGCTCAAGCCCTTCGAGCTCCAGGGCGTGGCGCAGCAGTGGCCCGCGGCGTCGTCGGGGATCCAGACCGGCAGGCCCGCCCGCTCGGACACCGAGACCAGCGCCTCGGGCAGGCAGGGGCCGTCGGCGTCCGAGCGCGGGCGGCCGAAGATGCGGTTGATGCAGGCCGGCATGTAGACGGCCGCGGCGCCCTCCCGGCTGGTCTGCGGCATCCGCGCGGCGGCGGGACGCGGCATGTTCGGTGGCCAGGAGGGCACCAGCTCGTGGCTGACCGCGGCCCGCAGGGCCGCCGAGCCGGCGCGCATCACCGGTGCTCCCGGCCCGCCGCCCGCCCGCAGGCCGGCCCGCGCCGCGCGCTCCACCGAGGCCCAGCGCTCGGCGAGCTTGCGGCCGCGGCGCTGCGCGCGTGGGGTTCGCTGGCGCTCGCGGAAGGCCTTGACCAGCTTGCCGGTATCGATCCCCAGCGGACACGCGAGCGCGCAGGTGCCGTCGGCGGCGCAGGTCTCGATCCCGTCGTACTCGTACTGCTCGAGCAGCGTCTGCCTCAGTTGCGAGCCCTCGGGCAGGCGCGCGATCTCGCGACGGATCACGATCCGCTGCCGCGGCGTCGTGGTCAGGTTGCGGCTGGGGCAGGCCGGCTCGCAGAAGCCGCACTCGACGCAGTTGGTCGCGACCTCCTCGATCTCGGGGCTCGTCTTCAGGTCGCGCAGGTGCACCCCGGGGTCGCGATTGAGCAGGACACCGGGCGCGAGCACACCGTCGGGATCCGCGAGGCCCTTCACCCTCCACATCAGCTCGGTCGCCTTCGCCCCCCACTCGCGCTCGACGTAGGGCGCCATGTTGACCCCGGTCCCGTGCTCGGCCTTGAGCGAGCCGTCGTACTTGTCGAGGATCAGCTCGACCAGCTTGCCCATGAAGCCCTCATAGCGCTCGAGATCCTCGGGCTTGGAGAAGTCGGGGGTCAGCATGAAGTGGAGGTTCCCGGCGGAGGTGTGGCCGGCCACGCCGGTGAAGAAGCCGTGCTCGCCGAGCAGCGCCTGGATGTCGGCGGCCGACTCGGCGATCCGCTCGGGCCTGACGCAGACGTCCTCGATGATCAGCGAGGTGCCCGGGGGGCGCAGCCGGCCGATCAGCCCGTGCAGTCCCTCGCGAACCGTCCACGAGACCTCGATCCGCTCCGGGTCCCGGGTGAAGTCGGGCGGGCGGATCAGCTCGCGCGAGGAGAGGATCCGCTCGGCCTCGGCGACGAGCAGGTCGAGCTCGGCGTCGGTCTCAGCGCCGAATTCCACCAGCAGCGCGGCGGACTCGGGCGGCAGCTCCATCCAATCGGCGGGCGCTCCGGCGATGTTCTGGCTTGCGACCATCAGCGAGGGCGCCACCATCAGCTCCACGGCGCTCGCCCCGGCGGCCACGAGATCGGGAACGGGCTCGGTGGCCGACGCGATCCCATCGAAGTGCAGCCATGAGACGGTCGTCCTCGCGGGCAGGGGCACCGTCTCGAACACCGCCTCGGCGGTGAAGGCGAGGGTGCCCTCCGAGCCCACCAGGAGGCGGCGGAAGATCTCGACGGGCGTGTCGGCGTCCAGGAAGGCGCAGAGCCGGTAGCCAGTCGTGTTCTTGATCTCGAACTTGCGCCGGATCCGATCCGAGAGCTCGGCGTCGGCGCGGATCTCGTCGCGAATCCGCTCGAGCCCCGAGGTGAGCTCCGGCTCCGCCTCCGCGAAGCGCCGCTCGGCGTCGGGATCGGCGCTGTCGATCACGGTCCCGGAGGCCAGCACGAAGGTCAGCGCGCTCACCGTGCTGTATGAGTCCCGGGCGACGCCGCAGCGCATTCCCCCCGAGTTGTTGGCGACGACGCCGCCGACGGTGGCGATGTCGGTGCTCGCGGGATCGGGCCCGAGCTTGCGCCCGTGGGGCGCCAGCACCCGGTTGGCGTGGCCGAGCAGGGTGCCCGGCAGCATCCTGGCGCGCGCCGCCCCGTCCTCGATCGTGACGCCGCTCCAGTGCCGGCGGACATCCACCAGGATCCCGTCGCTCTGCGCCTGGCCGTTGAGGCTTGTGCCGCCGGCGCGGAAGGTGACGGGGACGCCCGAGCGGCGACCGTAGGCGAGGACCTCAGAGACGTCGCCGGCGTCCCTGGCCATCACCACGGCCTTCGGCATGCGGCGGTAGGGGCTGGCGTCGGAGGCGTAGCGGACCAGGTCGATCGCCCGCGTCAGCACGCGATCCGCCCCGAGCAGGTCCGTCAAGTCCGATCGCAGCGGCTCGGGCGTGCCCTCGGCCAGCGATTCGGGGGCGCGGTCGGGCGCGGCATCGCCGGCCGGGGCGATGCGCTGAGCGTCGGGCTCGAGAAGCTTCAAGGCCTAGAAGAGCGCCATGCCCGGCGTCACCGGGATCTCGACCAGGCTCGGGCCATCGGCGGCGATGCCCTGGCGCAGGGCCTCGGCCAGCTCCTCGCGCTCTCCGACCCGCTGGGAGGCGACTCCGTAGCCCTGGGCGATCCCGGCCGTGTCGAGCGCCGGCAGGTCGAGCCCGGGAGCCCCCTTGACCTCCTCGACGTCGGCGAACCACTTGAGGATCGCGTACTCCTCGTTGCGCAGGACCAGGAAGGTGACCCCGACGTTGTAGGCCACCGCGCTCCAGAGCCCGGCGATCGCGTACTGGGCCGAGCCCTCGCCGAGGACGCAGACCACTGGACGGTCGGGCTGGGCGAGCTGAACGCCGATCGCGCCCGCGAGGCCGAAGCCGAGCCCACCGCCGGCGCCGAAGAAGTAGCTGCCGGGGCGCGAGATCCGGAGCTGGTTGCGAAGGGCGAGCGTGCTGGAGGGCGACTCGAGCACGATGATCGCGTCGTCGGGAAGCACCTGCGCGAGCGTGTTGTGGACCATCGTCGGCGTCATCGGGTCGGAGTCCTCACCGGCGACCGGGTCGGGCAGCAGCTCGGGCTCGGCGCGGTTGGCCTCCCCGACCTTCTCGACCAGCGCCCGAAGGGTCAGCGCGACGTCGGCGACGATCGCCTCCCCCATCGGGGCGCGGGCGGCCTCGTCGGGGTCGCTGGTGATCTGCACGAGCGAGGCGCCCTCGGGGAGCAGCGGACCGGGGATGTGGGGGTAGTAGGGAAAGACCGATGAGCCGACGACCAGGATCAGGTCGCGGCCCTTGAGCGTCTCGCCCACGGGGCCGATCGCCGGCGGCAGCAGCCCCTGGAAGAGTGGGTGGCCCTCGGGGAAGCCGATCCGCCCGCCGCCCGTCGCGGGGGTCGCGAACACCGGCAGCTTCTGGCGCTCGGCCAGCGCCACCGCGTCATCCCAGCCGCCGCTCGCGTCGATATCGGGGCCGGCGATCATCACCGGGCTCGAGGCCGCGGTCAGGCGCGCCGCCAGCGCGGCGACCGCATCGGGGTCGGCGACGGCGCGGCCGCCCACCTTTCGCGCGATGGCCTGGGCGGCCTCGGCCTCGGGCACCTCGGCCTTCCAGTCGTCCATCGGGATCGAGACGAAGGCCGGTCCCTTGGGGGGCAGCGAGGCGACGTGGATGCCGCGGGCGATCGCCAGCGGCACGTCCTCGGCGCGCGCCGCCTCGTAGCTCCACTTCACGAACGGGTGCGGCACCCGTGCGGCATCGCGGTTGGTGAGGTTGGCCTGCATCGTCATCTGCGCCCGCACCTGCTGGCCCGCGGTGATCAGCAGCGGCGCGTGATTGGCCTGGGCGTTGAAGATGGCCCCCATCGCGTTGCCGACGCCCGGCGCGGTGTGCAGGTTGACATGGGTGACCTTGCCCGAGGCCTGCGCGTAGCCGTCGGCCATGCCCACCACGGCGGCCTCCTGGAGGCCGAGCACGTAGTTGAAGTCGTCGGGGAACTCGGCCAGCATCGGCAGCTCGGTGGACCCGGGGTTGCCGAAGATGGTCGTCATCCCCTGCTCCCGGAGCAACTCATATGTGGCCTCGCGAACGGTCGTCATGCGATCTGCACCCTATTCGCTAAGGCGCGCGCCCACTGCCGATAACTCAAACGTCCGCGCACGGAAGCTGCGGACGTTCGTCAGGGGCCATCGTGCTCGAACCCAGCCCAACCCAGCAGGCAGAGGCGGGGTCGGACCTCGTGCTCGACAGCATGATCGACGCGGTGCTCACGATCGACTCCGCGGGCAGGATCGCCTCCGCCAATGCCGCCGCGGAACGGCTCTTCGGCCGCAGCCGCCAGGAGCTGGCCGGATCGGACCTCGCTGGGCTGTTGCTCGACCCCGATGGAGAGCAGTACGGCGCACACCTCCGGGACTTCGCCGAGCGCAAGGCCGAGGTCCCCGTCCTCGGGCTGACCCGGGAGGTGGTCGGCCACGCTCGGCTGCCGCTTCGCCCTCGACGACTTGGGGCCGGCTTCGCGAGCTTCTATTACCTCAAGCACCTTCCGGGAGCCCGAGCCGCGCCAGCTCACGCGGGCCCGCGTCCGGGGAGAGGTGGCGCAGAGCGAGGGGGCCTTGCGGCGCTGGCCCCGCAGCCTCAGGCGGCGGCTTGCCAGGGCACCGACCGGGCTGGCGCCGCCCGCGAGACGGGCCAGCGTGCCGGGGTCGGTGCTCCTTGCCTTCGCGGCGATCATGCCTCTGGTCTGGCCGGCCAGCCAGGCGGGGGCGCGCATTCCGAGTATGTTGCGCGCCGGATCGTGAAGATCGAGCATCCCTCAATCGAGCAGCGCCAGGCCGCCGGCAAGCAGGCGCGAAAGCGATCCAAGCGCGCGAGCCACGCCGCATGGGAGCCGCCGAGCGACCGGCCCGATCCGGTGGAAGTCCTCGAGCAGCAGGGAACGACCCGGGTCCAGGAGCTGCTCCCGCTCCGCTACGGGCGCATGCTCGAATCCCCCTTCACCTTCTTTCGCGGCGCCGCCGCCCTGATGGCGTGGGATCTCGCCCAGACTCCGAACGCGGGCCGGCAGGTCCAGCTCTGCGGGGACGCCCACCTCTCGAACTTCGGGGGCTTCGCCGCCCCCGACCGCCAGCAGGTCTTCGACATCAACGACTTCGACGAGACCCTCCCCGGTCCCTGGGAGTGGGACCTGAAGCGGCTCGCGGCCAGCGTCGCGATCGCGGGCCGCAACCGCGGCTTCAGCGCCAAGCAGCGTCGGGGGGCCCTGCTGGCGACCGCCGGCGAGTACCGCATCGCGATGGGGGAGTTCTCGAGGATGCGCAACCTCGACGTCTGGTACGCCCGGCTCGCTATCGAGAAGCTGCTCGATCGCTGGGGCGCCGAGGCCAGCAAGAAGCGCACGCAACAGGTCAAGAGGACGGTGACCAAGGCCCGATCCAAGGACAGCCTGCGAGCCCTCTCGAAGCTGACCACGGTCGTGGACGGCGAGCGCCGGATCGTCAGCCAGCCGCCCCTGATCGTGCCGATCGAGGAGCTCCTGCCCGGCGAGGCCGGCAAGGACATCGAAGCCGAGATCCGGAAGCTGCTGCGCTCCTACCGGAGCACGCTCCCGGGTGGCGGCCGCCACCTGATGGAGAGCTACCGCTACGTCCACATGGCCCACAAGGTGGTGGGTGTGGGAAGCGTCGGCACGCGCGCCTGGATCATCCTCCTGCTCGGCCGCGACGATGAGGACCCGCTATTCCTCCAGGTCAAGGAGGCGGCGGACTCCGCGCTCGCGCCGTTCGCGGGTGCCAGCGCCTACAGCAACCAGGGCCGGCGAGTGGTCGAGGGCCAGTGGCTGATGCAGGCCGCCGGCGACCCGTTCCTCGGCTGGATCAACGCGACCGGGATCGACGGGCGCTCCCGCGACTTCTACGTGCGCCAGCTCTGGGACTGGAAGGGCTCGGCGGACGTCGACCGGATGGACGAGGAGGCGCTCGGCTCCTACGGCCGCGCCTGCGGATGGACGCTGGCGCGCGCCCACGCGCGCTCGGGAGACCGGGTCGCGATCTCGGCCTACCTCGGCTCCGGTGACAGCTTCGACCGCGCCATCGCCACCTTCGCCGAGGCCTACGCCGACCAGAACGACCGGCGACTACGCCGCGGTCGTTGCCGCCGTCGAGAGCGGCCGGCTCAAGGCCACCACGGACGTCTGACCGTGATGTAAGGCTCGCTGACGCCGTGAACCTCCTGCTCGCCACCGACAACCTGCTCGCCGCCCGCGAGCAGATGGCGTTCACGCTCGGCTTCCACATCATCCTCGCCAGCCTCGGGGTCGGCTTCCCCGCGCTGATGTTGATCGCGAACTACATCGGGCTGCGCCGCAAGGACCCGGTCGCGCTCGAGCTGGCGCAGCGCTGGTCGAAGGTCGCCGCGGTGACGATCGCGGTCGGGGCCGTCACCGGGACGGTGCTGTCGTTCGAGTTCGGGCTGCTCTGGCCGGAGTTCACCAACCGCTTCGGCGAGGTCTTCGGGGTGCTGTTCACGATCGAGGGGATCTTCTTCTTCCTCGAGGCGATCTTCATCGCGATCTACATCTTCGGCTGGAAGCGTCTCTCGGGCTGGGCGCACTTCTGGACCGGCGTGCCGGTGGTGATCTGCGGGATCGGCGGCGCCTTCTCGGTGGTCGCGGTTAACTCCTGGATGAACCAGCCCCAGGGCTTCACGCTGGACGCTGCCGGCGCGGTCACCGACGTGGACCCGATCAAGGTGATCTTCAACCCCGCGGTCCCGTACGAGGTCCCGCACATGATCCTGGCCGCCTATCTGGTGACCTGCTTCCTGGTTGCCTCGGTCTACGCGGTGGGGATGCTGCGAGGCCGCCGCGACCGCCACCACCGCCTCGGCCTGCTGATCCCGCTCACGGTCGGCTGCATCCTGGCCCCGATCCAGTTCATGGTCGGCGACACGGCGGCGCGGGCGATCGCCAAGGACCAGCCGGTCAAGTTCGCCTCCATCGAGTGCGTTGAAAAGACCCATCGCGACGTCACCGAGTACCTCGGGGGTCGCTGCACCGACGACGGCGTCAAGGGGGGAATCGCAATTCCCGGCCTTGACTCGTTGCTGGTCGGGTTCAGCACCGACACCGAGGTGACCGGCTACGACACGGTGCCCGCCAAGGACCAGCCGCAGCCCAAGACGCTTCTGCACCTGTCCTTCGACTACATGGTCGGGATCGGCTCGGCGCTGATCGCCCTCGGCCTCTGGTTCGGGTTCGTCTGGTGGCGCAAACGCGACATCCCGCAGACGAAGTGGTTCCTGCGCGCCGTGGCGGTGTCGGGCGTGGCGACGGTGCTCGCGATGGAGGCCGGCTGGATCGTGACCGAGGTCGGCCGACAGCCCTGGATCGTCTACGAGGTGATGCGCACCAAGGAAGCCGTCACCCGCGCCAACGGCGTCTGGGTGACGTTCGGCCTCGTGGTGCTCCTCTATGCGGCGCTCGGCACGGCAACGATCCTGGTGCTGCGCTCGATGGCCCGCCGCTGGCGCGAGGGCGAGAACCTCGACGCCGACGTTCCGTACGGGCCCGGCGAGGGCCCGCCTGCGGCGAGCGCCGGAGGTGGCGGCAAGTGAGCACTGCTGACGCTGTCGCCGGAGTGCTTTGGGTGGGCGTCACGCTGTACGCGGTCTTCGGCGGCGCCGACTTCGGAGCCGGGTTCTGGTCCCTTTTCGCGGGGGGTAGCGAGCGCGGCAAGCGCGCGCGGACGCTGATCGACTGGGCCATCGGGCCGGTCTGGGAGTCGAACCACGTCTGGCTGATCTTTGTGCTGGTGGTGCTCTGGACTGCCTTCTCCGCCGCCTTCGCGGCGATCTTCTCGACGCTGTTCATCCCGCTCTCCCTCGCAGCGCTCGGGATCGTGCTCCGGGGGGGCGGGTTCGCCTTCCACCGGCTCGCTCCGAGCGTCCGTGAGCGCAGGGTCTCCCAGACACTCTTCGGGCTCTCGTCCCTGCTGACGCCGTTCTTCATGGGCACCGTGGTCGGCGCGATCGCGTCGGGCCGGGTGCCGCTGGGCAACGCCGAGGGGGACCCGGTCACGAGCTGGCTCAACTCGGTCTCGTTGCTGACGGGCGCGCTGTTCGTGGCGACCAGCGCCTACCTCGCGGCCGTTTTCCTCGTCAGCGACTCGCGCCGGGCCGGGGATGCGGATCTCGAGCGCTACTTCCGGACCCGCGCCCTGGGCGCCGCCATCGCGGCCGGCGCTCTCGGCGCCGCGGGGCTCTTCGTCTTCCACGCCGACGCGCGCTACATCTACGACGGGCTCGTCAGTGACGCGCTGCCGCTGGTGATCCTGTCGGCCGTCTGCGGCGTCAGTGTGCTGATCCTGCTGCGCCGCGAGGCGCTCCGGGGCGCCCGCGTGCTCGCGGTGGGAGCCGTGGCGGCGGTGGTCTGGGGCTGGGGGGTCGCGCAGTTCCCCTACCTGCTGCCGGAGACCCAGACGATCAAGGAGGGGGCCGCGACGGCCGACACCCTGATTGAGGTGCTGATCGTGTTCGGAGTTGCCGTTGTGCTCGTCATCCCCTCCCTCGGCCTGCTCTACACGCTGACCCAGAAGAGCGTGCTCGAGGAATAGGCAGGCCCAGCCGGACCGGTCAGCCGGCCCGCGCGGCGTCCTCAACCTGGTAGCTCTTGACGAGCGCCTCCTCCTGCTCCTTCTTCGGGAACATGAAGAAGACGAGGGCCGCCCCGAGCACGATCGCCACCGCACCCGCGATGTAGGCCCACTCGTCCCCCTGGAGGAACGCGGTCTTGGCCGCGGAGATGATCTCGTTCGAGTACTTCGGCGGGTACTGGGAGGCGGCGTCGGCGGCGCTCGAGAACGACTTGGTCAACTCGCTCTGGACCTTGCCGTTGATCTTGCTCCCGTTCGGCGCTGCCGCTATCGCCGCGCCGGTGGCGGCCGCGTAGCCCGCCGTCAAGAGGGCGCCGAGCAACGACTGCATGATCGCTCCGCCGAGGTCGCGCTGGAGGTCGGCGGTGCCCGAGGCCATGCCCGCGCGACTGACGGGAACCGATCCGGTCAGCGAATGCAATGCGGGGGTGCCGGCGAATCCGACGCCGATCCCCACCATCGCGTAGCCGAGGCCCACCTTCCAGTAGGCGATGTCCTCCTTCCACAGGAACAGCATCACCAGGAAGCCCAGCAGGCAGAAGAGGCAGCCGATCAGCAGGGTGAACCGCGAGCCCTTGAGCTCGATCAGCTTCGCCGAGCGCGGCGCCACGAGGACCATGCAGAAGGCGGCCGGGAGGATCGAGAGGCCGGCGTCAAGCGTGGAGTAGCCGAGCACGTTCTGGAGGAACTGCTGGCCGATGAATATGGTGGCCATCAGGGTCCCGAAGACGATGATTCCGGCGCACGCGGCGACCCAGAAGATCCGGCGCCCGGCGACGTCGAGGTCATAGAGCGGCGATGCGACCCGGCGCTGCCGGACCACGAACGCCAGGCCGGCGGCGACGGCCAATGCCACCAGACCGAGCACGAGCGTCCCCTCACCCGGAACCGGCGCGAAGTTGATCGCCAACACGACGGCCGCGATCAGCAGCACCGACAGGATCCCGCCGAGGTTGTCGACGCGGTCGCTGGTCTCGTTGACATGGGCGGGGACGTACCGGAGCGCCATCACGAGAGCGACCACCGCAAGCGGCACGGTGACGACGAAGACCGACCCCCAGTCGTACTTCGTCAACAGCGCACCGGCGAGCAGCGGCCCGAGCGCCGCGATGGCGCCTCCTAGCGCTGACCAGAGCGCGATCGACTTTGTCCGCGCCGGGCCCGACCAGAGCGCGGTGATCAGGGTGAGGGTCGTCGGATAGGCCATGCCGGCCGAGATCCCGCCGATCAGGCGGGCTGCGAACAGAATCCCGATCGTGGGCGCGAGCGCGGCCAGGATGCAGGCCGGGATCGACAGCGCCATGCCCGCGACGAGCATCATCTTGCGCCCGTAGCGGTCGCCCAGCGCGCCGAGGTAGAGGACGGAGGTGGCGAGCCCGAGCGAATAGCCGACCGCGACCAGGTTGAGGGAGGTCTGCCCGGCGTCGAAGGCGTCGCCGATCGACGGCAGCGCCACGTTCGCGACCGCGAGGTTCAGGTTCGCGACCGCGGCGACGATGATCAGCGTCGCCAGCACCAGTCCCGCGCGCTTGGGAGAGCCCCCGCTCACCGCGCCATCCTGACGCAAGCGCGGGCTCCGCGCTTCGCCCCCTTCAGATGAGCTACCCCGCGGCCCCGCGCAGGCGTGGTGAAGGTGCGGGGACCGGGGCGCCGAAGACCACCGAATGGCCGCATCCAAGTCTCCTCCGCGCCGCGGGACGCAGCTGCTCCAGCGCCGGATCGCCAAGGTGGGCCTGCGCCCACGCCTCGCGGCCGGGGTGATCCTGGTTTCGTGGGTGGTCGCCGTCCTGATCTTCGGGGTAGTCGAGTACCTGGTCGACCCCGACACCTTCGGCAACGTATGGCTCGGCATGTGGTGGGCGGTCCAGACGGTCACCACGGTCGGCTACGGCGACGTTGTCCCCGGCCAGACAGATGGGAAGGTCGTGGCGTCCTTCCTGATGCTCGGAGGGCTCTCCTTCCTCGCGGTCGTGTCGGGAGCCATCACCAGCTTCTTCCTGGTCGCGCTCGAGCAGGAGCGACAGGAGTCCGGCGAGGACCCGGTCATGCAGAAGCTCGAAGGCCTGTCGGCCAAGCTCGACTCGCTCGAGGCCGAGTTGGCCAGCCTCGACCGGCGATCAGACGCCTAGAGAGCTACTCGACGCGACCCCCGGCCTTCGCCACCGCCGCTGCGGTCGGCGGCATCACGGCGCCGATGATCCAGAACAGCGGGATGAAGATTCCGATGATGAACATGACCCAGTGGCCCTTCCTGAGCGAAGTGACGCCGAGGACGACCAGCAGGACGAAGTAGAGGAGCCCAGGGAGAACCCGAGGACGGTGGATACGGCGAGCACCATGTCGATGTCCTTTCGCAGTGGTTGTCGTGGGGGCTAGCCTAAAACTGGATGCCTGCTCCGGCGGATTCAGGGATCGTCGGCGAGCCTCGGTGGCCGATGGCAACGGCGGTGCTTGCCGTGATCGTGCTCACGGTCCTGATCCCCTCCGGGATGGATCCGATCCACGTCGGGTGGATCTTCCCCGCGCTCGAGGGACTCCTGCTCGTGGCGCTCGTGATCGGCGACCCCGGGGCGATCGACCGCCGCTCGCGGGCGCTGCACAGGGTCTCGGTGGGACTTGTGGCGGTGATGATGGTGGGCGCGCTGGCCTCTGCCGGCTTCCTCGTCGCCGAGCTGATCGACGGCGGCTCCGCGACGGACAGCGCCGGCGAGCTGCTCGCCGCCGGAGGGATCGTCTGGCTCGTCAACAACATCGTCTTCTCGCTTCTCTACTGGCAGCTGGACGGCGGCGGCGCGGCGGCGCGCGCGCACCGGATGCCCGTGCATCCGGACATCGTCTTCCCGCAGCAGATGAATCCCGAGCTGGCGCCGCCGCACTGGCGGCCGCAGTTCATCGATTACCTCTACCTGGGCTTCACCAACGCCACCGCGTTCAGCCCGACCGACGCGATGCCATACGCACCGCGGGTGAAGATCGCGATGGCGACCCAGGCGATGGTCTCGCTCGCGATCCTCGGCCTCGTCATCGCTCGCGCGGTCAACGTGTTCAGCTAGCGCCCTCTCCCGGCGGCCAACTCCGGAGCTGGCCCTCGTAGGGGCCACGTCCGGTGACGCAGGCCGCCCCGCAGCGCGCGGCCTGCCCGGCAGCCCCCTCGGGGGGCTGCCCCGCGCCGAGCCCGTATGTGAGGCAGGCGGCGAAGCAGTCGCCGGCGCCGTATGCGTCCACGGCCGGGCCGGGCAGCCTCGCGCCCTCCCAGCGCCCGCCGCGGCCATCTGCGTGCTCAAAGGAGCCACCACGCGCGCCCTCGGTTCGGAACACGAGCGACGGCGGCGGCTGGATCTCGCCGGGCCGGTAGCGCTCTCCAGCGTCCCGCGCGCTCGAGACCAGGGCGTCGATCGGAGCGCCCGCGGCGGCGAGCGCGTCCATGGCACGAGACGTCGCCACCATCGTCCGCGCGCGGCGCGCCGCCGAAACCGCGGCTGCGTCACCGGCCGTGAAATAGACGGCGTCCACACCGTCGAGCTGATCCCAGGGCAGCGGGTCGTCGCCTCGCGGCCCCAACCGGTCCCCGATCACGGTGATCGTGCGCTCGGCTGCCCCATCAACGTGTACGAAGGCCCGGCGCTGGGGCTCGGGGCGCCAGGCGGCCTCCACCCGGACGCCGAGCTTCTCCAGCTCCCCTTTGGAGCGGTGCCCGAGCTCGTCGTCGCCCAGGGCGGTGAGGAAGAGGCACTCGCCGGCCAGCCGCGCGAGCTGGACCGCGGCGACAGCGCCGCCCCCTGCGGGCTCCTCCCAGCTCTCCAGGGCGTGGACGATCTCCCCGGGGGCCGGCACGTGCGCGACCCGGGCGAACTCGATCCACTCGACGTGTCCGACCACGGCGACCCGCATGGCTACGTCTCGAGCACCGTGATCGAGATGGAGGCCTCGTAGCTTCCCCCCGGTTCGACGATCGGCAGCTCGGGGCCGCCGGTGACGAGAGCGTTCGTGGGCGCCGTCATCGGCTCGAAGGCGACGAGGTCGTCATCCGGCGGGGCGTAGATCTGCGAGAAGCGGTAGCCGTCATCCATCGCCAGCTCGAGCCGCCGGGCGCCGCCGGTCAGCGTGAACGGAGCGGCGGGGGCGTCGAAGGCGTCGTCGAACCCCCGCGAGCCGAGCGGCCCCGGCTCGATCCTCGCCCGCTCGTGCCCGCCCGTGGGAAGCATGCGCTCGTCGAGCAGCAGCCGCTCGTTCACCGGGGCCTCGAGGACCCAATCCTCGCGCGGGACGCCTGGCAGGCGGAGGTAGGGGTGGAAGCCGAACGAGACCGGGACCTCGACGCCACCTGAGGCGATCACGGTGGTGGTGAGCGCCAGCGCGCTTTCGGAGAGCCGGGCCTCGAATAAGAGCTGATGCCGGAAAGGGAAGGCAGCGAGCAACCGCTCGTGGGCGCCGAAGTCGAAACCGGCCTCCAATACGTTGCCGTCACCGCTCTCGCGGTGCCGGCGCACCACCCATCCGGTGGAGGCCGCCAGCAACCCGTGCATCGGCAGCCCGCTGGAGTCGGTCGAGATCAGCCCCTCGTATGAGCGAAGGTCCACGGTGCGCCCCGCGACCGTGAAGTGGCTCTCACCGAGGCGGTTGGCCCACGGGTACAGCAGCGGGATGCCCATCGTCTTGCCCCGCTCGATGTAGGAGTCGAGCCCGGCGCGCTGGCCGAGAACCTCCTCGCCGCGGTGGCGCAGCGAGCAGCCGATCATGCCGGCACCCGGGACGAAGCTCGCCTCCAGCTCGCCACGCACCAGCGTCAGCCGCTCGCGTGAGGGCTGCGCCGTCGCCTGGTTTCGTCCGGCCATCGCCACGGAGTTTGGTGGATCGCGGGTAGGCTCGCAGGCGACCGTGCGCAGGTGCCTCCCCCTCTTCATGCTGGCCTCTGCCCAGTTCGTGATGGTGCTCGACACGAGCGTCATGAACGTCGCGATCTCGCAGACAGGAACAGGCGGACGCCGTCGCGACGGACTACGGCGACGCGCAGCTGCAGGCGCTGCGCCTGGCGCTGGGGGCGGTCGCGGCCGCGTCGCTGCTCTCGCTCTGGTTCACGCGGCGCCTTCCCACGGACGCCCTCGCAGTGTCCAATCCCGGCGCGGCCTAGCTGCGACGGGGCCGCGAGCTCAGCTTGCGTCGGCCGCTGCGTGCGGCTTCAGCGTTTGACCCGTCTCCTCGAGCCATCCCCGCAGCGCGCGATGCATCGCCTCGACCCCGACGATCGGCGCGGTGGGCTCGCTCCAGGGGCTGGGCACCATCGAGAAGGGGTGGGTCTGCCAGCCGCCGAGGCCGCCGTGGGACCCCATGAACTCCTCGAAGGGGGCGACCTCGTTGGCCTCGGGGTCGTACATGCAGTTGACGAGCAGGTCGGGGCAGTGCGGAAAGCCGTCGGTGCGCCGCAGGTGATCGGCGGCGGTGGCGTCGAAGTGGCGCAGCGGGTCCTCGCCGGTGACGTCATCGTCGGATAGCCGCCGGCGACCCCCGCCCGCCCCGAGCACCACGGCTCCGTCAGCCTCGGTGCGGACCATGACGAAGCCGATCCCGGGGTGCTCGGTCAAGGTGCCCAGCAGCTCCGGGTGCAGCGCCTCGATCTCCTCGAGGCTCATGCGGTGGTCCACCTCGGTCAGTGAGACCAGCCCGAGGCCACCCGATGCCAGCACGACCGCGGTGTGCTCGCCGGCGTCGGTGGAGTTCTCCTCGCGCATCGCCTCCTTGTTGGGGCCGATCGCCACCTCCCTCTCGACGATACTGTCGCGGGTCGCCCGCGCGAGCAGGCGCGAGCCGGTGCTGCCCTCGTCGCGAGCGTCGGTGATCGCACTGCCGACCGTGCTCAGGCCCTCGTCGCTGGGGGCCGGCGCGAAGACATCGCCCCCCGCCAGCGCGCCCTCGACGAGCTCCTCCAGGGTCGTCTCGTAGCGCTGGCGGAAGGGGCGGCCCTGGGTCTGGCCGTGATCGGAGAGGACGACCAGGTGGTAGGGCCGCGGAGCCTGCTCTATCGCCCGCTCGAGCCGGGCGAGCTGGGCGTCGTGCTGCTTCAGCACGGCGAACGCGTCGGGCTCCTCGATCCCCGAGTGGTGGGCCACCTCGTCGTAGCCGACGAAGGTCGAGTAGACGACCGGGACCCCCTCGACGATGTCGCCCATCAGGCTGGCGACGTTGAGGTCGCGCATGACCACGGTGATCGCGCCGCGCATCCAGGGATAGAGGCCTCCGCGGTCGATATGCTGCTCGCCGTTGCGGCGCTGATGGCGAGCGGCGCGCCGCTCCTGGATCACGTCCCAGAGGTAGAGGGTGATCGTGCGGGTGAGGCCGTAGGGGTCTGCGAAGTAGGCGAAGTACTCGCTGGTGCCCGAGCGCTCGCGGTCCTTGATCACGCTCATCGTCGCCGAGCAGCGGGGAGCGTCTCCAGAGAACATGTTGCCGCGACTGGCCCCTCGCTCGGCGAGCAGGCCGCCACCGTCGGAGTGGCGGTTCTCCATCTCCGTCGCGTCCTTGCCGTGGTTGGAGACCATCGTCCGCTTCGTGTCCTTCTCGTACCAGCGGAAGGCAGGCATGTCGTGGTTGCTGCCGAGCAGCAGCCCGGCCTGGCTGGCGCCGGTCTGGGAGGAGAGGTCGCACTCCCAGGGGACCACGCGGTGGCTCCCATCCTCGAGCCAGCGCGCCATCGTCGGCACGTGGCCCGCCTCCAGCGCCCGTCGCAGAATGGGCTCGGCGAGGCCGTCAATCTCGAACATGATCACGCCGGGAACGTCGGTCCGGTTCTCGTCGGTGACGGCTCGCGCCCGGCGGCGCACGACGCGGAGCTGGCGCGCATCGTCGTCGAAGCTGAGCGCCGGGATCAGCACCATCAGGGCGACGGAGATGACGAACGCCGATGCGAGCGCCCCGAGAAACGGGGGAAACTCGCCGTCCACCAGCCTGATCGCCAGCGCCACGACGCCGGCGTTGAGGATCAGCGAGCCGAGGCCGAAGGTGAGCACCGTCAGCGGCAGGACGATCCTGATGATCAGCGGCCAGAGCAGCGCGTTGATGGCGGCGATCAGCGCGGTGGTGAGCATCGCCGCGCGGAAGCTGGGCAGATCGATCCCCGGGATCACCGCGACGGCGGCCCAGAAGACGGCCGAGACGAGGGCCCACAGCAGCAGCCCCCTGAGGAGGTCCCTCACCGTCCGCCCCACTCCGCGCGCCGCCTTCACAGCTCCATACTCTCGCCTGGCTGCAAAACATGCACCGTGACCTCCGGCGCGAGCTCGGCGGCGACCCGTACGAACTCGAGCGGAGGATCGGAGAGCGGCTCGGGACGCAGCCTGCGCAGCCCGAGCGGATATATGGTCCCCCAATGGATCGGAACCGCGATCCTGGGCTGGATCCGCCGCACGGCGTCGGCAGCCCCCGAGGGGTCGAGGTGCAGCCCCTTGCCCAGGGACGGCCCCCAGCCCCAGATCGGGACGAGCGCCAGGTCGATCCCCTCGAGCTCGGACATCTCGGGAAAGAGATCGGTGTCGCCGGCGAAGTAAACCCGCCGGCCGCCGGCCTCGACCACATAGCCGAGCGGGGTCACCGCCGTCCCCCAGCGGTCGCGGTGACCGTCGTGAAGGGCCTGGACGGCGGTCACCTCCACCCCCGCCACCGAGATCGTCTCCCCCAGGTCGATCTCGCACACGCGCTCGGGGCCCACCCTGGAGAGAAGATGGGCGCCCCCGCGCGGCACGACGAGCGGAATCTCGGGCCGCAGCCGCCGCAGGGAATGTAGGTCGAGGTGGTCTCGGTGAAGGTGGGAGACGAGCGCAACGTCCACCCCGGCCGGTATCGCCGGGTCGGGGGCGGGCCCGATCCGCCTCAGCGGGCCCATGCCGCGCCCCAGGAACGGGTCGGTGAGCACCGAGACGCCGCCGACGCGGATCAGGGTGGTAGCGTGGCCGACGTACTCCACGCCGTCGGGGTCTCGGGGGGGTTCGGGGGTCGAACGCATAGCCTGCGGCATGATGCAGCCTCAAGAGCCTGGGAGCCACTGACAACGGAGGGGAAGATGAGCGCGAAGGACAAGCCGAAGCACCCGAAGGCCGACCACGAGCTGCCGCCGGCGCCCTACGGCTACGGCAGCCGCTGGCTGGTGGAGTCCGCTCCGGCCGGCGAGATGCCCGACCACGGGCTGCCCGCGGTGGACGCGATGCGGATGATCGGCGAGGAGCTCTTCCTCGATGGCGACCCGATGCGCAACCTCGCGACCTTCGTCACCACCTGGATGGAGCCCGAGGCCCAGCGGCTGATCGCCGAGAACCTGCACCGGAACTTCATCGACCACGCCGAGTATCCGCAGACCGCCGAGATCGAACAGCGCTGCATCCGGATGCTGGCCAACCTCTACAACGCCCCGGGCGAGACGACCGGCGCCCGGACCCAGGGCTCCTCGGAGGCGATCATGCTCGGCGCGCTCTCGCTGAAGTGGAAGTGGCGCGAGCGCCGCGAAGCCGACAAGCAGCCGACCGACAAGCCCAACCTCGTCTTCGGCGGCGACGTGCACGTCGTCTGGGAGAAGTTCTGCCGCTACTTCGACGTCGAGCCGCGGATCGTTCCCCTCAAGGAGGGCAAGTACACGATCGGCCCCGACGACGTGGCGCCTCACGTCGATGAGAACACGATCGGCGTCGCAGTCGTGCTCGGCACCACCTTCACCGGCCACAGCGACGACATCCCGGGCATCAACAAGCTGCTGGTCGAGATCAAGAAGGAGAAGGGCCTGGATGTGCCGCTGCACGTCGACGCCGCCAGCGGCGGCTTCGTCTGGCCCTTCCTCTACCCCGACTCCGAATGGGACTTCCGGCTCGAGCAGGTGCGCTCGATCAACGTCTCGGGCCACAAGTTCGGCCTCGTCTACCCGGGGATCGGGTGGCTGATCTTCCGCGAGCGCTCCGACCTCGCGAAGGACCTCGTCTTCACCGAGAACTACCTCGGCAAGGAGGACGAAACCTTCACGCTCAACTTCTCCACCGGCTCCTCGATGGTCCTGGCGCAGTACTACAACCTGGTCCGCCTCGGGCGCAAGGGGTACACGTATGTGATGACCGTGATGCAGCACAACGCCAACACGCTCGCGGAGCGCCTGACCGAGATGGGCAACTTCGAGCTGATCGGCCAGGGGGAGGAGCAGCTTCCGCTGGTCGCCTTCAAGCTGCTGGGCGATCAGGGATACGACGAGTTCGACCTCGCCTGGCAGCTTCAGGCCGAGCGCGGCTGGATGGTCCCCGCCTACACGATGCCGCCGAACGCCGAGAAGGTGAAGCTGATGCGGGCGCTCGTAAAGGAGACGCTGTCGCGGGAGATGGTCGACTCGCTCGCCGCCGACATCGCGACCGCCTGCGAGACCCTGAAGAAGAAGGGCGGAGCGGTCGAGACCGAGCGCAGGCGAGTGAAGACCGGCACCGGCTACTGAGATAGGGTCCCGGCCGTGGGCTGCCTGTTCGCACTGCTGGCGATCATCTCGCCGCGCCTGGCGCTGATCGCGCTCTGGCTCTTCGGCGACCTCCTCAGCAGGGCGTTCGACAGTTGGCTGGTGCCGTTCCTCGGCTTCTTCTTCATCCCCTGGACGACGCTCGCCTACGCGGTGATGTGGAGCAGCTCCCGGGGCGTCGAGGGCTTCGAGTGGTTCATCGTCATCTTCGCCTTCTTCATCGACATGGGCTCATACGCCCAGGGCCAGCGCTCGCGCGGCTAGGCGGTCACTCGAGCGGGAGCTTGGCGGCGAACTCCCGCGCCTGGACCAGGTGCTCGGGCTGCAGGTTGGTCGGAGGGATCTTGATCCCGAGGTAGCGCCCGCGCTGCTCGCCGCTGCCGAGGAAGCTGATCAACGACAGCAGCGACCGGATCTGGCCGCCCGGATACGTGAATTCGGTCCCGTCCACCCACTCGCCGCCGTGCTTTGTGCCGAGCTTCTTCACGGTCCTCAGGTTGAAGCCGAAGTAGCGCCGGCAAACCACGAAACTGGTGAAGCGCGTGCCGCCGAGCAACGCATCGGCGTCGTCGGACTTGAGGAAGGAGCGAACGGGAATCGAGGTCGTCAGCCACCACGTCGGCGAGCCGATGACGACCAGGTCGTAGTCCCCGCTGATCGCGCCATCGGGGATGCGGATCTCACCGGTCGCGTGACGTATCTGCGCAGGAAGCATCCTGACCACGCCCAGGAACCCGTTCGCGAAGGGGAACTTCGAAAAGTGATCCCGGTAGCGCTCATCGGTGATCTCGAACTCGCCGATCCCGAAGGTGTCCTTGACCGCGCCCACCGTGATGCAGGGCGGCGGCGCTGCCGGCGCGTCACCACAGGTCTTGTAGATCCCGGTGCCCTTGGGCGGGTCCACGAACTCGCCCTTCGGGCCGCCGAACGTCTGGACTACCCCCACCGAGGGGTTCCCCGGGTCGCCGACCGTCGCGGTCTCGATCGTCACGACGCCTGACCCTCGCCGGCGGCGCTCCGGACTCATCAGCCGACGAGGGCCCCGCCGATGCGGGGCCCTCGTGACCGTTTTGGTTGGCGTGCGATCAGCACCGCCATCCGTTCTCTAGGCGATGTTCTCGTCCTCGCCGTACACCACGATCCCGTGGAGCACGATCACGCAGAGGGCGAAGATGCCCAGCGACCAGAACGGGAACGCTCCGCCGATCGACAGCAGCGCGCCGATGGCGCCGAGGCTGGCGGCGACGATCCCGATCACTCGACCGTAGGTCCGCCCGCCGATCAGCGAGAAGCCACCGGTGAGCTGGATGACTCCGAGCAGCACCGTGATCCAGCCCCATGTATGGAAACTCAAGAACACGTACTTCGTGCTCCCGACGAAGAAGCTGGCGTCGGAGATGGCTCCGATCCCGTAGATGATGTTCAGCACTCCCGCGATCATCAGCAGGATGGCTGCGAACGCGACGCGACCTGCACCTCTCAATGTGTCTCTCCTTGTTAGGCGGTCGCCTTGATGGCAGCCGTTGACACGAGAGTTCTAGCCCCTGGTGCTCGAAAGTGACAGCCCGAGCGTCCAGGAACTAGGACGGCGGCCGATGAGTTCCGAGGGATCAGTCGCGGCGCGCCCCAGGCACAAGACCGTCGTGGCGCTGGTCGTGGTCGGCACGATCGTCGCCTTTCTCGCCGTCTTCGCGGTCTGGGCCAAGCGCCAGCTGCTCGAGACGGACGCGTGGACGGAGACGAGCACCGAGCTGCTCGAGAACAAGGACGTCCGCGAGCAGGTGTCGGGCTTCATGGTGGACGAGCTCTTCACCGAGGCCGACGTCCAGGCCCAGATCCAGCAAGCGCTGCCGCCGCGCGCGGCGCCCGCGGCGGGCCCGATCTCCGGCGCGATCCGCCAGCTCGCGACCAATCTCGCCAACGACGCACTTCAGCGGCCCAGGGTCCAGCAGCTCTGGGAGCAGGCCAACGAGGCCACCCACCGCACCCTCCTCGACGTGATCCAGCACGGAGGCGACGAGGACGTGAAGCTCGACCTCTCCACGATCGTCTCCCAGCTCGGCGGGCAGGTCGGGGTGGACGCCGCCTCCAAGCTCCCGCCCGGCGTCGGCCAAATCGTGATCCTGGAAAACAACGAGCTGGAATCGGCACAGAAGGCGGTTGACCTGCTGCAGACGTTCGCCTGGGCGCTGACGGCGCTGGCGCTGGTGCTCTACGCACTGGCGGTCTTCCTCGCCAAGGGCTGGCGCAGGGAGGCGCTGCGAAGCGTCGGCATCGGCTTCATCCTGGTCGGGATCGCGGTCCTGGTCATCCGCCACGTCGCCGGCGACGCTGTGACCGGCCAGCTCGCCTCCACCGCCTCGGCGGAGCCCGCCGTCAACGCGACCTGGAGCATCGGGACCTCGCTGCTCGCAGCCGGTGGCGGCGCGATGCTCTTCTACGGGATCGTGATCGTGATCGGAACTTGGCTCGCTGGCCCGACGGGCCTCGGCCGGGCAGCCCGCAGGGCGCTGGCGCCGATCCTGCACTCGCGCTCCACCGCCTACGCGGCGCTGCTGATCGTCCTCGGCCTGCTCTTCTGGTGGTCCCCGACCCCGGGCTTCAGCCGCCTCTCCGTTTCCGTCCTGCTGGTCGTGCTCTTCGTGATCGGGCTCGAGGCCCTGCGCTGGCAGGCGATCCGGGACTTTCCTGAGCAGACCTGGGCCGCCGGCGTGCAGCGCTGGGAGCGGGCAGCCGGCTCGCTGCTGCACCGCGGTGGCGATGGGCCCTCGGGCCGCGGCTAGCCCCTCGCCGCCGCCGCCGCCTGAATAGAATGGCCGCGCCTTGCTTGGCCCCGAAAGCGCCCATTCCCCGAACGCCGAAGACCTGAACGCCCTCTACTGGGTGATGCTGGCGATCGCCGCCGTGCTGGCGCTGGCCGCCAACGCCGCCCTGGTGGCGCTCGTCGTCCGCCACCGCGCCGTTCGCGGCCGCAGCGCGCGACGGGTGCGCAGCCGCGGGCGGGCGCAGTTCATCGTCGCAGGCGGCCTCACCGCCATCGCCATCGTAATCTTCGCGGCCGGCGTGATCGTCACCCACAGCGCCTCCAAACTCGATTCCGCGGGCGCCGACGGCCTCCAGGCCTCCAGGCCCCTGACCGCCCAGCGGACCCTCGACGTCCCCAGCGGCGATCCCCAGCCCCTCAAGATCACGGCCGTCGGCCAGCAGTGGATCTGGCGCTACGAGTACCCGGCGCCCGCCGCCGACCAGAGCTCGAGCCCGAACCCCTCCGCCCCGGCCGGCACCGGCGCCAGCGCCTCCTTCCCCCAGACCTTCTCCTACTACGAGTTGGTGGTCCCGGTGGATACGACGGTGCTCCTCACACTCGACTCGACCGACGTCCTCCATCGCTGGTGGGTGCCGGGCCTCGGGGCGAAGGCCGACGCGATCCCCGGAACCCTCAACCAGACCTGGTTCCGGGCGGATGAGGAGGGGGTCTACGATGGCGCCTCCTACGCCTTCTCAGGCGCCGGCTACCCGGCGATGCGGACGCGGGTGCGGGTCGTTGACGTTCCCCAGTACCAGCAGTGGCTCGCCGAGCAGGCTCAGGGAATCCAGAAGGGTCAGGCGTTCGTTCAGGCCCAGCTCGCCGAGGGCGGGGCCCTGGTCGACAACAGCGAAGGCGACGAAGCGCCGGGAGGCAGCGAGTGAGCGACGGCAACGGATCGAGCACGCTCTCCCCCCACCGGCCCGAGCTGGTCAGCGACGCCGTCCCGAGCCGGCGCCCGCGCTGGATCGAGCTGACCACCAGCGGCGACCACAAGGACCAGGGGCGGCTGATGATCGGCGCCTCGCTCGCCTTCCTCGTGCTGGGGCTGGTCGAGTTCGTCCTGATGCGAGCCCAGCTCGCGGTCCCCCAGAACACGCTGATCGAGCCGATCACCTTCGACAGGCTGCTCTCGGTCGGGCAGACGACGCTGATCGTGCTGTTCGCGGTTCCCTTCGCGATCGGCCTCTTCACCTACGTCGTGCCGCTGCAGATCGGCGCTCGTGGCACGGCCTTCCCGCGACTCGGCTCATTCGCCCTCTGGCTCTACCTCTCCGCCGGAGCCGCGCTCTACGTCAGCTTCGCCTACACGCCGCCCGAGGCCAACTTCAACGCCCTTCCCCCGCTCTCGGAGCCGGCCTTCATCTCCAACAATGGCGTCGACGTCTGGATCACCTCCGTCGGGCTCGCCGTGCTCGGGATGACACTGCAGGCGCTGAACCTGACGGTGACCCTGCGCCGCATGCGCGCGCCGGGTATGGCCTGGCGACGGCTTGCGCCGTTCAGTTTCGCCGGCGCCGTCTCGAGCTGGCTGCTGCTTGCCGTCGGCCCACTGATGCTCGCGGCGCTGACGATGCTGGAGATCGACCGACACTTCGACGGCGTCTTCTTCGACGCCGGCGAGGGCGGCGCGCCGATCTACTACCAGCACCTGAGCTGGATCTTCTTCACCGGCTGCTACGTGCTGATGCTGCTGCCGGCGATCGGGGCGATTTCCGAGATCGTGCCCACGTTCAGCGGCAAGCCGCTGTTCTCACGGGGCGCGGTGCTCGCCTCGATGGTCGCGATCCCGGTCCTCGGCGTGCTCGCCTGGATGCAAAACATGTTCACGGCGTCCATCCCCGTCGGCTGGCTCTACGGTGCGATGCTGATGGCGCTGCTGCTGCTGCTCCCGCTGGGACTGACCTTCTACAACTGGCTGGCGACGCTGGCCGGCGGCGCGATCCGGCTCCGCGCCCCGATGCTGTTCGCGCTCGGCGCCATCTCCACGCTCGCGTTCGGTCTCGCCGGAGAGCTGATCCAGGCCGTGATCCCCGTCAACTGGCTGCTGGCCGACACCGTCGCCGCCACCGCGGAGACCGCCTACGTGCTGGTCGGCGGCTCGGTGCTCGGCGGGCTGGCCGCGCTCCACTACTGGTTCCCGAAGATGACCGGCCGCCTGATGGGCGAATCGATGGCGGGGCTGTCGCTGCTGCTGATCCTGGTCGGCGTCCACCTCACCTTCATCCCGATGTTCCTGGCCGGCCTCGAGGGCCAGCCCGTTGACGCCTACCGCTTCTTCGAGGGGCAGGGGCTCGACACCTACAACCTGATCGCGACGATCGGCTCGGTCGTCCTCTCGATCGGGATTCTGGTCTCGGTAATCAACGCGGCCCGGAGCGCCAGCCGCGGCGTCGAGGTCGGCCCGGACCCCTGGCACGGCGAGACGCTGGAGTGGTACGCGCCCTCGCCGCCCCCCGAGCACAACTTCGACGTGATCCCCGACGTGCGCAGCGCCGAACCGCTTCGTGACATACGTGACGCTGTCCTCGCGCGCGAGGGCTCGAGCGAGCAGGCCGAGCAAGGCGCCCCGGTAGCCTGAGGCGCATGGAGCGCTCCCTTGCCGGCGGCGGGGCCGGCGAGCTTCGCGGCTTTCAGCGACTCGTCGAGGCCACCGCAGGTGTCACCTTCGCCCTGGTCCTGGTGGGCGGCATCGTCCGGGTCAGCGATTCGGGCCTGGGCTGCGGTGCCGCCGGCAGCGGCAGTGAGGGCTGGCCGCTCTGCGGCGGCCAGGTGGTCCCGCTGATCGGCGACCTCAACCGAATCGTCGAGTTCTCACACCGGTTGCTCGCGGCCGTCGTCGTCGGCCTGATCGTCTGGATGGCCTGGCGGGCCTACAAGCACCTCCCCGAGCAGCGCTGGGCCTTCCGGGGATCGCTGATCGCGGGCGTGCTGGTCCTCTGCCAGGCGGTCCTGGGCGGGTTCACGGTCGAGAACAACCTGCACGAGCTTCTGGTCGCGGCCCACCTGATGCTGGCAATGATCCTGCTCGGGATCCTGCTCTGGCTGGTGGTACGAGCGCGGCGCGAGCAGGCGCTCGAGGGACCCCACAGCGCCGAGCTGGCCGCGGCCACGCCCCCCCGCGGCCTCCGCACCGCATCCGCCGTGGCGGCCGTGCTGGTGCTGGCGGCGATCGTCGCCGGCGGCTACGTCGCCGGCACCGAGAAGGAGGGGGTCGAGAACGGCCCGGTCGGCGGTGCCCACCTCGCCTGCGGCGAGCAGTTCCCGGGCTGTGCCAACGAGGGCGTGCTGCCCTTCGGCGAGTCGCGCCTGATCGACATCCAGCTGACGCACCGGGTGCTCGTCTACGGCGCCACCCTCAGCGTCCTCTTCCTGCTCGGCTTTGCCTACCACCGCGGCTCGCGCTCGCAGCTGCTCGCGCTCACGGCCGCCGTGCTCCTCGCCCAGTTCAGCCTCGGCGTTCTCAACGTGATGCTCGGCAAGCACGCGACGCTGGTCGTCGCCCACCTCGGCACCGGGACGCTGCTCTGGGTGACGGTGCTGCTGATCGCCTATACCCTGGCCTGGGTGCGCGTCCCATCCCGAGCCACCGCGAGGCCTTCCAAGGCCGGAACGCCGGTGGCGGCCGCCTGACAATGGAAGCCGAAACAGGAACACTCGAGAGAGGCGGAATCGAGCCGCCGGTCGGCTCGCCGGTGCAGGCGCGCCGTCCCCTGCCCTCCCCTGCGACGAGCTCCGCTCGCGAGCTGGTCCGCGACTACATCACCCTGACCAAGCCGCGGATCATCTCGCTGCTGCTGCTGACGACGGTGGCGACGATGTTCGTCGCCGACCCCTCGGGGCCGCCGCTGGCGACGATCCTCTGGACCATGCTCGGCGGCTATCTCGCCGCCGGCGGCGCGGGGGCGATCAATCACTACCTCGAGCGCGAGTCGGACGCGAGGATGACCAGGACCAGTCACCGCCCCATGGCCAGCGGGCGGATCAGCCCCGCCCACGGCCTCGCCTTCGGAATCACCCTCGGCGTGGCTGCCGTGCTGCAGCTCGGGCTCACCGTCAACTGGCTCGCGGCAGGCCTCTCCGCGGTCGGGCTGCTGGGCTACGTCTTCTTCTACACGATGTGGCTGAAGCCGCGGACGCCGCAGAACATCGTCCTCGGCGGCGCCGCCGGCGCGATGCCACCGTTGGTCGGCTGGGCCGCGGCGACGGGGAGCCTCACCCTCGACGCGCTCTGGCCCTTCGCGATCGTCTTCCTCTGGACCCCGCCCCACTTCTGGGCGCTGTCGCTGCTGATCAAGGACGACTACGCCAAGACCGGGACGCCGATGCTGCCGGTCGTCCGCGGCGAGGCGGTGACCAGGCGCCAGATCCTCGCCTACTCGGTGCTGCTCGTGACCGTCACCGCGCTGCCCGTCGCCACCGGCCTCTTCGGAGCCATCTACCTCGCTGCCGCTCTCGGGCTGGGGGCCTGCTTCATCGGCCTCGCGGCGGCGCTCGCCCTGCGGCCATCAACGGCTGCGGCGCGGCGGCTCTATCTCAGCTCCCTCCTGTACCTGGCGCTCCTGTTCGTGGCAATGGCCCTCGACCGGGTGTTGTAGATTCCCGCCGTGGATCGCGACCGCGCACGCGCCAACATCCGCTCCGGCATGTGGCTCGGGGCCCTGATCCTCTTCGTCTTCGGCCTAGCCTTCTACGCCTCGATCCTCTACCTGGCGTGAGCCAGCCCCCCAAGCCGACCGAGTGGGTCTACACCCCCAGGCCATCCTGGATGCCGGCCCTGCTCGCGGCCGGCCTCGCCTTCGTGATCGTCGGTATCTACGCCTGGTGGCCCTACGCGGCCGTGGGCGGCCTGATCGCTCTGCTGGCGCTGATCTCCTGGCTTCGCGACAGCCGGCGCCAGACCGCTGCGATGCCGCGCGAGCAGCAGTCAGACAGCGCCAGCATCCCGCTGTCGGCCTTCCGCCCGCGCCGACGCGGCTAGCCCGGTCCCTGCTTGCTGGCCAGGTGCCAGCGGTTGCAGAAGTCGCAGAGGTAGAATTCCATCCCGAGGCGGGCGGCCTCATCGCGCGCCTCGCTCTCCTTCGGGTATCCCCGCTTGGGCTTGCCGTCCCGGTTGAAATGGCTGGGAACGATGCGGCGCTCCATCCCTCCCAGCGTATCCTCCGGATTTCCCAGCGCATCCTCCGGATTTCCCGCTCCGGCCTGCGGCCCGGGTAGGGTGGCCTCAGTGACGATCTTCCGTCAGGCGGCCGCAGGGTGACGATCGCGAAGATCCTGCCGATGGCGTTCGTGATGATCGCCGGGCCGCAGATCCTCAGCGCGATCTTCTTCGCGACCAGCGAGAGGTGGCGCGCCAACTCGATCGCCTTCATCAGCGGAGGCGCCGTCTCGATCACCGCGATCGTCTCGATCGCCTACCTCGCCCAGCACGGCGCGTCTGACCAGGGCGTCTCCCACGACACGCTCGACGAGGTGGTCGCGTTGCTGCTGGTGGTCGCGGGCATTTACGTTTTCCGCACCCGTGACACGGCCGAGCCGCCGAAGTGGATGGGCAGGCTCGCGACCGCGGAGCCGAGGTTCTCGTTCAAGCTCGGCTTCCTGCTGCTGGGCGTCTTCCCGACCGACATCCTCACCTCCTTCGCCGTCGGCTCCTTCCTCGCCGGCCAGGGCGACCCCTGGTGGCACCTGCTCCCGTTCCTGGCCCTGACGCTCTTCCTCCTGGCGCTGCCGTTCCTGCTCGTCCTCTCTCTCGGTCAGCGGGCCGAGACCTTCCTGCCGAAGGCTCGCGACTGGATGAGCGAGAACTCATGGGTCGTCACCGAGATCGTGATCGTCTTCTTCATCGCGATGGCGGTGAAGAGCATCCTCGAGTAGAGCGTCGCCCCAACGGCGCGCGGGCGGGCCGGCGGGCCGGCGGCCCTCAGGGAGGCGTGATCGAGGAGGTGGCGCCCTCCCGGGTCCAGCAGCGCACGATGTCGCGCATCGAGAGCACGCCCACCAGTTCGCCGCCGTCAACCACGACCAGGTGGCGAATGCCACGCTGGACCATCTCCTCCGCGGCCTGCTCGAGGCTCCAGTCCGGGGCGGCGGAGATGACGCTCTCGCTCATGTGATCGGCTACCAGGGCCTCGTCGGGGTCCTTGCCCGAGCCGACCGCGTTGAGGATGTCGCGCTCGGTAATGATCCGGGGAGCCGGCCCCTCCTCGTCGAAGACAAGGGCGGCACCGGTGCCCTTCTCGGTCATCTTGGTCGCCGCGTCGCGGAGATTGTGCTCAGGGCCCAGCGCGAGGACCACGCTCGACATGCCATCCCTGACCTCCATCGAATCCTCCGCTCCGGCCGTTGCCAGTGCCTTTCGATGTAAGCCTAGCCGACCACCTCACGGGCGGGGAGGCCCAGCGGGGGCGCCCGATAGGATTGCCTACGCAGATGACCTCGAAGGCCCGCCCGAGAAAGATCAAGCTCCTGCTCTCCGCGGCGGTCACCCTTGCGGCGCTCGCGGCCCTCACCGGCTGCGACCTCCAGGAGACGTCCGACCTCGACAACGGCCAGCAGCTCTTCACCCAGAAGTGCGGCAGCTGCCACACCCTGACCGCGGCGGGCACCAGCAGCGCCGTCGGCCCCAACCTCGACCTCGCCTTCCAGGAGGCCCGCAAGTCCGGCATGGATCAGGACACCTTCGAGGGCGTCATCCAGGGCCAGATCGAGCACCCGCGCCCGGCCGACCCTCAGGACACCGCCGTCTACATGCCGGCCAACCTCGTCGAGGGCTCCGAGGCCGAGGACGTCTCCGCCTACGTCGCCAGCGTCGCGGGCGTGCCCGGCATCCAGGCGCCCGAGTTCATCCCCGACCAGTTCTTCGCGACCACGTGCGGCGGCTGCCACACGCTCAGCACCGCCGGGACCACGGGCAGCGTGGGGCCCAACCTCGACGACGTGCTGCCCGGCCAGACAGCCGCCCAGGTCAGCGAGTCGATCACCGATCCCAACGCCCAGATCGAGGGCGGCTTCTCCTCCGGCGTGATGCCCCAGACCTACGGCGACCAGCTCACCCCGGCCCAGCTCAACCAGCTCGTCAACTACCTGCTCCAGTCGGTCAACGGCGGCAAGTAGGAGCGTCTCGGCGCCCCGCCCCGGGCGCTAGAGCTTGAGGCAGTAGCCGTAGGCGGTCAGCTTCGCCGCCTGGCCCCGGTTGTAGCCCGACGCCGACCAGCTGCCGTTGTGGTTGAAGGAGCCGTCGCCGAAGAAGGCCGAGCCCGACCGGGGGCCGCGAAAGCCGCCCACCGTCATCCGCCGGCCCTTCGGGCACTTGGGCGTCGTCGCCTTGCCGAGAGCGCCCTTGCGGAGGGTCGTCGAGGCCGAGACCTCGTGCAGCAGCGGCTTCTTGCTCCGGACGCAGTAGGCGATCGCGGTCAGCTCGCCGCCGAAGCCGCCGAAGGCGTGTCCGACGACGCGCCACGCCTTCGAGGAGATGGCACGCGACTCGGTGACGAAGTCGCCGCCGCGCGAGGTGAAGTCGGTGCGCTGGAATCCGCCCGCGAACAGGTGCCGGTGGCCCGGGCACTTGGCAACGACCTTCTTGGTCTGGCCCGGCTTCACGTAGGCGGTCTTGTGGGGCGGGGTCACGTGGCCGAGCTTCGGCCCGCAGACGACCTGCAGGGTGACCTTGCGCGGCTGGGTGCTCCGATGTGAGGGATCGAACAGCACCGCGGTCACATGCCAACCGCCCTGCTGGCCGAGGCGCTCGTATGAGTGGGGATAGACGCCCTCCCCGTCGCCTCCGGGCCGCGGGCGGGCCGTCATCGCGCCGCCCAGCGGCTTGCTGTGGCCCGGGCAGGAGACGGTTAGCCGCTTCTTGTCGTCGGGCCCCTTCATGCGGAAGGTCTTGCTGGTGATCCCTCCCGCCTTCGCCGCCTTGGCCGTCGCGGCACTGGCGCTGCCGGCGGGCGCGCCGTCAGCGAGCACCACCGCTAGGGCGGCGAGCAGGAGCCCGGCCGCGGCGAGCGCGTGCAGGCGCACCTAGTCGCGGTCGGGGGCGCGGTCGGGATCGGAGCCGAGCCGGCGCCAGCTGTCGAACATCCCCCAGGTGCGCCAGGCGCCCACTATCAGGAAGGCGATCGCCACCAGGACGCCCGCGAGCGAGCCGAGCAGCAGCGCGACGACGATCACGACCGCGGCCGCCCCGACGCACATCATCAGGAAGCGGAAGGCGTCCGCCTCGTTGCGCAGCGGGTTTCGGACCTGCTCGGCCACCCCGCTAGCCGCGGTGCTCCGCGGTGGCGTCTTGATCGGTGGCCTCGGCGGAAGCCTCGCCGGCGGGTCCGGCGCCGGCCTCCGCGACCTCCGGCTCGACCTGCTTCTTGGGCGGCGGGTCTGCCGCGCCGGAGATCGTCTCCCTGAACTCCCGCACACCGTGGCCCAGCGAGCGCGCCAGATCGGGCAGCTTCTTGGGCCCGATGACGATCAGGGCGATGATCAGAACTACCCCCAGTTCCATCGGTCCGACGTTGGGCATGGCACCTCCTTCCGGGGTTGGAGCTAGAGGACGTAAACGACGGTGAAGACGATCACCCACATGACGTCCACAAAGTGCCAGTAGATCCCGGGTACCTCGACGCCGAGGTGGTCCTTCCCGTCGGGGCCGTAGTGGCCCCTGAAGGCGCGGACCGAGGCGATCGCGAGCAGCGTCAGGCCGACGTAGACGTGGGCCCCGTGGAGGCCGGTGAGGCCGTAGAAGATCGATCCGAAGGCGCCGTCGCGGGCGGAGAAGCCGATGTGGATGTACTCGTTGATCTGGATGAAGAGGAAGGTGGTGCCGAGCATCAGGGTGCTGACCAGGCCCAGCTTCAGCCCGCGGTGGTTGCCGGCCCGGATCGACTCGAGCGCCCAGTGCATGGTGAAGCTCGACGCGACCAGGATCAGCGTGTTCACGAACGCCACAGAGACCGGAAGCTCGAACCCATCCGGCGGCCAGGGCCCGTCGTTGGCGACGACGCGGATGAAGAAGTAGGAGGAGAAGAAGGCGCCGAACAGCATCGCCTCGGTGATGATGAAAAGCAGGATCCCGAGGGTCTGGCGGTCGATCCGCGAGCTCTGGTTGGCCTCGGGCGGGCCGTGGTGCTCGTGCTCGGCGTGGCCGACGCTGACGCTTGCGCTCTCCATCAGCCCTCCGCTCCGGCGCCGACGGCGACCGGCGCTGCCGAGGGACTCGACTCGACGTGCTCGACCGGGACGTCGGTGATCTCCTTGACCTTCTCGATCAACCCGTCCTCGAGCCAGGCGGACTGCTGGCCCTTCAGGGTCGAGATCAGAATGTCGTCGATCCGGTAGTGCTCGATCGCGTTCTTGATCGCGTGGAAGGACTCCGGGCTCATCGGCTGCCCCGTGGCGTCGATCTGCTCGCGGTAGAGCTCGGCGAGGGTCGCCGCGAGGTTCGCGCAGACCTCCTCGCGGCCCACGTCTCCCGAGCGCGGGGAGATGAAGGTGTAGCGATGGGGGCGCTCCGCGGCGAGGCCCTTGAGCTGCTTGAGCAGCTCGGGGCTGTGGACCGTGCGGGTCGCGACCACGAGCGTGTGAGTCAGGTCCCAGCGGACAGCGTCATCGTCCACCCGGACGGCGATGTGCTCCACCGGGACGTCGAAGCGCGCCTTCGCCCACTCGACCAGGTCCTTGCGCGTGAGGCCGAAGCGCTCCTCATAGAGGCAGGAGAGAAGGATGAGGTCGGGCTTGGTCGCCCGGACCGCGTCGTCGAGCGCCAGCGCCGAGTCGCGGTCCATGACCGCTCCCTCGGACTCGATCCCGAAGGACGAGAGGACCGCCTGGGTCACATCGACGCGGCTCTGGGCACCCTCGCGCACCTCGTCGGAATCGACGAGCTGGCCCACGACGGGCTGGTTCTGCGGCGCGACGACGGCGAAGTAGTCGGCGTCCTTGTCGTCGAGCTCCCGTGCGGCAGTGACCAGCTTGCGGCCGCCGGCCACCTCGTTGAGGAAGATCAGGACGCGCCTGCGGCCCTCGTGAGAGATCTCGGTCTTCACCTCGTCGGTCACGTGGGCGCCCCGACTCCCGAGCGCTCGGGTTCTCGCAGCTCGGAGCTCTCGCCGGGCATGATCACGTGCCGGGCGCCCGGAACGCCGTACTCGTAGGGCCCGCCGACGACGCGCGGGATCTCATCGAAGTTGAAGATCGGCGGCGGTGAGGAGACCTGCCACTCGATCGTCTTCGCCCGCCAGGGGTTGGACGGGGCCTTGGGCCCGAAGCGCCAGGAGACGATCATGTTGTAGAGGAAGACGAGCTGGGCGGCGCCGAGGATGAAGCTCGCGATCGAGATCTCGAGGTTCCAGCCCCCGAACTCCGCCGCGTAGTCGGCAACGCGCCTGGGCATCCCCTCCATCCCGATCCAGTGCATCGGAACGAAGGTCCCGAGCATCCCGGCGAGGGTCAGGTAGAAGTGGATCCGCCCCAGCTTCTCGTCGTACATGCGACCCGTGATCTTCGGGAACCAGTGGTAGATGCCGGCGAAGATCGTGAACACCGAGCCGCCGAAGAGCACGAAGTGGATGTGGGCGACGATGAAGTAGGTGTCGGAGACGTGGATGTCGAGCGGGATCATCCCCAGCATCACGCCCGAGATGCCGCCGATCGTGAAGGTCACGATGAAGCCGAGCGCGAACAGCATCGAGGTCGATTTGAGGTGGATCTTCCCATAGAAGAGGGTCCCCAGCCAGGAGAAGATCTTGATCCCCGTCGGCACCGCGATCAGCAGCGTCGTGATCATCATCGGCACCCGCAGCCAGCTGAACATGCCGGCGACGAACATGTGGTGCGCCCAGACCGAGTAGCTCAGCACCACGATCCCGAGCAGCGCCAGCGCCATCAGTCGGTAGCCGAAGATCGGCTTTCGCGAGTGGGTGGAGATCACCTCGGAGACGATCCCGAAGCCCGGCAACATCATGATGTAGACCGCCGGGTGCGAGTAGAACCAGAAGATGTGCTGGTAGCTGATGACGTCGCCGCCGTAGGCCGCCTGGAAGAAGTTGGTGTGCAGGAGGCGGTCGAACAGGACCATGAACTGCACGCCCGCGATGAAGGGGGTCGCGGCGACCACGAGCAGCGAGGTCGAGAGGTTGGCCCAGACAAGCAGCGGCATCCGCCAGAAGTTCATCCCCGGCGCCCGCATCGTGATGATCGTGACCAGGAAGTTGAGCGCTGTCGCGACCGAGGAGGCGCCGGCGAACTGCACCCCGAGGTTGAAGAACGATTGCCCGAGTGGAGCCCCGGTGGACAACGGCGCGTAGCCGGTCCAGCCGGCGTCGAAGGCGCCGCCCGGGACGATGTAGCTGCAGAGGAAGAGGACGCCGGCGACCGGCAGCATCCAGAAGCTGAGCGCGTTCAGCCGCGGGAAGGCCATGTCGGGGGCGCCGATCATCAGCGGCAGCACGTAGTTGGCGATCCCGGCGAAGACCGGGATCACGAAGACGAAGATCATCAGCGCCGCGTGCGTTGAGAAGAGCCCGTTGAAGGTCGCCGGATCGACGATCTGGGTGCCGGGCTGGGCCAGCTCGGCGCGCATCATCATCGCGATCAGGCCACCCACGAAGAAGAAGAAGAAGGTGGTGACGATGTACTGGATCCCGATCACCTTGTGATCGGTGTTGACCTGGAAGTAGTCCTTCCAGCTCGTGGCGCCATGCCAGGAGTGGTCCTCGGGCTGGGTCGGCGCCCCGGAGGCCCAGCGGAACCAGTAGTCGAAGCAGCCGATCCCGACCAGGAAGCCGAGCGGCGCGGTGATCGCGGGGACGACGATGTGGGGGTAGCCCGTCTGCTCGGTCTGGAACAGGTCGAGGCCGGAGATCGCCCGCAGGCCGATCACGAGGCCGAAGCCGAAGGCGCCGGCGATCACCGTGAAGAAGAGTGCGCGCCACCAGCCCGGTTGCGTCAGTGCCGCCCTCACCGGCGCGCTCCCTCTGTGATCGAGTCCATCTGGGCGATTATCGCAAGCGGGGTCACTGGGGGGCGACCTCACTGGCGGCGGCGGCGCTGTCCTTGGGCAGCGGGTCCTGGGTCCTGACCCACTTGTTGAACTCCGCCTGGCTCTCGACGACCACCGGAGCGCGCATGGTCGCGTGGCCGATGCCGCAGAGCTCGGTGCAGATCAGGCTGAAGGCTCCGGCCTTGTCCGGGGTGACCACGAAGTCATCGTCGATGCTGGCGCCGGGGGCGCCGGGGACGGCGTCGCGCTTGATCCGCCACTCGGGCACCCAGAAGGAATGGAGCACGTCGAGGGCCCGCATGCTGACCTCGATCTGCTGGTCGGTCACCACGTGCAGCTCCTCGGAGGTGACGCCCTGGTCTGGATAGTCGAAGTGCCACTCGTACTGCTGGCCGATCGCGGTGATCGGCATCCGATCGGCGTCCTCGGTCTCGATCTTGTCGAGTACCGTCCACGAGTAGGCGGCGGCGAAGAGGACGATCACGGTCGGGATCGTGGTCCAGGCGATCTCCAGCCTGGTGTTGCCGTGGATCGGCTCGCCGTCGCCCTCGTCGCCGGGCTTGGCCCGCCAGCGCCAGAGCGCGTAGGTGAGCATCACCATCACGATCGAGAACACGAACGAGGAGAGCACGATCATCACGTCGAGCAGCTCGTCGATCTTCGGCGCCGCGGTGGACGCCTGCTCGCCGTCCCAATTCGGGATCAGCATGATGAACGACATGACGACCGTAAGGACGACGATCGCCGCGAAGATCCTTGCGAGAGGGAGTCCCTTCATCCGCGGCGCCATTCTATTGATCGCCCACCCCGGGTCCGCCGCCGAGTGGCGACCGTGTCACGAACGCAACTATCAGGAATCCGGGACGGGGCTGAGCTCGTCGAGCTTTCCGGCCGACGCAGCGACCACGCCGCGGGCCACTCCCTCCCAGCCCCACAGCTCCGCGACCCGCTTCGAGAGGGCCTCGCCGACGCTCTCGCTCTCGGCGCCGGTCAGCCCGAGCCAGCCGTTGATCCGCTCCGCGATCGCGCTCGGCGCCCCCTCGGCGACCTCGAAGGAGAGCAGCGGCTCCAGCTCGGGGCCGGTGGCCTCGGCCAGTCGCGCCGAGACCTCCCTCATCCCCGAGTGGTGCGCCGAGACGGGCGGCACCCCGCAGGCGGCAGCCTCGGCGGCGACCATCCCGAAGGCCTCGGGGAAGGTGCTCGGCATCACGAAGGCATCCACGGCCGGCATCACCCGGGCGACCTCGTCGTGCTCGAGCCGCCCGCTGAAGGCGACGGTCCCGGCGGCGGCGCGGGACTCGCCCGCATAGCCGCCACCCGCGCCGGCCCGCGCCAGGAAGGAGGAGAGGATCGGGAGCGGCACCTCGGGCTCGCCGTTGCCCTCGAGCGCGCGGCCGGCGGCGGCGATCGCCTCCGCGTCGGCGAGATCCCCCCGCTCGAGCGCCGCCCACAGCCGCTCCAGGCCCTCGCGGTACTCGCCGAACCCCACCAGCAGCAGCCGCGCTTCGGGATGGACCCGCGCCACCAGCGGCCAGCCGGCGAGGAGCAGGTCCACCCCCTTGCTGACGATCAGCTTGCCGACGAACAGCACCCGCGGCCCGGAGGCGTCAGCGAACCAGCGCAGCGCCTCGGCCGCCTCGGCGGCGTCGCGCCCGAACTCGTCGTCGCCCCCGCCCTCCCCGCCCTCGAGCCGCTCGACCAGCGAGACCATCGTCCGCTTCGCCTCCTCGGGCGGGCGGGAGCTGAATGCCTCGAGGTCGACGCCGGGCGGAGCAAGCCGGGTCTTTTCCTCGAGGCCCGGCATCTCCAGGGTCCGCCAGAGGTCCTCGGCCGTGTGCCGGGAGCCGACCAGCGCGGCGCTCGCGGCCTCCAGGCCCTCACGGGCGTAGGGGACGAAGCGCTCGGGGTGCGGGCGCACGGTGTAGGAGACGTCGCTGCCGTGGATCTTGGCGGCGAACTCGAGCCCGGCGCGGGCGAGGATCACCGGCCCCATCACGGCGTGGTTGGCGAGCGCCGCCTCGGAGTCCCCGATCAGCGCGGCGACGTCCCGCACGGCCTCGACGTTGGCGGCGAGGTAGCCCTCCAGCTCCTCCTCGCTCATCTCGGGGAAGACCTTGACCCGGAAGCCCTCGTACTCGTCGGCGACGAAGACGGGCAGCAGGCCGCCGATGTCGGGGCGGTAGGCGGTGATCGAGCCGGGGCACTCGGCCGGCCGCAGCTGCTCGACCTCGAGCGCCGCCTCGCCGTCGCCGTCCTCGCCCCAGGTCCCGACGGCGTTGACCCAGTCGAGCTGAGCCGCCTCGCGGTCCTGGCTGAGGATGTGTACCTCGTGACCCAGTCCCGCCAGCGCCTGGGCAAGCTCCGCGTTGTAGACGTTGCTGCCCGTGCCCCTCAACAGGTACGCGTGGAAGATCAGGAATCGCACTTGCTACAGTGTAGCCACATGGCTACAAGGGTCGCGCAACGGGAGCTCCGCAACAACACAGCCGACCTCCTGCGCCGGGTCGAGCGCGGAGAGCGCCTTCAGATCACCGTCCATGGCCACCCGGTCGCGGAGCTCGGCCCGATCGGCTCGGCGGCGACCTTCGTCCCGGTCGCCGAGCTGGCTCAGGAGCTCTCGGGGATGCTCGACCCCGGCGATCAGCTCGATCGTGAGCTCAGGCAGGCTGACGCCGAGCCGCGCGACCCGTTCGAGTGAGCCGCGGCCTGCTCGACACCTCGGTGGTCATCTCACTCGCCAGAGGAGAAAAGCTCTCGGGCCTGCCCGAGGAGGGGGCGATCTCGACGCTGACCCTGTGCGGCCTCCACCACGGCGTGCTTGTAGCAGACGACGAGCAGCGCGCCGGCAGGCTGGCGATGCTCGCCCTCGCCGAGCGGCGCTTCCAACCGCTGCCGGTGGACCAGGACGTCGCTCCCCACTTCGGCCGGATCATGGCCGACGCCCGTCGCCGCCGGCTCAAGCCGGGTACCGCGGACGCCCTGATCGCGGCCACGGCCGCCGCCAACGAGCTTCCCCTCTACACCCTCGACAGCGGTCTCGCGAAGCTCGGCGGCGCCGAGATCGTGCTCATGGATCGGTAGTCTGCGCGGCGATGCAGAACGACGATCAGAGCTTCCGCCTGCGCGCCCCGGCCTCCGGGCGGGAGGCCATCGCCAAGGCCAAGGCCAAGGCCGACGGCGTCTACGTTGACCGCGAGAGCGGCGAGGAGATGAAGGTCGTCTCCCGGGTGCTGCCCCTCGCGCCGTCTCCCTCGGCACTGGTGCGGACGCCCGAGAACCTCCGCGTCTGCCACCGCTGCAGCAACCTGATCGGGCTCGACGTCAGCGACTGCACCCACTGCGGCCTGCGACAGCCGGCGCTCGACGAGGGCTGATGTCCCGGCGGCTGATCGGGACGCTGATCGCCGCCGCCCTCCTCGCACTCGGCGCCACCGCCTGCGGCGACGACAGCGGGGACAGCGGCAGCAGCTCCGCCCCGGAGACGATCAGCGTCCCGGCTGGCGACAGCCAGACCGTGCCCGGCACCACGACGCCGGGAGGCACCACCACCGGCGGCTCCGGCGGCACCTCAACCGGCAGCTACGACCCGAACCTGCCGGACTCGCAGAACAACGACAAGCCCCCGCCCGCCGGCTCGCCGGCGGAGAGGTTCGAGCGGGCCTGTAAGCAGAACCCAGCCACCTGCGGCTGAGTCGCCGGCTGGATCAGCCGTTGCCCTTGCGGACCAGGCTGGCGGAGTAGAGAAGCCGGTTCTCGTAGGAGCAGCTGAAGGCCCGGATCTTGCCGATCGCTTGGACGGGGCTGCCCGCCGCCAGGTTCGCGTCGTCCGTCCTCGTCAGGCAACCGCCGCGCTTGCCGGGCTTGCGGCTGGCCTGCCAGGTACTCCCGGAGGAGTTGAGGCGAAAAGCGGGCGCCCAAGTCGGAATCGTGAGGCCGATCTGCTGGCCCCTTCCGACCTTCAGCGGCCGATCGAGGACGAAGGTCATCGTGGAGCCGAAGAACGGCGCCAGATCCTCAACGGGGCTCTGGGCCTTGAGCTTCCAGGAGTTCTTCTTTTTCTTGTTCCGCCCCAGGACGGCAAGCCGGGCCCGCGCGACGCCGAACAGCTCGTTGAGTCCCGGGGTGTGCTTCCCGTTCTTGTCGGTTCCCTTGAGTGACGCCTTGCTCGGCTTGCCGAGCTTGATCGACCAGGCGACGATCTTTCCGGCCGCGGGGACGGAGAAGGGCTTGCGGATGCTCCCGATCCTCGTCTGGAATCCCGTCACCTTGGCCTCGACAATGCAGAGATCTGGGGTGCACGAGGTAGCCTCGGATCGCGCCGAGCCGAGCACCGTCACCCTCGCCGCCCCGGCGCTGCCGACACCCAGCGCGATCGCGCCGGTGACCGCGAAGGCGGTCACCGCGAGCACCAGCGTCCAGCGGTGGGCGCGCTTGAAGGCATGGGAAATCGGCCGGTCCATGAGGTCCATTGAACACTCAATTTCCCCGAGGGTTGCGGGTTTCCTTGCGTTTCCTCATGACTCAGGCGCGTTAGAGGCAACCGTCACACAGCAAAAGGGCTCCGCGAACCTAGAATCACCCTGATGGCTGCGATCGAGACGGAGGGGTTGCGCCGCGACTTCGCGGGCGGGATCGTCGCTGTGGACGGCGTCGACCTGGCAGTGGAGGAGGGCGAGATCTACGGATTCCTGGGGCCCAACGGCGCCGGCAAGACGACCACGGTCCGAATGCTGGTGACGCTGCTGCGCCCGACCGGCGGCCGCGCCACCGTCGCCGGCTACGACGTGGCCGACCAGGCCTCTGACGTTCGCAAGTCGATCGGCGTGGCGCTGCAGGAGGCCGCCCTCGACCCCCTGATGAAGGGGCGCGAGCTGCTCCAACTCCAGGCAACCCTGCACGGCATCCGCAAGGCGCGCGGCGACGAGCTCGCCGACAGCCTGCTCGACCGCGTCGGCCTGACCAAGGCGGCCGATCGCCGCGTCGGCACCTACTCGGGTGGCATGCGCCGCCGGCTCGACCTCGCCACCGCTCTCGTACACGAGCCGAAGGTCCTCTTCCTCGACGAGCCCACCACAGGCCTCGACCCGGTCAGCCGCCAGGCGGTCTGGCAGGAGGTCTCCGACCTCAACGACGAGGGCACGACCGTCTTCCTCACGACCCAGTACCTCGAGGAGGCCGACATGCTCGCCGACAGGGTGGGGATCATCAGCGACGGCAAGCTCGTCGCCGAGGGCACTCCCGAGGCGCTGAAGGCGCAGGTCGGCAAGCCGCACCTGGAGTTGTCGCTCGCGAGCGCCGACGGAGTGTCGGTTTCCTCCGAGGGCAACGACGCCGAGGAGGACAAGGCCGAGGAGGTGCTCGCACGATTCGGCAAGCTGCTCCCCCCGCGTGACGGCAAGCTGCTGGTCGAGGTCGCGCACGGCGCCTCCGACATCGCGCCGGTCATCCGCGCCCTCGACGACTCCGGGCTCGCGGTCGAGTCGCTGGACCTCGTGGAGCCGTCACTCGACGACGTCTTCGTCGAGAAGACGGGCCAGCACCTCGAGGGCGACGATGACGCCGTTGACGGGGCCGCCGAGCCGGAGCCCGCAGCCGCCGAGTGAGCGCCTTCGCAGCCGACCTCCGGGTGATCAGCGAGCTTGGCCGCCGCTCGATCCGCCAGACGATCCGCCGCCCGCAGCTGTCCGCGCCGCTGATCATCTTTCCGACGCTGCTGCTGGCGATCCAGACCGGCGGCGCCGGCCGTGCCGTCCAACTGGACGGCTTCCCCCAGGTGGACAGCTTCCTCCAGTTCATGCTCGCCGGCGCGATGCTGCAGGCGTGCATGCTCGCCGGCAACAGCGGCGGCATCGCCCTCGCGATCGACATCGAGATGGGCTTCACCGACCGCCTGCTCGCGGCGCCGATCTCACGCTTCTCGATCGTCCTCGGACGGCTTGCCGGCACCGCGATGGTCGGAGCCTTCACCGCGATCTGGTTCCTCGCGATCGGGCTGATCTTCGGCGTCCCGATCTCGGAAGGGGTGCTGGGCGTGATCTGGATCATCGCGCTGGTCGCCGCCACCGCGCTCGCCTTCGGCGGCATCGGCGCGGCGATCGCGCTCCGCAGCGGCAAGGCCAGCGTCGTCCAGGGCCTGTTCCCGCTGATCTTCGTGATCCTCTTCCTCTCGACCGCCTTCTTCCCGGCCAACCTGATGCTGGCCCCGGCGGCCGACATCGCCGAGTACAACCCGCTCAGCTTCGTCGTCGAGGGCCTGCGCGAGCCGATCGTCTCCGCCTTCTCGGGACCCGACTCGCTCAAGGCGCTGGCCTCGATCGGTGGGCTCGGCGCGATCGGCTTCGTCACCAGCGCGCTGGCGCTGCGAGGGCGGGTGAAGAGGGGCGGATGAGCAACTTCCGCGCCAACGTGGCGATGATCCGGGCGCTGGTCCGGCGCTCCTCCAACGAGCTGCTGCGGGTGCCCGGGGCGGCGATCCCGGGCGTGCTGGCGCCGACCATCTTCTTCCTGGGCATCACCAGCGCCTTCGGCGGCCTAACGCTGCTGCCCGGCTTCACCACCTCGAGCTACCAGAGCTTCGTGATCCCGGTAAGCCTGATGCAGGGCGCCGCCTTCACCGGAGCGGCGACCGGCGTCAACCTCGCCCGCGACATCGAGCAGGGCTGGTTCGACCGCCTGCTCGCCTCCCCCGCCCCGCGGCCGGTGCTGTTGGCGGGGATCGTGCTCTCGGCGAGCCTGCGATCACTGATCCCGGCGACCATCCTGCTGATCATCGCCTTCGCGATCGGCGCCCACTGGCCCGGGTTCCTCGGCCTCGGGATCGCCCTCGTCGTGGTGATGGGAATGGCGACCGTCGCCGCGACCTGGGGAACCTCGCTCGCCTTCCGCTTCAAGAGCCAGTCGGCGGCGCCGCTGATGCAGGCGGGGATGCTGCTGTTCGTCTTCCTCACCACCGCCTACGCGCCGCTCGACCTGCTGACGGGCTGGCTCCAGGACGTCGCCCGGATCAACCCCGTCACCCAGGTCGTCGAGGCTGCCCGCCAGGGCTTCGTCGGTGGGGTGACGTGGGGCGACACATGGCCGGGGCTGGTTGCCCTCGCCGGCCTCGCAGTGCTGCTGAGCGCGATGGCGCTTCGCGGGATGCGAAGAATGACGGCATGAACGGCACCTCCTCCGCCTCGCGTCCGGGGGCGCCGTGACCCCGGTCCAGCAGATAGCCGAGGAGACCCTTCGCGAGAGCTGGATCGAGGGGGAGCGCAACGGCGTCCCCTACGCCTACTCGCGGCCGAGCCCGACTCACTACCCGTGGCAGTGGTACTGGGACTCCTGCTTCCACGCGATCGTCTGGCGGCGCTTCGAGGCCCAGCGGGCCGAGTCCGAGCTGCGCTCGCTGCTCGCCGGGGGCCGCGAGGACGGCTTCATCGGCCACACCATCTTCTGGAACCGGCCCGTGGACTGGCGCCGGCGCTGGACCTACAACATCAGCTCACGCGACGCGGCCAACACCTCGACGATCCAGCCCCCGCTGCTCGCCTGGGCGTGGAAGATCGCAGTCGGCGATCCGCGGGACGAGCCGAGGATCGCCGCCCACCACCGCTGGCTGGCCGACAACCGCGACCTCGATGGGGACGGGCTGCTCTGGATAGTCCAGCCCGATGAATCCGGCCTCGACTCCTCGCCCAAGTTCGACCCGGTCTGGGGCCGCCGGGCGCACGCCCGGATCGGCTTCATCGGCCTGATCACCCGCAACCGGCGCCTGGGCTGGGACGCCCGCGCGATAGGTGCCGACGGCGGGCCGCTGCTCTGCGAGGTCGTCGTCAACGTCCTCTGGGGGCTGGGGCGGATGTCGATGGGCGAGCCCTCGATCACGGCGGCGCTGATCGATCGCTGCTGGGACCCCGAGCGGGGGCTGTTCCTCGACGTCGCTCGCGGCGATGTCGCCCGACCCGACGAGCTCGATCAGCTCGGAGGCGACCACCGGGTCAGAACGTCCACATGGTCGGCGCTTGCGCCCCTGGCGCTCCCCGACCTGCCCGAGGAGATCGGTCGCCGCCTGGTGGAGGAGCACCTGCTCGACTCCGAGCGCTACTGGACCGAGTACCCGCCGCCGTCGGTCTCGGCGGCCGAGCCGTCGTTCGAACCCAGCGACTGGAAGGGCCTGTTCACGCGGCGCTACTGGCGCGGGCCGACCTGGATCAACTCGGCCTGGATGATCTGGCTCGGCCTCCGCCGGCTCGGCTACAACGCCGAGGCGGGGCGGATGGCGACCCAGCTCTGCGCCATCTACGAGCGCGAGGGATCGCGCGAGTTCTACGAGCCCTTCACCGGCGAGGGCCTGGGCGCCGTGGACTTCGGTTGGTCCACGCTGATCTGCGAGCTGGCCGACCCCGACCCGGCGGCGCCAGCCAGCCATCTGTGAGCGGGCGCGCGCGCCGCGCGAGGCAGCTGCTCGACGAGCAGGGCCCCCGGGGCGTCTGGTTCGGGGCGCTGGCCGTGGCCGGCTATCGGCGGCTCGCGATCTTCGAGCTGGCGCTCGAGCGCGAGCCATCCGCGATCTCTCCTCAGCTCGAGGTCTCCTTCGAGAGACTGGCCCCCGCCGCGCTTGACGAGTACCTCGCCGCGCGTCCCGACCTGGACCCGACGCGCGTGGGCGCGTGGTTCGAGCGCGGGCACCTCTGCCTCGGCGCACGCCACGAGGGACGCCTCGTCAGCTCCGCGTGGGCCGCGGCCGGCTCCCTTCCCAGCCCATACCTCGGCAGGGAGATCCCGCTCGGCTCGCGGGAGTCGTGCAGCTTCGAGAGCTACACGCCACCCGAGCAGCGAGGCATGGGGCTCGGGCCGGCGCTGCGCGTGGCGATGGCGCGTCAGCTGCGCGAGAGCGGCCACACCCGCCTGCTGGGGACCGTGCTGCCCGAGAACCGCGCGGCGATCAGGATCGTCGAGAAGCTCGGCTACGAGCGGATCGGGACGATCGGCGTCGTCCGCGTCGGTCCGGCGCGCAGGGACTTCTGCCGCATGAGCGGCGGCCACGAAGCGCCGGGAGGCGTGTAGCGGCGGCTACTTGTAGCGGTAGGTGATGCGGCCGCGATCGAGGTCGTACGGCGAGAGCTCGATCTTGACCCGGTCCCCGGGGAGGATCCGGATGTAGTGGCGGCGCATCTTGCCCGAGATGTGACCCAGGACTTCATGGTCGTTGTCGAGCTTCACCCGGAACATGGTGTTGGGGAGGGCTTCGGTGATCTCGCCCTCCATCTCGATCTTCTCTTCCTTGCCCATGCGCCCCGAGAGGGTAGCTACCGCCCCTCGAAGGTCGCGTTGCCGGGACCCTGGTCGATGAAGGTGTCCACGGCCTTCTGCAGGTCCTCGCTGGCGAAGAGCTGGGCGAACTGGTCGGGCGTAATCCGGTCGGCCTCGTCAACGCCGCCGCGGCGCTGGGCACGAATGATGCGCTTGGTCGCCGCGTGGGCGAGAGTCGGGCCCTCGGCGAGGCGGTGCGCGAAGCGCATTCCCTTCTCGAGCAGGTCATCGTCGGGTAGGACCCGGTTGACCACGTTCCAGCGCTCGAGCGTCTCGGCGTCGTAGAGGCCTCCACTCATCACGAACTCGGCGGCGCGGGCGGGCCCGGCGCGCTCGGCCATGCGCTGGGTGCCGCCTGCGCCGGGCGTCAACCCGACGACGGCCTCAACCAAGCCGAACTTGGCCGACTCGCTCGCCCAGAGCATGTCGCAGCCGAGCGCGACCTCGAGCCCGGCGGTGAGGCAGAGCCCCTTGACGAGCGCGAGCGCCGGGATCTCGAGAGCCTCGAGCCGGTTGACGGTGGCGATCAGCTCGCCGAAGGACTCGGCCGCGCTGCCGTCCCTGACCGCCTGCTGAAAGACGTGGACATCGACCCCGCCGGTGAAGAGTTCGCCCTCGGCGCGCCAGACGACGCAGCGGGCGTCCGAGCCCTCGATCTCCTCGACAGCGTTGACAAGGCCGTGCCAGGCGTCGGCGCCGAACAGGTTGAGGTCGCCGTTGTCGAGCACGATCGAGGCGACTCCTCCGTCGTGCTGCACGCTTATCGGTGAGTCAGCCATCTACGCGCAGTCTTTCAGCCAGGGCCGCGATCTCGTCGGCCTCTCCCCCGCGCGGTAGCCACGGCAGCTTCAGGGGATCGTCCTCGTAGCGCGGGATCACGTGGAGGTGGAAGTGGAAGACCGTCTGCCAGGCCGCCGCTCCGCAGGCGTTGATCAGGTTGAAGCCGTCGGGCTTGAGCACCTCTCCCATGCGCTTCACGAGCCGCTGGGCCGAGGCGGCGCAGGCCTCGAGGTCGGCCGGATCGATCGCGAGCAGATCGGCCGAGTGGGCCCGGGGCACGACCAGCGCGTGACCCGGCGTCGCCGGGTTGATGTCCATGAAGCTGACCGTGCGCTCGTCGGCGTCGATCGTCTGGCTCGGGATGGTCCCGGCGACGATCCCGCAGAAGAGACAGTCTTCAACCATCGGCGGAGCAGCCTACCGGCGGCCCGATCAGCCCGCGAGCCGGCGCGCAAGCTCCAGCGCCTGGTCGCGACCCTCGACCTCGCCCGCGAAGGCGGCGGCGCGAAGCTCCTCCAGCACCTCGCCCATCCTCGGCCCCGGCTCCATGCCCAGCTCCTCGGCGAGCTCGTCGCCGGTGAGCGGCGGGGTCGGCGGATGGCGGCGCCACTCGATGGCCTCGGCGAGCATCTCCCTGACCAGCTCGAGGTGGGCCTCGACCATCTCGGGGCTCGCCAGCTTGCCTTCCCCCCGGGCCGCGAGACGGTCGGCGGCGGTGAGCAGGGTGACGTCGGCGCTGACCGGCTCGGTCGCGCTCAGGTAGCCGTAGACCTGGCGCCTGCCCAGCGGCCGCTCCGAGACGAGGAAGCCGAGCCTGAGGTGATGCAGCGTCAGCGCCTGGAGGTGCTCGCTGAGCCGGCGAGAGGTGCGAAGCCGCTCGCAGATGCCCGCGATGATCTCCGCCCCGACGCTGTCGTGGCCGCGGAAGGTGACGTAGCCGCCGATCTCGCCGCGCGTCGCCGGCTTGCCGATGTCATGGAGGAGGGCGCCGAAGCGCAGGGCGCCCCGGCGATCGAGCTCGTCGGCGAGCGGCTCATCGAGCAGGTCGCCCGTCGCCTCCGCGCCGGCGCCCGCGAAGCGCTCGAGGTCCCCCTCGACCTCGAGCGTGTTCTCGAGCACCGTCAAGGTGTGCCCGTGGACGTCGAGGTGGTGGTTGGGGTTCTGGGCCACCCCCCGGAGCGCCTCCAGCTCCGGCAGCACGACCGCGGTGACAGCGAGCTCGTCGAGCAACTCCAGCGCCCGCAGCGGCTCGGGCCCGGTGAGCATCCCGCGAAGCTCGGCGAACTGGCGCTCGCCCGCGGGGTCGGCCGCCAGGGAGGCTCCCGCCCGCGCCAGGCGCACCGTCTCCGCCTCCGGCTCGAGGCCGTGGCTCGCTGCGATCCGCGCCGCGCGCATCAGCCGCAGCGGGTCATCCTCAAAGGAGCGGGGCGAGACGACCCGGAGCACCCGCTCGCCGACATCGGAGAGGCCCCCGGTCGGGTCGATCGGCTCGCCGCCGGCGAGCGGCACCGCGACCGCGTTGACCGTGAAGTCCCGTTCGCGCAGGTCGCCCTCGATCGACTCGGCGCGCAGCGCCACGACGTCCGCGTGCCACTCACCCCCAGCCGCCACCGCGCGCCAGGTCGCGTGCTCGCTGGAGAGCGGAAAAGCGTGGCCGCCCGCGGCCTGGGCCAGCCGGCGGGCCGCCGGCTCCTCCGCCCCGGCCTCGACCGCGAGGTCGGCGTCAACGACCGGCTCCCCGAGGGCCGCGTCCCGGACCGCGCCCCCGACCACCCAGGCCGGCAGCCCGGGGTCGAGGGCCTCGCGCGCGGCCCTGACCGCCTTCGCCTCCCCCAGCCTCGCCTCGAGCCCGGCGGCGCTCACCCCGGATGCGACCTGGGCACCCGCGAGGAGATCCCGCAGGTGACCTCGTAGTTGATCGTGCCGAGCCGGCGCGCCAGCTCCTCGGCGAGGATCACCTCGCTCCCCTGGCGGCCGATCAGGACCGCCTCGGCTCCGGGGCGGACGTCGGTCTCGGGGCCGAGGTCGATCGTGAGGTTGTCCATCGAGATCGTGCCGACCACCGGATAGCGGCGGCCTGACACGAGCACCTCGGCCTGGTTGCTGAGGCCGCGGCGGACGCCGTCGCCGTAGCCGACCGGCAGCAACCCGACCCAGCGCTCGCCCTCGGCCCGCCAGCTGCGCCCGTAGCCGGCGCTGGCCCCGGGCTCGAAGCGCTTGACGTCGGCGACGTAGGAGCGCAGCTCGAGCGCCGGTTCGAGCCCGTTCCCGGAGGGGTCGCCCTGGAACGGGTCGAGGCCGTAGATCGCGACCCCGCAGCGGACCATGTCGAAGTGGGAGCCGGGCTCGCGCAGAGTCGCGGCGCTGTTGGCCGCGTGCACCAGCACCGAGGGCTCGATCTCGCGAACCCGCCCTGCGACGGCGCGGAACGCCTCGAGCTGGCGCCCGAAGAACTCGTCGCCGGGCTCGTCGGCCGTCGCGAAGTGGGTCCAGATCCCCGCCAGCTGGAGGCTCTGGTCGGCGGCAACCGAGCGCGCCAGCTCGACCACGACCTCGGGGTCGCGCTCGCCCAGCCTGCCCATGCCGCTGTCGTGTTTGACGTGGGCTCGCGCCGGAGAGCCCAGCTCGCCGGCCAGGCGGGCCGCCAGCGCTGCGAAGCCCGGCCGCCAGATCGCGATGTCGCAATCGGCGATCAGCGCCCGCCGCAACTCCGCCTCGGTCAGGGCCCCCATCACCAGGATCGGGGCCTCCGGGAAGTGCAGGCGAAGCTCTTCCCCCTCGACCGCGGCTGCGACCGCGAGCCTGCTCGCGCCCCCGCGAAGGGCGGCCGCGGCGCAGGAGGCGGCGCCGTGGCCGTAACCGTCGGCCTTGACCACGGCGCAGAGCTCGGCGCCACTCAGCTTCGAGGCCAGCGAGGCGCAGTTGCGCTCGACGGCGCCGAGGTCCACGCGGGCCACGGCGCGCTCGACGGCGGGGTCGCCTGCGCCGCTCACAGCGCCAGCCCCGAGTGGATCGACTCGATCACGTCCCCGGCGATCACCGACTCTGCGCCGAAGCGCTCGGCCGCCGCGCGCCCCGCTCGCGCGTGGGCCACGACCGCGGCGCAGGCGCCGGTGAAGGGGTCGAGCCCGCGGGCGACCATCGCGGCGATCATTCCCGAGAGCACGTCGCCCGTCCCGGCGGTGGCGAGCGCCGGGCTGTCAATCCGGTTGATCGCGACGCGCTCGCCATCGGTGACGATCGTGTCGTCGCCCTTGAGGACGACCACCGCGCCGCTCTTGGCTGCGGCCTCGCGGGCGCAATCGAGCCTGTGGGCCGAAATCCAGCCGTTCTCCACGTCCAGCAGCCGCGCCAACTCCCCCTCGTGGGGCGTGAGGATCTTCGGGGCCCTGCGCTCGGCCAGGGCGTCGAGCCGATTGGCGTGCGCGTTGAGGCCGTCGGCGTCGATCACGAGCGGGGCCTTGATCCGCTCGGCCAGCTCCCGCGCCAGCCGCTGCGTCCCGGCCTCACCGCCCATCCCGGGCCCGAGGACGACGGCGGCAGCCTGCTCGCAGGCGCCGATGATCTGCTCCGAGGCGGCCGGCCGCAGCTTTCCCTCGCGGGTAGCGCAGCCGAGCGTCATCACCTCGGTCAGCTTGGTCGCGACGATCGCCTGGACGTCAACGGGGACTGCCGCCGTCGCGTAGCCCGCTCCGGACCGGATCGCCGCGCGGGAGCACATGCAAACCGCTCCGGTCAACCCGCGCGAGGCGCCAATCACGACCACCTGCCCGGAGCTGAACTTCGTTGACGACGCGTCGCGCTTCGGCGCACGCGCCAGTACGGAGGGATCGATCAGCCCGGCGCCGGCCACGACCGGGGCGCCCTCGGGGATGCCGATCTCGACGACCCGCAGCTCGCCGCTGTGCCACTTGCCCGGCGCGACGAAGTGGCCGATCTTGCGCGCGTGGAAGCTGACGGTGATGTCGGCGTCCACAGCGACGCCCTCGACCTCGCCGCTGGAGGCGTTCACCCCCGACGGGATGTCAACGGCGATCGTCTGCGCCGGACAGTCGTTGATCGCCTCGACCGCGGTGGCGGCGGGGTCGCGCGGCTCGCCGGCGAAGCCGGTCCCGAAGACGGCGTCGATGACCACGCTGGAGCCGCCGAGGGCCCGATCGAGCTCGCCGACCTCGACGTGGCGCGCCGCGGAGACGCGCTCGAGGTTGGCCGCCGCGTCCCCCGACATCTCCCCCTCGGGAGCGAGCAGCAGCGCCTCGGCGTCGAAGCCCAGTTCGGCCAGCCGCCGGGCCGCAACCAGGCCGTCGCCGCCGTTGTTTCCCTTTCCGCAGACCACCCTCACGGGACCGTCGCCGGCGATCTCTGAGGCCGCCTCGGCCACAGCCGCGCCGGCGGTCTCCATCAGCTCGAGCGAGGGCACGCCGCGCACTTCGATCGCCCAGCGATCGACCGCGCGCATCTGCTCCGCGTCGAGGCAGGGCTCGAGCCAGTCCTCCATGGCCGCAGCCTAGCCGCGGTCGCGCGGCATCCCCGGAGGCGGGCCCGGGGAGATGTCGGTGGGGCTGGCCACCGCGACGGCGGCGGCGGTCTCCCGCGAGTGCGTCAGCGAGACCGCGACCTCCAACCCACGCTCGCGGGCGGCGTCGGCCGCGGCGCCGTGAAGGCGGACCCGCGGCGGCTCGGAGCCCTCGATCTCGATCGAGCCGAGGCCGAAGCTGCCGTCGATCTCGAGCGCCTTCGCCACGGCCTCCTTGCCCGCGAAACGCGCCGCGAGATGCCGGCCAGGCCGGGCGCGCCCGCGCGCATATTCGAGCTCGGCCTCCGAGAAGAGCCTCGCGGCGAGCCGTGGATGTCGCTCGAGCGCCCGCTCCACGCGAGCGATCTCGATCAGGTCGATGCCTACCTGGGCCCGGGCCACGCCCGGGAAGCTACTTGACGCCGACCAGAGCGCGGAAGACCGAGCGGCCGCCCTCGGTGCCAGATGCCGCGACGACGTAGGAGATCGCCTGGAGGTAGGGCTTGGCCTCGTCGTAGCCGGGGCCCGAGCCGGCGCCCATGCTCTCGGCAATTTGGAGGACCGTCGGGAAGTCGAGGAAGAGGGACGCGTTCTTGTCGCCCAGATCGTCAGTCGCCTGCTTGAGCGCGTCGGTGTCGCCGAGCGAGTCGCCCGACCCAACGGCGGTGTCGGCTGCCTTCTGGCCGTAGGCGATCACGACCTCGTCGCCGTCCTGGAAGACCTGGAGCGGCTGCGGAGTGCCCGGCTCGGTGATCTCGAAGCCCGCCGCGCCCCCACCCAGCGGGCGCACCTGCGATCCGCCCGAGAGGTTGCGGCCGGCCGCCCGCTGGAGCGCGCTGAGCCCGCGCGCCGAGGCCGCGGAGTCGGTGGACCTGACCACCAGCGCGCCGCCGATGTCCGAGGAGTCGGTGCCGCTGACGAAGATGGCGGACTCGCCGAGCCAGGAGAGCACGTCCCGGTCGAGGTCGATCCCGGTCCGGCTCCGAACCTGGGCGACCAGCGTCTCACGACTGAAGCCGATGATCTCATCGGACTGGTCGAGCACGTTGTCCACGACCTCGCCGAGGTCACCAAGGTCCAGGGCGAGCCAGGCGTCGGCGGGGAGCGAAGCCAGCAGGTCGCCGCCGCCCGTGCCGGTCAGAGCCGACTCGCCGGCGCTGAGGGCGAGCTCGAGCGAATCGGAGTTGGGGGTGACCCAGCCGACGATGGGGCCGTCGCCGACTGCCGTGTCCAAGAAGCTGTTGATGACGTCGGGCGGCACGCCCTCGCTCGCGGAGACCGCCTTGGCGAGCTCGTCCATGTTCAGGTAGGCCGAGGCGATCGCCTCGTCGGGGACGTTGCTCTCGCTGTCCACGAAGTCGCCGGCGTCCTCGAGCGAGTCGCCCCCGGAGGCGTCGATCGCGGCCTTGTAGGCCGTCTCGTCGCCGAAGGCGATGAAGCCGTTGATCTCGCCGAAGGCCTGGCCATCCTCGTCGAGCTGATAGTCGGTGCCGTCGTGCGAGACGTCAGTGACGTCCGTGGACTCCGAGCGGATCAGGTCGAGGCCGGCGTCGGGGTCGTCGGAGCTGACGGCGACAACCGCGGGGATGTCGCTGGAGCTCGGGGAGTCGTTGCCGAAGCCGACGGTGAAGACCGCGGCAGTGTCGCCGAGCCAGGGCTCGACGTCCTTGGCGTAGGTGCGGTTCTCACCCTCGGAGGCGAAGCCATCGTCGACGAGCTGCTCGATCTTGGCGCCGGGGTCGTCATCACCCAGGAGCTTGGAGAGGAAGCCGTCCACGGCGGTCTTCTCGTCCCCCTCGGGGCGGATGGTCGCCTCGAAGAACAGGGAGGTGTCCTGGGGCGCGATCGAGGCGATGCCGCCGTCGCTTGAATCGTCGCTGCCGCAGCCCGCGAGCGGGACCGCCGCGATGCCCGCGACGACGCAGAGAGTTGTGAGGCGCCTCAGCACGAGCGCGGCAGAATAGCGGCTGGGCTCACTCGACGGTGACGGTCTTCGCCAGGTTCCTCGGCTGGTCCACATTGAGCCCGTTGAGCCTGGCGATGTGGTACGCGAGCAGCTGCAGCGGCAGGATCGCGAGGATCGGCTGCAGCACCCAGTTGCTCTGGGGCACGTAGAAGGTCTCATCCGCGATCTCGCCAACGCGCTCGTTCCCCTCGGTCGCGACGGCGATCACGCTTGCGCCGCGGGCGCGGACCTCCTCGACGTTCGAGAGCACCTTGTCGAGCGTGGGGCTGTCGTTGGCGACCGCGACCACGGGGGTCGACTCGTCGAGCAGGGCGATCGGCCCGTGCTTCATCTCGCCGGCCGCGTAGGCGTCGGCGGGTATGTAGGAGATCTCCTTCAGCTTCAGCGCGCCCTCGAGGCAGACCGGCAGGCCGATGTTGCGGCCGAGGTAGAGGAAGAAGCTGGCATTGCGATAGCGCTCGGCCACCGCCTCGGTCTGCTTCTCGACCGCCTCGATCGTCTCGTCGATCCGCGACGGGAGGTGCTTGAGCTCGGCGACCAGCTCGGTGATCTTCTCGGGCGGCAGCGTGCCCCTGACCTCGGCCATCCGCAGACCGAGCAGGTACATGACGGCGACCTGGCTCACGAACGTCTTGGTGGCGGCGACGCCGATCTCGAGGCCGGCGCGCGTGAACAGCACGGCGTCTGCGTCGCGGGTCGCCTGGCTGCCCATGATGTTGGTGACCGCGACGACCTTTGCGCCCTTGTCGCGGGCGAGGCGCATCGCCGCCAGCGTGTCGGCGGTCTCTCCCGACTGGGTGATGCCGACGACGAGGTCGTTCGATGAGACGACGGGGTCGCGGTAGCGGTACTCGGAGGCGATGTCCATCTCCACCGGCACCCGCGCCCAGCGCTCGATCGCGTAGCGCCCGACCAGCCCCGCGTGGTAGGAGGTCCCGCAGGCGACGATCACGATGCGCTCCGTGTCGCGCAGGAACTCGTCGCTGATCTCCATGTCGGAGAGGTCGACGCCGTCCACCTCGGGCAGCCGGTCGGTGATCGTCTCCGCGACGGCGTCGGCCTGCTCGTAGATCTCCTTGAGCATGAAGGTGTCGAAGCCCCCCTTTTCGGCGGCGTCCTCGTCCCACTCGATCTCCTCCACCGCGCGCTCGACCACGTTCCCCTGGGCGTCGGTGATCGTGACGCCGTCGGGGGTGATCGTGACCACCTCGTCGTTCTCGATCAGCTGGGCCATCCGCGTCTCGGCGAGGAATGCCGGGATCGCCGAGGCGACGAAGGTCTCGTCCTCGCCGCGGCCGACCACCAGGGGGCACTCCCTGCGCGCCGCGACCAGGACTCCCATGTGGTCGGAGTGCATCGCGACGAAGGCGTAGTGGCCGCGCAGCTCGGTGAAGGCCTTCTGCACGGCCTCGGTGAGATCGCCCGAGTATTGGCGCTCGATCAGGTGGGAGACGATCTCGGCGTCGGTCTCGGAGCTGAAGGTGTGGCCCTCCTCGCGGAGGTCGTGGCGCAGCTCGGCGTGGTTCTCGACGATGCCGTTGAGGACGATGTGGATCTTGTCGGTGCAATCGCCGTGAGGATGGGCGTTCTCCTCGGTGACCCGACCGTGGGTCGCCCAGCGCGTGTGCGCGACGCCGATCGTGGCCGGCGGCGCGGCGACCGCGACGCTGCCATCCCCCGCGGCCTCGTTCGCGTCCTGGGCGTCGAGCTCGGCTCGGAGGTTGGCGAGGTTCCCGACCGCGCGAACGCTCGAGATCTCACCGTCCGAGACAACTGACACGCCGGCCGAGTCATAGCCGCGATATTCGAGCTTCTCGAGCCCGGCCATCAGCAGGTCCCGGCACGGTCGGTTGCCCACGTATCCGACTATGCCGCACATAAGGGGCGACGAAGGTTAGAGCGTCAGCTCAGCTCTTCCCTGGCGGCGGCGGCCAGCCGGCCGAGCACCTGGTCGCACTCGCTCTCCTCGGGGGCCTCGACCATGATCCTCAGCAGCGGCTCGGTTCCGGACGGGCGAACCAGGACGCGGCCCCGGCCCTCGAGCGCGGCGTTCTCCTTCTCGACCGCCGCCCAGAGCCCGTCGGCGCCGACGATGGCGTCGCGGTCGGCCACCTCCACGTTCTCGAGCCGCTGGGGGAGCCGCTCGAAGGGCTCCACGTCCTCGAGGCGATCGCCGCCGAGGGCGCGCAGGGTGAGCAGCGCGGCCCCTATCCCGTCACCGCTCGGGGTGTAGTCCCTCCAGATGATGTGTCCCGACTGCTCGCCACCGAGCGACCAGTCGCGCCGCTCCAGCTCCTCCAGCACGTATCGGTCGCCGACGTCGGTCTGCGCGACCGGGATTCCCTCCCCCTCCATCGCCTTGTGGAAGCCGTAGTTGGTCATCACGGTCACGGCTACACCGCCACGCAGCTCACCGGTCTCACTCAGGTGCCGGGCGGCGAGCGCAATCAGCTCGTCCCCGTCGCGCACCCGGCCGCGGCCGTCCACGGCGACCAGCCTGTCGGCATCGCCGTCGAAGGCAAAGCCGACGTCGGCGCCGCCCGAGGCGAGCAGCTCGGCGAGGGCCCCCGGCGCGGTCGAGCCGCAAGCGAGGTTGATGTTGCGGCCGTCGGGCTCGGCCGAGAGCTCGGTCACCTCGGCTCCGAGCCGCTCGAAGGTCGCCGGCCCGGCGCGGTAGGCGGCGCCGTTGGCGCAGTCGAGCGCCACCCGCATGCCGGAGAGGTCCAGCGGGAAGGCGGTGCGCAGCTCCCGCAGGTAGTCGTCGAGGGCGCCCTCGAGCTTGCGGACCCGGCCGATCGCGGCCGATCCCGTCTCCTCGTCGCTCTTGACACGGTCCTCGATGCCGGCCTCCGCCTCATCGCTGAGCTTGGTGCCGGCCCCCGACATGAACTTGACTCCGTTGTCGCTGAAGGGGTTGTGGGAGGCCGAGACGATCGCGGCGAGGTCGAAGCTGTAGCGGCGCGCAAGCACCGACGCCGCAGGTGAGGGGAGAACCCCGCCGAGGATGGCGTCGCCGCCGGCCGAGGCGACCCCCGCGGCGAGGGCGTCCTCGAGCATCGGCCCCGACTCGCGGGTGTCGCGGATGATCAGGACCTGCGGGCGCTCGGCATCGGACTCGAGGGCCGCGGCGCGGCCCAGCCGCAGGGCGAGATCGGCGGTGAGGAACTCCCCCGCCACCCCCCGGACCCCATCGGTCCCGAAGAGCCTGCGTTCGGTCAAGGCCCGGTGAGCGCGATCAGCGCTTGGAGAACTGCGGCCGCTTGCGGGCCTTCTTGAGGCCGGCCTTGCGCCGCTCCTTGACCCGAGCGTCGCGGGTCAACATGCCTCGGCGCTTCAGCTCCGGGCGCAGCCCGGGGTCCACCTCGCAGAGCGCCTTGGCGATGCCGTGGCGCACGGCCGAGGCCTGGCCCGAGATACCGCCGCCGTGGACCCGGACGCGAACATCGACGGTGCTCTCGTAGCCCGCCTGCGCCAGCGGCTGCATCGCGACCGTCTGAAGGTAGGGACGCGGGAAGTATTGGTTGAGCGGCCGTCCGTTGATCTCGAACTTGCTACCGCCCTGGGTCAGCAGCACGCGCGCCACCGACGACTTGCGCTTGCCGGTGGCGGTGAAACGGGAGTCGCCGTCGAGCTTGGCGGGCTCGGCCGCGAGCGGCTCGTCTGCCGAGGCGGCCTCGGCCTCGCGACGGGCCTTCTCCTCGGCCTCGGCCTCGCGACGGGCCTTCTCCTCGGCGCTCAGCTCGGGCTCGGGCTCAAGCGCGATCGGCTCCAGCTCGGCTCCGGGCGGAAAATCGCCGGCCTTGGGCTCGCTCGGCTTCGCCTCCTCGGCGGCCGGGGCAGCCTCCTCGGCGGGCTCCTCCGCAGTCTCCTCGGCAACCGCGGCGGGCTCGGCCGGGGCCTCCCCGGCGGCAGGCGCCTCCTCAGCCGCAGGCGCCTCCTCAGCCGCAGGCGCCTCCTCAGCCGCAGGCGCCTCCTCGGCCGCAGGCGCCTCCTCGGCGGGTGCCGGGGGCTCCTCGGCGGCGGGCGCCTCCTCAGCCGCAGGCGCCTCCTCGGCGGGTGCCGGGGGCTCCTCGGCGGCGGGCGCCTCCTCAGTCGCAGCGGGCTCCTCTGCGACGAGAGCTTCCTCCGCGGATGCCTCGTCGGCGGCCGCGGGGACCTCCTCGGCAGGGGCCTGCTCCTCGGCCCCGGGGCCCTCGGTCGCGGCGTCGCCGGACAGGGCCTCCTCGGGCGGGACGGCCTCCTCGGTCCCCTCTTCGGGGGCCTTCTCGTCGGGCGTCTGCTCTTCGTCGATCATCGCTTCTCCAAGTCGAGGGGCTCTGGCTTCTGGGCGGCGTGCGGGTGGTCCGGCCCCGCGTACACCTTGAGCTTGGTCAGCTGCTGGCGGCCGAGCCGGTTGCGGGGAACCATCCCCTTGACGGCCTTGCGGATGACCTCCTCCGGGCGCCGCTCGAGCATCTCTGCGAGCGTACGGGAGCGGATCCCGCCCGGGTAGCCGGTGTGGCGCCAGTAGGTCTTCTTTTCGAGCTTGTTGCCTGTCACGGCGACCTTCTCGGCATTGGTCACGACGACGAAGTCCCCCACGTCGATGTGCGGCGTGTAGGTCGGCTTGCGCTTTCCACGCAGGGTGTCGGCGATCCGGGTCGCCAGCCGGCCGAGCGTCAGGCCCTCGGCATCGACCACGTACCAATTGCGCTCACGGGTCTTGGGTGTCGCCTGGAAGGTCTTCATTTTAAAAAGCCGCGCGGGAAGCGCGGCCGGAGGATGATAGCCGCCGCGGTTGTGTGTTGATCCGTTCACAGCAGCGGTTATACTGCCGCCTCACGCATGGCCTAATCTCCGCCGTTCCGTCGGCGGGGAGCGGGGGAACCACTGGGGATGGAGGCGTTTCATTCCCGGGGGCGAATCGGAGTAGGTGATCTCCGTAGCGCCGCTCTTTCGGCGCGAGCCCGCCAGCTAACCCCGCAGGCCGGAGAAAGAGTGAAGGACATGGGTCACCACAAGCGCCTTGCTGGCGCCGCCACCCGGCGGGTCGTCGTGCTGCTCGCATCCGCCGTCGCGGCCACGGCGCTCAGCGCCGGAATCGCCTTCGCCGGAGGCGGTGGGACCGTGGCGCCGGGCAACCCGAAGCTCAGCGACGTCGAGTGCCTGACCCTCTGCGTCAAGCAGCGCATCGCGACCGACGGCTCGCGGATCAAGATCTTCGGCACCGACCTCGCGAGCACCACCGTGGTCAAGCTGCTGACCGCGGACGGCACCATGTCCAAGCAGAACGCCAAGAAGGGACTCGTGGTCAAGGGCAGCGGCACCGCGGTCTGGGCCAACGTCCCCGACGACGCCGAAACCGGCCCGATCCGCGTCGTCGACAGCTTCGGCCAGGTCCGGGACTCCAAGTTCGACCTCGCGATCGGGACCGAGGCACAACTCCGCAAGGCCCAGGCCGGGTTCATCTTCCCCGTCCGCGGCGCCCACCAGTACTGGGACGGCTTCGGCGCCGGCCGCGGCCACGAGGGCCAGGATGTCGGCGCGGCGTGCGGCACCAAGCTCGTCGCGGCCCACGGCGGCAAGGTCCAGTACCGAGGCTTCCAGGGCGCCGCCGGCAACTACATCGTGATCGACGGCAGCAAGTTCAACGACTACGCCTACATGCACCTGAAGAAGCCCGCCAGCGTGCGCCAGGGGCAGACCGTCTACACCGGCCAGAAGGTCGGCGTCGTCGGCCAGACCGGTCGCGCCAGCGGCTGCCACCTCCACTTCGAGCTCTGGACCGAGCCGGGCTGGTACCAGGGCGGCCACGCGATCTCATCGACCAAGACGCTCAAGTACTGGGACAGCTTCTCCTAGGTCCCGCCCGGCGTGCCGTCGTCGTGTTCGAAGCAGGCGACCTTATGCCCACCAGTCATCGTCGGCACCTGCGCAACGCCCGCGCATAGAACCGCATGTACTTGCTCCAGTGGCTTCGCCAATAGTCGCCCTCGTGACCGCCGGGCCAGATCTGGAAGCTCATCCGCGCTGCCGTGGCGCGGACGGCGGTGACGAACTTCTCGATGCCGGGCCTGAACGGATCGGCGTTTCCCGCGTCCATCCAGAGTGACTGATGCCGCCAAGGTGTGGGATCGGCCTCCGCCGAGCCCACGAGATCGTGGTGAGCGAAGTCGGCGGCGTCATCGAACGCGCCCGGAGCGGTGGCTGCCCCGGTCTGCCAGAGAGCCGGAGAGTGCGCACCGACGGCGCAGAACCTACCCGGATGGACCCGAGCGAGGTCGAGAGCGCCGAAGCCCCCCATTGAGATGCCCCCTATGGCCACGCGGTCGCCATCGACATTGAAATCGCTCTCGACGCGCGGGATCACCTCGTTCGTCAGGTAGTCGGCCCAGTCGCCAGCGGCGCGGTTGTGCCAATAGGAATGGTCACCGCCACTCGGAAAGGCAACTATGGGGGCGAGTTCACCCTGATCGGCGAGCGCCGCGTACATGCTTTCGTTGAGATTGCTGTCCTGCCCACCCGCCCCCCGTCCGTAGAGAAGGAGGAGGAGAGGCCTGCGATCGCCTTGATCGGCGCCACCGGGAACGACGACTTCCGTCGGAAGACTGTCGCCGACCGCCTCGCTCGCGATCGTGATCTCCGTCAGCTCGGCTTCGTGCCTGGCCCGCTGGTCGGCAGGACCGACGAACACCTCCAACCCGCCCAGGACGAGCACGACCAAGACGAGCAGCGTGCCGGTCCGCCGCCGCGCCACCGCGCGGGACCGATCAGTTCTCAGCGGCCAGGTGAGCCGGCGGGTGGCGTGCCCGGCGGAGGCTCGGGTCCACGGCTTGCTCGGCCATCGCCGCTGATCGGGATTCGCGGTCCGAGCAAGACCCCGGTATCCAGCGAGGTATCGCCGCGAAGCAGCATGTCGGGCTCACCGTAGCACCGCCGGAATACGGCGACGTTTGATTGCTTGAGTGCGCCAGGGCCGAGGGCTACGGCGAGCCTCGGGGCTACTCCCACTCGATCGTGCCGGGCGGCTTCGAGGTGATGTCGAGGGCGACGCGGTTGACGCCGGAGCACTCGTTGATGATCCGGTTGGAGGCTCGCTCGAGCAGCTCGTAGGGCAGGCGGGCCCAGTCGGCAGTCATCGCGTCGTCGGAGGTGACCGCGCGGATCACGACGGGGTAGGCGTAGGAGCGCTCGTCGCCCTGCACCCCCACCGAGCGGACGACCGGCAGCACGCAGAAGGACTGCCACAGCTCCCGGTAGAGGCCCGCGGCACGGACCTCCTCCTGGAGGATCGCGTCGGCGTCGCGCAGGATCTCGAGCCGCTCGCGGGTGACCTCGCCGCCGACCACCCGGATCGCCAGGCCGGGCCCCGGGAAGGGCTGGCGCCAGACGAAGCGCTCGGGGAGGTCGAGCTCGGCGGCGACCGCCCGGACCTCGTCCTTGAAGAGCATCCTCAGCGGCTCGACCAGGTCGAGGTCGAGGTCCTCGGGAAGGCCGCCGACGTTGTGATGGGACTTGATCGTCGCCGCAGCGCGACCGTCGCCGCCCGACTCGATCACGTCCGAGTACAGGGTCCCCTGCACCAGGAAGCGGGCGTCGTCGATCTTCGCCGCCTCCTCCTCGAACACGCGGATGAACTCCTCGCCGATGATCTTGCGCTTGCGCTCGGGCTCGGTCACTCCCTCGAGCCGGCCGAGGAAGCGATCCTCCGCATCGACGTGGACCAGCGGAACCTCGAGCTGGTCGCGGAATGCCGTGACCACCTGCTCAGCCTCGTCCTTTCGCATCATCCCGTGGTCCACGAAGACGCAGGTGAGGCGATCGCCGATCGCCCGGTGCACCAGCAGGGCCGCCGTGGCCGAGTCGACTCCCCCCGAGAGGCCGCAAACGGCGCGCCCGTCGCCCACCTGGGCGCGGATCGCATCGACCTGCTCGGTGATCACCGAGGCCGGCGACCAGCGCTCGCGGCAGCCGGCGACGTCCCGCAGGAAGCGGGTGAGGATCTCGGTCCCGTGGGGCGTGTGCACGACCTCGGGGTGGAACTGGATGCCGTAGAGGCCGCGCGCGGTGTCCTCGGTGGCGGCGACCGGGGACTCCGGGCTGGAGGCGAGCGCCGTGAAGCCGGGCGGCGGCGAGAAGACGGTGTCGCGATGGCTCATCCAGCACTGCTGGTCGTCGGGGAGCCCCTCGAGCAGGGTGCCGTGCTCCCGCACCGTCAGCGCGGTGCGCCCGAACTCCCCGGCGGGGGCCTGCTGGACGTCGCCGCCGAGCGTGTGGACCATCAGCTGCATGCCGTAGCAGATGCCCAGGACCGGGATCCCCAGCTCGAGCAGCTCGGCGCGCAGCGGCGGCGCGCCCTCGGCGTAGACCGAGGCGGGGCCGCCCGAGAGGACCAGCCCGCGCGGCTTGCGCCTGCGGATCTTCTCGATCGGTGTGTCGTGGGGAAGCAGCTCGCTGAAGACGCCGCACTCCCTGATCCGCCTCGCGATCAGCTGTGAGTACTGGCCCCCGAAGTCGAGGACCAGGACCTCCTCGTTGGCGGTCTCGGGCGACGTGGAGATCTCGATGATCTCGGGGTCGGCGCCATTCCCGCTCCGCTCTGGAACGTGGACGCGCTCGGCGGTGTCCTCGGCGGCGGCCTTAGCGGCTGCCGGCTCAGCCATCCGAGGCGGGGACCCCGTTGGGCACCGCGGCGGCATGGCCGTTGGCACCCATGCCGACCGCCTGCTCGCGCTGGAGCTTCTTGCCCTCGGACTGGAGCGCCGGGGCGATCATCACCTCGGCTCGGTGGAAGTCTGGGATGTCCTCGTAGCCACAGGTGGCCATCGAGGTGCGAAGCGCGCCCATCAGGTTGAAGGTGCCGTCGTTCTCGTGGGCGGGGCCGAGCACGATCTCCTCGAGCGTCCCGTCCTGGTGGGTTGCGACCCGGGCTCCCCTCGGCAGCTCGGGGTGGAACGTCGCCATCCCCCAATGGTGGCCGCGACCCGGAGCCTCCTTGGCGCGAGCCAGGGGCGAGCCGATCATGACCGCGTCGGCGCCGCAGGCGATGGCCTTGGAGACGTCGCCGCCGGTGGCCATGCCGCCGTCGGCGATCACGTTGCAGTAGTGGCTGGTCTCCATCATGTGCTGGCTGCGGGCGGCGGCGACGTCGGCGATCGCGGTCGCCTGGGGAACGCCGATTCCGAGCACGCCTCGCGTGGTGCAGGCCGCGCCGGGGCCGACGCCGACCAGGACGCCGACGGCGCCGGTGCGCATCAGGTGCAGGCCGGTGTTGTAGGAGGCGCAGCCGCCGACGACGCAGGGGACGGGAAGCGCGGGGATGAACTCCTTCAGGTTCAGCGGCGGGCGGTTCTGATCCGAGGAGACGTGCTCGCCGGAGATCACCGTGCCCTGGACTACGAGGATGTCGAGCCCGGCCTCGAGCGCTATCTCGTGCCAGCGCTCGACCTTCTGGGGGGTGAGCGAGGCGCAGGCGACCGCGCCCGTGGCCTTGATCTCCTCGACCCTCCTGCCGATCAGCTCCTCCTTGACCGGCTCGGCATAGATCTCCTGCATCCGGCTGGTCGCGAGCTCCTTGGGCAGCGCCGAGATCTCCTCGAGCAGCTCGTCGGCGTTCTCGTAGCGGGTCCAGATGCCCTCGAGGTTGAGGACCGCGAGGCCGCCGAGCTTGCCGATCATGCCGGCGGTGGCGGGGCTGACGACGCCGTCCATCGCGGAGGCGAGCAGCGGCAGCTCGAAGCGGTAGGGACCGAGGGTCCAGGTGATGTCAATGTCGTCGGGGTCGCGGGTCCGGCGCGAGGGGACGATCGCGATGTCGTCGAACCCGTAGGCCCGGCGTCCCTTCTTTCCGCGTCCGATCTCGATTTCCATCAGACAATCCTATTTTCGTTCGCGGACGAAAAAACCCCGGCAGGCCGGGGCGGAAACGCGGTGATTGCGGGGTTGTCAGTGTTGTTCCGCAACGTTCGATCGATGATAACAGCGGTCAACCCGGCCGCCGGGGGTCTCGGAGGGGGCCGGGGGGCCGCCTCAGCCGATCGCTGCGGAGAGCTGCAGCTCGGAGACCTTGACCTCGGGGACGATGCGCTCGACCTCGTCGGGGTCGATCGTCCCGGCGCCGAAGTGCTGGGTGGACTCGGCGCCGCAGGCGACCGCCGTTCGCAGGCAGTCGCGGGGGGTCGCTCCGTCATAGCGGGCGGCGACGTATCCGGCGAGGAAGGCGTCGCCCGAGCCGACGGCCGCGACCGGTTCGAGCTCGGGAGCGGTCACCTCGTAGGTGCGCCGCTGCGAACCCTCGACGGTCGAGGCGACGCAGCCCTCGGCGCCGGTGATCATCGCCTCGTTGGCCCCGAGCTCGACCAGGCCGCGGAGCCCGGAGAGAAGGTCGTCGCGATCGTTGAACTCCTGTCCGACGGCCTCCTCGGCCTCGCTGACGTTCGGAGCGACCGCGGCCGGAGCCGCCCGCAGCGCGGCCTCGAGCGGCTCGCCCTCGGCGTCGAGGACGGTCTCGACGCCGAGCGACTTGAGCTCAGTGACCATCCGGCCGCAGAAGGAGGCCGGGACCGACGGTGGCAGGCTGCCCGCGATCACGCAGATCCGCGCGCCCCGGCCCAGGTAGACGAGCTTCTCGAGAAACCGCTCGAGCTCGGTGGCCGTCACCTCGGGGCCGCGCTCGTTGATCTCGGTCTGCTCACCGGAGGTCGGGTCGATCACCGCGAGGTTGGTCCGGGACTCTCCGGCGATCGAGGTGAAGTCGGTGAGGATGGACTCCTCGGCGAGGTGCTCCATCAGCCGCGCGCCGGTCGGGCCCCCCGCCAGCCCGGTCGCGATCACGGGCCGCCCGAGGAGCTTGAGGGCGCGGGCCACGTTGACGCCCTTGCCTCCCGCGACCGTGGTCGCCTCCACGGCGCGATGGCGGTTGCCCTGGCGGAAGCTGGGGACGGCGACGGTGCGGTCGATCGCCGCGTTCAGCGTCACGGTGAGAATCATTGGTCCTCATCCCGGCGCCTGGAGGCTCGCTCCTGGCGCCTGCGCATTCTCTCCTGGTGCATCTGCCGCCTGTCGTCGGGGGTTCGCACCTTGGCCTCCTCACGGGCCACGCGATGGTCCTGGACTGCCCGCCGCCCGCGTCTTGCGAGCAGCACGATCACCACTATCGCGAACAGCGCGACCGGTATCAAGATGAACGGGTTGCTGAGCGTGTGGGTCAGCTTCTGCTTGAAGCTGGCCGCGGGCTCCCCGGTGGCTGCCAGCAGGGCAACCTTGGCGGCCGGGTTTCCGTCAACGGTGACGAGCACGCGGCCGAGCGGCTGGCCCTTCTTGATCTTGCCGCTGACCTCATCGGGCGCGTCAACCGTCGTCTCGACCTTCTGTCCCTTGCGCGCGGCGACCTTGAAGGACTTGGCGGCGACCAATGAGAGCTGCTCGTCGCGATAGTCGAGCTGGGGCGAGGCGAATTTCTCGCCGCGCTCGCCGGAGGCCTTCGGCTTGTAGAGCGAGGCGCCGTAGTTGAGGAGCTTGAGGGTGTCCGCGTCGCGGGCGGACTCGCTGCGAGCGCCGAGCACCGCGGAGATCAGCGAGGCGCCGTCGACGTTGGCGGAGCCGACCAGGACGTAGCCGGCACCCAGCGTGTGACCCGTCTTGACGCCGGTCACCCAGGGCTCGCTCGCCAGCAGCGTGTTGCGGCTCTCGATCCGTCGCGGCTCGGCCCCGGTCTTCAGCAGCGCCGATTGGGTGTTGACGATGCGAGCCAGCAGCGGCCGCTCGAGCAGGTTGCCGGCGAGCGTGGTCACGTCGCGGGCCGTCGAGTAGTTGTTGGGGTCGTCAAGGCCGATCGGGTTTGCGTAGTGGGTGTTGTCGAGCCCCAGCAGCCGCGCGCGACGGTTCATCTCGGCGACGAAGCGCCGCTCGTTCCCAGCGGCACCGATCGCGAGCGTCTCGGCTGCGTCGTTGGCGCTGGGCAGCAGCAGCGCGTAGAGGAGGTCGCGCGTGGACATCTTCTCCCCCGCACTCAGCCCGAGGATCGACTCCCCCTTCAAGGCGTCGTAGGCCGGCGCGGTCAGGAGCTTGTTCGGGGGCAGTTCCTTCAGGGCCAGCTCGGCGGTCATCAGCTTCGTGGCGCTGGCGATCGGCAGCGGCCGGTCGGGCGAGCCGGAGGCGAGCACCTCGCCGTCGCGGGCGTCGATCAGGATCCAGGCCCTGGAGTCGATCGGCGGCCCGACGACGTCCCTGGGGGACTTCTCCCCCTTCGGCGGCTTGGCCTCGCCCTTCTTTTTCTTGGCCGGCTTCTGGCCGGCCGGCTTCGCCGGCTTGTCGCCGGCGGCGGGCTTGGCCGGCTTGCCCGCGGCCTCGGGCTTCTGGCCCTGCGAGCCCGGGGCGGCCCCGAGAACCACGATCGCGGCCGCGACCAGCGCGGAGCCTGTGAGGCGGGCGCGACGAGACCGCATCTGTCCCCTAGCGAGCGCCGGCACGGCTCAGGGAAGCCTGATTCGCTGGCCGGCGCTGAGTATCTGGGGATCGACGTCCGGGTTGATCTTGAGCAGGTCGTCGGGCTCGATTCCGAGCTTCGCCGAGATGCCCGACAGCGTGTCGCCGGGCTTGACCACGTAGACGCCCTTGTTCAGCGAACGCCGCGCATCGGGGGAGGTCCTCGTCTCCCCGCTGCCCTCGCCAGAGCCGGAGCCTCCGGTGCCGGTGACCACAACGGCCACGAGCACGAACGCCGCCAGGAGCGCGAGCACGGCGATGAAACGTCCTAGGTAGTTGCTGCTGCGATCCGGCATCGCGAGGGACGCGATAGTAGCGGCGCCCACCCGGGCGCATGAGCCGCCTCCGGCGTCTGGGATCAGGCGACCAGGGAGCGGAGGGAGTCCCGCAGGGCCTCCGCCGCCGCGCGCGGATCATCGGCGCCGGCGATGCTGCGGGCGGCGGCGACCAGCACCGAGGCGGGCCGCCCCGGGGCGAGCGCCGGGCCCAGGTCCTCGGGACGGCCCCCCTGGGCGCCCACGCCCGGGATCAGGAAGACGGCATCCGGCATCAACTCCCGCATCCGGCCGAGGTGCTCGGGCCGGGTGGCGCCGACCACGGCGCCGGCGCCGCTGAGCCCAGACTCGCCCGCCAGGCGCGGCGCGGCGGCGGCCACGAGCGCGGCCAGGCGCTCGTGCACGGGCGTGCCCTCGGCCTCGAGGTCCTGGATCTCAGCCGCGCCGGGGTTCGAGGTCCGGATCAGCACGAACACGCCCGCGCCGGCTCCCTCGGCGGCGTCGAACAGCGGCTCGACCGAGTCGGAGCCGAGCAGCGGATTCGCGGTGAAGGCGTCGGCCCCCAGTCCCGCGACGTCGCCCCAGGGGGTTGGCGTGCTGCCGACCAGGGCCTGGCCGTATGCCGCCGCCGTCACCGGGACGTCGCCGCGCTTGCCGTCGGCGACCACGAGCAGGCCCTCCTCCTGGGCGAGGGCGACGACCTCGAACAGCACCGCGTAGCCGAGCGGCCCGAGCCGCTCGAAGCAGGCGAGCTGGGGCTTGACCGCCACGCAAGCCGGCCCCGCGAGCTGGATCAGCTCGGCGCAGTGCGCGAGCACCGCGCTCGCGGCGATCTCCGCTGCCGAGTCGCCGCTGCCCCGATCGGCGGCGCCGGGGACGAGGGCCGCCGGGTCGGGATCCAGGCCCAGGCAGACCTGACTGCCGCGCTCTTCAACCAGCGCCTCCAGCCGCTCAGCGAATGGAGCCGGGCTCAGGCTCCGACGCCGCCTACGCGAGCGGCGCTCACGAGCCCTTCACCTTCCCCTTCAGGCCTGATCCCGCTGAGAAGCGGGGCACGCGGCCGCCCGGGATGAAGATGCGCTCGCCCGTGCGGGGGTTGACGCCCTGGCGCGGACCTCGCTCGGCGACGCTGAACTTGCCGAAACCGGTGAAGTTCACGTCCTCGCCGGCCTGGAGGGCCTTGGTGATCGCATCGAGAACGGCGTCAACCGCCTGGCCGGCCTGCTTCTTGTTGCCTATTCGCGAGTCTCCCGCGAGAACCTCGAGGAACTCAGCCTTGGTCACGTCAATTCCTCCTCGGATTGAGTGCGGGGCGAAGATAACAGCGGCCGCGGGCGCCACCCGTGCGTATGGTGCCTATTCGCACAATCTCGCCTGCAGCGCGTCGCTAGGTGCCGCCGATTGCGAGCTCCGCCACCAGCAGCGGCGGCGTCTTGACCGAGCCGCCGAAGGGAATCCAGCGGGAGTGCCCGCCGCAGGAGCGGATCGAGGCGAGGAGCTCGACGAGATCGCCGGCGATCGTGAACTCGCGCACGGGCTCGGCCAGCTCGCCCCCCTTGATGAGCCGGCCGCTGGCGCCGACCGAGAACTGGCCGGTGACCGGGTTGACGCCGGAGTGCAGGCCGGCCACGTCGGTGACGAAAACGCCGGCCTCGGCCTCGGCGACCAGCTCCTCGAGCGTGCCCGCGCCCGGCTTGACGACGAGATTCGACGTGCTGACCGAGGGCGCCGAGCGGTAGGAGGAGCGGAAGGCGTTGCCGGTCGGGGAGGCCCCCTCCCGGCGGGCCGTGTAGGTGTCGTGCAGGTAGGCGAGCAGGCGACCGCCCTCGATCAGCGGGGTTCGGCGGCAGGGCGTGCCCTCGCCGTCGAATGGGGCCGAGGAGAGGCCGTCGGGATCGAGGCCGTCGTCGGTGAGCACCAGCGCCGTGGACGCCAGCTCCTGTCCGAGCCGCCCGGCGAACGGCGAGCGCCCGCGCTGGATCGAATCGGCGCAGAGCGCTCCGCCCACGAACCCGGCGAAGCTGGCGGCGACGGTGTCGGCGAGGACCGCCGGGCAGCTCCGCGAGGCGGGCTTCGAGGAGCCGAGCATCGAGACCGCCTCCGCCCCGGCCTCGCGGCCGATCACCTCCGGGTCAAGTGAGGCGGGCGAGCGCCCGACGCCGAAGCCCAGGCCCGTCTGGCGATCGTCGGCTGCTCCGGCCATCGCCTGGGTGTAGGCGTAACAGGAGGAGGCCTCGTAGCCGAGCGGCTCGTCGCGCAGGGATGTCGCGAGCGCGACCCGCCCGTCCACGTCCACGTAGACGGCCTGCTCGACGGAGCTGACGCGGTCGTCCTCGTCAAGGGCGCCTCGCTCCACCGCCTTGGCCAGCTCGACGACCCGCTCGGCCGACCAGGCCGAGATCTCGGGGTCCCGCAGGCCCTCCACGGTGGCGGGGTCCCCGCCCGGGTCGGCGGGCCCGGCGTGCTCGTCCTCGTCGGCGAGGCCCGCCAGCTCCGCCGCACCGGCACCGAGCTGCCTGATGCCCTCGTCGCTGAGGTCGGTCCCGTAGGCGTATCCCGTCCGGGCGCCGATCCAGGCGCGGACGCCGATGCCGTGGCCGGTGGCCTGGGTCAGGCTCTCGACCTCACCGGCGTGGACCCGAACCTCGCGCTCGCGCGTGCTCTCGGCCCAGACCTCGGCGTCGGAGGCCCCGGCCGAGACCGCCGCCTCGACAGCGCGGCCGGCGGCGGCGGCGAGATCGGCCGGCCCCTCGCCGCTCACGAGACCGCCGTCCCGCCCACGGTCATTCCCGCGATCCGCACGTGACCCTGCCCCGTGCCCACCGGGACGGTCTGGCCCGACTTGCCGCAGAAGCCGGTCTTCATCTCGAAGTCGGAGCCGACGGCGTCGATCCGGTTCAGCGCCTGCAGGCAGTTGCCGATCAGGGTGGCGCCCCGGCAGGGCTTGGTCACCTTGCCCCCCTCGATCAGGTAGCCCTCGGACACGCCGAAGACGAAGTCGCCGCTGGCGGGCTCCACCTGGCCGCCCCCGAAGGAGACGGCGTAGAAGCCGTCAGGGACGTCGGCGATGATCTCCTCGGGCGTGGCGTCCCCCGGGGCGATGTACGTGTTGGTCATCCGCGGCACCGGCAGATGGCGGAAGCTCTCGCGGCGGCCGTTCCCGGTGGACTCGGTGCCGTCGTGGCCCGCCCGCACCCGGTCGTAGAGGAAGGAGGTGAGCCTCCCCTCCTCGATCACGGCGGTGCGGCGCGAGGGGGTGCCCTCGTCGTCGATCGCGCCCGACCCCCACTCGCCCGGCATCGAGCCGTCGTCGTAGGCCGTCAGCAGCGGCTGGGCGACCATCTCCCCCATCCGGCCGGCGTAGACGCTGGCGTCCTTCTGGACGGCGTCGGACTCGAGGCCATGGCCGGTCATCTCATGGAAGAGGACGCCGCCGAAGCCGCCTCCGACCACCACGACCGTCTCGCCGGCCGGTGCGGGGCCGGCGTCGAGCAGCGCCAGCGCCTTGGCCGCAGCCTGGTCGGCGATCCGGCCCGGGTCGCCTGAGAGCAGCTCCCAGCCCTGGGTGGCGCCGAGGGTCTCGAAGCCCGTCTCGACCACACCGTCGCGGGCGGCCACCACCTGGATGCCGAGCCGGACCCGGGTGCGCTCGTCGCTTGCGACCAGCCCGTCGGAGTTGAAGATCTGGACCCGGCGGCTGCCCTCCGAGTAGGAGGCCGAGACCTGGGTCACGGCGTCGCCGGCGGACCGTGCGCGCTGATCGGCCTCCCGGAGCAGCTCGAGCTTGCGCTCGGGCTCCACCGACGCCGGGTCAATCTCGATCGGCGAGGGAGAGGCGACCTCGACCGCCTTCAGTTGCCGCGGCTCCCTGGCGCCGGCGGCGAGGGCGGCGGTTGCCGCCTCGGCGGCCCGCAGGAGGTCGTCCTCCGCGAGCCCGTCAACGTGAGCGAAGTAGCTGACCTCCCCCGAGACGACCCGGACGCCGGCCCCCCTCTCGGCGCCGCGCTGGGGGCTCTCGACCCGGGACTCGTCCACCTGGAGCGCGAAGCCCTCGCGGGACTCGCAGAAGACCTCGGCGAAGTCGCCGCCCCGCTCCAGCGACCGCGCAAGCACGCGGCTCGCGAGCTCGGCATCGAGCAGCTCGACGCTCACTTCTTCGGCCGCTGGCGGAGTGGGCCCGCCACCTCGATCAGCGCGGCGGCCGTCGTGAAGAGCTTCCGCCCCTCCTCGGTCCCGGCGTCGTAGGCGAGGCTGCGGCCTCCCTCGTGGAAGACGCGGGCGAAGGGCTTTCGCAGGTGCCTACGCCGGCGGATGTATGCGGCGGCCTCGTCGGCATAGCCGGAGACCCGGTCCATCAGGACTCGATGTGGCTTCGCAGGCATCGTCAGGCCGGGGCCGGCGCGGCGTCGCGAAGGGCCGCCCGCATGTCGAACAGGGTCAGGGATGAGAGCACGAAGCGCTCGGCGACGACGACGGCGATCAGCTCACCCTCGCGGACCGCGAAGCACTCCCCGTCGCCGGTGGCGACGTGGACCTGGGTCGCGAGGGCGCCGCCCGCCGAGTCAGCCGCGGCGAGAAAGTGCCGGGCGCCGTTGGACCAGGCCTCGTCGCCCGCGCCCTCCGCCCCGGTCGAGGCGAGGATGGCCCCGGCGGAATCGAGGATCGCGCAGCCGCGCATCTCGGGCGATACCTCCTCGAGATACGCAACCGCCTTGGCTGCGGCGCTGGCGTCAGGTCGTTGATCTGCCACTCGCGTCAAAATAGCTGGCATGACGCTCGCACAAGGATCCTGGCTCACCTTCGTGATCATCTGCGTACTCGCCGTGGTGCTGCTCTCGGTAGCCGGCTACGCCGGCTACGCGATCGTTATCGGCGCCGTGGGACTGGCCGCAGCGGTCAACCTGACCTGAGCAAGCGGCGACGATCTAGCCGGCGCGCAGGTGGGGCGGTAGCTCGCGCCCGTCCCGGACCGAGGCCTCGGGCTCGACGTGGATCAGGACCTCCGACGAGGGGATCTCGGCCTCGATCGCTTCGCGGAGGGTGTGCGCCAGCGCGTGGGCGCGCTCGAGCGTGGTCCCCGTCTTGAACTGGACGTGGAGGTCGATATAGCGGCGGCGGCCCGTGTTGCGGGCGCGGAGGTTGTGGTAGCCGACCATCTCCGCGGGGCGAGAGGTGGCGATCGCCGCCTCGATCCGGTCCATCTCCTCGGGCGGCGGCGACTCGTCCACCAGGACCCCGGCCGAGCTGCGTAGGATCCTGACGCCGGCGAAGACGATCACGATCGCGACCACGATGGCCACCGCGGAGTCGATCGCGGCGATGCCCGTGAACTCGACCAGGACGAGGCCGATCAGGACTCCGACCGAGGTGAAGGCATCGGTGCCGAGGTGGGCGGCGTCGCCGGCGAGCGCCGGCGACTCGAACCGCCGCGCCTGCCGTCTCAGGAACCACGAAACCCCGAAGTTGGCGAGGGCCGAGAATGCGATCACGGCGATCCCGATCCCGAGGCTCTCCACCTCGGCGCCGTTCACGAGGCGGCGGACCGCCTCGTAGATGATCACCCCGGCTCCGACCAAAATCAGCATCCCCTCGATCGTGGCCGCGACGTTCTCGACCTTCTCGTGCCCGTAGGGGTGGTCCTCGTCGGCGGGCACGTCGGCGCGGCGGACCGCGATGAAGGCGATGACCGAGGCGATCAGGTCGATCGAGGAGTGCAGCGCCTCACTCAGGACCGCGATCGAGCCCGTGATCGCGGCGGCAGCGAGCTTGAGCCCGATCAGCAGGGCGTTGGAGGCGATCGAGACGCCGGCGGCTCGCGGCTTGGTCACGACGAGGTCGCTCCCTCGAGGCGAGCCGCCAGTGCGCGGGCCGCTCGACCGCGGTGGCTGATCGCGTGCTTCTCGGAGGGCGCCAGCTCGGCCATCGTCCGGAGATCGCCCGGGCCGGTGTCATCGGGGACGAAGGCCGGGTCGTAGCCGAAGCCCCCCTCGCCGCGGGGCTCCGGGGCGAGCGTGCCCTCGCAGCGGCCCTCGACCACGAGCTCGGCGCCGTCCGCGCCGACGAGGGCCAGTGCGCAGACGTAGGCGAGCCGCCGGTCCTCCGCCCCCTCGAGCTCGGTCACCAGCTTCGCCAGGTTCTGCTCGTCGGAGGCGTCCTCGCCGGCGTACCTCGCCGAGCGAACGCCGGGGCGCCCGCCGAGCCCCGCCGCCTCGATCCCCGAGTCGTCGGCGATCGCGGGCGCGCCGGTCGCGGCCCGCGCGGCGCGGGCCTTGCCGAGGGCGTTGTCTACGAAGGTGTCGCCGGTCTCGGGCGGGAGCTCCACCGCCGCGGGCAGCGGCTCGACATCGACGCCCGGCAGCGCCTCGCGAAGCTCGCGCAGCTTGTGCTCGTTGCGGGTGGCGATGACGTACATCGCCGGTTGCCTATCCCGGAAGCTCGCCCGCGGCCTGGGCCTGATCCTCCCGCAGGCGCGCAATCGCGGCTTCCGCCATTGCCAGCAGCTCGTCGAGCGAGGCGCGGGAGAGCGGCGTGCGTTCGGCCGTGGCCTGAACCTCGACCAGGCCGCCGTCGCCGGTCATGACCACGTTCGCGTCCACCTCGGCGGTGGAGTCCTCCGAGTAGTCGAGGTCGCAGAGGGCCACGTCGTCGACGATGCCGACGCTGATCGCGGCGACCGACTGGTTGAGAGGAAGTTGGTCGATCTTGCCGGCGTCCACCAGACCTTGGAGGGCGAGCTGGAGCGCCACGTAGCCGCCCGTGATCGATGCGCAGCGAGTGCCGCCGTCGGCCTCGAGCACGTCGCAGTCAACGAAGACCGAGCGCTCGCCGAGCGCCTTGAAGTCCACCACTCCGCGCAGGGAACGCCCGATCAGGCGCTGGATCTCTACCCCGCGCCCATCCTGCTTTCCCTTGCTGATGTCGCGCTGCTTGCGGTCGCCGGTAGAGGCCGGCAGCATCGCGTACTCCGCCGTGACCCACCCCTTGCCACGCCCCTCCATCCAGCGGGGGACCGACTCCTGGACCGAGGCGGTGCAGATCACCCGGGTGCCGCCCTGCGAGTAGAGGGCCGAGCCGTCGGCGCTGCCGACGAAACCGGCCTCGATCGTGACGGGCCGGGAGTCGACGGGGGCGCGGTCGAAGCTGCGACTGGCTGGCATGCTCGCCAGTGTGACACCAGCGCGTCCGCCGGCGCCCGCCCCACACCGATGCGGCGGCGAGCCGCCGCTCCGACATGGAGCGGGCGTGCGATCGCTACTTGAACGTGACCTGGTTGACCGCCGCGCGGATCTTGTCGACGATCGTCTCTGCGAGCTCGAGGCCCTGGGTGCCCTGGAACCCCTTCATCGACGCCACCACTCCGACCATCAAGAGGGCGACCAGCAGGATCAGGCCGACGTACTCGACCGTGCCCTGTCCTCGCTGCCGCCGTTGTAGAAGCTCATTCATCGCTGCCTCCTCCACGAGTTTGCGTGTCGGCTGGATCGTCGGCGCCCGCGGCTGACCGAACCAGCCCGATCGGTGGCGAAAGGAGGACCGCTCTGCCTCGAAAGCTAGGCTGACGCCGTGCGGGTGCTGGTAGTAACCAACCTCTACCCGAGTGCCGAGCGCCCGCGACTCGGCCGCTTCGTCCACGACCAGGTCGAGGCGATGCGGGCGCTGGGAACCGAGGTGGAGCTGTTCAGCTTCCCGCTGGGGTCGCGGAGCTACCTGCCCGCCGTGCGCCGGCTGCGCCGCAAGCTCGCCGGCGAGAGCTTCGACCTCTTCCACGCCCACTACGGCCTCTGCGGCTGGGTCGCGTCGCTCGCCGGCGCGGAGCCCCTGGTGGTCACCTTCCACGGAACCGATGTCCGCCACCGCACGGTCGGGCCGCTTTCACGCCGGCTCGCGAAGCGGATCGACGTCGCGGCCGGGGCGTCCCGATCGATCTTCGAGCGCGAGGGCGAGCGCGATGGCCTGCCCCTCACCCCGGGCGCGGCCGTCCTCCCCTGCGGCGTCGACCTCGAGCGGTTCCGCGAGCTGCCGCGGGCGGAGGCGCGCCGCGCCCTGGGGTTGAGCGAGTCCGGTCGCTACCTGCTGTTCCCCGCCGACCCGGCCCGGCCCGTGAAGCGCCACGACCGCGCCGCCGAGGTCGCCCGGCTCGCGGATGCCGAGCTGCTGGTGGGCGGTGAGATCGACCCCGAGAGGATGCCGCTGTGGGTGAACGCCGCGGACGCCGTCCTGGTGACCTCGGAGAGCGAGGGCTTCGGGCTGGCACTGCTCGAGGCGCTCGCATGCAGGGTGCCCGTGCTGAGCACGCCGGTCGGGATCGCCCCACTGGTCGCCGGCGGCCTTGACGGCTGCCTCGTGGCGTCGTTCGATCTGGAGAGCTGGGCCGGATTCGCTCGCTCGATGCTCGGCCAGGAGTCGATCGTGCCGGCTGGCCGCGCGGCAGCGGAGCCTTTCTCGGTCGGCCGCATGGCGGAGAGGGTTCTGGCTGCATACGAGGACCTCGCGGCGCCCGCCTGAGCCGTACGGGCGCACTCTGCCTCCCGCAGCGCGGTTCCGTAGAGTGAGCCGCGATGCCTGAGCGCCAGTCGAAAACGGGCGCCGGTCTCAGCGTGCGCGAGCGAGGAGCGCTTCGCAAGCGGCTCGAAACGCTGAGTCAACGGAGCGATGACGGAACGCGCGATCTCGGCGTGCGGGTCCTCGACATGCACCAGGACGGCGAGCTGCGGCCGGGCGAGGTGCGAAAGCTCGCCGCGAAGCTCGATCAGATCGAGCAGGAGGCCGCGGAGCTCGACGCGGCTCTGCGCGGTGAGGCGCCCCCACCGCCTTCCCCCAAGCGCGAGAGGCGCGCCGCCGACGCCACCCCCAGCCCGGCCGCGAACCCCGCAGAGCCTGGACCCGAGCCCGAGCCCCCGCGTAAGCCCACGCCCGCGAGGCCCCAGCGCCACAGGCCCGCGCCGGCGGCGCCGACGGCCACCAGGCGGTCCCCAGGACCGCGGGTCCGTCCCGTGATCGGCGCCGCGGAGACCGTGGCCCCACCCGCGCCTGCGCCCCCGACCGAGGTGCGCCGCCCGCGCCGCGAGCGGGAGCTCCGCGCCGAGGAGCCGGACAGCGCCAAGCAGACGGGCGAGACCGGCGAGGTCACCGAGGTGAAGGCCGCACCGGCGAGCAAACCTGAGGCGAGGGCCGCGGCGAAGGCGGAGCCCGAAGCGAAGCCCGCTCCAGCCCGGCGCTCGGGCAACGGGGCCACCGACGAGCGCACCCGGGAGACCGTCGAGGCGGCCAAGCGAGCGGCCGAGGAGCGCGCAACCGCGGAGATCATGGCCCTCGAGGAGGATCTCGAGCGCGAGCGCGAGCGGGCCACCGACGCCCTCAGCGGGGTCCAGCGCCGGCTCGAGGAGGCCGAGGCGCGAGCCGCGGAGACCGGCACGATCACAGACGCGCGCGAGGACGCCGCCGGCTGGCTGCGCGAACAGCAGTCCGCGCTCCGCCGCGAGGCCGAGGAGGACGTTCGCCACGAGGCCCGCCGGCGCGAGGACGATCTTCGAGGCGAGCGGGACGATGCCGGCGCGGCGCTTCGCGACGCGCTGGCGCGAGTCGAGGTCGCAGAGGCCGCTGCCGCCGAGGCCGAGCGGGCCCGGGCCGAGTCCGAGCGCAGCATCCGCGCCGGGTCGGAGCGCCGGCTGCGAGACCACACCGCCCACCTCGAGGAGCAGATACGGGCACTTCAGAGGGAGGCGGAGGAACGATTGGGCGAGGCCGTGGAGGACGCCCGCCGTGACGCGACGGCAGAGACCCACGGCGACGCCACGCAGGGTGCCGAGCAGCGGATCGAGCAGGCCCGTCGTGAGCTGGCCGAGCGGGAGAGCGAGATTCGCTCGACGGCCAGGGCCGAGGCGGAGGAGCACCTCCGCGAGGAGTTCGAGGGGCAGCTCGCGGCGCGGATCGGCGAGATCCGGACCGAGGCGGAGCGGAGGGCCCGCGAGGAATCCGAGCTCGCCCAGACCGCAGCCCAGGAGCGGTTCCGCTCCGAGGTGCATCTCAGCGAGGAGGCCCTGCAGCGCGAGCGCCAGGCCGCCCTCGCCTCCGCGGAGGCCGCAGAGCAGCGACTCGAGCAGCTGACGACGCAGATCGAGGCTGCCGGCGAGCGGGTCGAGGGCGCCGAGACCGGCCTCGCCAAGGAATCCGAGCGGCTCCGGGCCGACGCCGAGGATCGCGTCGACGCGGAGACGTCCCGGCTGCGCGCCGAGGCCGAGCAGAGGCTCCGCGCCGAGGTCGAGCGAGTTCGCGACGAGACGGAAAGGCGGATGGGGGCCGAAGCCGAGCAGGAGCAGGAGCAGGAGCTGCGAGCCGAGACGGAGGAGCGCGTCAGCACCGCCGTCGAGGAGGCGAGGCGCGAGACCGAGAACGAGCTCAGGGGCGAGGTCGCGGCGATGACCGCGAAACTGGACAAGGACCGCGCCACCCGGGCGGAGGTGCTCGCCGACGCCGACAAGCGCCTTCGCGACGCCGAGGCTCGCGCCTCGGGCGCCGAGAACGCCAGCCTCGACGCGGAGATCGACGCCCGCGACTCGGCCGCCAACTGGATCCGCGGGCAGGCCAAGTCGATGCGGCGTGAGGCCGACAAGGGGGCGCGCGAGCGGGTCGCCAAGGCCCGCAAGCAGACGAGCGAGAAGCTCGAGCGCGAGGCCGAGAAGAAGCTGAATGAGCAGGCCTCCAAGCTCGAGAGCGAGGCCGCCGACCGGGCCAAGAAGGAGGTCCAGCAGGTTCGCCGCGAGGCGCAGAAGGAGGCCAAGGCCTCGCTCGCCAAGCGCGAGTTGGAGCTGACCGCGGAGCTGGAGGAGTCCGCTCGGGCGCTTCGCTCCGTGGAGGCGCAGCTGAAGGAGACCGCGAAGCGCGCCGACGGCGCCGAGAGGAAGCTGGGCCACGTGGCCGAGAAGGAGCACCGCGGCCAGCTCAAGGACCGCGAGGCCGCCTTTCAGGAGCTGGAGAGCCGGATCGCCGCGATCAACGAGCAGGCCGACGGCGTCCAGGCGCGGGCGGCGGCGATCGAGCTCGACGCCCCGGCAGCCGACGAGGAGCCGGAGCCGGTCGCCGAGCCGGAGCCGGAGCCGGAGCCGGAGCCCGCCAAGAGGCCCGGGCCGTCGAAGGCGCCGAAGGCGCAGGCCGCCAGGTCGCGGGCGAGGGCCAAGGCGAAGGCAGCCGCGTCAGCACCGAAGGCCGAGGCCGACACCGAGGAGCAAGAGGCGCTGACCAACGAGGCCGTGACTGCGAGATCAGCGAACGACCCAGATCCCAATCGAAAGGCCGGACCCAGCCGGGCGGAGGCCAGGGCGGCCAAGAAGGCCGAGCGGAAGGCGGCCCGGGAGGCCAAGCGCAAGCAGCGCGAGAAGCACACCAAGGCGAAGCGCACGGAGCGCGATGAGCGGGCCAAGGCGCGCAAGGACGAGCGCGATGTCCGGGCCGAGGCGCGGAGGGCGAAGTCGTCCGCGAAGGCGAAGCCCGCGAAGGAGAAGTCGAAGGCCCCCGAGGCAAAGTCCTCCGCGAGGGCGAAGGGGAAGCCCCGCCGCCAAGCCGAAGGCCTCCGGCGGGAAGGCGAAGGCCCCGAAGGCGAAGTCCTCCGCGAGGGCGAAGTCCTCCGCGAGGGCGAAGTCCTCCGCGAGGGCGAAGTCCTCCGCGAGGGCGAAGTCCTCCGCGAGGGCGGGGTCCGCCACGGTCAACATCAACGAGGCGACCTTCGAGCAGCTTCGGGATCTCGGCATGTCGGTGACGCAGGCCCCCCGGGTGATCGCCTACCGCGAGCGCCAGAGGGGCTTCAAGTCGGTGACGACCTCGACTCGGTGCCGGGCTTCCCCAAACCCTTCTTGGCCGACCTCAAGAAGGGCCTAGCAGCCTGATGCTCCACGACTGATGCCGCTGCTGAGGAGGCGATCGGGCCTTTCAGGGCGGGAGCGGAGCCGCCTGCGGAAGCACCTCGATGAGCTGATCGAGGAGCGGGAGGACCAGTTGCGGGAGCTCGGCGGCATCGCCCTCGACATGCACCGCCGCGACGAGGTGGAAGTCAACGTCCTCGAGGGCCGCGCCGAGGAGATCACGGAGACCGAGGAGGAGATCCAACTGCTACAGATAGGACTGGAGCAGGGGATCGGGGTCGAGGAGCTGCAGAAGATGGCGATCGCTCGCCGCGAGGCGCGGGCGGCGCCGGAGGACTAGTTTGGCCGGGCCGATCTGCCCGGCGTGCGGCGCGCCGCTTCCATCGGACGCGCGATTCTGCAATCGCTGCGGAGCTCCCCAGGAGCCGCCGCGACAGACCCCGTCGTGGCGGGGGCCGCTGATCGTCGTGGCCGTGGTGCTGGTGCTCAGCGCGATCGCCTTCGGCCTCGCCTACTCCCAGCTTTCAGCCGAAGCCGACGACGAGGCCCGGGCCGCGGCTCAGCCGGTGAGCACCGGCCAGTAGCGGGCGTGGCACTCGCGGTAGGGCGCCGCGGGAGCAGCCGGTGCTATGCGAGCGGCCTCGGCTCCGGCGAGGGTCTCCAGCGTCGCCACCACAGAGGACGCGAGAGCCTCGAGCGCGTAGCCGCCCTCGAGGCAGATCAGCAGGGGCACCTCGAGCTCGCCGGCGAGGTCCCGCATCGCAGCCGTCAGCTCCGCGTAGGAGCCCTCGTCCAAGTTGCACTGGGCCAGCGGGTCGTCGCGATGGGCGTCGTAGCCGGCGCTCACGCACAGCAGCCCGGGGCGCCACTCCCTGGCGACCGGGGCGACCACCCCCTGGACCAGCGAGAGGAACTCGTCGGGCCCGGCGCCGGGCGGGACCGGGAGGTTGATCGTGTAGCCCTCGCCGGGGCCGCTGCCGACCTCGTCGAGGCTTCCCGTGCCTGGGTAGAGCGGGCTCTGGTGGATGCTCGAATAGAGCACCTCCTCGGAGGCGGCGAAGATCGCCTCGGTGCCGTTTCCATGGTGCACGTCCCAGTCGAACACGAGCACGCGCTCGGTCCCGTGCCCGGCGATCGCGTGGCGGGCGGCCACGGCGACGTTGTTGAAGAGGCAGAAGCCCATCGACTGATCGGCCTCGGCGTGGTGGCCGGGCGGGCGCGTCCCGCAGAAGGCGAAGCGGTCCTCCCCCGCCATCAGCCGGTCAACGGCGTCGGTGGCAGCACCGGCCGCATGCAGGGCCGCCTTCCAGGAGCCCTCGCTGGTCAGCGTGTCGAGGTCGATCGGGCCGCCGCCGGCCTCCGACAGCGACTCGATCCTGTCGATCACGTCCGCGTCGTGAACGCGCAGCAGCTGCTCGCGGGTGGCCGCTGGGGACTCGAGCCGCTCGAGCCCCGGCCAGTCCCGCTCCGAGAGGGCCTCCTCGATCGCGATCAGCCTCCTTGGGCTCTCGGGATGGGCGCCCGTGTCGTGCTCGAAGCCGGAGGGATGCCGGAGGTAGAGGGTCACGGGCGGATACGGTAGCCAGCCTTGGCAACCCCCAGCACCGGCAACCGGGAGTTCGACCTCGCCGTCGTCGGCGGCGGCGCCGCCGGGCTCCACGTCGCCCTGACCGCTGCCGAGATGGACGCGCGCGTGGCGCTCGTCTCACGCAAGCCGCTGCGGGAGAGCTCGAGCTTCTGGGCGCAGGGCGGGCTCGCCGCGGCGCTCGCGCCCGACGACTCCCCCGAGCAGCACCTCGCCGACACCCTGGCGGCCGGCAGGGAATGCTGTCGCCCCTCCGCGGTCGAGGTGCTGGTGGCCGAGGCGCCCGCCGCCGTGGCCGAACTGGAGGAGCGCGGTGTCCGCTTCGACCGGGAGCCGGACGGGGAGCTCGCCCTCGGGCTCGAGGGCGGGCACTCGCGGCGCCGGATCGTGCACGCCGGCGGCGCCAGCACCGGGCGGCGGATCACCGAGCGCCTGACCGAGCTTGTCGCGGACGAGGGCAGGATCGAGATCGTCGAGGGGGTCTCCGCGGTGGCTCTTTGGAGCGATGGCGAGCGCTGCCACGGCGTGATCACGGACGCGGTGCCGGTGCGGGCGCGGGCGACGGTGCTCGCGACCGGCGGCGCGGCGGCCCTCTGGAGCCGCACCACCAACCCCTGGGGAGCGATCGGGGCGGGGGCCGTGATGGCCCATGCCGCCGGCGCCGACCTGGCCGACCTCGAGCTCTGCCAGTTCCACCCCACCGCCGTGGCCGCGCCGGGCCGCGACGCCGATGGCATGCTGATCACGGAGGCCATCAGGGGCGAGGGCGGTCTGCTGCTCGACTCGGGCGGCGAGCGCTTCACGGACGAGCTCGCCCCGCGCGACGCTGTCACGCTGGCGATCCTCGAGCGGATGGACGAGACCGGCGCCGATCACGTCCTGCTCGACATGCGCGAGGTCGAGCCGGAGCGGTTCCCCAACGTGTTCGAGGCGCTGCGGGAGGCCGGCTACGAGCCGGCCGAGAAACCGGTCCCGGTCTCGCCCGCATCCCACTACGTGATGGGGGGCATCGCGACCGATCTCGAGGGCCGCTCCTCGCTCCCGGGCCTCTACGCCGCCGGGGAGTGCTCGTGCAGCGGCCTCCACGGGGCGAACCGGCTCGCCTCGAACAGCCTCAGCGAGTGCTTCGTGTTCGGATCGCGCGCGGCGCGCGCGGCGATCGCCCAGCCCGACCTCGGAGGGCCGCCCGATCCGCCGGCCGAGGGCTTCGAGCCGCCCACCGAGGAGACCCGTGACGCCGTCTGGCGCCTGGCGGGGCCCCGGCGGGCGACCGACGGCCTCGAGGAGCTGTTGAGCGACCCCTATCCGCTGGCCCGCCTGATCGCCGCCTTCGCCCTCGAGCGCCGCGAGTCGCGGGGCTCCCACCAGCGCCTCGAGTTCGCCGCCCAGGACCCGAAGCTCAGCGGCAAGCACCTTCGCTGCGACCCCGACGGCGCCCTGAGTTGGGAGCAGTGGCTATAGCCCGGGCCGCCGGCATGCTGCTCGGGGTAGACGTCGGCGGGACATTCACGGACGCGGCGCTGCTCGACGGCGAACGGCTCTGGACGGCGAAGGTCCCGACGACCCCGGAGGACCAGTCGCTGGGGGTGGGCTCGGCGGTGGACGACGTCCTCGCCCGCGCGGGCGCCGATGCATCCGAGGTGACCGCCTTCACCCACGGGATGACGGTCGGCACCAACGCGCTGCTCGAGCGCAGCGGGGCGCCGACGGCGCTGGTGTCCACGCGCGGCTTCTCCGACCTGCTTGACATCGCCCGCCAGAACCGGCCGAGCCTCTACCACCCCTGCGAGGGGCGCCCGCCGGCGCTGGTCGAGCCCGAGCTTCGCTTCGAGGCGGCCGAGCGGGTCGCGCCCCAGGGGGAGATCGAGGCCCTGGAGGACGGCGAGATCGAGCGCATCGCGGACGCCCTCGATGACTCCCCTGCCGAGTCGGTCGCGATCTGCCTGCTGTTCTCATTTCTAGACCCGAGCCACGAGCAACGGCTCGCCGCGGCCCTGCGAGAGCGCCGCCCCGAGCGCCACGTCTCGGCCTCGCACGAGGTCCTGCCTCAGTTCCGCGAGTACGAGCGCTGCTCGACGACGGTGATCGACGCCTACCTCTCCCCCCTCCTGGGCCGCTACCTCTCCCGGCTGACCGAGTCCTGCGGCGAGCGGGGACTGGTCGAGCCCCAGGTGATGCGCTCCTCGGGCGGCACGGCCACGGCCTCCGAGGCGGCGCGCTCGGGGGCCTGGAGCGTCCTCTCCGGCCCCGCCGGCGGCGCCGTCGGCGCCGGGGTGCTGGCGAGGATCGCCGGCGACGGCAGCGCGCTCGGCCTCGATATGGGCGGCACCTCATGCGACGTCTGCGTCGTGGACGGGGGCAGCGTCAGGCGAACCGATTCGCTCGAGATCGGGGGCCGTCCGATCCAGTTGCCGATGGTGGACGTCCACACCGTCGGCGCGGGCGGGGGCTCGATCGGCTGGCGGGACCCGGGCGGTGCGCTCCGGGTAGGGCCGCGCTCCGCGGGCGCCGAGCCCGGCCCGGCGTGTTATGGCCGCGGCGGCACCCAGCCCACCGTCACAGACGCCAACCTCGTGCTCGGATACCTCGCGGCGGACTCGAGGCTCGCCGGCGGTGTCGAGCTCGACGTCGCCGCTGCCGAGCGGGCCCTGACCGAGCTTGGCTCCAGCGTCGACCTCGGCCTGGTCGAAACTGCCGAGGGGATCGTCCGGGTCGCCAACCAGGAGATGGTCAGGGCGCTGCGGGTGGCGACGGTCGAACGCGGGATTGACCCGCGCGGCTATGCGCTGCTCCCCTTCGGCGGCGCCGGGCCGATGCACGCGGCCGGGATCGCCGCTGAGCTCGAGATCTCGACGATCCTCTGCCCCCGCGCGAGCGGCGTGCTCTCCGCCCTGGGCCTGATCGCCGCCGGGCGCCGGCGGGACACGGCCCACACCGTCCTGCTCAGCGGCGACGAGCTGACCGCCGGGCGGATTGCGGGGGAGGTGCAGCGGCTGGCGGATGCGGCGAGCGACGGTCTCGAGGGCGCGGAGATCGAGGCCGTCTACGAGATGCGCTACCGCGGCCAATCGTTCGAGCTGCCGGTCCCCGGGCCGGTCCGCCCCGACCCCGCCGAGCTGGGAGAGGCCTTCGCGGCGGAGCACGAGTCGCGCTACGGCTACCGCGACCCCGAGGGCGAGCTGGAGCTGGTCCACATCCGCGTCGCCGCAGCGGTGCCGGGGCCCGAGCCGAGGCCGCGCGCCGCCGAGTCGGGGGCGATGGAGGAGAGCCGGCGCCGGGCCCACTTCAACGGCGAGTCGCTCGAGGCGCGGATCCTCCGGGGCGAGCCCGCCGCCGGCCTCGAGGCGGAGGGGCCGTGCGTGTTCGAGCTGCCCGAGGCGACGCTGGTACTGCCGCCGGGCTGGCGCGCGAGCGTCGACGCCACCGGGACCATCGCCGCGCGGAGGGACGCATGAGCGCCATGGACGCGGTCTCGCTCCAGGTGCTCACGGGGGCGCTGAGGGCGGCCTGTGAGGAGATGGGCGCCGTCCTGATCCGATCCGCCTACTCGGTGAACATCAAGGAGCGCCGCGACTGCTCGACGGCGCTCTTCGACGAGCGGGCGGAGCTGGTGATGCAGGCCGAGCACATTCCCGTCCACCTTGGCTCGATGCCCGACGCCGTCGCGGCCGTCCTCGACGAGGACCACCGCCCCGGCGACATCTGGATCCTCAACGACCCCTACCGGGGCGGCACCCATCTTCCCGACGTAACACTGATCAATCCCGTCTTCGACGGGGCAGACCTCCTTGGGTTCGCGGCGAGTCGGGCTCACCACGCCGACATCGGCGGCGAGACGCCCGCGGGGATGCCGTTCGACTCGACCCGGCTCGAGCAGGAGGGCGTCGTGATCGCCCCGACCCGGATCGACGACGAGGGGCTGCGCGAGTTCGCGGCCCAGATGCGGGGGCCCTCCCAGCGCCTGGCAGACCTGCGCGCGCAGCGAGCCGCCAACCTGGTCGGCACCAGGCGGCTGACCGAGCTGGCGCAACGGCAAGGAGCGGGTGCCCTGCGCGCGGGGATGGCCGAGATCCTCGACTACGGCGAGCGCCGGACCCGCGCCGCCCTCTCCGCCCTCTCCGACGGGAGCGGCGAGGCCGAGGACGTGCTCGAGGGGCTGAACGGCGAGGACCTGACGCTGCAGCTGCGCGCGACGCTCCACGGAGAGGAGCTCAGCCTGGACTTCCAGGGCTCATCGCCCCAGACGGAGGGCAACCTCAACTGCCCGCTCTCGGTCACGAAGTCGGCGAGCTTCTACGCGGTCCGTGTCGTCTGCGACCCCGACGCCCCGCCCTCCGCGGGATGCTGGCGGCCGGTCACCGTGCGCGCGCCAGAGGGCTCACTGCTCAACGCCCGGGCCCCGGCGGCGGTGGCCGCCGGCAACTGCGAGACCTCGAGCCGGGTCGCGGACCTCGTCTTCGAGGCCCTCGGCGCCTTCGCGCCGGTGCCCGCCCAGGGACAGGGCACGATGAACAACCTCACCCTCGCCGGAGAGGGCTTCACCTACTACGAGACGCTCGGCGGGGGCCAGGGAGCCTGCCCCGGAGCCGACGGCCCCGATGCCGTGCACGTCGCGATGTCGAACACGCTGAACACGCCGGTCGAGGCGCTCGAGACCGAGTGCCCGCTGCGGGTGCGGGAGCTGTCGGTGCGGCGCGGCACCGGCGGCGCCGGGCGCCACCACGGGGGTGACGGCATCGTCCGCGAGCTCGAGGCGCTGGCCCCAATGCGGTTCAACCTGATCGCTGAGCGACGCCGCCACCGCCCCGGTGGACGGGAGGGCGGTGAGCCGGGGACGACAGGCGCCGACAGCGTCAACGGCGACCCGATCCCGGGCAAGAGCGCCGGCGAGCTGCGCGAGGGGGACCGCCTGCGAATCGAGACGCCTGGAGGCGGCGGGTACGGCCCCGTCGGGCCAGGGCGCTGAACGATCGCTTGCGAAGTTCGTCCAAGAGCGGGTGACTGGCCAATCGGCCAAGGCTGAAAGCCCATGCTCAAGCCGTTTCCGGCGCTTACACCTAAGTAGGGGCCGATTGTGGCAATCCATCACAAGGCTTGTGAATTTCGGCCTCGTTGTCTAGAATGCCGTTCTCACGCGGGGCTGAGACACCTCACCGCCCCCGTCCGTCCACACGAATCCCCCCTCACAGAAGATCTAAGCCAAAGCTATGCCAGTCGCTTTCAAGGAGTGGGCAGTAACCGTGCGAGCGCTCGCCGAGGGTGAGCAGCTGGTTGCGCTGCGCAAGGGCGGGATTCGCGAGGAGAACAAGCACTTCGAGGTCGAGCACGACCGCTTCTTCCTCTACCCCACCTTCGATCACCAGCGCAACGACCTCGTCCGCGAGTCCCACCACCCCGAGCTTCGCCGCGCCCTCGAGGAGGGTGTCTGGCCCGACGAGGAGCCGCCCCCGCGCGCCCTGCTGCAGGACGGCGGCATTCCCCAGCCCGACAGGGTCCGGATCCGCTCCTGGGCCGAGGTTCAGGACCACTTCGAGACCGACGACCGCAGGGTCGTCGAGGCGCTCGCGCCCTTCCACGTCTGGACCTCCGACTACGCGGAGAAGCGCCTCGCCTGGAAGCGCAGCCATCCCCTTCATGTCCTGCTGCTGAGGACCTACCGCATCCCGCGACCGGTCACGGTCCGCGTCCGCGACGAGTACCACGGCTGCCGCTCGTGGGTCGAGATCGACCGCGAGCTGCCCTTCGAGGGCACCCCGGTGATGGCTGATGAGGAGTTCGACCGGGCCACCGAGGCGATCCGCGAGCTCTGCTCGGCCGAGCCCGTTCCCGCCTGATCTGACCCGGCTAGGGATTCACGAGATTCTCGGAGGCGCCCGCAGGGCGCTGATCCTGGGCATGGGAGGCGGCGGGGACGTCGTCGGCGCCCTCTCGACCGCCGAGCTCTGCCGCGCGCTCGAGGTGGAGACGGTGCTCGGAAGCGTCGCCTGGGAGCGGACGCCGATCGACCCCACCCGGGCCCTCGCCCACTGGCCGAGATCGAAGGCGCCCGACCCCTGAGCGACGCGGCCGTGCTCGCCGGGGAGGGGACGACCACCCCCGAGGGCGTCGCCTTCGCCGAGTCCCGCATGGCCGGCTATCTGGGTGAGCCCACCGTCCTGCTCGACATCACCGTCGGGCCGCGGCGGCTGGCCGCCGGCATCTCCGCCGCCGCGGCGACCCTCGAGTGCGACCTGGTCTGCTTCCTCGACGTCGGCGGCGACGTCCTCGCCAAGGGCGACGAGCCCGGACTGGCCAGCCCCCTCTGCGACGCGGTCATGCTGGCCGCGGCGGCGATGCTCGAGCCCGGCCTGAGCTCGGTGGCCGGCGTCTACGGCGCCGGCTGCGACGGCGAGCTGACCCCGGAGGAGGTGCTCGACCGCCTCGCCGAGGTCGCCGCGGCGGGCGCGATGCTGGGCGCCTGGGGCCTGACCCCGGCCGCCTGCGAGACGATCGAGAAGGCCGCGAGCGTGATCCCGACCGAGGCCAGCCTGCAGGCTGTGCGCTGCGCCCGGGGCGAGAGCGGAGAGGTCCAGATTCGCGGCGGGCGCAGCACGGTCCGGCTCACCCCCGTGGGCGCGCTCAGCTTCTTCTTCGACCCCGGCCTGACCCTCGAGGGCGGCGCGGCTCCGCTGGCGCACGCGGTCAGGGACGCCCCGGACCTGGAGAGCGCCCGCGACGAGCTCGCGGCGCTCGGCGTCGAGACCGAGCTCGACCTCGAGCGCGCCCGGGCGGCCAAGCGCGCCCGGGACCGTCGCTAACCTCAAAGCGGATGAAGACGGACCACCCGGGAGCGCTCTAGTGGCCTGGATCGAGACCGAGTCGCTCAGCTTCACGGCTCGCCACGACGACGCCGACACCGGCTGCGCGCAGCGGCTGCTCGACCAGCTCGAGGAGCGCAGGCTTCGCCTCGAGGAGCGCTTCGAGCGGGTGCCGGGAGAGATCACCGTGATCGTCCACGACAACCCCGCCTGGCTGGCGGCGGCCCATCCGCTGCTGCCGCCGGTGCGCTGGTCGGCGGCTCCCGCCGGGCGCCGCTACCTGGCCGGCTGGCCGATGAAGACCGAGCTCCACCTCCTCAACGACGAGTGGCTCGACCGCCGCGCCGCTGGCGAGGACTCCCGGCGAGCGCTGCAGGGGACCGCAGAGCGGCTCTACACCCAGCTCGTGCTCGCCGCCAACAACGACCGGCTGCCGCCGCTGTGGACGCCGCGGCGCTTCCTCACCTACCTGCGCTGGGCCTGGTTGATCGAGGGAGGCGCCCAGTACTTCGCCGGGCAGGTCCCGCTGTTTCGCGCCGCGGTGCTGACCCGCCTGCGCGAGGGGCAGCGACCGAGCTTCCCGCCCTCGATGCGCGACGCCGTCCTGTTGGGCGGCACCGTCTTCGACCTCCTTCACAGGACCCGCGGGCCCGAGGCGTGCGAGGCGATTGCCTCCCGCCTGCGGCGCGACGGCGCCCGCGGCAACCTCGAGCTCGCCTTCGATGCTCCCGTCCGGGAGATCGAGCGGGCCTGGCGCGAGCAGCTGGACGAGCTCGTCTACGGGCGCACGCCGGACGAGGGCGCCTCGACGGCCGCCCAGCCGTCCAGCTGACGGCTCCGCCTCAGTTTGGGCCCGAGGCCTGGCTCGCCTGGTAGAGCAGCCAGACCAGGGCGAAGGCGATGATCACGGCGAGGCCCAGGCCCAGCGCGAGGCGACCAGGCGAGCCGATGCCCGGCAGCGAGCCCGGCTCGGCCTCCTTGGTGAGCATGTCCGAGTCGCGCAACAGCTCGCGCGCCTTCTCGTAGCCCGACTCGGGCACCAGCACGTCGCGTGGGCCGGCCGAGAGGAAGTCCGGGACGTCGAACCCGCGCGCGCGGCGGATCAGCGACGGGATCCCCTCCTCGAGCAGGATGTTCTGGATCAGCTCCGACTCGGCCTGGTTGCGGCCGCCGGTGACGCGGTGCAGGTCCCCCCGCGCGTACTGGGGCCTGATCTTGCGCGCTCGCTCCTGCTCCTCGCTCTCGGGCTCCCGCTCGCGGGCGCCCGCCATCACCAGCGGCATTCCGCAGCTGAGGCAGAAGCGCTCACCGTCGGAGTGAACGCGCCCGCAGCGCGGACAGCTCAGCTCGTCACTCAATCTCCAGCTCGGCCTCCCGCACCTCGCCGTCGCGGATCCAGAATCCGCGCAGCGGGTCCTCCCCCTCCGCCAGCGACGCGATCAGGTAGATCGCGTCGGGGTACGCCGCGAGGTTGATATCGGTCTGCGAGGGGTAGGCGGGGCTCTTGGTGTGCGAGTGGTAGATCGCCGCCAGGTCCTCGCCGGAGTCCTCCATCGCGGTCATGATCCGAAACTGGTCCTGCGGGTCGAGGTTGTAGCGAAGCGGGCTGCCCTCGGCGTTGTTCGCCCGGTAGACCGACACGGCCACCCCGTCACGGCCCCCGACCATGCCGCAGCACTCGTTCGGCGCGTCGGCGCGGGCGTGCTCGAGCAGCTCGTCGTAGACCGGCCTCGGGATCCTCACGGCGGCGGACCTTAGATCACCGAAGGGCGCAGCCGGCGGCGGCTACCACCAGACGGTGGAGTCGATCCCCTCCAGCTCGTCGAGCGTCTGCGTGTAGACGCCCGAGGAGAGGTACTTCCAGCCGTCGTCGGGAACGAGGAAGACGACGTTGCCCTCGTCGAGCTCGCCGGCGATGCGGTGGGCTACGTAGGCGATCGCCCCCGAGGAGACCCCGGCGAACAGGCCCTCGTCATGAAGGAGCTTCTGGGTCCAGCCGATCGCGTCGCGGTTGGAGACCATGATCTTGCGGTCGAGCAGGGCCAGGTCGATGATCGGCGGGATGAAGCCGTCATCGAGCGAGCGCAGACCCTGCACCAGCTCGCCCTGCATCGGCTCGGCGGCGACGATCTTGGTCTCGGGATCCTTCTCCTTGAGCCGGCGGCCGTTGCCCATCAGGGTGCCGCCGGTGCCGAGGCCGCCCACGAAGGCCGCCACCTCGTCGAGCTCGTCCAGGATCTCGACGGCGGTTCCGTTGTAGTGGGCAAGGGGGTTCGCCTCGTTGCCGTACTGGTAGGGCATGTAGAGCGAGGGGTCGGCCTCGGCCATCTCGAGGGCCAGCTCGACGGCGCCGTTGGAGCCCTTTTCACCCTCGGAGGGAACGATCTCCGCGCCGTACATCTGCAGTAGCTGGGTGCGCTCCCGGGTGACGTTGTCCGGCATCACCGCGGTGAAGGGATAGCCCTTGCGCCGGCAGACCATCGCCAGCGAGATGCCCGTGTTTCCCGAGGTCGGCTCGAAGATCGTCTGGCCGGGCTCGATCGCCCCCCTGCTCTCGGCATCGTCGAGCATCGCCTTCGCGATCCGGTCCTTGACCGAGCCGGTGGGGTTGCGGCCCTCGAGCTTGGCCCAGATCCTCACGCCCGGCTTGGGCGAGAGGCGGGGCAGTTCGACCAGAGGCGTGTTTCCGATCGCCTCGAGAAGGTCTGTGAACCTGCCGCCGCAGGGTCGGTTCAGCGTTGGATCCAACATCAGGTCTCGATCGCCATGGTACTTCAAAAAGTGTAGTGCCCCTCGGCATCTCCGCCGCGCCTCAGATATGTTGCGCTCTCACCTGCAAGCTCCAAGGAGAGGAACCCCTCAGATGAGACTGCGTTTGCCGGCAATAGCCGCCGTACTCGCTCTCGCCCTCACCGGCGGCATCATCGCCGGCTGCGGCAGCAGCGACGACAGCGGAGACAGCGCAAGCGGCGACCTTCTGGTCGGCGTGGACACCCCATACCCGCCCTTCGAACAGGGCAAGCCGCCCGACTACACGGGCTTTGACGTAGACGTCATGGACGAGATCGCCAGCCGGATCGACCGCACCGTCAAGTGGCAGGACACCGCCTTTGACACGATCTTCACCGACCTCGCCAACGGCAAGTTCGACGCCGTGATCTCGGCATCGACGATCACGCCCGACCGCCAGAAGACCGTCGACTTCTCGGATCCCTACTACGAGGCCAACCAGGCACTGATCGTGCTCCCGGGCTCCGACGTCAAGTCGGCGGACGACCTCGGAGGCAAGACGGTCGCCGCCCAGGACGGCACCACGGGTGAGGCCTACGCCAACGACGAGACGGGTGCCGGCAGCGTTGACGGCTTCCCCCAGGGTCCGCAGGTGATCCAGGCGGTCGTCAACGGACAGGCCGAGGCGGGGATCATCGACGAGCCGGTCGCCCAGGACGCGCTCGAGAACCAGGGCGGCTTCGAGATCGCGGAGACGATCTCGACCAACGAGCTGTACGGGATCGCCTTCCCCAAGGACGACGACTCCCTGCAGGACGATGTCAACGGTGCCCTCGTTGACATGAAGGGCGACGGCACCCTGCAAAAGATCTACGACGACTGGTTCCCGGGCGTCAAGGTGCCCGAGGCGGTCCTCAGCGGGACCACCAAGAACCAGGGCAACTAGAGAGCCTCGACCAGCTACCGATGCTCAAAGGGGCGCCTCCTCGGGGGCGCCCCTTTTTTTTGCGGTCACCGTCGGCCCGGGTGATCTAGCCTCCCCCAGCGCCGCGCCGACGAGTACGGCCAGCCACAGGAAGGAGAAACAGCAGTGGACGTGATCGTTCAGCAGTTCTTCGACCTCAACGTGATGCGGGACAACTTCGGCCTGATCTGGGACGGCTTCCAGCAGACGTTGCTGCTCTCGTTGATCGCGGGGGGGCTGTCGCTGGTCTGGGGGCTGGTGGTGGCTCTGCTGCGACAGCTTCCCGGCCGGGCCGCCGCGCCGATCCGATGGCTGACGATCGCCTACATCGACAGCTTCCGGGGCATCCCGCTGCTGCTGATCCTGCTGCTTGTCAACGGCAGCCTGGGCGCCCTCAACGGCGACCCGCTGCCCGAGTGGCTCGCGGTCCCCAACTGGTTCGGTGAGCCCTACCAGTTCTGGTACGGGATCTTTGCGATCACCCTCACCTACGGCGCCTACATGGCCGAGGTCTACCGGGCCGGGATCGAAGCGATCCCGTCCGGCCAGATGGAGGCGGCCCGCTCGCTCGGCATGAGCCACGGCCAGGCGATGCGACAGGTTGTCGTGCCGCAGGCCGTGCGCACCGTGATCCCGCCGCTGCTGAACGACTTCATCGCCCTGATGAAGGACACCTCGCTGGTCAGCTTCATCGGCTTCGTCGAGGTCGTCCAGGCCGGCCAGGACGTCTACCAGGTGACCTACAACGTCTCGGCGCTGACCCTCGGGGCGATCTTCTTCCTGATCTGCACGATCCCGTTGGCGCGCGTCGTGGACTGGCTGATCGCCCGGCAGCAGGCCCGCTATCAGCGGGGCGGCATCGACGGCCCGACGCCCACCGAGACCACGAGCGGCCCGCTCGGCGGGACCGCGGGGGCGTGATGGCCGCACCGGGCCCCGTCCTCGAGCTGAGCGGCGTCCACAAGCACTTCGGCGAGCTCGAGGTGCTCCGGGGCATTGACATGAAGATCTCCAAGGGAGATGTCGTCTGCGTGGTCGGCCCGAGCGGGTCGGGCAAGAGCACCCTGCTGCGCTGCATCAACATGCTCGAGCCGCCGAACCAGGGCCAGATCATCCTGGAGGGCAAGGAGATCACGGGCGAGACGAGCGCGGACGCGCTCTGCGATGTGCGCCAGCGGGTGGGGATGGTCTTCCAGCAGTTCAACCTGTTTCCGCACAAGAACGCGCTCGAGAACGTCTCGGTGGCGCCCGTGACTGTGCTCGACCGCTCCAAGGAGGAGGCTCGCCAACACGCAACGGAGCTGCTGGGACGGGTCGGGCTCTCCGACAAGCTCGGCGAGTACCCCGAACGCCTCTCGGGCGGCCAGCAGCAGCGGGTCGCAATCGCACGGGCGCTGGCGATGGACCCGCACGTGATGCTCTTCGACGAGGTCACCAGCGCGCTCGACCCCGAGCTGGTCAAGGAGGTGCTCGACGTGATGCGCGAGCTCGCCGACGAGGGCATGACCATGATCGTCGTCACCCACGAGATGAGCTTTGCGCGCGAGGTGGCCGACCACTTGGTCTTCATGGACGAGGGCGTGATCGTCGAGCAGGGCAAGCCGGCCCAGGTGCTCGACAACCCCAAGGAGGAGCGGACCCGGCGATTCCTCGGGCTGGTGTTGGAGCACTGACGTGGGCGCCGGGGCGGTCGAGACTTCAGCGACGCTCTACGTCATCCCCGGCTCGCACGCGGCGCGCGGCGCCATGCTGATGTACCTGGTCGAGCTGCGGACGGAGATCGAGCGGCGCCCCTGTGGCCGGCTCGCGGAGCGGATGCTGCCGGAGCCCTCGGCTTCCACCAGCCCAGCCTGAAGGAGATCGCCTACCTCACCAGGCGGGCGGCGAGCCGGTCACGGATCCAGGCATAGGTCGTCTCGAGGCCGGCCTCGAGGCTGACCTGCGGCTCCCAGCCCAGCTCCGCCTCGATCAGGGTGTTGTCGCTGTTGCGGCCGCGGACGCCCTGCGGCGCGTCGAGCCGGTAGTCGCGCTCGACCTCGATCCCGGCGATGCGCTCGACCTTGTCGATCAGCTCGTCGATGCTCACCAGCTCGCTCGAGCCCAGGTTGATCGGCTCCACCAGCCCGGAGTGCATGATCGCCCGGGTCCCGTGGATGCAGTCGTCGATGTACATGAAGCTGCGCGTCTGCTTGCCGTCCCCCCAGACCTCGATCCGGTGCTCCCCTCCGAGCTCGGCCTCGGCGACCTTGCGGCAGATCGCGGCGGGGGCTTTCTCGCGCCCCCCCTCGAAGGATCCCTCGGGCCCATAGACGTTGTGGTAGCGGGCGACGCGGGTCGGCAGCCCGTAGTCCTCCGTGAAGTGCCTGCACATCCGCTCGGAGAACAGCTTCTCCCAGCCGTAGCCGTCCTCGGGCATCCCGGGGTAGGCGTCGCTCTCCTTCAGCGGCTCGACCTCGGGCGTCCGCTGCCGGTCCGCCGGGTAGACGCACGCCGACGAGGCGTAGAAGTAGCTCGCCACCCCGGCCTCGCGGGCCGCCTCGAGCAGGTGGGTGTTGATCAGCACCGACAGCATGCAGGCCGCCTTGTTGGCCTCGATGAACCCCATGCCGCCCATGTCGGCGGCGAGGTTGTAGACCTGGCTCATCCCCCTGGCGGCCTCGAAGCAGGCGTCCCTGTCGCGCAGGTCCAGCTCGACGTCCTCTGCATCCTCGAAGACCTGGAACCACTCGTCCCCGGGCTTGGAGTCCACGGCCTTGACGGCGTGGCCGTCCTTCAGCAGCGCCTCCACCAGGTGCCCGCCGATGAAGCCACCGGCACCCGCAACGAGGACGCTCTCAGCCACCTGCCATCGCGGGGAGGATGACGACGGTGTCCCCCTCGGCGACCGAGGTCTCGAGACCGTCGAGCACGCGGACGTCCTCGTCATTGAGATAGACGTTGACGTAGCGGTTGAGGTCGCCCTCGGGCGAGAAGAGCTGATCCTTGGTGCCCGAGTGCGTCTCGGCGAGGTTTCTCAGGACCTCTCCAACGCTGCCGCCATCAACCACGACCTCGGACTGGCCGCCGGTCTCGGCTCGCAGGACTGGTGGGACCTTGATCGTGGGCATCGAGGCCGACATCGTAGTGAATCGCCTATCCCGTGATCGAGCGCACGCGCACCGCGGTGATCTTCCCCTTGCCGAGGTTCTGGTTGGGCCCCGGCGATTCTTCGACACCACTCCCTGCCGTTCGGATCGCCCCTGGCGGTTCCCACCTTTCCGAGGATCAGGTAGCTGGCGGGCCGGGACGTCCTGGTCAGCACGTTTCATCAAGCCCGGACAGCGGGGCCCGCCACGTCGTTGATCTGGATGCTTGCCCCCTGAGCGGCCCTGAAGGCGTCGCCCCCCGTCGCTGCCGAGAGATCGACCGGCTTGACCTTGCCGGTGACTATGTTCTTCGACCCGCCCGACCTTGGCCGGGCGCGCGGGTGGCGTCAATCAGCCTGCGCAGAAGGCCTCATAGTCGGGGAACTTCCCCATCTCGGCCTCGGGGATCTCGGGCGCGTCGGGCCCGCAGATCGGGCACTCGGAATCGCGCCGCACCTTGAGCTCGGTGAAGCGGGTGCCGAGCGAGTCGTAGAGCAGCAGCCGGCCGACCAGCGGCTCGCCGATGTCGGCGGACAGCTTGATCACCTCGTTGGCCTGGAGCAGCCCCATCACGCCCGCCATCACGCCGAGCACGCCGGCGGCGCCACAGCTCGGTGCGAGCTCGGGCGGCGGTGGCGTCGGGTAGAGGCAGCGGTAGCAGGGGCCCTCGAAGGGGACGAAGGTCGAGATCTGCCCGTCGAAGGCGAGGATCGAGGCCGAGACGACGGGCTTGCGCAGGCGCACCGAGGCGTCGTTGAGCAGGTAGCGCGTCGGGAAGTTGTCGGCGCCGTCAACGACGATGTCGTAGTCCTTGATGATCCCGATGATGTTGGAGGCGTCGAGCCTGGTCCGGTGCTCGACCACGTTCACGTCGGGGTTCAGCTCCTCGATCGCCTTCTTGGCGGACTCGGTCTTGGGCTGGCCCACCCGGGCGGTGTTGTGGATCACCTGTCGCTGGAGGTTGGACTCGTCGACGATGTCGTCGTCGACGATCCCGAGGGTTCCGATCCCGGCCGCGGCGAGATACAGCGCCGTCGGCGAGCCGAGGCCGCCCGCTCCGAGCAGGAGCACCTTGGCGTTCAGGAGCTTGAGCTGGCCCTCGGTCCCGACCTCCGGAAGCAGGGTGTGGCGCGAGTAGCGCATCCGCTGCTCGGCGCTCATGCCCTCGGGGGCGATCACGGGCAGGCCCGCGGCCTCCCAGGCCTTGATCCCGCCGGCGACCGAGGCGACGTTGTCGTAGCCGAGCTCGCGAAGCTCGTCGGCGGCCCGCGCCGAGCGGTTTCCCGAGGCGCAGTAGAGGAGCACTCGCTGGGAGTGATCGGGGACCAGCTCCTCGATGCCGTCGGCGACCTGCGTGGGCGGCAGCAACTGGCCGCCCTCGATGTGGGCCTCCCGGTGCTCGATCGCCTCGCGCGTGTCGATCAGCGCCACGCCATCGCCGGCGAGCTCCTCGCTCGCCTCCTGGGGATCGACCTCCTCGATCCGCTGCTTGACCTGTTCGATCGTTTCGGTCGTCGGCATCAGCTTTCGTCCTCCTCGTCCTCTTCGTCGTCGGCGATGACCTCGCCGGTCACGGGGTATCCAAGATCGTTCCAGAGCGAAATGCCTCCCACCAGGGAGCGCGCCTCCGCGACTGAGTGCTCGTTGGTGAGAGCGTCGGTCGCGCGAGCCGAGCGGTTGCCGCTGTTGCAGTACAGGAGCGCCGGCTTCCCGCCGGTCGCCTCCCCGATCCGGCTGGCGAAGCTCTCCGAGTGCGACTCGACACCGTTCTCCCCGGCGGGCACGTTGACCGCGCCGTCGATGTGCCCGGCCTCGAACTTGTCGGGCTCGCGGGTGTCGACCACGGCCACCGCTCCGCTGTCGACGAGGGCCTTCGCCACCGGTGGCAGCACCTCCTCGATGCGGCCCTTGACCAGCTCGAGGGGAGGCGGCACATCCTTGCGAGGCATCTCGGTCACGTCAGTCATTGTCCCTAATCCCGATCCGGCTTCATCACTTCAGAAAGTATAGCGACGATCAGCCTTCGAACTCCCCGCCGCCCAGCTCGGGCGGGAGCGCCCTGGGCCCGTCGGGATAGATCATCTCCAGCAACTCCTCGCTCATCTCGAGCGTGTTGGCCGCCTCGGGCGGCGCGCCGACCACGAGCCAGAGCGCTTCGGCGTCGGTGCCGTTGAAGAGCTGGCGGACGTGCTCGGGCCCGACCATCAGCGCTGACAGCTCCGACAGGGTGAGCAGCTCGTCGTCGATGCGGGCGCGGCCGGTTCCCTCCAGGACCACGTAGAGCTCGTGCTGGGTGACGTGCCGGTGCCTGGTTGACGCCTGGCCGGGCGCCAGGCGCCAGAGCCTGGCGCCGAGGGTCTCGGCGCCGAGCTGCTTGGCCAGGTCGGTGTTCTCGACCTTGAGCTGGTTCGAGGGGCGCCAGAAGGCGTCCCTCGATTCCAGAACCGAATAGGCCATCGGGCCGCCCCTAGGCGATGGTCGGGCGCATCTGCCGGAGCCGGCGCACGCGCTCCTCGATCGGCGGATGCGTCGAGAACAGCTTGCTGATGCCGCCGCCGCTGAAGGGCGCGACGATGTAGAGCGGCTCGGCAGCCTGGTTGACCTCCATCGGCACCGCCTTCGCGCCCTCCTCGAGCCGCAGAAGCGCGCCCGCGAGGGACTCGGGATTGCCGCAGATGTCGGCCCCGGTGGCGTCCGCGGAGAACTCGCGCTGCCTCGAGATCGCTAGCTGGATGATCGTCGCGGCGATCGGCGCCAACAGCACGAGCGCCAGCGTGGCGACGAGGCCCAGCGCAGAGTCATCGTCACCGCCGAACCACATCAACATGTAGGCCAGGTAGGTGATCGCGCCGCCGATGGTGGCGGCGACCGACTGGATCAGGATGTCACGGTTGCGGACGTGGCCGAGCTCGTGCGCGAGCACGCCGCGCAGCTCATCCTCGGAGAGGAGCTGGAGGATGCCCTGCGTGACCGCGACCGCCGAGTGCTCGGGGTTGCGGCCCGTGGCGAACGCGTTCGGCTGCGCCTGGGGGATCACGTATAGCTGCGGCATCGGGAGGCCGGCCCTCGTGGTCAGGTCGCGGACCATCTGGTAGAGCTTCGGCGCCTCCTCCTCGGACACGGGCTTGGCGCCCGACATCTTCAGGGCGATCCTGTCGCTGAACCAGTAGGCGCCCATGTTCATCACGGCGCCGATACCCAGGAAGATGAGGGCCATCTGGGGGCCGCCGATCAGCGCGCCGATGACGACGAAGAGTCCGGTGAGGCCTGCGAGGAGGACCGTGGTCCTGATCGCGGCGCCGAAGTTGGAACGCTTGGTGGTGGTCATTCGAGCATCGTCTCCTTATCGAGGTTGCGGCCAGTATACGAGGTCGAATCAGGAGCGGATCAGGGATGATCACATTTCAATATCGTCCTGTAGTGATACTGTCTTGATATCAGACCATGACCACGACCAAGCGGAGAAGTGAGAGACAGCAGTGGAACCCCGACCTCGGCGTGCTCGCGGCCCGGCTCCAGCTCTCGATCGACCGCGAGCTGTTCGAGGGCCTCGGCGAGGACTGGGGCGGCGGGCTCGGCGCCCGCCATGGGGTCGTGCTCGCCTACCTCGACGAGGACGGGGTCCGGGCCACCGAGCTGGCCCGGCTCAGCGGCCGGCCCAAGCAGGTCGTAGGGCGCCTGATCGACGAGCTGGAGCAACTCGGCTACGTCGAGCGCCGACCCGACCCGGCCGACCGGCGGGCGAAGCTGATCGTCCCGACCGAGCGCGGCCTCACCCAGATCCGGCTCGCCGACCAGATCGTCGCCCGGATCGAGCGTCGCCACGCCGACCAGGTCGGCGCGAGGCGCTACGCCGAGTTCCGCAACGTGATGCGCACCATCGTCGCCGAGCCCACGGAGTAGCTGCCCGAAAACAGCCCTGGACCGGGATCGCGCTTTCCGACCTCTGAGGTAGGATTTGTTCATGCTCTTTTCAACCCGAGCCGAGTACGGCGTCCGGCTTATGGTCGAGCTCGGCCGCCAGGGGGACACCGAGCCGGTGGCCCTCAGCACCGTGACCGAGAACGAGCACCTCCCGCTCTCCTATCTCGAGCACCTCGTCGCAAAGCTGCGCAAGGCGGGGCTCGTCGAGAGCCAGCGCGGCGCCCACGGCGGCTATCGCCTCGCCCGCCCCGCAGAGGAGATCGACATGCTCGAGGTGGTGCAGGCGCTCGAGGGCGCGATCGCGCCGATGGAGTGCTTCCACCCCGACCCCGAGGGCAAGGTCTCGTGTTCGCACGAGGCCGACGGGGACCACGCCTGCGCGACCAAGATGCTGTGGACCAGAGTCCAGGGCGGGGTCACCAAGGCCCTCGGCGGGACCACCCTGGCCGACCTGGTCGAGTTCGCGGAGGGCCAGACGGGCAAGCCCGTCGTGGCCGGCGCGGCCTAGGCGACCGAGACAAACTCAAACACGAAGGAACCGATGGCTGAACTCGAGATTCGAAACCTGCACGTGCGCGTCGAGGACAAGGAGATCCTGCGCGGTCTCGACCTCGACGTGGAGAAGGGGCGCATCCACGCGCTGATGGGGCCCAACGGCTCCGGCAAGTCCACCCTCGCCAACGCGATAATGGGCCACCCGGCCTTCGAGGTCACCGAGGGGACGATCAGCTTCAAGGGCACCGACATCACCGAGGCCGCCCCCGACGAGCGCTCCCGCATGGGCGTCTTCATGGCCTTCCAGTACCCGGTCGCGATCCCGGGAGTGACGGTCGCCAAGTACCTGCGGATGGTGGTCAATGCCCACCGCGAGGCCAATGGCGAGGAGCCGATCAAGCTCAAGGCGTTCCGCCGGCAGACCGAGGAGGCGATGGAGCTGGTCAACATCCCCAGGGAGTTCTCCTCGCGCTACCTCAACGACGGCTTCTCGGGCGGCGAGAAGAAGCGGATGGAGGTGCTGCAGCTCGCGATGCTCCGCCCGGAGATGTCGGTGCTCGACGAGACCGACTCGGGGCTCGACATCGACGCGCTCAACGTCGTCGCCGAGGGCGTCAACCGCTACGCCGGCGAGGACATGGGCGTCCTGATCATCACCCACTACCAGCGCATCCTCCATCTGGTCAAGCCCGACGCCGTCCACGTCATGTTCGACGGTCGGATCGTCAAGGAGGGCGGCCCCGAACTGGTGGACCAGCTCGAGAAGAAGGGCTACGGCTGGATCCGCGAGGAGCTCGAAGGGGCAGCGGCCTAGCGGCCGACGTGACCCATGGAGCCGGCGGCGAGCACAACCAAGGCGCCGAGCCCGGCATTGGACGTCGAGCGCGTGCGCAGCGCCTTCCCTGCCCTCGAGCGGGAGGTCAACGGGCAGCCGCTCGCATACCTCGACAGCGGCGCCAGCTCCCAGCGGGTGCTGGCCTCGATCCAGGCGGTGGACCGCTACGAGCGGCGCCACCACTCCAACGTCCACCGCGGCTCCCACACCCTCTCGGCGGAGGCGACCGCCGCCTACGAGGGCGCGCGCGCCACCGTCGCCGACCACATCGGCGCGGCCGACCGGCGCGAGGTCGTCTTCGTCCGCAACGCAACCGAGGCAATCAACCTCGTCGCCCGGGCCTGGGGCGACGCCAACGTCGGCGAGGGCGACCGGATCGTGCTCACCGAGATGGAGCACCACTCCAACATCGTCCCCTGGCAGCAGCTCGCCGAGCGGGCCGGGGCCGAGATCGACTGGGCGCCGGTCAGCGACGAGGGCCGGCTCGACATGGAGGCGCTCGCCGAGCTGATCTCGCGGGGGCCGAAGCTCGTCGCGGTCGCCCACGTCTCGAACGTGCTCGGGACCGAGAACCCGCTGGCGGAGATCGCCGCGATGGCCCACGAGGCCGGCGCCCTGGTGCTCGCCGACGGCGCCCAGGCTGCTCCCAAGATGCCCGTGGACGTGGCGGCACTCGGGGTCGACTTCTACGCACTCACGGGGCACAAGCTCTACGGGCCGACCGGGATCGGCGCCCTCTGGACGCGGCTCAGCCTGCTGACGGAGATGCCGCCCTTCATGGGCGGCGGCTCGATGATCCGCAAGGTGACCCGCGAGGGCACCAGCTACGCCGAGCCGCCCGCTCGCTTCGAGGCGGGGACGCCGGCGATCGCCCAGGCAATCGGGATGGCGGCCGCGATGCGCTGGCTCGACGGCGTCGGCATGGAGGCGGTGCTCGCCCACGAGCGGGAGATCTCCGGCTACGCGCTCGCCAAGCTCGAGGCTGTCCCCGGGCTCCGCATCTTCGGCCCGCCCGCGAGCCCCGACCGGGTCGGGCCCGTCTCGATGGACCTCGAGGGCGTCCACGCTCACGACGTTGCCGAGATCCTCGATCGCCACGGGATCGCGGTCCGTGCCGGCCACCACTGCGCCCAGATCCTGATGGACCGCCTCGGCGTGCCCGCGACCGCCCGGGCCAGCTTCGGTGTCTACACGACGCGCGCCGAGATCGACCGCCTCGTGGACGGCCTGTTCGACGCGCGCCGCGTCTTCAAGCTCTAGCGGTCACCAGCCCCGCCTCGCCGGGTCGACTACGACGTTCTTGGACTGGCTCGGCTTGCAGGTGGTCCCGAGCGAGGCGCCGGCGTACTGCGGCGAGCGCGCGTAGTAGACGCCCGACGAGATGTTCGGGTGGTTGATCTTCCAGGCGCCCTTGAGGCCGCTGCGGTTGTGGCCCAGGAGCTTGTCCTTGCCCGGCCGCTCGACGCACAGCTTCACGGGCCGGTCGCTGATGCAGAACGAGTTGGAGGACGTGAACTTGCCGTGGAAGGCGGGCGGCCCCTTGCCGATCGAGGTACTCGTCTTTTAGTTCATGACCGCGCCCGAGGGCACGGCGAGGACGCCTGCTGTGAGCAGCGCGGCGGCGATGGTCAACGGGATGCGACGGGACACTCCTGCCTCCTTTGAAGTGGGCCAGAGACCCCACTCCGCGTGGGTGCTCCGCTAGCCTCGAATTGATGGACGAGCTCTACCGCGATCAGATCCTCGAGCACTACAAGCGGCCCCACAACTTCGGGCGGCTCGAGTCGTTCGATCGCGAGTTCGAGGACACCAACCCGCTCTGCGGCGACGAGCAGCACGTCTGGATCAAGCTCGATCGCGAGGGGCGGGTCGAGGACGTCGGCTTCGAGGGCAAGGGCTGCGCGATCTCCACGGCGGCGACCTCGCTGCTGACCGACGAGATCCGCGGGATGACCGCTGACGAGCTGCTGACGCTCCCCAAGGACTACGTGCTCGAGCTGCTCGGAATCGACATCTCGGCCACGCGGATGAAGTGCGCTCTGCTCGGCCTCAAGATCATCAAGAGCGCCAACCTCGGCCAGTCAGCCGACTGGGAAGACGAGGGCGAACAGGGCGATCCGGCCCAGGCGACGTCCGTCTGACCGCACCCGCGCGTGCCCACGCCTCGCGGGGCGCTAAAATCCGACTTCGGAACTAGGAATAACTTGACCGAAGGCACAAAAACCAAGATCGACGTCTGCCCGGCCGCCGAGCTGGAGAGCGGGGAGATGAAGCTGGTCGTAGGCCCCGACGCGGTCAAGATCGGCGTCTTCAACTGCGACGGCAAGCTCTACGCGATCGAGGATCGCTGCTCCCACGACGACGGACCGCTCGCAGAGGGGTCCTTCGACGCAGAGACGTGCACCGTCGAGTGCCCGCGCCACGGCTCGCTGTTCGACCTGTCCAGCGGCCGGCCCAAGACCCTGCCCGCGTACCAACCGGTCGAGACCTACCCGGTTACGATCGAGGGCGACCTAGTGAAACTGGAGATGCCTTGAACAAGCCACTGGATGACGCGACCGCGACGCTTTCCGAGAAGGAGCTGACCGACGAGGAGCGCTCGCTCGGCGGCATCAACTCCGACTACGAGGAGAAGTTCGGCTTCCACGATTCCGAGGAGGGCTACGCCTACAAGGCCCCCAAGGGCCTCTCCCGCGAGGTCGTCGAGTCGATCTCCGACTACAAGGACGAGCCGGCATGGATGCGCGAGTTCCGCCTCAAGGCGTACGACCACTTCGAGTCGCGCCCGACCCCCCAGTGGGGCGGCAACCTTAACCAGATCGACTGGAACGACATCCACTACTTCGTCCGAGCCTCGGAGAAGAACAGCCGCGACTGGAGCGAGGTCCCCGAGGACATCAAGAACACCTTCGACAGGCTCGGCATCCCCGAGGCCGAGCGCAAGTTCCTCTCCGGCGTCGGTGCCCAGTACGAGTCCGAGGTCGTCTACCACCAGGTCAACGAGAAGCTCGAGGCCCAGGGCGTGATCTTCACCGACATGGACACCGCCCTGCGCGAGCACGAGGACCTCGTCCGCGAGTACTGGGCCACGATCATCCCGCCCAATGACAACAAGCTGGCGGCGCTCAACTCGGCCGTCTGGTCGGGCGGCTCCTTCGTCTACGTGCCGGCGGGCGTCAAGGTCGAGATGCCGCTCCAGGCCTACTTCCGGATCAACACCGAGAACATGGGCCAGTTCGAGCGCACCCTGATCATCGCCGAGGAGGGCTCGGACGTTCACTACATCGAGGGCTGCACCGCTCCGACCTACTCGTCGGACTCGCTGCACTCGGCCGTGGTGGAGATCGTCGCCAAGAAGAGCGCCCGGGTCCGCTACACGACCGTCCAGAACTGGTCGCAGAACGTCTTCAACCTGGTCACCAAGCGCGCCGTCGCCCATGAGGACGCGACGATGGAATGGGTCGACTGCAACCTCGGCTCCAAGCTGACGATGAAGTACCCGAGCATCTACCTGCTCGGCGAGCGCGCCCACGGCGAGATCCTCTCGATCGCCTTCGCCGGCGAGGGCCAGCACCAGGACGCCGGCGGCAAGATCATCCACGTCGCGCCCAAGACGACCTCGTCGATCTTCTCCAAGTCGATCTCCAAGGACGCCGGCCGGGCCACCTATCGCGGCCTGCTCGAGATAGCGAAGGGCGCGACCGAGTCCAAGTCCAAGGTCGTCTGCGACGCGCTGCTGCTCGACGAGCATTCGCGCTCTGACACCTACCCGACGATCAGGATCGGCGAGGACGACGTCGACGTCGGCCACGAGGCCACCGTCTCCAAGATCGGCGACGAGCAGCTCTTCTACCTGCAGTCGCGCGGGCTTGACGAGGAAGAGGCTTCGAAGATGATCGTCAATGGCTTCATCGAGCCGATCACCAAGGAGCTTCCGATGGAGTACGCGGTCGAGATGAACCGCCTGATCGAGCTGCAGATGGAAGGCTCGATCGGCTAGTGGCAGGAACCGCACCGCCGCTACCGACATCCAAGACCCCAGGCTGGGAGTTCACCGACCTCTCGGGCCTGGACCTCGACGCCTACCCGCAGGCCGTCGAGGGTGACGCCTCGGCGCTCGACCGGGCCGAGTTCGTGCTGCAGGCGCCCGAGGGGATCCCGACCCTAGCCCAGGTGGACGGCTCCGTGGTGGAGCACCCCGACTCGCCGCAGCCCTCCGGCAACGGCGGCGCCCGGCCCAGCGAGCCGCTGGTCACCACGCTCGCCTCGGCCCTCGAGCGCTACCCGGACCTCGTCGGTGAGCGCCTCGGGACCGTGGCCGACTCCGAGGACCCCTTCGTCGCCCTCAACGACAGCGCCTGGCGAGGTGGCGCCTTCGTCTACGTCCCGGCCGGCAAGCGCCTCGAGGACCCCACCCAGCTACTTGCGATCCAGGATGCCGGCGGCACCTCGCTCTCCTACCGAACGCTGATCGTGCTCGAGGAGAGCGCCGAGGCCGAGGTCTGGGAGCAGTGGCTGACCAGCGACCGCGCGGGAGAGGGTGCTGTCTTCAACACCGTCACCGAGATCTGGGTCGGCCGTGGCGCCAACCTGCGCTATGTCTCGGCTCAAGGGCTCGGCGAGAATGGCTGGGTCTTCGCCAGTCAGCGGGCTGAGGTCGAAAGGGACGGGAGCCTCGACTGGGTTGCGCTCGGCTTCGGGTCGGAGCGCGGCAAGGTCCGCATGGACACCCGCCTCGCCGGCAAGGGCTCCTCGGCGAAGGTCACCGGCGCGTATGCCGGCATGGGCTCGCAGCATCTCGACTTCGACACCACCCAGGTCCACGCAGCCCCCGCGACCAACTCCGACCTCGCTTTCCGCGGCGTGCTGAATCAGAAGGCGACCGCGGTCTGGAGGGGCATGATCCGCGTCGAGCGAGGTGCCCAACAGACCGATGCCTTCCAGGAGTGCCGCAACCTGCTGCTCTCGAAGTCGGCCCACGCCGATGCGATCCCCGGTCTCGAGATCGAGGCCGACGACGTCCGCTGCACCCACGCCGCCGCGACGACGCAGATCGACGCCGAGCAGCTTCACTACCTGCGCAGCCACGGACTGGGAGAGGCGGAATCCCGCAGCCTGATCATCGAGGGCTTCCTCGAGGCCCTGGCCGAGCGCCTGGCGGAGGGACCCGTCCGCACCGCTGTCTCGGACGCCCTCGAGCGACGACTGGACGAGGTGCTCGGCCTGCCCCAGGGTCGCGGCTAGCGGTTCTCTCGGCGCTGCTCGAGGAACGAGCGCACGCTTGCGATCACCACGACGATGACCGGCGCCAGGTAGAGAACCCACAGCGCCCATGCCCCGCATGGGCGAGCAACGGCAGACCGTTCATCAATCGTCAGGATACGGCGCGGGATATGCCCCGGATCAAGAACCTCAGCCGCCCCCCGCTTCGGCCCCGCCGCGCGGCGCTGCTGCTCGCGGCGCTCTGCGCGCTGGGGCTCGCCGCCTGTGCTGAGACCAAGCTCTCAGCCGACGAGTTCTTAGACGAGGCCAACGGCAACGGCGCCACCGTCGAGCTCGGCGACCAGCTCCCCACCGAGGAGGAAGGGAAGAGCCTCTACGAGGTCACGCTTCGACCGCTGGCGCCGGGCACCGCCTCCGGCGGCGGCAACGGAGAGGGGCCGGGATCGCATCCCCTCAGCGGCACGCTCGCGGTCTACGAGGACACCGAGCTCGCCGACGGCGGCACCCAGGACTGCCAGGCGGCGCTCGAGTTCCTCTGCTACCAGGCGGCCAACGTGGTGGTGATGCTCGAGGGCAACGGCATAGAGGCCGCGCGGCTGGCGGCCGCCGTCGAGAAGATGGGCGACTGAGGGATCCCACCAAAGGGAGACCCGATGCCCGAATTCGAGCTGCGGCTTCCTGCAAATAAGAATACGTACTTAGACTGCTACAGAGGCCTAATCTTGTATTCTTGACGCATGGAAACACTGAACAACGCCCAAGTCGTGGAGTTCTTCCACATTGCCTTCCTCACGGTTCTGTCACGGCGGGTCGATCCGACGCGCTACGTGCTGAAGGGGGGAGCCAACCTGCGCTACTTCTTCGGCAGTGTCCGCTATTCCGAGGAAATCGACCTCGACATGAACGGCATAGAGCCGTGGCACCTCGAAGAGAAGGTCGATGGGGCCCTCGACTCCGGCCCGATGAAAATCCTCCTTCGAGCCAGGGGCTTGGCAGTTGAAGGGGTCTCCAAGCCAAAGCAAACCAAGACCACCTGCCGCTGGAAAGTTGCGATCGCGGTGCCCGGGCGTTCTGTGCCTGTTCGAACCAAGATCGAGTTCAGCAAACGAAACGGCGAGCACCGATACAGCCTGGAAGCTCTGCCGGGCCGCATCGTTGCGCCATATGCGTTGCGGTCGCCGAGCATTCAGCACTACACGGATGGCGCCCCGACAGAGCAGAAGGTCAAAGCTCTCGCAGGTCGCTCTGAAACCCAGGCACGAGACGTCTTCGACCTCGATCTGCTGCTCCGCCGCGCCCCTATCCCCGCGGGGTCGCTGAACTCGCAGCTACTCGACGATGCGTCCAATCGGGCCATGGAGTTGCCCTTTGCCGCCTTCCGCGATCAGGTTCTCCCCTTCCTCGAGCCGGATGCCCTGGAGCTCTACGACACGGAGGCGGCGTGGGAACAGATGCAGAGCTTCGTTGCGGAGGGCCTGGAGGAATCTTGATGACGACCGCTGACGCCTACGGCGATCTGCTGCGGATGAATCGCACCGTCACTACGACACGTGAAGCAGCGGCGCGATGGCAGACGGCCCCTCGCAACGCCAGCAGACGCCTGCGCACGATGGAAGAAGCAGGCCTTGTTCGTCGCCTTCGCCAGGGCCTTTGGGCGTTGCATGACATTCAGCCCTTTGCTCTTGCTCCGTACCTAACGGCGCCTTTTCCCGCCTACGTGTCGTTCTGGTCCGCGCTCTCCCGTCACGACATGATCGAGCAGATTCCGCGTCAGATATCGGTCGCATCACTCGATCGGGCTCGGCGGATCCAGACCGCCATCGGGGTCTACGCGATCCATCATCTTGCCCCCGAGCTCTTCGAGGGGTACCGCGGCTCGGAGGCGGACGGCTACTTGGCCACGCCGGAGAAGGCTTTCTTCGACGCTGTCTACGTCCGCACAGCTGCCGGCGGCCGGGCCTTCTTTCCGGAGCTCTCGCTTCCGGTTGGTTTCGATCACACCCAGCTTGAGCAATGGACCGGCCGCATCACGACCCAGCGCCTACGAACGCTGGTCTCGCACCGACTGGGCGAGACCCTGCGGCACGCAGCACGACAAGAGGCTTAGGCGTTCGACTGCGAGAGCAGGTAGAGCCCGAGGCAGGTGAAGGTGACCATCGCCGCCAGCATCGGGTACTGGGAGCGGGCGGCGAGCTTGGGGTCCGTGTAGATGGTCAGCGCCTTGTCGTGGGCCAGGGTGAGGCCGGTGACGTGGCCGATCACGAGCGCGGCGACCTGGACGTACCAGACGACGTTGGCGCCGAGCAGCGCGTAGTCGATGCCGCCCGAGGCGGTCCCGAAGAGGTCTGAGCCGTCCCCGAGCGGGTCCGAGAGCAGGTAGGTGAACTGGGCCTGCTCCTGGAAGACGAAGAGGCTGAAGTAGTGGGCCACCAGATAGGCGAGCGCGATCGGGATCAGGCTGTGGGCGAAGGAGTGGGCCAGCTCACGCGCCGGCGGGGAGCCCTTGACCGCGTGCATCCCCTTGATCGCGATCAGGAAGATCGCCGCGACAAAGGCGAGGACGCCGACCATGAAAAGCGACTCGGTGATCCGCAGCGCAGCCACCTGGCCGAGGCTGAGGTCCTGAACCCACTCGAACACGCTCGCGATCGGCGATGAGAGCAGCCCCTCCTGGGCGCCGTCGAAGCTGGTCAGCCCGATCGAGACCAGGACAACCCCCACGGCCCCCGCCTCGGCCCCCCAGGGCGGGGCGCCGGTCAGCGGCCTTCTGACCCCGAGCCGGCCATCGCGTACGTCGATCGCGGCGAGCCGGGAGAACATCCGGAAGTAGACCGAGAAGGTCTCGCCTCGCTCGATCCAGCGCTCGACGCCGTAGAGCGCCATCCCCACGAAGGTGATCGCCGAGTAGACGATGGTCGCGACCGCGAGCGTGTGGGGGGAGGAGCCGACCGAGAGCAGGCTGTTGCCGTAGACGAGCTCGAGCCAGACGAAGGCGATCAGCCCTGTCATCGCAGGCCAGTAGCCGAGGCGCTCCGGATAGGAGAGCGGCGCCGGCGCCCGCTGTCCCGCGATCATCCGGAAGCCGCCCGAGGCGGCGCGACCGACCGCGCGCCAGGGGTTGAAGGCCTTGAGGACGTCGCCGAAGAGGACGCTGAGCATCACCACGCCGAGCCAGAAGGTGACGAAGACGAACACGATCGACCAGTTGTGGAGCAGGTCCGCCGTGCCCTTCAGGCCCGCGTAGACCGTGAAGCAGGTGAGCCCGACGCCGATCAGGCCGGCCAGGTACTCGGTGACCGGGTTGATGAGAGCCGCGGAGACGCCCCGGGAGACCGAGCGCCAGGTGTCGCGCTGGAAACGGGGGGTGCGCCAGGCGGTGGTCAGGATCACGAAGGAGACAATCAGCGCCACCGAGGCGCCCCAGGCGAACAGCCAGGCCGGGATCGGCAGGTCCCTGCGGCCCACCAGCGCATGCGCCGAGGCGGCGTCGGGCAGAGCGAGGGCGCTGAGCGCGGCGAGCGTGAGGACGGGCGCCGCGAGCGCGGCGCCGGTCCTCAGCTTGCTGGGTCGATGCGAGCGGCGACCCACGTCGCTAGCCGGGCTGCACGGTCAAATCGGCGATCTGGAACTCATCGTCGGCCGTGTGCATCTCGATCTCGAAGCCGCCCTCGATGTCGGCCGGGAACGAGAGGGTGAAGGGCTCGGTGCCCTCCACTTCCTTCTCGATCTCGTAGCCGTGAACGTGGACCCCCCTGTCGCCGGCCTCCGGGATCACCTTGAGGCTGACGGTGTCTCCGTTGGTGACGTCGATGTTCGCGACGCCACCCACGGGAGCGCCGTTCTTGATCGTGATCACGGTTGCCGCGGGCGCAGCGTTGACGTCGCCTTTCTTGGTGGTTGCTGCCGTGCTCGTCGTCGCGCCGTTGTCAGAGCTGTCGTCGTCCCCGCTGAGGAGCACGAACAGCACCACGACCACGGCCACGAAGGCGACGCCCACGCCCACCCTTGCAGCGTTGGATTGCATGCGAAAGAACCTCCTGGCTCGCGGGCCCCCGGGCCCTGGATCAGTTGATCGGTTAAGGCGCGGGCGCTTCGCCGCCGCCGGCGGGTACCTGGGCGGGCGCCTGCTGTTCGGCCTGCCCGCCCTTGAGCGAGGGAGCGTCAATCGTGTCCGTGCTGCCGAGGAAGACGAAGCCGATCACGATCAGCACACCGATGACCACGCCGAGGAGGATCCCCAGCGTGCGATCGCCCCAGCTCACGTCCGCCCGCGCTAGACGCCGTCCAGCAGGCGCCAGTTGGCCGCGAACGCGGACTCGGCCGCGTTGACGATCGCGTCCTCGTCCTCCGGCGTGATCGCTTCCTCGATCAGGCGCCGAGCCTCGGATGCGTGCTCGACGTCCATGCTCTCGTGGACCTTGAAGTACTCGGTCGCCGGCCCCTCGTCGATTCCGTAGAACTCCTTCAAGCCCTGGCGCTTGACCTCCGCGATCTGCGGCTGTCCGCTCTCGATCGCGTAGAGGCGCGCGAGGGACTCGAGGTAGCCGTCGTCGGCAGTCCAGGCGCGGACGCAGTCCGTCGTCTCGGATGTGGGCTCGGCACCGATCTCGCCACCGACTCCCTCGACGAAGCCGTCCCAGAGGCCGATGTGGGCCTCTTCCTCGGCCGCGTGGGCGCGAAGCTCGTCGCGGTGCTCAGGCGGAGCGGCGTCGGCCGCCTCGGCGCTGAGGCGCGCGATCGCAGCGGTCGCATGCCGGTACTGACCGGCGTAGCGTGCCAGCTCGCCCAGCTCCAGCTCGCCGGCTGACCAGCGCTGATAGAAGGGGTGCTCGAGCACGTTGTGGCGGTTGCGGCTCTCCTCGATCCTCTCCCACACTGTCTTGCTCACTGAAGTCTCCTTGTCTCGCTCTCGACCCGAAACTGGGCTTAACTCCGCATTCTGCCATTCTCGCCGCCCATTGCGACCTGAGCGAACGGACATTGCAGCGCCGCCCCTGCCGCCCGGGCTCGATTGGATCGGCGCCAAGGCTCCAGTGATGGAGCGGCTGGTGGCCTCGGCGCCCGTGCTGGTCCACTTCTTCGACTTCGCCCAGCTCAACGGCCTGCGCGGCCTGCCCTACGTGCTGGCCTGGGAGGAGCGCTACTCGCCGCTCGGGCTGCGGGTGCTCGGGATCCACTCCCCCCGTTTCCCCTTCAGCCGCTCCAGCGACGCCGTCGAGGCGGCGGTCGGCCGGCTCGGCATCGGGCATCCGGTCGCCGTTGACGCCGAGCGCCGTGTCTGGAAGGGCTACGGCTGCCGCGGCTGGCCGACCCTCTTCCTCTGGGGCACGGGTGGATCGCTGCTCTGGCATCACCTCGGGGAGGGCGACTACCAGGGCACCGAGGAAGCGATCCGGGAGGCGCTCGACGACGCCGTCGCGGTCGCCGCCGCCCAGCCCGACCTGCTGGCGCCGATGCGCCCCAGTGACGCCGCGGGCGCCACGGTGATCCCCCCCAGCCCCGAGGTCTTCCCCGGCGGCTCCGCCGAGAACCCCTGGCACCCGCGCGAGGACGGCGAGACGATCGAGCTCGACTACGAGGCCGGGGGCGTGTACGCAGCCGTGGACGGCCGGGGCGAGCTGCTGGTGCGCATCGACGGCGCCGACCCGGTGACCATCGCGGTCGAGCATCCCGGCCTGGTCGAACTCGGCGATCACCCGGTGCACGAGGCGCACAGGCTGACCCTCGCCAGCTCCGGCGGCGTCGGCGTCTACGGAATCAGCTTCGCCCCCGGCATCCCTGCCTGAGCTCAGCCGACGACGGGAAGCTCAGTGCCCGTGTCCGCGAGCTGGCGCCGGATCTCGCCGGGGAGCATGAAGCGCACGTCCTCCTTGACGGTCTCCAGCTCGGAGACGTCGGTCGCTCCGCGCTCGCGGAAATAGTCCACCAGCCGCTCCACCAGCTCCTCGGGAGCGCTCGCGCCCGAGGTGATGCCGACGGTCTCGACGCCGTCGAGCCAGCTCTCGTCCACCTGGTCGTGGTTGTCGATCAGGTAGGACTCGGACCCGTGCTCCCGCGCCACCTCGACCAGGCGGTTCGAGTTCGAGGAGTTCGTCGAGCCGATCACGAGCACCAGCTCGCAGTGCTGCGCCAGCTCCTTGACCGCCGCCTGGCGATTGGTCGTCGCGTAACAGATGTCGTCGGTCTTGGGCCCGATCATGTTGGGGAACTTCTGCTTGAGCCGGGCGATGATCGAGCCGGTCTCGTCCACCGAGAGCGTGGTCTGGGTGATGAAGGCGACGCGGTCGGGGTCCTCGACCTCGAGCGTGTCCACCTCCTCCTCGGTCTGGACCAGGATCGTGCGATCCGGGGCCTCGCCGGTGGTGCCCTCGACCTCCTCGTGGCCCTCGTGGCCGACGAGGATGATCGTGTAGCCGTCTGCCGCGAACTTGCGGGCCTCGACGTGGACCTTGGTCACCAGCGGGCAGGTGGCGTCGATCGTCTGAAGCTTGCGGGCGGCGGCGTTGGCGTGGACGCTGGGGGCGACGCCGTGGGCCGAGAAGACGACCATGGCGCCCTCGGGCACCTCCGTCTCCTCCTCGACGAAGATCGCGCCGCGCTTCTCCAGTTCCTTGACCACGTGCTTGTTGTGGACGATCTCCTTGCGCACGTAGATCGGGGCGCCGTAAAGGTCGAGCGCGTGCTCGACCGTCTGGACCGCGCGATCGACGCCAGCGCAGTAGCCGCGCGGGGAGGCGAGGAGGACCCTGAAGGGGCCCACGTTGGTGTCAGGCGAGGGAGGCGGCACGTCCAGGGAAAAAGGGTAGCCGCTGCCCCCTGGGGGTGGCGATGAAGCACCGGTCTCGCGGTAGGGTTGGCCCAACATGCCTCAAGACCACATGGACCGCCTGACCTCGATCGACGCCTCGTTCCTCACGAACGAGAGCTCATCGAGCCACATGCACGTCGGCGCGGTGCTCATCTTCGAAGGCCCGCCGCCCGACTACACCGACTTCCGCGAGCACGTCCAAAGCCGCCTGCACCTGGTGCCGCGCTTCCGCCAGAAGCTGGCCTTTCCCCCGATGGAGACCGGGCGGCCGTTCTGGGTGGACGACCCCAGCTTCAACCTCGAGTATCACGTGCGGCACTCGGCGCTGCCCGCTCCGGGCTCCGAGGAACAGCTCCGCAACATCGCCGGCAGGCTCTTCTCCCAGCAGCTCGACCGCTCCAAGCCGCTCTGGGAGCTGTGGCTGATCCAAAGGATGAAGAAGAACCGCTTCGCGCTGGTCCACAAGACCCACCACGCCCTCGTGGACGGCGTCTCCGGCGTTGACATCGCCAGCGTGCTGTTCGACGTCAAGCCGGTGCCGGAGCGGATCGAGCCCGACCGCGACTGGGTCCCGAGGCCGGCTCCCACGCGCTCGCGCCTCGCCGCTCACGGCGTTCACCAGCTGACCGAGTCGCCGGTGAAGCTGGCGCGGAGGGCCCTGGGCGTCACCAAGCACCCGAGCTCCTCGGTGAAGCAGGTAAGCGATGCCGTCGAGGCGATCGGAGAGGTCGCCTGGCAGTTCGCCGACCCGGCGCCGAAGGTCCCCCTCAACGTCGAGATCGGCTCACACCGGCGCTTCGTCTCGACCCGGGCCCAGCTCGAGGACTTCAAGCGGATCAAGAACGCGCTCGGCGGCACCGTCAACGACGTCGTGCTCACCGTGGTCAGCGGGGCGCTGCGCCGCTGGCTGCGTGGCAGCCGCGGAATCCGGACCGAGGGGCTCGAGCTGCGCGCCCTGGTCCCGGTCTCGATCCGGAGCTCGGACGAGCATGGCCAGCTCGGCAACCGGATCGCGGCAATGCGCGGGCCGCTGCCCGTCTACGTGGAGGACCCGATCGAGCGGCTCAAGATCGTGCGGGGCTCGATGGACGGCCTCAAGGACTCAAAGCAGGCCCTGGGCGCCGAGGTGATCGCACGCTTCAACGACTTCGCGCCACCGACCCTGCTCGCCCAGGCCTCGCGGATCAACTTCTCGACCCGTCTCTTCAACCTGATCGTCACCAATCTGCCAGGGCCCCAGATGCCCCTCTACGTGCTGGGACGGGAGCTCCAGGACGTCTTCCCGGTGGCCTTCCTTCCCGAGAACCACGCGCTGGCGATCGCGATCATGAGCTACCGCGGCGGCATGAACTTCGGCCTCCTCGCCGACTACGACGCGATGGAGGACGTCGAGGTGATCGCCGACGGGATCAGCGACTCGATCGCCGAGCTGCTGGAGTGCGCGGCGCGGGTCGAGGCCGGCAAGGAGCCCGGCCTGACCGCGGGCGCCGACGTCGCCGGCTAGCCCAGCTTCACGGAGGCGTCCGGCACGCTCGGAACCGCCTCGGCGTTGCCGGCCTGGTCGTAAGCGACCGAGTAGAACCGGTAGCTGCCCGACTGCGCCGGCCGGAAGTTGAGGCCGGTTGCGAGGGTGGTCTTGAACAGCGCGTACGGCGCGCCGTTGCGCGAGACGTAGACGTTGACCGACTGCAGGCCGGAGGTCGGCATCCCCGGGCGGGCGACGTCGGCCCGGGTGATGCTCAGCGTCGCTGAGTGCGCGTGGCCCTTCTTGCGCTTGACGGGCTTCGCGCTCAACTTCGAGCTTGGGCTGGTGATGTCCTTGCCGAGCGCGCCGGCGACCGCTGCGTAGGCGTCGATCACTCCCCAACCGACCTCGCTGCTGAAGCGGCCGTGCCCCGACGCCGTCTGCTTGACCAGCCGGATCACGTCGAGCGGCGCCATGCTCGGCCTCACCGACCGGATCAGGGCTACCAGGCCGGAGACCTGGGGCGTTGCCATGCTCGTTCCCTCGAGATAGGCGTAGTCGCTGTTGCCATCGACGGTCGTTCGGATCGGATGGGACGCGTACTTGACGTCAAAGGACGGGTTCTCCCCCGGCGCCGGGTAGGTGGAGAGCACCCCTTCCTGCCCCCCGCTCCCGTCGCCGTAGGCCGAGCCGTAGGCGGCGACCGAGATGCCGTTGCCGTAGCCGGCGAAGCTCGCGCGCACTCCGGTGTACTCCGCGGCGGTGACCACGAGCCCCTTGCCCTTGTCGACGTTCGAGGCGGTGCCGAGCTTCTGGATGTACTCGGCCGGGTAGCCCTGGCTCGTGACGACGCGGTTGTCGGCGGCCGCCACGGGAATCGAACCATGGGCCCAGGCGTAGTTGATCGCCTCCTTCATCACGACCGAGGGTGACGGGCCCCCGAGGCTGAGGTTGATCGCGTCGGCTCCGCGGTCGGCGGCCGCCACGACCCCCGCCGCGGTGGCGCCGTTGTAGAAGTCCGTCCGGATCACCAGCAGGTTGCAGTCGAACCCGGCCGAGGCGATCCCGAACCCGTTATCGGAGTCCCCGCAGGCGAGCCCGGACACGTGCGTCCCGTGGCCCAGCGGATCGTGGACCGATCCGGGGCCGCAGGTCGCTGTCCCGGGGTCATCGGGGTCGGGCTGGGAGCAGTCGAGCGTCTGGGCGCCGGCGAGGTCGGGGTGCGTGACGTCGGCCCCCGAGTCCACCACCGCGACCTTGGCCCGCGAGCCGCGCGAGAGGCCCCAAGCCGTGCGAAAGCCCTCGCGGAGGAGGTTCCACTGACCGAAGTCGCCGCCCGGCGCGTTGGGGTCGCTGAACATCAGGCCGGGGTCGTTCGGCGTGTAGCGGGGCGCCAGCCGCGAGTCCTGCTCGATGGCGAGCACCCGAGGATCGCCCGCGAGCGCCCGGCGCACCTCCGCGACGCTGGAGCCGGGAACCGCGAAGACGCCGATCTCGGGGATCGTGCCTGCGGTCTCGAGCCCGGCGTCGTCAGCGACATCGCTGATCGTTCTCCGCTCGCCCCGCAAGAGCCGGTCGCGCTGCGATCTCCGGGCGCCGCCCGCCTCGTTGTCGGGCAGGGGCGGTGAGTCAATCACGACCAGGACCCGCTCGCTCGCGGCATCGGGCCCGGTCGCCGGGGCGGCTCCACTCGAGTGAGCAGCGCCCGCCGCGACCGCGAGCAGCGTCACGATCGCGGCGAGGCTCGCGCATGAAGCTCTGTTGGTCATTCCTCGTTCTTCATCGGCTGCAGCGGCTGCTTCCTGAAATTAAGTATGCCCGTGTGAAATTCAGTATGCCTGTGTCATATGGAACAACGTCGAGCGGCAAAGGTCGCGGGGTCGCCGAAACCCGCGAGTAGCCTCAGCGGCCATGTCCGCAGGCGTGGAACTCGGTCTTCTATTCGCCCTGGCGACGGCCCTCGCCTCCATATTCGGCTTCCTCTACAAGCACCGGGGGGCGGCTGCGAGCCCCGACGTCGAGTGGCGCCGCCCGATCTGGAGCGGCCTGATGCTGTTCCGGTCGCCCTGGTACTCACTGGGGGTACTGATCGCACTGACGGGCTGGGGCCTCCACGTGGTCGCCCTCTCGCTGGCGCCGATCTCGCTCGTCCAGGCGACGATCGCGGGTGGACTGGTGATGCTCACGGTCGTCGCCGACCGCTTCTTCGCCCACAACGTCACGCGGCGGGAGTGGATCGGCGTCGCGATGGCCGCCGCGGGACTCGCCTTCCTCGCCCTCACCCTCGACGGCGGCGGTCGATCGGCGCACTCCAACTACAACCCGGCGGCGCTCGCGGCCTTCGTCGGGTCAACAATCGTGCTCGCCGTGTTCGTCTCGATCTACGCCGGCGGCAGGCCGCGCGCCGGTGTCCTGCTCGGCGCCTCGGCCGGGCTCTGGTGGGCGGCATCCGACGGCTCGATCAAGGCGCTCAGCAACCAGCTCGGCGACGGCTTCTTCGCGGTCATGCTCGACCCCCTCGCCCTGCTGATCCTGGTCGCGTCGCTGGTGGGCCTGCTCGTCTCGGCCCGCAGCCTCCAGATCGGTCCCGCCGTGCCGGTGATCGCAGTTACCAGCGTCGCCGCCAACGTCTCCACGATCGCCGCCGGCCCGCTCATCTTCGGTGAGCCCGTGCCGCGCCCGTTCTCGCACGTGACAGGGACTTCGAGCTGATCGCCCTTCACACGGCCCTGGAGCTGGCCCGGTAGCGGGATCGATCAGGAGCCGGCGGGAGAGACCTCGTGGCCGGCGTGGATCAGTACCCCGGTAGACGGGTGCTGGCGCCTCGGGGGGGCGGGTAGAGTCGTGCGATGGAGTTTCGGCGGCTCGGCGACAGCGACCTCGAGGTCTCCGAGATCTCGCTCGGCTCATGGCTGACCTACGGGTCCGGTGTCGAGCGCGAGCAGACCGAGGCGTGCACGCAGGCGGCCTTCGAGGCGGGGATCAACTTCTTCGACACCGCCAACGTCTACGGCGTCGGCGCCGCCGAGACCGCCTGGGGGGAGATCCTCCCCGCCTACGAGCGCGACTCCTACATCCTCGCGACCAAGGTCTTCTTCCCGATGTCGGAGAGCGACAACGGGCT
>SHVA01000018.1 GCA_009691195.1 Solirubrobacterales bacterium | reverse complement strand
CATGTCGTGCTCCCCTCATTGCTTTCTTGATTTGGCGTTGAGGAGCGTGAGCGAGCGCGCGGACGCCCCCGGCCCTAGGGCCGGGGGCGTCCGACTTCAAGCTGCGGCTATGGATCTCGCGGGTGTTGCGAGAGCTTGGGGTTAGTCCGAACTAGAGTGGCCGCCTCGATGGCGGCAATCGAGATCGAGGGAGTCAGCAAGCGCTTCGGCGCCGTGGAGGCGGTGTCCGGGCTCAGCTTCGAGGTCAGCGCCGGCCGCGTCACCGGCTTCCTCGGTCCCAACGGCGCGGGCAAGAGCACGACCCTGCAAATGCTCCTCGGCCTGGTCGGCATCGACTCCGGCTCGGCGAGCTTCGGTGGCCGCCGCTACGAGCAGCTCGAGCGCCCGAGCGCCCAGGTTGGAGCCGTGCTCGAGGACGCGAGCTTTCATCCCGGGCGCAGCGGGCGCAACCACCTCCGGGTGCTCGCCGCCGCCGGCGGTCATCCCGAGGGGCGCGTTGACGAGGTGCTCGACCAGGTCGGGATCGCCGACGCCGGCGACCGCCGGGTCAAGGGCTACTCGATGGGAATGCGCCAGCGCCTCGCGATCGCGGCGGCGCTGCTCGGCGATCCCGAGGTGCTGATTCTCGATGAGCCGGCCAACGGGCTCGACCCTCCGGGCATTCGCTGGATGCGCGACCTGCTGAGGGCCGAAGCCGCGCGCGGCCGGGCGGTGCTCGTCTCGAGCCACCTGCTCTCCGAGGTCGCCCAAAGCGTGGACGACGTCGTCGTGATCTCGCACGGCGAGCTGCGCGGCGCCGGCCCCCTGGGAGAGGTCCTCGGCTCAGCCGACGCGCCCGTAACCAGGGTTCGCGCCAAGGACGCACAGGGCCTCGCAGCCGCGCTGGCCAAGCACGGGTTCGAGTCCAAGGCCGACGCTTCCGGCGCGCTGACCGTGCAGGACGCCCCGTCAGAGGCCGTAGGTGAGGCGGCCGCCGAGGCCGGGATTGCGCTCTCGGAGCTGGTCGCCGTCTCGCGCTCGCTCGAAGAGGTCTTCTTCGAGCTGACCGGGGGTGAGGCGGAGTGAAGGAGCTTCTCCATGCGGAGCTGATCAAGCTCCGCACGACCCGCACCTTCGTTGCGCTGGCCGGGGTCGCGATCGGCCTCTCGGTCCTGATCGTCGTGCTCTGGGTGACACTGACCGAGCCGAGCGAGGGCAGCGTAGTCCGCGACGTCTTCCAGTCGGACACGAGCAGCCTCTTCATCCTGATCCTCGCCGTCGTGGGGATCACCGGGGAGTGGCGCCACCGCACGATCACGAGCTCGTTGCTGGCGGCGCCCGATCGCGCCCGCTTCCTGGCCGCCAAGACTCTCGCCTTCGCCGCGGCCGGCCTGTTGTTGTCGGTCGCAATCTCGGTCGCGATCACCGTCGTCGGCTTCGCGATCCTCAGCTTCAGGGAGCTGCCGACGCCGCAGCTGGGCGACCTGCTCGAGCTCTACGCCCGCAGCGCCGTCGTCGCGGCACTGCTGGGCGCCTTCGGGGTCGGGATCGGCGCGCTCGTCCGCAACCAGCCGGTCGCGATCGTCGGGGTCCTGCTGCTGGTCCTGATGATCGAGCCGATCGTCGCCGGCGTCGCCCCCGACGTCGGCCGTTTCGGCCCCACCGGCGGGCTCACCACATCGATCCAGGGCACCGACCCCGGCGACGCGGGCCTCGGCGGCGTCGACCTGCTTCCCGCCGGCCTCGCGGTCCTCGCAATGCTCGCCTGGATCGGCGCCGCCTACGCGGCCGGCGCCGCCCTGCTGCGCGCCCGCGACCTGGAGTAGAGCTCGGGCGCCGGCGGTTCGGGGGCGGGCGAGCCGCCCGGGGATGGCACCGGCCTGCTGCGCGCCCCGCCGCCGGCCAGCTTGGCAAGCCGTCGGTGACGCCGTAGATCCCTGGCCTCCCGGCCTGCTCGGTAGGCTCCGCTGCCGTGATCAGCACCAACCAGTTCAAGAACGGAACCCACATCGAGGTCGATGGCAAGGTCTTCAAGGTGGTCGAGTTCCAGCACGTGAAGCCGGGCAAGGGCGGCGCCTTCGTGCGCTCGAAGCTGCGGCGGGTCGACGACGGCGCCGTAATCGACAGGACCTTCAAGGCGGGGGAGAAGTTTCGCCCGGTCAGGACCGAGAGCAAGAAGATGCAGTACCTCTACGAGGCCGGCGACAACGTGGTGCTGATGGACAACAGCAGCTACGAGCAGGTCGAGATTCCCAAGGCCGTGGCCGAGGACCTGGTCAAGTGGGTCCCGCCCAACTCCGACGTGGAGCTGCTGATGGTGGATGACCGCCCCAGCGACGTCCAGGTGCCCAGCGCGGTCGAGCTCGCCGTCGCCAAGACCGACCCCGGCCTCAAGGGAGACACGGCCTCGGGCGGCGGCAACAAGCCCGCGACGCTGGAGACGGGCGTCATCGTCCAGGTCCCCCTCTTCATCGAAGAGGGCGAGCGGGTCCGGGTCGACACTCGCAGCGGCGAGTACGTCTCCCGGGCCTAGGCGCCCGGGCAGGCGGTGCCAGTGGCCTTAGGCTGAAGTCATGCGCCGCTCCGACCAGAGAAGGGATGCAGTCTTCGCCGGCTACCAGCACCAGGTGACCGGGAAGCCCCTCGAGGAACTGCTGGTTGACGCGAAGCAGTTCACCCGCGACCTCACCGAGGGCGTCGAGGTGACCAAGGAGGAGCTGGACGAGCTGATCGCCCGCCACGCCCGCGGCTGGAGCATCGACCGGATCGCACCGCTCGAGCGCAACATCATGCGAGTCGCCCTGTACGAGGCGCTACACCTGGAGGACGTTCCCGCAGAGGTCGCGATCGACGAGGCCGTCGAGCTCGCCAAGGAGTACTGCGGCGCCGACGCTCCCGGTTTCGTCAACGGCATCCTCGGCGCGGCGGTGCGAGAGCCCGCCTGAGCGACGGCACGCTCGTCGGGCTCGCGGCCTGTTGGTCGACCTCGACGATCCTGGTGCGGACCGGCAAGTACCGCGAGGACTTCGTGCGCAAAATCGGGGGTGGAGCCGACCGCGGCGGTCGATTCGATCGCCGACGTACCCATGCTTCTGGGCTGAGCCCGGTCTGGGGGGGGCCTGGCGCCGCCTCGCCGACGGTGTAGCCTCGCGGGCATGGGAGGCAGAGGATGAGTAGCCGTCATCGCGCTGTTGAGCGCGGTTTCGCTGTTCGCTGTCGTCCTCGCCCCCGCGGAAGCCAAGAAACACAAGAAGAAGCACAGGAAGCCGCCGGCGCTCTCGATCTCCGACGCTACGGCCAACGAGCCAGACGGCTCATCCACGGTGCCCGCAGGCTTCACCGTCACGCTCTCCAAGAAGAGCCAGAAGGCGGTCACGGCCTCCTACGCGACCTCGCCAGGAACCGCGACCGCGACGGACTTTCTCGCCAAGTCCGGGACGCTGACCATCCCTCCAAACACAAGGCTCGCGACCCTGAGCGTCTCGGTCAAGGGCGACGACTTCTCGGAGCCGCCCGAGAGCTTCACCCTGCGGCTGTCAGGGGCCAACGGAGCGAAGATCCAGGACGGGACCGGCCAGGCGGCGATCGTCGACAACGACTCGGGCCCCGATGCGGACGCCGACGGTTTTCCCGATTCCAAGGATTGCGATCCGATCGTTGCGAATCCTCCCGGCGAGACGGAGTGCTTCGCCGCCACCAGCATCTACGCCGTCAATCAGGGAGCGATCCCGACGGGGGCCAGGGTCATCCTGAACAACCCGATCCTGAGTGCGGTCACGCCCGACCACCAGCGCGCCTGGGCCGCCGTGAAGTCCGGCGATGTGAACTACACGTCGACCAACTACTCGGCGATCGAACTCGACCTGACGGCGGCCGCATCGGCCGCGTCACTTACGGTGGGTGACCGGGTCAACGTGCTCGGCACCGTCGCCGACGCCGGGAGCGGCGCAGTCAAGATCGCGGTCAAGAGCGCGCCCGTGCTCAACACCGGCGAGGCGCCACCGGTCGCCGTGACCCTGACCTACGCGAACCTGCTTGGCGGAGGCCTCTTCTACAACGGGGTCGTGGTCAATGTCTCCGGCGAGACGATCGCGAGTCAAAGCGGCGGCAACTGGCTGATGACCGACGGGCTCGCGGTGGAAAAGACGATCGTCGGAACGCTCCCGACCTTCGCCGACGGCCGCAGCTTCACTGCGATCAGGGGCATCGCGCAGACCGCGGGGGCGATTGCGGTGCTTCCGCGCGGCGCGGGCGACTTCGACCCCAACCCCGTCTTGACCGGCCTCAGCCTGTTGGACTCATGCGTCAACCAGGGCGACACCAACGAGCCCGCGCTCCAGGTCGTGTTCGACGTCCCGGCGCAGACCGACACCTTCGTGGCCGTCTCGACCGGCTCGCCGTCGGTGGCGACGGTGAGCGGCGGCGGCGTCACCGTCCTCCAAGGCCAGGCCACGGGCAACGTGCCCGTCAACGGCATCGGCTCGGGGTCGGCGCTGGTCACCGCCACCCTCGGCACGGCCAGCTTCAATCAGACCGTGCAGGTCGCCAACCCCTGCGTCCCCTAGGGCCGCCCCTTCCCCGCCCGGGTCGCTACCGTCAGCACGATGAACGGTGAGCGCGACGGGCAGTCGCTGCGGCAGATAACCGACCGGCTCGAGGAGCTGGCCAATGAGCTCGATTCCGATCTGGATCAGGAGCGGACCGCCGAGCTGGTCAAGGAGGCCTCCGAGCTGGCCGCGAGCGCCGGCCGAGAGGTCGAGCGCGCACTGCGCTCGGCAACGGAGACCCGTGACGGCTGAGCAGTCCGCCGCGGCCGAGGGGGCGACGGCGGCCGACGCGGGATATCCGGAAGACCTTCGCTCGCTCGTCGACGACCACCTTCAGGGGCTGCGCTTCGCGGCGGTTCCCAGCACCGAGGGTCTCGACGAGGCGATGCGCTATTCGCTGATGGCGGGCGGCAAGCGGATTCGCCCCGTGCTCGCGCTCGCGACGGCGAGGGCGATCGGCGCGGATCCCGAGCGGATGCTGCCGGCCGCGGCGTCGATCGAGCTGATCCACACCTATTCCCTGATTCACGACGACCTGCCCGCGATGGACGACGACGACCTCCGGCGGGGGATGCCGACCTCCCACGTCAAGTTCGGAGAGGACGTCGCGATACTCGCCGGCGACGGCCTCTTCGCCGAGGCAGTGCGCCTCTTCTGCTCGGGCCAGGGCGGCGAGCCCGACCGCGTGCTCGCTGCACTCGGGGAGCTGATGTCCGCTACCGGCGTGGGGGGCATGGTCGGCGGCCAGTACGTGGACGTGACCGAGTTCAGCAATCCGGAGTCCGCGCGCGAGCTCGGGCTCGAGCAGCTTCGCGAGATGGACTCGCTCAAGACCGGGAGATTGATCGCAGCGAGCGTCGGCGTCGTACTGGTACTTGGAGGAATGCCCGAAGCTGAGACAATCCCCTACCGGCGTTTTGCCGATGGGCTCGGCCTCCTATTCCAGATCGTTGACGACATCCTCGACGTCACGGGCAGCTCCGACGAGCTCGGCAAACCGAGTGGAAGCGACGAGAGACATGGCAAACTGACCTACGTCAGCGCCTTTGGGCTCGACAGGGCCCGCGAGCTGGCGGCCCAGTCACACCGCTCCGCCCGAGAGGCGCTCGCCGAGGCAGAGACCGAGACCGACGACCTGGCCCGCATCACCGACTTCATCCACACCCGACACACGTGACACCCGCAGACAAAGACCCCAAGCCGCTGCTGCCCTCGATCGACGGGCCCGACGGCCTCAGCGATCTTTCCGACGAGCAGCTTCAGCGGGTCGCCCAGGAGGTCCGTGAGCTGATCGTCGACGTGATCGGGGAGATCGGCGGCCACTTCGGCGCCAACCTTGGCACCTGCGAGCTCTCGGTCGCGCTGCACAGCCTGCTCGACTCCCCGCGGGACAAGATCCTCTGGGACGTCGGCCACCAGGCCTATCCCCACAAGGTCCTGACCGGCCGCCGCGACGAGCTGCACACGATCCGCAAGTACGAGGGCCTGGCGCCGTTCTGCTCGGTGTTCGAATCCGAGCACGACATCATGGGCGCAGGCCACGCCTCGACCTCGGTCGGCTACGGCGTCGGCCTCAAGGAGGGGATGCGCAAGGGCGTCGGCGAGGACGGCAAGGTCGTTGCGGTGATCGGCGACGGCGCCCTCACCGGCGGCGTCGCCTACGAGGCGCTGCACCTCGCGGGCGGCCTGCAGACGCCGATGGTGATCGTCCTCAACGACAACGGCATGTCGATCTCACCCAACGTCGGCGCCATCTCGCGCTACTTCAACCGGATTCGCCTCAACCCGCGCCTTTACCACGCCCGCGAGGACGCCGAGGAGCGGCTCTCGAAGCTGCCGCTCGGCCTCGGCCGCCGGCTGGAGCGCCTCGGCCCGGAGGTCAAGTCCGCGATCAAGGCCTACTGGGCCCCGGGCCTGCTGTTCGAGGAGCTGGACCTCGCCTACGTCGGCGTCATCGATGGCCACGACATGGTCGCCCTCCGCGTCGCACTCAGCGAGGCGCTGGCCGCCGAGCGGCCCGTCGTCGTCCACATCCACACGGTCAAGGGCAAGGGCTTCGAGCCCGCCGAGGAGGGCGGCCTCGAGGGGATGGAGAAGTGGCACGCGGCCAAGCCGAACTCGATCGTTGACCGCAAGCCCGCCCCGAAGAAAGAGGAGCCCAAGCCGGTAGCCGTCCAGGAGTCCGACGCCCCGGCCTCGATCGCACCCGAGAAGCTCGAGTCGCCGCCGCCCGTCGCCCCGCCGCAGTACACGGCCGTGTTCGCCGACGCGATGGTCGCCGAGGCCGAGCGCGACCCGCGCGTCGTCGGCATCACCGCGGCGATGGCGGGGGGGACCGGCCTCAACAAGCTCCAGAAGGAGCGCCCCGGCCAATACCACGACGTCGGGATCGCCGAGCAGGAGGCGGTCCTGTTCGCCTCGGGCCTCGCGATCCAGGGCGCCAAGCCGGTCTGCGCGATCTACTCGACCTTCCTCCAGCGCGCCTACGACCAGATCGTCCACGACGTCGGCCTCCAGAAGCTGAACGTGGTCTTCGCGATGGACCGCGCCGGGCTGGTAGGCGACGACGGCCCCACCCACCACGGCGCCTTCGACATCTCCTACTTCCGCGCCGTCCCCAACATCGTGGTGATGGCGCCCCGCGACGAGGCGGCGCTCGTCCACATGCTGCGCACCGCGCTCGAGCACGACGGCCCGATCGCGATGCGCTACCCGCGCGGCGCCGCCGAGGGCGTGCCGATGCCCGACGCGCCCGAGGCGATCGAGATCGGGAAGGGCGAGCTGCTGCTCCCGGGCGAGAGGGTTGTGCTGCTCGGCTACGGCTACGGCGTCCAGGTCGGTCTTCGCGCTGCCGAGATCCTTCGTGAGCACGGGCTCGAGCCGACCGTCGCCGACGCCCGCTTCGCCAAGCCGCTCGACGAGGAGCTGATCCGCAAGCTCGCCTCCGAGCACGAGCTGTTGGTGACGATCGAGGAGAACGTCCTTTCCGGGGGCTTCGGCTCGGGCGTGCTCGAGCTGGTCGAGGACGCTTTCGCCGACGACGAGGGCGAGCGGGCCCGCGTGATGCGGATCGGCCTCCCCGACCGCTACGTCACCCACGGCAAGCCGGCGCTGATCCGCGAGGAGGTCGGCTTCACCGGTGAGTCGGTCGCCGAGCGCGTCCTCAGCGCGATCCGTACCCCCGAGACCGTTTCGGGCTAGAGCCAGGTCCGAGCGAGGCGGGGCACCATGCCCCGCGCTGCGGCCAGGGCGTTGAGCAGTCGCGGCGCCATCGCGATCGCCGCCACGTCGAACAGCACGTAGATGCCCGCGATCCCGCTCGGCGGGTTGCCCGCCTGCATCGTGGTCCCGGGAACGGTCTCCGCCCAGTGCCAGGCGCCGATCCCGGTTCCGTAGATCTCGAGGAAGGCGACGACGAGGAACACGCCCGCGTAGATGGTCGGCGCCTTCGCCCGCAGCAGCACAACGATCAGCAGCGCCCCGGCGATCGCGCCGAGGGCATCCGTCCGGCCCAGCAGCGCCCACCCCGCGATGCCCCAAGCCGCGATCAGGGCAATCACGCCCCCGACGAATGCTCGCTGGTGCTCCTTCACGAGCGCCGACTGGCTGATTCGCAGGCCCGCCAGATAGACGAGGCCATGACCCGGCGGCACGAATGCCGGCAGGTTCTCGAGTCGGTAGGTGTAGACGCCGAAGATGATCGAGCCGAGCACCTCCGCCCCGGTGGCGACGATCACGACGATCGCCACCCGCGCGCGCTCTCTGGGGTCGAGCGGCATGCAGGCGAAGATCAGCGCCCCCCACGTCATCGCCCCGATTGCGAACTGCTGCCCAAGCGACGCGTAGTGGTCAAGCCCGAGGAAGCTGACGATGATCAGCAGCACGCCGGCGCTGAACAGGAGAGGGCGAGGGGACTGCTTGATCGCCATCACCCCACCTCTGCGGTGTCGGCCAAAGCTCGGATCACCGGGCTAAGGCTAGGAGACGCTTGTGACGGCGGGCGCGGGCCGCCGCACGGTGGCGTGGCGCCTGCCCGATGGCGCCGGGGTCGGCGGCTCGATCACGGGGTGTGAGCAGAGCACCTGGTAGACGACGGTACCGCCCGTCTCGAAGCCGTTTCGCGCGGCGCGCAGATACAGCCTCCAGACCCGCAGGCGCTCGGAGCCGACCTGGCGCTCGGCCTCCTCGAGGTTCTCATCGAGGCGCTGGGCCCAATGGCGAAGCGTCTCCGCGTAGTCGGTGATCAATCCCTCGACGTGCCTCGTCTCGAGCCCGGCCCGCTCGACGGCGACGATCGTGCGGGAGAGGTTGAGGATCTCGCCGTCGGGGAAGACGTAGCGGTTGGCGAAGTCACCGCCGATGTGGACGCCCCCCTCCTCGGCGGGGACACGGCAGATGCCGTGGTTGAGGATCTTGCCCTCGGGCGCGAGGACCCGCTGGAGGTGGTGGGCGTACTCATCGATCTGGTTCTCGCCGACGTGCTCGACCATGCCGATGCTGACGACGGCGTCGAAGCGCTCGGAGCCGAGGTCGCGGTAGTCGCGCACCTCGAAGCGAACCAGGTCGGCGACGCCGGCTTCGGCGGCGCGCTCGTTGGCCCGCGCGGCCTGTGGCGGCGAGAGAGTGATGCCCAGCACCTGGGCGCCGTGCTCCCGTGCCGCGTGGATCCCGAAGCTGCCCCACCCCGAGCCGATGTCGAGGACACTCATGCCCGGTCGCAGCTCGAGCTTGCTGCAGATCGCCTCGAGCTTGTTGAACTGCGCCTCCTCCAGGGTGTTGATGCCCTCCTCGAAGAGTGCGCAGCTATAGGTCATCGAGTCGTCGAGGAAGAGCGAGAAGAACTCGTTCGAGACGTCGTAGTGGTGGCGGACGGCCTCGGAGTCTCGGCCCTTGGTGTGGCGCTCGCGGCTGGGACGAAGCTCCGCGGCCGGGGGAGGGGGTGGGCGGTGGAGTCCCGCTGCGCGAAGCGAGGCGAGCCCGAGCCGGGCTTTCCCCGCGACCCCCAGGTCGCGGGGGGACCAGCGGCCGAGCAGGGAAATCACCCCGTCGAGGTCATCGACCTCGATGTCGCCGAGCACGTAAGCGCGTCCGAGGCCGAGCTCTCCCGGCGCGCGCAGCACCTGCGTCAGGGCCCGGGGGGAGCGGAACTTCAGCGTGGGGCTTCCGTCCTTGGTGGCGGGGACCCGGCCCCCGTCCCAGAACTCGATCGTGAAGGGGCGGTCGGGGAGGTTGCGCTCGATCTCGCGGCAGAGCGACTCGGTGCTTGGCATTCGCAAAAGTTAATGGATTGCGGGCTCAGCCACGGCCCGGGTGCAGCTCAGTCGTCGTCGTCGTCGTCGTCGCCGCCGCCGCCGTGGTGGCCGGAGTCCTCGCCGCCGGACTCGCCGTCGTCGCTGCCCGAGCCCGAGCCTCCCGACCCGGAACCGCCCGAGCCCGAGTTGGATCCCGAATCCTCGGACCCCGAGTCGCCGCCATCGTCGGAGCCCGAGCCTGACCCGGGTCCCGAGCCTGACGAGCCCTTGGAGCCGCCACTGCCCCCGTTGGCCGAACCGCTGCCGGAGTTGTCGTCGCCCGAGCCACCACCGCCGCCCGCGCCGCTCGAACCCGATGAGCCCGACTCGCCGCCCTGGTCCTCGCCGGGGAGGCCATCCCCCGTTTGGTCGCCGCCACGGTTCGCGTGGTCGGGTCCCGCGGAATCGTCCTTCGCCGACGGCTGGGTGCGGAGCTTGGGCGCATCGGCCGAGAAGCCGATCGAGTCTCCGGCGATCGAGTTCGCGGCGACCGCGATTCCCACCGCGGCCACCAACCCGAACATCCCGAGCACGACCGCCTTCGTCAACTCCCTCACGCTCATGTCATCGAGCCTACGGGCCCCGGGTTATGGGTTGGCAAAGTTCCGTCGGCCGCCACAAGGACCACCTCCGCCGCGATCCCGTCGGGCTCGTTTCGCAGGCGTGCGCTCGCGCCCCACCGCCGCGCGAGAGCCGCCACGATCGAAAGGCCGAGGCCCGTGCCGCCGCCGCGAGCCGCGCCCGTCCCCCGCTGGAAGCGCTTGAAGGCCCCCTCGAGCTCCTCCTCGGGCAGTGGGGCCCCGCGGTTGGAGACGGCGAGTACGACCGCGCCGTCCCCGAGCTTCCAGCCGATCTCGATCGGCGACCCCGGGCTCGAGTACTTGATCGCGTTCTCGATCAGGTTGTCGAGGATCACAGCGAGGTCCGCCTCCGACCCACCGACCACCGCCGTGCCGCGGCCGAGGACGACGAGCTCATGGCCTGCCTCTGCGCTCGTGTCTCGCCAGCGCTCGGCGGCTGCGCTGGAGACGGATGCCAGCTCTGCCTCCTCGGCGCTCTCCGCCGCCTCCTCGCTCTCGGCGAGGGTGAGCAGGGCGCTCACGAGTTCGGACAGGCGTTGGGTCTCCCGCTCGGCGGCGTCGAGATCACGAGCGGTGGCGGCGCCCCGCGTCTTGCCCTTCGCCGCCTCGATTCGAAGCTGGAGCCCCGTCAGCGGCGTGCGCAGCTGATGCGAGGCGTTGGCGACGAAATCGCGCTGCGAGTCCAGCACGGCGTTGAGCCGGTCGGCCATCTCGTTGAAGGCGTTCGAGAGGGCGACCTGCTCGCGTGAGCCGCGCGGCTCGGCGCGAGCCCCCAGCTCTCCGCCCGCCATCCGGCGCGCGACGCCCGCGAGCCCGCGCAGCGGCCGGGCGATCGAGCCGGCGAGGATCCAGGCCACGCCGAGCCCGATCACCAGAGCCAGGGCCGCGACGCCGGCGAGGGCGAGGATGTCGTCGCGCACCGCGCTGTTGACGGCGTCGACGCTCTGGGTGACGCGGACGGCGCCGCGCACCCGGCCCCCGCTGATGACCGGGACAGCGGTGGCGAGCAGCTCCTCGTCAAGGGTCTCGGATTGCCTCAGGCCCTGCTCGGTCCTGCCGCCGAGGGCCTTTGACAGCTCGGGGCGGGCCCTGGTGCCGTAGTTCTCACCGAGCGTCCGCGCCGTCTCAGAGTCCGCGAGCACGATTCCACTCGCATCGACGATCAGGACCCTGCCGTCGAGGTTCTGCGCCGATTCGCTCGCAAGCCGGCCGAGCTGCCGCGGGCTGCCGAGCCCGCGGCTGGCAGCGGTCGCGACCAGTTCCGCCTGGTCGGACGCGAGGCTCTCGACCTCGCCGTGAAGGCGCTTCTGGAGGTTGATCCCCAGCGGCACCAGCAACGCCACGATCACGATCACCAGCACATAGGCGAACGCCGCGAGCAGGCGCGCGCGCAGGCTCATGCTTCGTCGGGGCCGGAGAAGCGAAAGCCGACGCCTCGCACCGTGTGGATGTAGCGCGGGGCGCGCGGGTCGTCGCGGAGCTTGCGTCGGAGGCCGCTGACGTGGACGTCAAGGGTCTTCGTCGATCCGAACCAGTTCATGTCCCAGACCCGGTCGATCAGCTCCTCCCGGGTCAGCACCGATCCCGCGCTCTCCATCAGGGTCCGCAGCAGATCGAACTCCTTGAGGGTCAGGTCCATCGGCTCGCCGTCGAGCTCGGCCGAGTGCTTCCCGGGATCGAGCTCCAGCCCGCCGATCGCGATCGTCTCGGTGGCGCCCCCCGGGAGCTGGCGCGCGCCGCGCCGCAGCACCGCCCGAACCCGGGCGATCACCTCGCGGGCCGAAAAGGGCTTGACGACGTAGTCATCGGCGCCGAGCTCGAGGCCGGCGACCCGGTCGGCCTCCGAGCCACGCGCGGTCAGCATGATGATCGGCACCTGGGAGAAGCCGCGAAGCTCCCTACAGACGTCGAGGCCCGACCCGTCGGGGAGGCCGATGTCGAGCAGAACGAGGTCGGGCTCGAGCGAGCGCGCCACCCGCAGCGCCTCCGCCACCGTCCCGGCGACCTCTGCGCGAAAGCCCTCAGCGACGAGGGCCTCCGAAAGGGGCTCGGTGATCGCTTCCTCGTCCTCGACGAGCAGGACTGTTCCACGCTCACCGGCCACCGGGCTGATGCTAGATAAACGGCGGGGCGACCGAGGCCGCCCCGCCGTCCATTCCCTGGGGAGGGAACGATCGCTCAGTCGTCGCCGCCACCGGAGTGGCCGGAGCCAGAGGAGCCGGAGCCGGAGCCGCCGTCCTCATCGGAGCCGGAGTGGCCCGATCCCTCGTGGCCCGAACCCGAGCTGTCGTCGTCGCCCTCGCCCTCGGCCTCGTCGCAGTTGCCCTTGACCTCGTCCCCTGCGGTCACGGTGTCGGTCACCGTCCTGGTCCCGTCGGTGGTCGCGGCTCCCACTATGGCGCCGCCTCCGATCAGGAGGCCGGCGAAAGCAGCCAGCGCCATCTTCATAAAGGTGCTCATCTCGCCTCCTCGGCTCGTTTGCTGAATTCGCAGGCGCAGCGTGAACGTGCGCTCCCCAGGGCCGGGCAAGGCGATCGCAAGGGTCTGGTAAAGGCCGACCCGACCGTTAGCGTCCCGATTCGATGACCGACGACCAGGGCAAGGCGGCGGCAGGGGACTCGATCGACCGGGGCACGGTCATGGCACTGATCGCCATGAGCCTTGCCGTCCTGGTGATTGCGAACGACTTCTCGGCGGTGAACGTCGCGATCCCCCAGATCGAGGCGGACTTCCACACCAACGTCACCACCGCGCAGTGGGTCGTCAACGCCTACGCCCTCACCTTTGGCGTCCTCATCGTCACCGGCGGACGTCTCGCCGACCTCTTCGGGCGCCGCGCCATGTTCTTCCTCGGCGCCGGGATATTCGCGATCATGTCGCTCGCCGGCGGCCTCGCGCCGACGGAGTCGTGGCTGATCGCAAGCCGCGTGCTGATGGGGATCGGAGGAGCGCTGATGTGACCCTCGATCCTGGGTATGACCTATGCCGCGCTGCCCGAGAGCAAGGCAGGCCTCGCGGGTGGGCTGATCCTCGGCGCCGCAGGCCTCGGCAATGCAATGGGCCCGCTCCTGGGCGGCGTCTTCACCGATCTCCTCAGCTGGCGCTGGATCTTCTTCTTCAACCTGCCGATCACGCTGTTCGCGGTGATCGTCACCTTCCTCAAGGTCCACCAGCCCAAGGAGAAGAGCGACGACACCCGGATCGACTACGCGGGCTCGGTGACGATCTCGGTCGGCCTGGTCGCGCTGCTGCTCGCCTTCGACCAGGCGATCGACTGGGGATGGGGCGACCTACGGATCATCGGGCTTCTGGTCCTCTCCGCCGCCTCGCTGGTCGCCTTCGCCGTGATCGAGCGCGGGGCCGGCGCCCATGCGCTCGTCCCGCGAGACGTGATGCGCAACCGTGGCTTCAGCGCCGCCTGCCTGGCCATCCTGCTGATGTCGGCGACCTTCTTCGCGGTGCTCCTCTATGTACCCCAGTACATGCTCAAGGTCCTCGACTTCTCCCCGATCGAGGCGGGCGCGGGGATGCTGCCGATGATGGGGGTGTTCGCCGTCGTCTCCTTCTTCGCCGGCCCGCTCTACGACCGGGTGGGGGCGAAGATCCTTGCCGGGATCGGCGCCCTCTGCATCGCCGCGGGACCCTTCCTGCTCTCGCTCGTGGACAACAACGGCTACGCCCCGCTGATCCCGGGCCTCGCCATCACCGGCCTCGGGATCGGCCTCTTCTACCCGACCGCCACCACCGCCGGGGTGACATCGGTGGACAAGTCGCGCACCAGCCTCGCCGGAGGGATCGTCTACATGTTCCAGGTCGCGGGCGGCTCGATCGGCCTCGGTCTGACGACCACGATCTTCACCGAGGCCGGCCGCGGCGTCAGCGACTTCGATGATGCCTTCGTCGACGGCTTCCAGACCGCCCTCCGCGTAGACGGCCTGCTCGCCCTCGCCGGCTTCATCGTCGTCCTCCTCTTCGTCGGCGGCAAGTCACGCCTCCACCTCCCACACCACGCCCGCCACGCAGCCAAGCCCCACGCTCCGTAGGGCAGGCTGCGGCGCGGGGGGAGCGGGGCGGTTAGGGTTTGCCGAGTCGGCGCTTTCGAGGCGATCACCCTGCACGAGTGCCGGCATACCTTCGCCTCGCTGCTGATCGACTCATGCGCCAACGCGAAAGCGATCCAGGACTGCATGGGCCACTCGAAGATCCAGACGACCTTCGACACCTACGGCCACTTGATGCCCGGCAGCCGCGACGAGGTCCGCGAGCGGATGGACGCTTACCTGGTTGCCACTGGGCCCCTCAGCTGGAGGCGGACCCCAATTAGAGTTCTCGTGATGCAGGACACCAGTAGGCGAACCTCGGATGAGCTGTCCGCCGACTCCCAGCACGTTCTATACGAAGCACGCCAGTTGGACGACGTCGTAAGGGCCCTCGCAGGCTCGGAGCTGACGCCACCGGAGCAAGGGGAGCAGCCGGTGTGGGCCTCGAACGCCCTTCTGGAGAACGTCGGGCTCCACGCCCGGGCGTTGATCCTGTTCCTCTACGACAAGCCAAAGAAGAGCTATCCCGACGACGTGCTTGCGCTGGACTACGTGTGCGAGTGGCCGTCGGTCCGCCCGGCCGAGAGCGACTTCCTGCGCGAGGTGCGCGAGCGAGTCGGAGCGGAGATGGCGCACATCACCCGGCGGCGGACGACTCTTGCCGAAGCGCTGCGAGCCTGGAGCTACGGAAAGGTCCACGTCGCCGTAGCGGAGGTACTCCGCGAGTTCATCCTCCTGGTCCCCGAGGACTTGGTCCAGCCGGGCTGGCGCGGCGATATCTGGCGGACGCTGCCTGGCCACGTTCGCGGCCAGAAGCACTTCAGCGACCCGCCGCCCCCTGGCGGCGGCAGCCCGACCGCCAAGATTGGACTGTCAGGCACCGCAGAGAGCCTCCAGGCTGCCGCACGAGCGACCCGGATGTGGCGGCCCGGTGAATAGACCGGGACGGAATCAGCGCCGCGAGCGCTTCGCTGGCGCACCAACTGGCGCATGGCGCCGCTTTTGGGCCGCGCCCTCACCACCGCTCAGAGGCGAAGCCCCTGGAGCCACGCATCAAGAAACGACCCCGTATCGGGGGCCGTTCCTGGGGTACTACAGGGAGGAGAGATATAGGTGGTGCGTCTTATGGGAGGCGGTCGGGGTTACGCACCGAGTGGGCGACTGAACCTCGTTGAAGCGGTCAGCGCCATATGCGCGAAACCGAATCCGACCATGAAGACTGTTGCGACCGCGTCGCCTGTGACCAGCCCGACCAGGAACCCGGCGACCACAGTCGTCGCTGCGAGCACGTAGTCGAGGCCCGCGTGGGCGCCAATCGGCACCGAGCCGCGCTCACCATCGCCGTAAAGCGAGAGCGCCAGCCCAAGTAGGAGCACGCCGAGCAGAATGCTGACGGCGCCGGCCAGGGGGGTGAACCCCAGGGCGAAAGGCGCGAAGATCAGCAGCGGCGCGGTCGCCACCTCGAGTGCTCCGTGGAGTTGGAGCGGGATTGCTCTGAATGCAGTCACGGGATTCACAGTACGAACATATGTGCGATCCGTCTGTGAGGGGGATCACACGTTCGGCTACCGTTGCCGCGTGAGTCGTCGCCGCGCTGACGCGCTGATTGCCGAGCGGGGCCTGGTCCCGTCTCGCAGCGCCGCCGCCACGGCTGTGCGCGCCGGCCTCGTTCGCCTCGGGCGTGACGGGGAGTGCGTCGCCAAGCCGGGGCAGCTGCTGCCCGAGGACGCCGACCTGGTGATGGAGGCGGGGCGGCGCTTCGTCTCACGCGGCGGGATCAAGCTCGAAAACGCGCTCGAGCGGCTCGGCCTCGATGTCTCGGGCCGGGCCTGCCTCGACATCGGCGCCTCCACGGGCGGCTTCACCGATTGCCTGCTGGCGCGAGGGGCTCAAAGCGTGATCGCCCTCGACGTGGGCTACGGCCAGCTCGACTGGGGGCTGCGCGGGGATCCGCGGGTGACGGTGATGGAGCGGGTCAACGCCCGCGGCCTGGAGCCCGGCGACCTCCCCCTGAGGCCCGACCTCGTCACCGCCGACGTCTCCTTCATCTCGCTGGCGAAGCTGTTGCCGGCGATCACCGCCTGTGCGGCCGCCGACTTCGACCTCGTCGCGATGGTCAAGCCGCAGTTCGAGCTCGGCCCCGAGCGGGTCGGCCGGGGTGGTGTGGTCCGGGAGCGCAGCGACCGGATCGACGCGCTGCGCTCGGTCGCGCGCTCGGCGACCGAGGCCGGGCTATCGGTGCGCGGCTTCGCCGCGTCGGGCCTCCCGGGCCCCAAGGGCAACCATGAGACCTTCATCTGGTGCGATCGCACGGGGGAAGGGCTGAGCGACGTCGAGGCGGCGCTCGAGGCGGTCGAGGCATGAGTCCCGACGCGGTCAAGACCGCGGTCCTGGTGACCCACCGGCAGCCCGACACTTCCTCGGAGGCCGTCGCGGCCGCGGCGAAGGCCGCCGAGCGAGTGGGCTGCCGCCTCGTCGCCGCTGACGATGAGCACGAGAGGCATGGCGATGCCACGGCGGACATCGGGCGCCTCGACGAGCTCTCGGAGCCTCCCGGCCTCTGCCTCGTGCTCGGTGGGGACGGCAGCATCCTCCACGCCCTCCGGCGCTACGCGCGCAGCGGCGTGCCCGTCTTCGGCGTCAACTTTGGGACCATCGGCTTCCTCGCGGCCGTCGAGCGGGAGGAGCTCGAGTCCGGTTTGGAGCGGGCCTTCTGCGGGGACTTCGAGGTGATGACTATGCCCGGGCTCGAGATTAACCTCGAGGTCGAGCGGCCCGTCGGCCTCAACGACGTCGCCTTCGTGCGGCGCCCCCACGGCCGGGTCGCCGAGCTCTCCTACCGGCTCGCCGACGAGGAGATCGGCCACGTCCGCTGCGACGGCTTGGTCGCCGCCACCCCGGCGGGATCGACGGGCTACAACCTCGCCAACGCCGGTCCCATCCTCGCCTGGGGGGTGGAGGGCTATGTGGTCAGCTTCATCGCCCCGCATACGCTCACCGCCAGGGCGCTGGTCGTGGCGCCCGACGACGTCCTCTACGTCGGCAACGCGCGCGGCCGCGAGCCGGTTGAGGTCGAGCTCGACGGCGAGCACGTCGGCGAGCTGCAGCCGGGCGGCGAGATAGAGGTTCGCTTCAGCCACGGCGTCGGGACTCTGGCACAGCTCCAGGGCAGCAGCTTCTACCAGCGGATCAGCGAGAAGTTCGGCAGACTGGCGCGCTGATCGAGCGCAAGTGGTGGACCCTGCTGGCGACCTGCGTGGCGACGTTCATGTTGCTGCTGGACATCACGATCGTCAACGTCGCGCTGCCGGAGATCCAGCGCGACCTGCACTCGAGCTTCAGCGACCTGCAGTGGGTGGTTGACGCCTACTCATTGATGCTGGCCGCGGTGCTGCTGACGGCGGGCTCGCTCGGGGACCGGCTCGGGCGCCGTCGGATCTTCGTCTGGGGCTTCGCGATCTTCAGCGGCGCCTCGCTGCTGTGCGGGCTCGCCGGCACGCCGACCTTCCTCAACCTGATGCGCGCCCTGCAGGGCGTTGGGGGCGCCGCGATGTTCGCGACGACCCTGGCGCTGATCGCGCAGGAGTTCCGCGGCCCCGAGCGGGCGACGGCCTTCGGCATCTGGGGGGCGACGATCGGCGGAGCCGTCGCGATCGGCCCGCTCGTCGGAGGCTCGATCACCGACACCCTCGGCTGGGAGTGGATCTTCTTCGTCAACGTCCCGATCGGGATCGGCGCGATCGCTCTCACCCTCAGCAAGCTCGCGGAGTCGAAGGCGCCCGACGCCGAGCCGATCGACTGGCCCGGCGTCGCCCTCTTCTCGCTCCTTCTGTTCCTGCTCGTGTTCGGGCTGGTGCGTGGCAACGCCGAGGGCTGGTCGAGCGGCCTGATCGTCGGGTCCCTGGCCGGGGCGGCGCTACTAATGGCGGCCTTCATCGCCTTGGAGGCTCGTTCAAGGCACCCGATGCTCGAGCTGGCCCTCTTTCGAAAGCCCGCCTTCGTCGGCGCCTCGATCGTCGCCTTCTCGCTCGCCGCCTCGATGTTCGCGATGTTCCTCTACCTGACGATCTACATGCAGGACGTGCTCGGGTTCACGCCGTTCGAAGCGGGCCTTCGCTTCCTGCCGATCACGTTGGTGTCCTTCGTCGTCGCGCCGATCGCGGGCCAGCTCCTGAATCGGATACCGGCTCGAGCCTTCTTCGGCGCGGGGCTGACGTTCGTCGGGGTCGGGTTGCTTCTGATGCGCGGCCTGGAGCCCTCGACGGCGACGGCGGCGGGCTCGGGGTGGACCGCGCTGCTCGCCGGCTTCATTATCGCCGGCGCGGGCATCGGGATGGCCAACCCCGCGATCGCCTCGGTCGCCGTCGGGGTGGTGCCGGCGGTCAAGGCCGGGATGGGCTCGGGCATCAACAACACCTTCAGGCAGGTCGGCATCGCGACAGGCATCGCCGCGCTCGGCGCCGTCTTCCAGTCCGAGATTGCGTCGAAGCTGACGCATCTCCTTCCTGGTGACGCTCCCCCGGGCCTCGCCGAGGCCGTCGCCTCGAGCGGCACCCGCGCGGTCGACGGGCAGGGGGCCGAGGCGAGCGCGGCTGCGAGCGCCGCCTTCGTCGGGGCGCTCAACGAGCTGCTCCTGATCACCGGCATTCTCGCCCTGGTCGGGGCGGTGCTCGGGCTGGTGCTGGCGCGCGACAGCGACCTAGTACCGCACGGCGCGCCCCAGGACGTGCCGCCGGCAGGCTGAGCCGCCGCCGGCGACGAGAACGTCGAGGTCGTGCGGCGCGTGATCGCCGCGATCAACGGCCGCGACGTCGAGGCCTACCTGGAGCTCTGCACTCGGGAGGCTTCGACTCCACCGCGCCCCTGGTCAACATCCACGAGCTCGAGGAAGGGCCGGCTACGCCGGGTCAGCGGCTACCTCAACACGGACGAGGGCCTGAGGGTGGCCGGGGTGGAGGAGTAGCCGCAGGGGAGAATCCGTCGGGTGAGGGCGCTAGAACGGGTGGGCGATGCTCCTTGAGCTGCGGATCGAGAACCTGCTCCTGATCGAGCGCGCCGAGCTGCGCCTCGGGGCGGGGCTGAACGCGCTCACGGGTGAAACGGGCGCCGGCAAGACCGTGCTCGCCCATTCGCTCGACCTGCTGATGGGCGGCAAGGCGCGTCCGCAGATCGTCCGGCCGGGCGCCCGCGAGGCCTATGTCGAAGGCGTCTTCGAGCTGCCACCGGCGCTGCTCGCCGAGCCCGACCTGGCCGAGATCGCCGAGCGCCTGCCCGACGGCGCGACGGAGCTGGTGCTCGGCCGCCGCGTCTCGGCCGCCGGGCGGACCAGCGCCTTCGTCCAGGGCCGCGCCGGCTCGGCGGCGGACCTGAAGCTGCTGGGCTCCCACCTGCTTGCCTTCTACGGCCAGCACGAGCATCGCAAGCTGACCCTGGGCTCGGCCCAGCTCGAGACGCTCGACGGCTCGGCCGGCGAGGAGCACCTCGAGCGGCGCGAGGCCTACCGCGGGCTGCACGTGGAGGTGCTGCGTCTCGAGCGCGAGCTGGCGGAGATCTCCGAGCGCGAGGGCGCGCGCGAGCGCGACCTCGACCTGCTGCGCTACGAGCTCCAAGAGATCGAGGAGGCATCTCCCGAGGCCGAGGAGGAGGACGCTCTCGCCACCGAGCGCGAGCGCTTGCGCCATGCCGAGGGTCTGCGCTCCGCGGCTTCCGCGGCGCTTGGCGCCGTCGCGGGCGCCGGCGAGGACAACGCGGGCGCCGCGGGCGGGCTGGCGATCGCCGAGGCGTCGCTCACCGGGGTCGAGGGTGTTGACTCCCGGCTCGACGGGCTCACCGAGCGGGCCCGGGGACTGGCGGTCGAGCTCGGGGAGCTGGGCGCCGACCTGCGCTCCTACGGCGAGGCGATCGAGGCCGAGCCCGGCCGCCTCCAGCAGGTGGAGGAGCGCCTCGACGTCCTCGACCGGCTCAAGCGCAAGCACGGCGGCTCGATCGAGGCGGTGCTGGCCCACGCCCAGCGCTGCGGCGAGGAGATCGAGCGGATCGGGGGCGCCGAGGAGCGGGGAGGAGAGCTGGAGCGCGAGCTGGGTGAGGCACGCCGCCGCAGGGGGGAGCTCGCCGGAAAGCTGAGCGAGACTCGCGCCGAGGCGGCGCGGGAGCTCGAGCGCAAGGTCGCCACCGAGCTCGAGTCGCTGGCGATGAGCGGCGCCACCCTCGACGTCAGGCTCGAGCCGCACCCCGAGGGCTTCGGTCGCTCCGGCGCCGAGACGGTCGAGTTCTGGATCGCCACGAACCCCGGGATGCCGACCTCGCCGCTGCGCGACTCCGCCTCGGGAGGCGAGCTCTCGCGGGTGATGCTGGCGCTCGCCGGCCAGGGAGCCGCGGGTGGGACCGCGACCTACGTCTTCGACGAGATCGACGCCGGGGTGGGCGGCAACACGGCCCGGGCGGTGGGCGAGAGGCTGCGCGCCCTCGGCTCGGAGCGCCAGGTGCTCTGCATCACCCACCTGCCCCAGGTCGCCTCGGCGGCCGAGGCCCATTTCCGGATCGAGAAGAGCATCGGCGGCGGCGGCGCGATCGCGACCGTCGAGCGGGTTGACGGCGAGGAGCTGGTCGCGGAGATAGTCCGCATGCTCGGCGCCGACCGCGACGATGAGACGGCGAGCCAGCACGCGCGGGAACTGCTTGCCGCATAGCGCGGGTTCACGGCGAGGCTTCCGCCACCCGAGTAACTAGACTCGGTTCCCAGCTCGAATGACAGTCAAACTCGGTGACACCCGCTTCCTCTTCGTAACCGGGGGGGTGGTGTCTTCACTGGGCAAGGGCATTGCCTCCGCCTCGATCGGCCGCCTTCTCGTCAGCCGCGGCTTCCGGGTCCAACTGCAGAAGCTCGATCCCTACATCAACGTCGACCCGGGGACGATGAGCCCGTTCCAGCACGGCGAGGTGTTCGTGACCGAGGACGGGGCGGAGACCGACCTCGACCTCGGCCACTACGAGCGCTTCACCGACGAGAACACCTCGCGCGCCTCCAACGCGACCGCCGGGGCCGTCTACAACTCGGTGATCCGGCGCGAGCGCCGCGGCGACTACCTCGGGGCGACCGTCCAGGTGATCCCCCACATCACCGACGAGATCAAGAACCGGATCCTGATCGTGGCCGAGTCCCAGGCCGTCGACTTCGTGATCACCGAGATCGGGGGGACCGTCGGAGACATCGAGTCGCTGCCCTTCCTGGAGGCGATCCGCCAGCTCTACACCGACCTCGGGCCCCAGCGATGCATGTTCATCCACCTGACGCTGGTCCCCTACATCGGCCACGCCGGCGAGATGAAGACGAAGCCGACCCAGCACTCGGTCAACGAGCTGCGCCGCATCGGCGTCCAGCCCCACGCCCTGGTATGCCGCTCCGAGCAGGGCCTCGACCGCGACATCCGCCGCAAGATCGCCCTCTTCGCCAGCCTTCCCGAGGAGGCCGTCGTCTCGGCCCGCGACGTGGACAACACCTACAAGGTGCCGCTCGTGTTCAGGGCCGAGGGCATGGACGACCTCATCCTCGATCACTTCGGGATCGAGGCCGAGGCGCCTGATCTCGGGGACTGGGAGGAGCTGGTCGCTCGAGCCGACGCCGCCAGGGGCAAGATTGTGCGGATCGCCGTGGTGGGCAAGTACGTCGAGCTGACCGACGCCTACAAGTCGGTGATCGAGGCGCTCACCCACGGCGGCTGGCACCACGGGGTCGAGGTCAAGGTCGAGCTGATGTCCTCGGAGGACGTGGACGAGGAGGCGCTCGAGGGCGTGGACGGCATCCTGATCCCCGGCGGCTTCGGCGAGCGCGGGATCGAGGGCAAGATCGAGGCGGCGCGGATCGCCCGCGAGCGCGAGATCCCCTATCTGGGCATCTGCCTGGGCATGCAGATCGCCGTTGTCGAGTTCGCGCGCCACGTCGCGGGGATGGAGGGCGCCAACTCGGCGGAGTTCGACCCCGAGACGCCCTTCCCGGTCGTCGATCTGCTGCCCGAGCAGAAGGACGTCTCAGACCTCGGCGGCACCATGCGCCTCGGCGCCGACCCGGTCAAGCTCCACGAGGGGACGCGGGCGCGTGAGATCTTCGACGACGCAGTGATCTACAAGCGCCACCGCCACCGCTACGAGGTCAACAACCAGCTTCGGCGCCGGCTCGAGGACGAGGGCCTGGTCGCGAGCGGTACCTCGCCCGACGAGCGCCTGGTCGAGGTGATCGAGCTGCCCGACCACCCCTTCTTCGTCGCCTCCCAGTTCCACCCCGAGTTCAACTCTCGGCCCACCCGCCCCGAGCCGCTCTTCCGCGATTTCGTCGGAGCGGCGACCGAGCGTGCCGCCGAGCGCGGTCCGGCGAGTGACGAGGCGGACGCCGAGGAGAGCGCCGAGCCCGACGACGTTCGGGTCAGGCGCGAGGCCTAGGCCACCGCGAACAGGATCACGGCGGTCGCGAATATGGTCGCGCCGGCGCCGAGCGCGCCGACCTTGATCGTGAAGGTGCGCGCAAGCCCGGCCACTCCGAACAGGAACAGCGCCGAGGCGAGAACGACCTCGATCAGCGTGTAGCGGGTCGCGCGCTCCTGCTTCTCCGCGGCCTCCAGGAACTTCTGCTCGGCCTCGTGGTCGAGCTCTATCGCATCGTTTGAGGAGCGCCGGGCCTCGGCGGGGCGCGCGGCGATCGCCTGGGTCGCCTCCGCGTTGGCCGCGGTGATCAGGTGGATCGCCTCGTTGAAGCCGAGCGTCGCCTTGTGCTCCTGCTTCTCGTTGAGGTAGACGGACCCGGCCGTGACGATGGCGGCCAGGCCGAGGGCGATCGCGATCGTGATCTCGAGCGGCCGGTTCCAACGGTGCAGGCGCGGATCATCGGCTTGCTCGAAGTCGCTGTGCCCTCCGGAGTGATGTGTCGCTCGCTTGGCCATCTGCGGGAGGCGCGAGTCTAGTTGCGGCGAAGGCGGCCGCGAGGCCAATAGCCTTGCGGGCCGTGGACGACCGTCGGTTGCTCGATCGTTTCAGGAGGCTGTGTGAGATCCCCAGCCCGACGGGGTCCGAGCGCGCTGTCGCCGACGCGGTCCTCGGGGAGTTGCGTGAGCTTGGCATCGAGGCCGGGGAGGACGATGCCGCCGAGGCGGCGGGAGCCGGCGCCGGCAACGTGGTCGCCCGGATTCCCGGCCGCGGCGATGGCTGGGTGATGTTCGCCGCCCACCTCGACACGGTGCCCGTGGTAGGCCCGATCGAGGTCGTCGAGGATGGGGGAGCGTTCCGCAGCGCCGGCGAGACGATTCTCGGCGCCGACGACAAGGCGGGGGTCGCGGTGCTGCTCGAGCTGGCCGCTCGGGCCGCCGACTTCGCGCCCGCCGCCGGGCTGGAACTGGTCTTCACGGTCGCCGAGGAGACGGGGATGAGGGGCGCCCGCGAGCTCGACACCGCGGCGCTTCGCTCCGCGCTCGGCTTCGTCCTCGACAACGGCGGCCCGGTCGGCGCCCTGGTGACGGCCTCACCGACCCACAAGCGGCTGTCGGCGAGCTTTCGCGGCCGCGAGGCGCACGCGGGCATCGAGCCCGAGGCCGGCCACAGCGCGGTCGCCGCCGCGGCGGCTGCGGTGGCGGCGATGAAGCTCGGCCGCCTCGACGACGAGACCACCGCCAACGTCGGCGTCATCCAGGGCGGCACCGCCCCCAACGTCGTTCCCGGGAGCTGCCTGATCGAAGGCGAGGCGCGGAGCGTTGACGGCGCCCGGGCCGCGACCGTCGTCGGGGAGATGGCTGACGCCTGCACCTGGGCGGCGACCGAGCACGGGTGCGACGTCGACGTCGAGGTCGGGGAGGAGTTCCGCGGCTACCGGATCGACGCGTCCTCGGCCCCGCTGGCGATCGCCGAGGCCGCCCTCGCCCGGCTTGGCCGCGAGCCCGCGCGCCTCACGACCGGGGCCGGAAGCGACGCCAATGCCCTGCTCGCCGCGGGCTTCGACTGTCTGCTGATCACCAGCGGCAGCGAGGCGGACCACACCCCCGATGAATCGATCACCGTGGCTGCCCTGACCACGGCGCTCGAGATCTGTGAGGCGATCGTCAAGGAGACCGCAGGCGCGGAAGCGTAGAATCGCGCTGATGGGCCCCGACGATGACAGCCCCGAGGGCGGCCCGCTGGAGCGCACCGGCGGCAAGCTCGTCTACCGAGGCCCGATCGCCTCGGTGCGGATGGACACCTTCGTCTACCCCGACGGCAGCAGCAGCAGCCGCCAGGTCGTCATCCATCCGGGGTCGGTGGCGATCCTCGCGCACGATGGAGAGTCGATCCAGATGGTCCGCCAGCCCCGGCCCGCGGTGCGGGTGGCCGACCTGCTCGAGCTGCCGGCGGGGAAGCTCGATAAGGAGGGGGAGACACCGCTCGAGTGCGCCCAGCGTGAGCTCGCGGAGGAGGTGGGGAAGTCGGCGGGGGACTGGCGCTTTCTCAAGAGCTTCTACACGAGCCCGGGCTTCACCAGCGAGGAGTGCCACCTGTTCCTCGCGACCGAGCTCTACGACGCCTCCACGCTCGACGATCCCAACGAGCCGATCGACATCGTCGAGTGGCCGCTCGACCGCCTCTCCGAGGCGATCGAGCAGTGCGCGGACGCCGCCTCGCTGGTGGGGCTGCTGATGCTCGAAGACCTGCTCTGAGAGCCGGGCCGCGATGCAGGCAGCGGCGCCCTGCAGGCAGGGACCGGCGCCTCGCCGGGGAAATAGTCCGCGGTGGCCACACTTGCTCCTGAGCGCACCGAGGACCCCCCGCGCAGCTCGCCGCGTTTTGAGGCGCTGGTGCTGGACTTCCTCGCCTACCTCGAGTTCGAGCGTGGGCTCTCGCGCAATACCCTCTCTGCCTACCGCGGCGACCTGCTTCAGTTCGGCGTCTTCCTCGCCCAGCGCGACACCGAGGCGGCCGAGGCGACGCCCGACGACCTCTCCGACTTCCTCGCACGCCTCGCCGAGGGCAGTGACGAGCGGGCGGCGTGCTCGACGGCGACCGTCCACCGCAAGGCCGCCTGCCTGCGCTCCTTTTACCGGCACCTGCGCCGCGAGGAGCTGGTGGATGACGACCCGGCGGCGAAGCTGGATACCCCCCAGCGGGGTCGCAAGCTCCCCAACGTGCTCAGCTACAGCGAGGTCCAGCGGCTGCTCTCCCAGCCGCACGGCGGGGAGCCCTCGGCGCTCCGCGACCGGGCGCTGCTGGAGGTCATGTACGCGTCCGGGCTTCGCGCCTCGGAGACGATCGGGCTCGACGTCGGCGACGTCGACCTCGAGCACGGCCTGCTGAGGGCCCGCGGCAAGGGCTCCAAGGAGCGGCTGGTCCCGACGGGGGGCAAGGCCGTGATCGCGGTCCGGGCCTACCTGCGCGGCGGGCGCCCGAAGCTGCTGAAGGACCACGGCGAGAGCCGGCTCTTCCTCAACTTCCGCGGCGGCCCTCTGACCCGGCAGGGGCTCTACAAGATCGTCCGCGGGCACGCCAAGTCGGCGGGCCTCGAGGGCCGGATGAGCCCGCACACCCTCCGCCATTCCTTCGCGACCCATCTGCTGGCCGGGGGCTGCGACCTGCGCTCGGTCCAGGAGATGCTCGGCCACGCCGACATCTCGACCACCCAGCTCTACACGCACCTTTCGGGGGAGGACCTCAAGGAGGTCTACTTCCGCGCGCATCCTCGAGCGACGGAAAAGCCCGCGGCGAAGTCCGGCTAGCCTGCGCGGCATGTGGACCCACGCGCGCAGAGCGGCGGCGGCCGTGGCGCTGGCGCTGATCCTCGGCGCCTGCGGCGCCCAGCCCCAGGAGCCGCCCTCAGTCAACCTGCCGCCCGAGAAGGCGAACCGGTTCTTCCGCGTGGCTCTCGCCGACCGGGACGTCTCGCTCGCGTACCCGCGCAGCTGGCTCCAGACTCCTGGAAAGCCGCCCCAGGTGGTCACGATCACCAGCGGCACCGCCTCGCTCGCGGTCTTCGCCTACCCCGCGGTGAGCGTGGTGATCGATGACTCGACGCAGAAGGCCGCCGAGGAGCGACTGCTGGCTTCACTCAAGCGACGCGACCCGGCGCTCGAGATCACCGACACGACCAGGGCCGAGGTCGACGGGGCCCCGGCGCTCGAGATTCGTGGTCTCGAAGTCAGAGGGGGACGCCGGATCGGGGTGCGCTCGGTGCATGTCTACAAGGGTGCGGGTGAGTACGTGATCGATGCCCTCGCGGACCGCGACGTCTTCAACCGCACCGACCGCGACGTGTTCGACCCGGTGATCGACAGGATCCGTTTCGGAGGTGACCCGCCGGGTGCCTGAGCTCCCCGAGGTGGAGACGATTCGCCGCCAGCTCGAGCCGCTGCTCGCGGGCCGGACGATCGAGCGGGCGCAGGTGCTCGACGAGAGGCTGCCGAGGCCGGTTCCCGCTCGAACGCTGGAGCGTGAGGTGGGAGGCCGCAGGGTGGAGGCGGTCGAGCGCCGCGGCAAGTACCTGCTGATCCGCCTCGAGGGGGGAAGGGCGCTGGCGATCCACCTGCGGATGACCGGGAACCTGCTGCTCGCCGAGGCGGGCGGCGACGTCGCCGACCTGATGGAGGTTGACCGGCTCGGGGGGCCGCGCCTGTATGAGGCCGCGCCGGGACTGGCCCACCTGCGTGCGCGCTTCGAGCTGGATGACGGCTCAGCGCTGCTGTTCACCGACGTGCGTCGCTTCGGCACCGCGATCGTGCTCGAGCAGGGCGACGAGCTGGAGGACTACTTCGCCGCCCGGCTCGGTGTCGAGCCACTCTCGGGCGAGCTGACCCCCGAGCGCCTCTGCGGGCTGGCGGACGGGCGAAGGGCTCCGCTGAAGTCGTTCCTTCTGACCCAGACGGCGGTGGCCGGCATCGGCAACATCTATGCGGACGAGGCTCTCCATCGCGCCGAGCTGCACCCGCTCTCGCCGGCCGGATCGATGAAGCCCGAGGACTGCGCGCGGCTCGCCGCCGCGATAGTCGCCGCCCTCGAGGCCGGGCTCGAGCACGGCGGGGCGAGCATGAACGACTACCTCGACGCCAGGGGCGAGCGGGGCTCGATGCAGGACGAGTTCCTCGTCCACACCCGCGAGGGCGAGGGCTGCCCGCGCTGCGGCGGCACGATCCAGCGGATCGTGGTCGGAGGGCGCGCCACCTACTACTGCCCCGATTGCCAGCGGCGGCTGAGGGCGCGGCCGCGGCGCCGCAAGCGCCCCGCGGCGCCACGGCAGGCCGCCGGCTCGGAGCGCTCGAGTTGAGCGGGCAGCCCGCCGCCCTTCCCGAGGGCTTCCTCGTCGGCCACTGGTCAGAGCCCGAGGCGCTGACCGGTTGCACGGTCGTCATCCCCCCACCGGGGACCGTCGGCGGGGTGGCGGTCGCCGGCGGCGGGCCCGGCAGCCGTGAGACCGACATCATGCGGCCGCTCGCGGGCGGCTCGGAGACGAGCGCCGTGCTGCTGACGGGCGGCAGCGCCTTCGGTCTCGCCGCCGCCGACGGTGTCGCCTGCTGGCTGGAGGAGCACGACCGCGGCTACCCGACGCCCGCCGGCAGGGTGCCGCTGGTCGGGGCGGCCGTGATCTACGACCTCGCCTCGGGCGACCCGGGCGTCCGCCCGGGGCCTGAGGAGGGCCACGCGGCCTGCGCCGCCGCCGCGCCCGGCGTCCCCGAGCGGGGCCCCGTCGGCGCGGGCACGGGCGCAACGGTCGGCAAGGTCCTCGGCCGCGAGCGCTGCGCCGCGGGCGGCGTCGGCTACGCCGCGCTGCTCACGGGCACCGGGGCGACCGTCTCGGCCGTCGCTGTTGTCAACGCCTCGGGCGAGGTGATCGCCGAGGGCGGCTCGGTGATCGCGGGCCCGACGGGTGAGGACGGCGAGCCGGTCCGAAGCGCCGCCACGATCGCGGCGATGACCGAGGCGCCGGCGATGCGCGCCGCCGAGGAGTCGGGCGAGCTCGAGAACTCGACCCTGGTCTGCGTCTGCACCGACGCGGCGCTCGACAAGCGCGCCTGCAACATGGTCGCCCGGGCGGCCACGGCCGGCATGGCCCGCGCGATCGACCCCGTCTTCACGCCGGTGGACGGCGACATCGTTTTCTGCCTGGCCTCGGGCGAGGGCGAGCAGAGCCCCTTCGCGGCCTTCCAGATAGGCGCCGTCGCCGCAACCGTCACGGCCGCGGCGATCCGCGACGCCGTCAGCTCGCGCGGGTCCTAGCTCGGCTCAGGGCGCGACGGTCTGGGGACCGACCCAGGCCATCTCGAAGGCACTCGACTGGTCCCCGCCGGCCGGCGGGAGCGTCAGCGACGAGCCCGGAGTGGAGCCCCTGAGTGTCGAAGGTCTCCTCGTTCCCATTGACCGTCGTGAAGGTGGTGTCGTTGTCGGGGATGGTCTGGGTGCTGTTGAAGGTCAGCCTCGCCGCCGGGACCACCCCGACCTTCGCCGTGCCCACCGATCCCGCGCCAAGCGCCACGGCGCCGTCGGCGAGGCGGCCGCTCGTGATCTGCCCGCCGGCGGCCGCTACCGCCTGCTTGGCGAGTTTGAGGGCCTGCTGCGCCTGGGTATGGGCGCGCTTCGCCTGCCTCAGGGCCTTGCGCAGCTGGGCCTTGGAGGCGGTGGGCCTGCGGCCGGCGCCGGCGCGGGAACGGCGAGCGCCGACGAGAGGCTGATCGCGAGCGCGACGGCCAAGGCGGGGCTGCGAAGCGGGCGTGCCTACATTGGCCGGGATCATGGCGGGCCGTCCGGCGGATCCGGCAACTTGGGCAGGTGCCCGGGAACTTCAAGACCGAGGGGATCGTGCTGCGGTCGATTCGCTACGGCGAGGCCGACCGCATCGTCCACCTCTACACGGCCAGCCGGGGGAGGGTGGGGGCGATCGCGAAGGGATCGCGGCGGCCGAGGTCGCGCTTCGGCGGCCGGCTCGAGCCCTTCTTCCGGCTCAACCTCGTCCTCTATGAGGGGAGGGGCGAGCTCTGCACCGTCACCGGCGCCTCGACCGTGGACGGCTACTCGCGGCTTCGCTCCCACGGCGAGGCGATCCAGGCCGCCGCCCGGGCCTGCGACGGCGTCCTGCGCCTGCTCGACTCCGCCGAGCCCAACGGCGCCGCCTACAACCTGCTCTGCAAGTACCTATGGCTGCTCGACGAGGAGGGAGGCGCCGGCAGCGCCACCCCGGCCGCGGTCGCCTTCCGGCTCAAGCTCGCCCTCGCCGCCGGCTTCTCACCCGAGCTGGCGAGCTGCGCCCGCTGCGGTGAGGCCGAGCACCTGACCTCGTTCTCGGGAGACGCGGGCGGGGTCGTCTGCGCGAGCTGCGAGGCGAGCGCCTTCCCTCTGTCCGGGGAGGCCCACGACTTCATGGTCACGGCCCTGGGCAGCTCCCTCACCGACGCTCCCGACGCCGGCGCCCTCGCGCTGGCACAGGCCGACCGCGCCGTGGTCGAAACCCTCGAGCACCACGCCCACGTCCAGCTCAAGCCGCTGCCGCGCGCAGCGGAGCCGACCGGCTCAATGGAGCGCCATGCCGCCTAGGCAGGGGTTGGCCCGCTTCGGGCCAAGGCTGGCCCGCTCCGTGACGCCTTAGGCCGTGTTTCGGACTCCGTGAACGGGCATCATGGGCTCATGAGACGACTGCTGATCACCGGATTCATCTCGCTGCTGGCGCTGGCGCTGGTCGCGCCGGCGGCCCAGGCGCTGACCAGGCCCGGCTTCGCCGAGGGCACGATCAAGGGCGGCGGCCAGGTCCAGCTTGGCCTCACGCTGCTGACCAAGATGCAGGGTGGAAAGACCCAGCCGGTCCGGATGACCTACTTCCAGAGCTACATCGTGCCGCTGAGCTGCGATGAGGGGAACACCTTCCTCGAGAGCGGCACCGGCGAGCTGCACCCGGGGGTCAAGCTGACCAAGGGACGCTTCTCCTACAGCTACGACAACGTGACCTTCGGCGGCAAGGTGACCAAGCAGGGGATGAAGGCCGCCGGCACCTACGAGGTCTCGAGCTTTGACGTCCCCAGCTCAAGCCTGAGCAACTGCTCGACGGACGGTCCCCGCAAGTGGACGGCGCACAAGTGCCGCAAGGGCGACGGCAAGGCGTCGATCCCCGTCTGCCGCGCCGGCGGCGGCTCCTAGGCCGGGTCGTCGGGGCGGTAGATCTTCTCGGTGACCCGGAGTTTGGTCGCCTTGGGCCCGGGACCGGTCGCCCTCAGGAACCAGCGGATGGTCCGGCCGGGGATGATCGCGCGCTTGCCCTTGTCATAGGCCCGAAGTGACTCCTCCACGACCTGCGCGGCGGGGATCGCCCCGGGGACGCGCTTCGTCCCGTCGAGGTCGCCGGCGGTTGCCTGCCACTCGGTGGGGACCGGGCCGGGGTTGACGGCCATCGCCTTGACCCCGCTGCCGCGAAGCTCGGTGTGCAGCGCCTCGGTGAAGCTGAGCGCGAAGGCCTTGCTGGCGGCGTAGGTCGCCTCGTACGGGATCGGCTGCAGCCCCGCGGTCGAGGCGACCACGATCACGCCGCCGGAGCCTCGCTTGACCATCGCCGGAACGAAGGCTCGAGTCAGGGTCACGACGGCCTCGCAATTGACGCGGACCATCTCGGCGTCGCGGCCCTCATCTATCTCGGTGAAGCGGCCGTAGGTGCCGAAGCCTGCGTTGTTGACGAGCAGGTCCACGTCGAGGCCGAGGCCGGCGACCTTGCCGGGCAGGGCCTCCGCCTCGTTCCCCAGGTCGCAGCTGATCACGTGCGCGGTGCTCGGAAGCTCCTTGGCGAGGTCGCGAAGGCGGTCCTCACGGCGGGCCACAAGGATCAGGTCGTAGCCCCGCGCCGAGAGGGCGCGGGCGAACTCCTCCCCGATGCCCGAGGAGGCACCGGTGATCAGGGCGGTCTGGGTCACGGGCGCAACCCTAGCCGCTCGCGGCCGCGATCCCCTGCGGCGGGCGCGGCGGCCATAGAATCAAGTGCCGGGCGCCTGTGTCTGAGGGAGAGATCTGACGAGCACCAAAACGGCCACCAAGTACATCTACGGATTCTCGGAGGGCTCGCGTGAGATGCGCGACCTCCTGGGCGGCAAGGGCGCGAATATCGCCGAGATGAGCCGCGTGCTCGGCGCCGAGCGGGTACCCGCCGGCTTCACGATCACGACGGAGGCCTGCGTCACCGTAATGGAGGCTGATGGAGAGTGGCCGGCCGGCCTCGAGGCCGAGGTCGAGAAGGCGATCACGGCGCTCGAGGGCTCCACCGCCAGGGGGCTCGGCGACCCGGCCGACCCGCTGCTCGTCTCGGTGCGCTCGGGCGCCCGCGTCTCGATGCCCGGGATGCTCGACACGGTGCTCAACCTCGGGCTCAACGACGGCTCAGTCGCGGGGCTTGCCGAGCGCGCAGGCAACGAGCGCTTCGCCTGGGACTCCTACCGCCGCTTCACGCAGATGTTCGGCAACGTCGTCCACGGGATCGCGGGCGAGCGCTACGAGGAGGCGATCGCCGCGGCAAAGGCTGAGCGCGGGGTGAAGCTCGACACCGAGCTGGACGCCGCCGCGCTTCGCGAGCTCACCGAGCGCTTCAAGGCGATCTACAGCGAGGAGACCGGCGAGGAGCTCCCGGGCGACCCCCGGCGCCAACTCCGCGACGCGATCGCGGCGGTCTTCAGCTCCTGGGGCAACGACCGCGCGGTCGAGTACCGGCGGCTGAACCGGATCCCGGATCGCTGGGGCACGGCGGTCAACGTCCAGCAGATGGTGTTCGGCAACAAGGGGGAGGGCTCGGGGTCTGGGGTCGCTTTCACGCGCGATGAGATCACCGGCGCGTCGAAGCCCTCCGGCGACTACCTCCATGACGCCCAGGGCGAGGACGTCGTCTCGGGGGTCCGCAACACGCTCGACCTCGACGAGATGGCGCGGCTGGCCCCGCAGGCTCACGCCCAACTCCTCGAGATCCTGGGTGAGCTTGAGCGCCACTACCGCGATATGCAGGACGTCGAGTTCACGGTCGAGGAGGGGAGGCTCTACCTGCTCCAGACCCGCGCCGCCAAGCGCCCGGCCCAGGCGGCCGTCCGCTTCGCCGTGGACGCGGTCGAGGAGGGGTTGCTCGACCGCCCGGGCGCGCTGGCGACGATCGAGGCCGACAAGCTCGACGCCCTGCTCCACCCGACCTTCGCCGCCGACGCCTCCTACGAGGTGCTGGCCCGGGGCGTGGCGGCCTCGCCCGGCGCTGCCAAGGGCAGCATCGTCTTCACCGCGGCCGAGGCCGTCGAGCGCGGCGGGGAATCGGAGGACGTGATCCTGGTCAGGCCCTTCACCGAGGCCGAGGATGTCGCGGGCTTCGCGGCGGCGCGAGGGATCCTCACCTCCGAGGGCGGCAAGGCTTCGCACGCCGCGCTGGTCGCACGGGGGATGGGCCGGCCCTGCGTCGTCGGGGCAAGCGACCTCGACATCGACGTGGCCAAGGGCGAGGTGTCGGTGGACGGGAAGGTGCTGAGCGCGGGTGAGCTGATCACGATCGATGGCTCCACCGGGGCGATCACCGTCGAGGACGTGCCGCTGGTCACGCCCGAGATCTCCGACGCCTTCCAGATCGTGCTCGCCTGGGCCGACGAGATCCGGCGGCTCAAGGTGCGGACGAATGCCGACAACCCCGAGGACGCGGCGCGGGCGCGGAGCTTTGGGGCCGAGGGGATCGGCCTGTGCCGCACCGAGCACATGTTCTTCGGCGCGGACCGCGACGGGCTGGTCAAGGAGATGTTCCTGGCCGCCGAGGAGTGGCGGCGCCTGCACGCCAGCGCCGACGAGGACCCCGGCGACGCGGCCCGCGCCCGCGCCACCACGGTGGAGGAGCGCTTCCGCACCGCGCTCGCCTCGCTCGAGGAGATGCAGCGCGACGACTTCGCGGGGATCTTCCGGGCAATGAGCGGCCTGCCGGTGACGATCCGGCTGCTCGACCCGCCGCTGCACGAGTTCCTCCCCGTCGAGCACTTCGAGGCGGAGCTGAAGGCGCTCGGAGGGCGGGGCGGCCGGCCTGAGGAGCTGGACGCCGCGCGCCACGACCTGACCCTCGCGCGCGAGCTGAGGGAGGCGAACCCGATGCTGGGTACGCGCGGCGTCAGGCTCGCGGTCCTCTACCCGCCTATCTATGAGATGCAGGTGCGCGCGATCATCGAGGCGGCGGCGATCGTCGCGCGAGACGGGGGCGAGCCGCCGATCGTCGAGATCATGCTGCCGCTGATCGCCTACGAGACCGAGCTGGATGAGGTGCGCGAGCTGGTCGAGGGCGCCGTGGCCGAGGCGCAGTCCGAGATCGGCCACGACGGCCCCTACAGCATCGGCACCATGCTGGAGCTGCCCCGCGCCTGCTTGGTGGCCGACCGTATCGCCGAGCACGCCGACTTCTTCAGCTTCGGCACCAACGACCTCACCCAGACCGCGATCGGGCTCTCCCGCGACGACGTGGAGGGAAAGTTCATCGGCGCCTACATCGAGCGGGGGATCCTCGACCGCAGCCCGTTCGAGACGATCGACGAGCCGGGGGTCGGCGAGCTGGTCAAGCTCGGCGTGGAGGGGGGTAGGAGCACCAACCCGGAGATCAAGTTGGGTGTGTGCGGCGAGCACGGCGGCGACCCGGCCAGCATCGAGTTCTTTGACCGAATCGGGCTGGACTACGTGAGCTGCTCGCCCTACCGGGTCCCGATCGCGCGGGTGGCCGCAGCGCAGGCCGTCCCCCATGACTGAGCGCGAGCGGGCCACCATGTCGTCCCCCGCGGAGCTTCCGCTCCAGGAGCGGGTCGGCGCCTGGGAGCGGGAGTTCCTCTGGAGCGTCGGCACGCCCTCCTATCCGGCCTGCCGCGAGCAGGAGGAGCCCGACAGCCCGCTGCGGACGCCGTTCCAGCGCGACCGCGACCGGATCGTTCACTCCAAGGCCTTCCGCCGGCTCAAGCACAAGACGCAGGTGTTCATCGCCCCCGAGGGCGACCACTACCGGACGAGGCTGACCCACACGCTCGAGGCCTGCGGGATCTCGCGCACGGTGGCGCGGGCGTTGGGGCTCAACGAGGATCTGACCGAGGCGATCGGGCTGGGGCACGACCTCGGGCACCCCCCCTTCGGGCACATCGGGGAGGAGGCCCTCGACCAGGCGCTGAGCGAGCACGAGGGCCACTTCCGCCACAACGAGCAGTCGGTGCGGGTGGTGGAGACCCTGGAGCGCGACGGCCGCGGGCTCAACCTGACCGAGCAGGTGCGCGACGGCATCCTCAAGCACACGGGCCCCGACCGCCCCGGCACTCTGGAGGGGATGGTCGTGCGGATCGTTGACCGCGTCGCCTACATAAACCACGACATCGACGACGCGCTCCGGGCGGGAATCATCACCGAGGCGGACCTGCCGGCGAGGGAGATCGATCTCCTGGGCTCGACCGGGTCAAAGCGGATCGACACCCTGGTCACCGACATGGTCGAGCGCTCGGCCGACGCCGGGGAGATCGTGCAGAGCGAGCCGATCGGCGGGGCGATGCTGCGGCTGCGCAAGTTCATGTTCGACCGTGTCTACCTCGGTGATGCCGCGCGAGGTGAGCAGGAGCGGGTGCGGCTGGCCCTGCGGGCCCTGTTCGACCACCATCTCGCCAACCCGGACGAGGTGCCGGTCTACGACCCCGACGCCGAAGAGCTCCAGCGGGTGATCGACTACCTGGCGGGGATGACCGACCGCTTCGCGCTCGCGCGCTTCGAGGAGCTGTCGCTGCCGGAGGGATCTCCCTCATGACCTGGCAACCTAGATCCTGATGGCGCTCTTCACTCCAGAGACGATCGACCGGGTGCGCGAGGCGACCGACATCGTCGAGGTCGTCTCGGCCCACACCGACCTGCGGCGCTCGGGGCAGCGCTTCACTGGGCTCTGCCCGTTCCACGACGAGCGAACGCCGTCGTTCTCGGTCGATCCGGCGGCGAAGGTCTACCACTGCTTCGGCTGCGGGGTTGGAGGCGACGTGATCCGCTTTGTCCAGGAGATGGACGGGCTCGAGTTCCCCGACGCGATCGAGTCGTTGGCCGCGCGCTTCGGGGTCGAGATCGAGCGCGAGGCCGAGGATCCGCGCGCGGAGGCGGCGCGGCGGCGCCGGGGGCGTCTGTTCGAGCTGCTCGAGCGCACCGGCGCCTTCTACTCGTCCTTCCTCTGGGAGTCGCCGAAGGCCGCCAAGGCCCGGGAGTACCTGCTCGGCCGTGGGTTGAAGGATGAGGTCCTGCGCGCGTTCGGCGTCGGCTTTGCGCCCAGCGCCTGGGACCAGGTGCTGACGCGGGGCCAGCGCGCGGGCTTCTCGGTCGAGGAGCTGAAGGCCGCGGGGCTGATCCAGCCCGGCCGCAAGGGTGGGCACTACGACCGCTTCCGGGCGCGGATCGTGTTCCCCATCCGCGATCAGCGCGGGAGGATCCTCGGCTTCGGCGCCCGGGCGATGAGCGCGGACTCCAAGCCGAAGTACCTGAACTCACCCGAGGGCGAGCTCTACCGCAAGAGCCGCACGCTGTATGGCATTGATCGGGCCGCACGGGCGATCACCAGGGCGACGCGCGCGATCCTGGTCGAGGGTTATACCGACGTGCTGGCGCTGCACCAGGCCGGCGTCGAGGAGTCCGTGGCGATCATGGGGACCGCGGTAACGCCGGAGCAGTTGAAGATGATCGGCAGCCTCACCGACGACGTGGTGCTGGCGCTCGACGCCGACCAGGCGGGCGCCGACGCGATGATCCGGGCGCAGCGGGTGGCGGGAAGCGGGCGGATGGCGATCTCGGTCGCCGCGATGCCGAAGGACAAGGACCCGGCCGACATGCTCGCCGACGGGGGGCCGGAGGAGTTCGACGCTGCGCTTGCCGCCGCGGTGGACCTGCCGACCTTCCAGGTGCGAACGGCGCTCGACCGCGCCGACCTCGACAGCGTCGCGGGGAGGGAGCGGGCGCTGGGCGAGGTGGCGCCGGTGCTCGCGGCGATGGGGGCGGCCTTGGGGCGGGACGAGTTGGTCAGGGTGGTGGCCGACCGGCTCGACACCGATTCGAGCCTGGTGACAGAGAGGATCCGGAGCGTGAGGCCGGGGGATGGTGAGGGAGAGGGTGAGAGGACCGAGGAGCGTGGGCCCGCGGAACCCGAGGCCAGGGCGCTGCTGACGCCGCGCGAGCTGCGCGAGCGGGCACTGCTGCAGATGTGCATGAAGGACCCGGAGCGGGGGAGGGCGTATGTCCAGAGGTTGCAGCCCGAGCACCTCTCCGCCCTGGGAGGACGGGTGCTCGCCTGGCTCCAGGACCACCTCGACGATCCGATGGTCGGGTTGCCGCGCGATGACCAGGAGCTGGTATCGCTCGTGACCCGGCTGGTGATGGACTCCGAGCGCGAGCCGGCCCTGGCCGAGGCGATGGAGATCAACTTCATGCTGCTCGAGCAGCAGCGGCTGGAGGACCGGATCGCGGCGGCAACCGAGTCCCAGGACGAGGGGCGCCGAGCCGAGCTGCTCCAGGAGCGCGCCGAGCTGACCGACCGCATCGCCGGCGTCGAGACCCTCGGGGCCTGACTCCGGCTCGGGGTCCCGTGACCCGGCACCCCCCGGCACCCGCGTCCTCCGTGGTGGTGTTGTCTATTAAACAGGTAGACAAACTGCGGAGGCGCCTGCATCCTCTGTGGCTACGACGACTTCACTGCCAACTGTCATCCAGAGGTTGAGTGGGGCGGCCAGGCGCTTCCAGAATTCGGGGCTGAGGAATCGTGAGATCGCAGCGCCAGCGATGGCGCGGCAAATTCTCTGGCGATGCTTGTGGTTTGTGTTTCTGGGGTTGTCCGGGGTAGCACTGTTCGGCTTTCTCATCGTGTAAAACCCAACCGTGCCAGTCCGGGGCAGCTCGACTGGTCGAGCGCTCGGCTGTTAACCGAGAGGTTGTGGGTTCGAGCCCCACCCCCGGAGTCTCTGTCACGAATCACGCACGGGCCGGCGAGAGCCGGCCCGTCGTGTTTCTGGCCTCCTCCTCCACCAAATCCGCCGCGCGCGCGGCGCCGTCGTGGGCGGCTGACCAGGCGGCGAGCTCCTGGGCTCGGGCGGTGTAAGCGCCGTCGCCGAGGATGCGGCGGGTCGCGAGGCGGACGCCGCGGGGGGAGAGCAGGCGGCGGGGGAGGGAGAGGCCCGCTCCCGACCACGCGACCCTGGCGCCATTCTCCGCCATGTCGCCGACCGAGGGGCAGACCAGCACGGGAACGCCGGCCGCCAGCGAGCGGGCGACCGTGCCGTGGCCGCCGTGGCAGATCACCAAGTCGGCGACATCCATCGCCTGCGAGTACGAGAGCCACGGCTCGAGCCGGGCATTCGCCGGCACCTCGATCGGCTCGATCGGCCGGTGCTTGTTCGTCGTCGCCAATACTCGCACCGGCTCATCCGCCAATCCCGCCAGCGCCGCGTGCAGCAGCTCGCACTTCGGGTCCTGCGAGGTGCTCGGCGCAATCACCACCAGCGGCCCCTCGCCATCGGGAAGCTCCACATCCTCGTAGGGCAGCTCGAAGAAGAGCGGCCCACTCACCTCAACGTGGGCGGGCCACTCGCGCGGGTACTCGAGCTGCGGAAGCGTTGCCACCAACGCCAGCTCCTCGCTGATCCCACCGTGGAAGCGCTCCAGTGGCGCCAACCCGAGCTGCGCCCGCGTCTCATTCATATCCCGTCGCCCCTTCCGCAGCCCGGCATTCACCAGCGGCAGCCATGCGCGCCACCCCAGCCGGCCGAAGAACGTGCGCGGCGGCTGCAAACCGAGCGAGAAGATCGGCATCCCCGGCTGCTGCACCGGGTACACGTGCGGAATCAGCGTCACCCGCGGCACCCCCGCCACCTCGGCGGCCAGCGTGGGGGCGAGCGTGAGAATGTCACTCACCACCAGGTGGGGCTTCAGCCCATCGATCAACCGCGCCAGCGCCCGCGCCGCCGCCGCGGCCGTCTCCCCATCCGGCGTATCGGGGCCGGGAGGCGGGAACACCGTGTACTCCTGCGCCGCCGTGAACTCGAGCCCCTCCGATTCCACGGCCTCGCGCCACTGCTCCCACGTCTCGAGCACCACCCTGTGGCCGCGTCGATGAAGCTCGCGCCCCAGCGCGATCGCCGGGAAGGCATGCCCCGGATCGCCGAATGCGGCCACCAGCAGGGTCAACCTTCGCTCGCTCACCCGCCGGACCCTAGGCAATCGCGAACCCGCGCTCCGCGCGTACCCCTCGCGCCTCTTTGAACTATACCCCTAGGGGGTATAATGGTGGCATGAGACCGAACGGCATCGCGGTCAGCGCCACTCTCCACTGCCTCACCGGCTGTGCCATCGGCGAGGTCGCCGGCATCGCGATCGGCACGGCCCTCGGCCTCGCCAACCTCCCCACGATCCTTCTCGCGATCAGCCTCGCCTTCCTCTTCGGCTACACGCTGACGAGCATCCCGCTGCTCCGCGCGGGCATTGCCCTCGCCGTCGTGATCCCCATCGCCCTCGCCTCGGACACCCTCAGCATCGCCACCATGGAGGTCGTGGACAACCTGATCATGCTCGTCGTCCCCGGCGCGATGGACGCCGGACTCGGCGACCTCCTCTTCTGGGGCAGCCTCGCCTTCGCCCTGGCGGTCGCCTTCGTCTTCGCCGTCCCGGTCAACGGCTGGCTGATCGCCCGCGGGCGAGGCCACGCCGTCGTCCACGAGACCGGGATCCACGGCGGCCCCCCGGTGCGCCTCGTCGGTGCGGTAACCGCCGCCGCCTTCATCTTCGGCAGCGCCGTGCTGCTCGCCGAACTGGTCGCCTGAACACGCCGCCGCGCCGCCTCAGGCACGGCTGACGCAAGAACCATTGCCGTTCGGAGCCACGCCTGGTTTTGACCTGCAAACCGCGCTATCCCTTGAACCGATGAGGGCCAGACGCAGAAACCAGGGCCGCCGCCTTCGCAACTCCGTCGAGGCGCTTCCGCGCCACACCAAGGAGGCGATGCTCCGCGGGATCGAGTCCAACCGCATCATCGTCGGCGCCTACACCGACAAGCGCGGCGGGGTCTGCCCGATGCTCGCCGCCCACCGAAACGGCGGCCGCACCGACTACGCGACCTTCGCCCGCTCCTGGGACGCCTACACCGGCGCGGGCAGGAAGGCCCGGCGCGCATCCAGGCGCGAGGTCCGCATCCTCCACAGGTACCTCGAGGCCAGCCTCGCAGGAGAGGGCTGGACCCGCTCCACCACCGACGAGCCCGTTCGCGCCGGCTCCCTCGCCGAGGAGGTGCGCGCCGTCCAGGCCGCGCGCCGCCGCCTCGCCGAGCTCGACGCGCGCGAGGGCAGCGAGACGACGATCGAGGACATCCTCGCCCAGGCCGAGCTGCAGGACGTGCTCCGGCCCGGCCTGATCGAGGAGGAGCCGGACACCTGGGAGCACCAGCGCGACGAGGCCCTCCGGGCCATCGACGACGCGTCGCTAACGTCAGCCCCCTGACCCGGGCTTCCAGCGACAGCCGTCCCTTCGTCACCGTGGTCGTCCCCGCGCGCAATGGCGAGGACAGCATCGGCGATTGCCTGCGCTCGCTCACCGCACTCGAATACCCCGCCGATCTCCACGAGCTGATCGTCGTTGACAACGCCTCCAGCGACCGCACCGCCGAGATCGCAGGCGAGCTCGGCGCCGGCGTCGTCACCGAGCCGCGCCTGGGAGTGTCCAACGCCCGCAACCGCGGCGTCGCGGAGGGCCGCGGGGAGGTCGTCGCCTTCATCGACGACGACTGCGTCGCCGAGCCCAACTGGCTGGACCGCCTCGTCGAACCGCTGGCCGACCCGGAGGTCGGCGCGGTAGCCGGCGAGATGCGCTCCGTGGACCCCGACACCCCCGCCCAGCGCTACATGGCCGACCTGCTCGGGCGCTGGCAGCGCTTCGCCGTCAGCCAGCGCCCTCCCTTCGCCGTCTGCGCCAACCTCGCAGTGCGCCGCAGCGAGTTCGAGCTGGTTGGCGGCTTCGACCCCCTCTTCCGCAGGGGCCAGGACGTCGACTTCGGCTGGCGCCTGCACGAGGGCTCCCCACTGCGCCTCGCCTTCGCCGAGGACGCCGTCGTCAGTCACCGCCACCTCCCGAGCGCCTCCGACCTCGCCCGCCAGCAGTTCGGCTGGGGCTACGGTGCCGGGCTGCTCGGCGTCCGCTACCCGGGCCACGCCGAGGGCCACCGCCTGCCTCCCCTGAGGGAGCCCGCGCTTGCCGGGATCGGCCTGATCGGCGTCGCCGCCGACCGCGCCCGCGGGCGTCGCTCGCCCGAGCAGCTCGAGTTCGCGATCTTCGAGTTCGCCCGCAAGGGCGGCTGGTGGGCGGGCGCCCACGCCGGCCGAGCCCGCGGGAAGCTCGTCAAGCGGCTCTCTGGTTGAGCTAGAGCAGCCCGGAGTTGGCGCCGCTCGGCCGCATGAAGACGATCTCGGGGACGATGCAGTTGGGGGAGGTCCTGAGCAGGAAGCGCACGGACTCGGCGATGTCGCTCGGCCGGATCATCTCCTCGGCGGCGACTTGGTCCTTGACGAACTCGGTCATGGCCGTGTCCACGAACGCCGGCGCCAGTGCCGTCACCTGGATCCCCGAGCCGGTGATCTCCTTCTGGGTCGCCTGGCTGAAGGCGATCACTGCGGCCTTGGTGGCCGAGTAAACCGACAGCACCGGCTGCCCCGACTTGCCCGAGATCGAGGAGGTGTTGACGATCAGCGCCTTGCCGTGCTCGCCGCCCGCCTCGCGCAGCTTCGGCAGGCACTCGCGGGTCATCAGCACCACGGCCCTGAGGTTGACGGCGAGTTGCATGTCTATGAACTTGGCGCTGAGCTCGTGCATCGCCTCGCCGATCCCAACGCCGGCGTTGTTGACCAGCACGTCGATCCGGCCGAAGTGGTCCACGTGGGCCGCGACCAGCTTCTTGAGGTCCTCCTCGTCAACCATGTTGGCCGCCACGGATTGGACATCGTGGCCGGCGGAGCGCAGCTCCTCGGCGGCCGCCTCGAGCTTCTCGGGGCGCCGCCCCGAGACGGTGACGCCGTAGCCGTCCTCGGCGAGGGCCCGGGCGATGGCCAGGCCGATCCCGCTTGATCCACCAGTAACCAGCGCAGCTCTGTCCGCCACCGTTCCTCCTTTAGCGCAGCTCTAACCGACGGCGGCACCCTACTAGGATGCCTCCAGTGCGCCAGCGACATGACCCCATCACGACGCCGGGACGCCCGCTCCGAGCCGGAGCGGCGCTCGTTCTCGTGCTGCTGCTGGCGGCCCTCGCCGGCTGCGGCGGGTCCTCCGGCGGCGGCGAGGACTCGGCCTCGAGGCCGGCCTCGCCCGCGTCCGACTTCCCCGCGCCGAAGGGCATGTCGCTCGAGCAGTTCCTGAGCGAGAATGCGAGCGCCCAGGGCCCTGTTGTCTCGCCCTCCGCGAGGGTCCTGAGCGAGGGTGAGAACCGCTTCGCCTTCGGCGTTTTCACCACTGGTCGCGACACGATCGACGACGCCGACGTGGCGATCTACGCCGCTCCCGGCCCCAACCTCAAGGGCCCCGCGATCGGCCCCTTCCCGGCGAGGATCGAGGACCTCGCCACCGAGGCCTCGTTCCGGGCCTCCACCACCGCGAACGACCCGGACGCCGCCAAGGTCATCTACGTCGCCGAGCTGCCGCTGGACGAGCCCGGCGCCTGGAGCTTCGCCGCGCTGACCAAGGACGGCGACTCCTTCCAGGGCTCCCTGATCGCCACGCCGAGCCTCGTCGGCCAGTACGACAACGTGCCCCAGGTCGGCGACAAGGCACCCGTCGTCTCCACCCCGACCGCCGACGACGTCTCAGACCTCTCCCAGATCGACACCCGGATACCGCCCTCCTCGATGCACGACCAGGACCTCGCCGACGTGCTCGGCAAGGAGCCCGTCGTGCTCCTGTTCGCGACGCCCCAGCTCTGCCAGAGCCGCATCTGCGGCCCGGTCGTCGACGTCGCCGAGCAGGTCAAGCAGCAGTACGGCGACGAGGTCGCCTTCATCGACATGGAGATCTACAACGACAACGAGGTCAGCAAGGGCGAGCGCCCGCAGGTGCGCGCCTACGGCCTGCCGAGCGAGCCGTGGCTGTTCGTGATCGACAAGAACGGCAAAGTGAGCACCGTGGTCGAGGGGGCCTTCAGCGTTGACGAGCTCGAGGCTGCCGTCAAGAACGTCGCCGACTAGCGATCATTGGGCCGTGGCCCGCGACGACGATCTGCTGGGAATCCTCGTCGCTGAGGTGCACCGGCGCACTGAGGCGATCATCGATGGGGTGGAGGAGCTGGCCGGCTCCGGCCGCGCGGACCCCGACCGGATCGAGGCCCTGCGCGGCGAGGCCCACGGGCTCGAGGGGGCAGCCGCGGTCGCCGGGCAGAGCCACCTCGCCGAGCTCGCCAGGGCGATTGAGCTGACCCTGATCGACCATCGCGATCAGGGGACCATCGAGGTTGAGCTCGCCGCCCTGATCGTGACCGCAGCGAGCGCTCTCCTCGAGGGATCCCAGGCGGCGGCCGAGGGGGTCGGAGAGCCGGCCTCGGTGGCTCGCTCGCTCGCCGGCCTTTCACGATGAACGCCATCCGCAGCCGGGTGGTGCGCCGGTCAGATTCGGGGGAGCAGCGCGCCACCACCCTCGAGCTCTTCTTCGACCTCGTCTTCGTCTTCGCGATCACGCAGGTCTCGCATCTGCTGCTCGGCAATCTGACCTGGGAGGGAGCCGGCCAGGCGCTGCTGACCCCTCCTGGTCGTCTGGTGGGCCTGGCAGTACACCGCCTGGGCCACCAACGAGCTGGACCCCAACTCCGTCCCGGTCCGCCTGATGCTGATCGCGCTGATGCTGGCCAGCCTGCTGATGTCCGTCGCGATCCCGGAGGCCTTCGGCGATCGCGGCCTGCTGTTCGCCTGCTCCTACGTCGCGATCCAGGTCGGTCGCATGAGCTTTCTCGCCTTCGCCGCCGCCGAACCTGGGACGGTGGAGCGGGCCCGATCGGTCCGGATCCTGATCTGGTTCATCGCCTCGGGCGTGCTCTGGGTCGCCGGCGGGCTCGCCGAGGATTCGGCGCGCACCGCCCTCTGGCTGGGGGCGCTCGCCCTCGACTACGGCGCGCCGCTCGTCATCTTCTGGATCCCGGGGAAGCCGCGGATGGACCCCTCCGCCTGGGAGATCACCAGCGCCCACTTCGCCGAGCGCTTCCAGCTTTTCGTGATCATCGCGCTCGGCGAGTCGATCGTGATCACAGGGGCCACCACCTCCGACCTCAACCTGGACACGGCGACCATCGCGGCCCTGGGGCTCGCCTTCCTGGGGACCGCATCGCTCTGGTGGATCTACTTCGACTTCGTTGCCGGCGTCCTCCAGCGCACCCTCGAGAGAGGGGAGGACCGGATCCTGCTCGCGCGCGATCTCTACACCTACATGCACGCGCTGATCATCGCCGCGATCATCGTCTCGGCCGTGGGAGACGAGCTCGTGATCGCTCACCCGACCGAGGAGCTTCCCGACGCGGAGCTGGTGGCCGTGGCTGCAGGCCCGACGCTTTACCTGCTGGCCCAACTCGCCCTGCGGTTGCGGGCGACGGGCCAGATCGGCTGGGCGCGTCTCACCGCGGTCACCGCCTGCCTCGCCGTGGGCCTCCTCGCCCGCAGTGCGTCGGCGCTGGTGGTTGCCGGCCTCCTCGTCGCCGTCCTGATCGGAGTGATCGTCACGGATCAGCTCGCCGCGTCCAGGCGCCGGGCCCGCGATGAGTCATACGCGATCGACCTGGAGGGTCGCCCGGGCTAACCGGGCGGGGCGCCCCCGCCGGGCTCTCCGGAGGCGTCGGCGCCGGTGCGGGTGGTCATCACCGAGGCGCCGCCGCTCGAGAGGATGCGGCGCATCAGGGAAGGCGCCAGGACTCGCGCCCCTGCGGCGATCGCGTAGTAGCGGGGCACGTAGCGCTCGGCCTTGCCCCTCAGCCCGACATCCACGATCGCCTCGGCGGCGCGGTCGGGGGTCGAGACCAGCCGGCGCGTCAGCAGGCGGGCCTTCAGCTCAGAGGCGGGAAAGCCCTCCGTCGCGTTGAAGCCGGGGACCCGCGGTGCTGGAGATGTTGACAATCGATCTGGGGCCGGACTCGCGGAGCATCGGCAGCAGCGCCTCGGTCAGCCGCACCACCGAATCGAAGTTGAGCTGCATGGTCCGCCGGGCCGTTGCCTCGCCGATGCCGCTCGAGGCGCCGGTGATCAGCGCGACCGTCATCGCCCGAGCCTCTCAGGTCTCTCGCTTGACCTGCGAGCCGCCGACGATCGCGTCCTCGCCGCTCTCGAAGCGGACCCAGGCCTTGTTGCCGCCGTCGTAGTCGGGGGCCCAGAGCACCAGCGTCGCCGGCTCGCGCTCGGTGCCGTCGGCTGGTTGGCCCGCGCCGGCTTGGCCGGCCGCATCAAGGGCGAGGCGCAGGTCGGCTGCCGCTCGCGCGACGGGACCGATCGAGCACGGCTCCGAGCCCTCCTCGTCGAGGCCCCGCCAGACGCGGATGAAGGGGTTCGACTCCCACTCCTCGCCGATCGTCGAGGGCTGGCGGTGGCCGGGGTGGATTCGCGTCTCGGGGTCGAGCTTCATCAGCTTCTCCATGACCGAGGACCTCAGGTCCTCGAAGCCGGTCGCGCCCGGGCCCCGGGTGCCGCCCACCGTGCCCTTGAACAGCACGTCGGCGGTGAGGCAGTCGCTGTCGTTGAAGAGCAGCGCCAGGTGGTCGGCGCAATGCCCCGGGGTGTGGCTGGCTTCGATTCGCATGCTCCCGGACTCGACCACGTCGCCGTCGCCGATCGTCCCGGTCACCTTGCCGTCTAGCTGCTCGGCGCAGAGCTCGTGGGCGAGCACCGGGACCCCATAGCGCTCGGCGAGCTTCTCGACCCCGACCACGTGGTCCCAGTGGTGGTGGGTGAGCAGCACGTGGGTGATCTCAGTGCCCTCGCGGTCAACGCGCTCGACCAGGGGATCGGTGACCTCGTTTGAGTCCACCAGGACACCATGGCCACCGGGCTCATCGACGATCAGGTAGGCGTTCGAAAGCCAGTCGGCTTGCTCGACTCTCTGCAGGATCAAGGTCGTGGTCCTTTCGTTTGGGGGGCGTGGGGTGGAGGGCGCCGTCGCTCAGTCGTACTGGATCACGCTGCGGATGCCGTCCTGGGCCTCCATCAGCTCGAAGCCGCGGTTGACCTCGTCCAGTTTCAGGTGGTGGGAGATGAAGGGCTCGACGTCGATCTCGCCGGCCATGTAGCGGTCAACCAGCTTGGGCACGCCCTCGCGCCCCTTGACCCCGCCGAACGAGGAGCCGGCGACCCTGCGGCCGGTGATCAGGAAGCGGGGCACGATGTCGAGTGTCTCGCCCCTGCCCGCGACCCCCGCGACCGTGCAGAGCCCCCAGCCCATGCGCGCGGCCTCGACGGCCTGGCGCATCACCTTGACGTTGCCGGTCGCCTCGAAGGTGTAGTCGGCCCCGAAGCCGTCGGTCAGCTCGAGGATGCGCTCGACGGTGTCCTCACCGCCGGTGAGCACCTCGGTCGCCCCCTGCCCCCTCGCCAGCTCGAGGCGGTCGTCGGAGAGGTCAACGCAGACGATTCGCTCGGCGCCCTGCAGCCGGCAGCCGGCGACGGCGCCGAGGCCCACCATGCCGGCCCCGAAGACCACGGCGGTGCTGCCGGGCTCGACCTTGGCGGTGTTGATCGCCGCGCCGAGGCCGGTCGAGAGCCCGCAGGCAAACAGGCAGGCGTGATCCAGCGGCGCCTCGGGGTTAATCTTGGCGAGCGCGATCTCGGGCATCACCGTGTACTCGGCGAAGGTCGAGGTGCCCATGAAGTGGCGGATCTCCTCGCCTCCGCGGGAGAGCCGGACCGTCCCGTCGGGCAGGTGCCCCTTGCCCTGCTCGTCGCGGATCGCCAGGCAGAGGTTGGTGCGAGCGTCGAGGCAGTGGATGCACTCGCCGCACTGGGGCGAGAACAGAGTGACCACGTGGTCGCCGGGCTCCAGCAGCGTGACGTCCGGCCCGACCGACTCGACCACGCCGGCGCCCTCGTGGCCGAGCACGGTGGGCGCGTAGCCCGAGGGGTCGGCGCCGGAAGCCGTGTAGAGGTCGGTATGGCAGACGCCGCAGGCCACCAGCCGGACCAGGACCTCGCCCGCCCTGGGCTCCGCCAGCTCCAGCTCCTGCACCTCGAGCGGCTTCCCGAACTCCTCCAGGACCGCAGCCTGCATCTTCATCTTGTCCTCTCGTTCACGCCGGGCGCCGGATCCTACGAGAGCGCTACGCTCGGCGCGACCGGGCCGGTAGCTCAGTTGGTCAGAGCAGCGGACTCATAAGCCCTGCGCCAAGGTAGCCGTTTTCGGCTTTGGCGCGGGATTCCGGGCCTTCTGGGCTCGTCGCGTGGCCGTTCCGTTTACGCACGATCCGGGGCGATTAGGGTCGATTTGGGCAGAGGATCCGGATTCTGCCCAATGGGCGCCCTCCCGCCGCAGCGGCCCTGAGACTGGCTGGGATGACACACACTGCCGCCGACTTCCTGAAGGTTCCCGAGGCCGCCGCCGAGCTCAGGGTGAGCGAGAAGACGATCCGCAGCTGGATCGAGGACGGCTACCTGCCGGCATCGCAGCCCGCGGGCCCAGGCGGCTCGATCCGGATCGACCGGCGCGACCTGTTCCACTCGGAGCGACGCGAGGGGGTGGAGCGGTGAGCCCCACGACGAGCCTGCTGACCGACTCCGAGATCTCCCGCGGCCTCCGACGGGGGCGGGTCCTCAGCGGCGAGCGCATGGTCACTCCCAGGAAGCATCTGTCGCTCGTCGTGAACGGCCGCACTGAGGAGCTTCGACCCGGCCGCGATCGGCTGAGGCCGGACCACTGGACGGTGCGCGAGCACCCGGAGTGGTTCAAGCCCG
>SHVA01000017.1 GCA_009691195.1 Solirubrobacterales bacterium | reverse complement strand
CCGGCGCTGAACTCCTCGGCAGGATCGACGAAGGACAGCAGCCGGTGCTCGAGCTGCCCGCGCTCCCGCGCGCCCGCCGCGCCGCTGATCAGCTCCAGTCCCCGGTAGACCTGGATCGAGTCGCAGTTGACCGCGACGGGCTCCTCACCGCGCTCGCGCAGCGCCCGGGAGACCGCGATCGCGGTTCCCGTCTTGCCGGCCGCCGTGGGGCCGAAGATCGCGAGCACCCGCGGCGCCGGCCCCTCAGCCCCCGCCGCCACGCCTAGACCCTGCTGAGCAGGCGCTCCTGGCCCGAGAGCGTGGTCGAGGTGGAGCCGGTGATCTCGACCTCCACCAGCTCGCCCGGGCGGGCCGTGCCGTCGAAGTTAACCGTCTTGTTGTGGCGCGTTCGCCCGCGCAGGCGGGCGGGGTCATTGCGGCTCGGGCCCTCGACCAGCACCTCCATGGTGCGGCCGACGAATCGCTCGGAGCGCTCGCGGGCGCGGCGCTGGACGAGCTCGACCAGGCGGCCCATGCGCTCGCTCTTGAGCGGATGCGGGAGCTGGTCGGGCATCTCCGCGGCGAGCGTCCCCCTCCGGGGCGAGAAGATGAAGGTGAAGGCGCTGTCGTAGCCGACCTCGTCCACGACCTCGAGCGTCTCGGCGAAGTCCTCCTCCGTCTCACCGGGAAAGCCGACGATGACGTCGGTGGTCAGGGCGCAGTCAGGCAGGTGCTCACGGATCAGCGCCACCCGCTCCATGTAGCGCTCCCGGTTATAGGTGCGCCGCATCCGCTTCAGCACCGCGCTCGAGCCCGACTGCAGCGGCAGGTGGATGTGCTCGCAGAGCGAGGGCAGCTCTACGTGGGCCCGGACGACGTCCTCCTTCATGTCCTTGGGGTGCGGGCTCGTGTAGCGCAGCCGCTCGATCCCCTCGACGGCATCCACCCGGGCCAGCAGCTCGGCGAAACTCAGCCGGCGCTCGCCGAGGTCGCGGCCGTAGCTGTTGACGTTCTGGCCCAACAGGGTCAGCTCGCTGACGCCGTCCGCCGCGAGCGCCGATGCCTCGGCGACGACCTCCTCGGGGTCGCGGCTGACCTCGCGCCCACGCGTCGAGGGAACGATGCAGTAGGCGCAGACGCAGTTGCAGCCCTGCGAGATCTGCAGCCAGCCCTGGAACTCGCGCTCGCGCTTGGTCGGCAGGTGCCCCGAGAGATCCTCGAACTCGAAGTAGCCCTGGGCGGTCAGCGAGTCGGACGTGAGGAACTCGGCCAGCCGGTGGATCTGCCCGGGGCCGAAGGCGACGTCCACGAAGGGGAAGCGGCGGAAGACCTCCTCCTTCACCGACTGCGCCCAGCAGCCCCCGACGCCGACGACGCGCTCGGGGTCCTCGCCCTTGAGGCGCTTGGCCTCGCCCAGGTGGGCGATGAAGCGGCTGTCCGCGGACTCACGGATCGAGCAGGTGTTGAAGAGGATCAGGTCGGCTTCCGAGCGCTCGGCGCGCTGGGTGTAGCCGAGCGCCTCGAGCATCCCCTTCATCCGCTCGGAGTCGTGCTCGTTCATCTGGCACCCGAAGGTGGTGAGGTGGTAGCCCTTAGCGGCCATCGCGATCAGGCTACAGCGCCGCGGTGCGCCCGGAACGCGTTCAGGCGGAGTTGACGATCTGCTGGACCCGGCTGTGCGATAGCCCGATCGCCCGCGCAACCTCGCGGTAGCTCGCCCCGTCGGCGACGGCACGGCGGACCCGCTGGTCGCGGCTCGCCCGGCTTCGGGCCACCCCCTCGGCCACCTCTCGCAGGGCCCTTCGATACTCGAGCCCGACCCGGATCCGCTCCAGCCACAGGCGTCGGCGCCTTTGCTCGAACTCGCTCTGGACCTCTCGCAGCCCCACTTCAAGGCTCTCTTCGACCATTGGACCGCGACTGTATAGCAGAAGGCGGACTCTGCTATACAGCCGGCCGCGTCGGTCGCCTACACCCGCGTCAGGCCTACGCCTGGAAGCTCGTCAGGTCCCGGAGCTCGAGGCCGTTCGCCTCGCAATAGGCCTCGTAGCGCTCGAGTGACGTCCTCCGGTTCTCCCGCGCGACGATGTTCCCGTCGTCGTCGAGGAACAGGAGCTCGCCCACGATCACGAGGAAGACCTCGGCGACCTCGCCGGCCTCCGGCACGCAGTCGTGCCCGTGTGGTGGTGCGTCGGGAGCTGCAGGCCCGGCGGGAACCGCATCGAGAGCACGAACTCGCCCTTGTCAAGGGGTCAGGCGAGCGGCGCTTACTTGACCGTGAGGTCGCCCTCCATGCCGCCCTCGCGGTGGCCGGGGACCGTGCAGAAGTAGACGTAGTCGCCGGGCTCCACGGTCAGCGTCACCGACTCCTCGCCCTCTGAGGCCAGCGGGGTCTCCCCTAGCTGCTCGCCCTCGGAGTCCTCGATCGCGACGTTGTGCGGGATCATCGAGGGGTTGTCGTAGGCCACGGTGACCGTGGTGCTCGACGCCTCCAGCGTGTCGGGGTCGAAGCTGAGGGAGCCGTCCTCGGGAGAGGTGAGGTCGAGGGTCTCGCCCTCGGCCGCCGGCTTGTCGCCCTGCTGCTCCCCGCCACCCGCGTCGGCCTCCTGGGCCTCAGCCTGCTCGGCAGCCAGCTCCTCGTTTCGCTTCTCCTTCTCGTCGCTGGCGTTGACCCAGGCGAAGGCGCCGGTCGCCGCGACGAGCACCGCAAAGGCGACGATGACCCCGGCCATGGCCCCGCGGGACGGGAAGCTCTCGGTGTTGCGAAGTCCCACCGCCGCAAGGATCAGGGCCGCGACAATCAGCGCGCCGCCGGCGAAGTAGAAGATCGAGCCGTCCATCGGCAGCGGATCCTACCCGCTGGCCCGGCCCGTCGAAGCCGCAGAGCGGCCCCTCACGCGGCCCTGGAGGCCCTCTCAGCCATCATCACGGCCTCGTAGGCCACCTCCAGCGCGTAGCCCCTACGGGCCAGCAGGCCCAGCGCACGGTTCCTGCCCCGATCATCGCTGAGGTCTGCGCCGCGCTCCTCCAACAGGTTCGCCGCGCGCCGCGCCTGGTCGGCCTCGCCCTCCCAGCCCACCGCGGCGTCGATCAGGTGGCGCGGCACGCCCCGGGCCGAAAGATCGCCCGCGATCCGGTCCGGTCCCCAGCCGGCCAGCTCACGCTTGTCCTCGGCGAAGCGGCGGGCATAGCGCCGATCGTCGACGCCGCCGATTTCGGCCAGGCGGACCAGCACCTCCTCGATCTCCGCGGGCTCCACCCCGCGCCTCTCCAGCCAGGACGCCAGCTCCGATTCCGTGCGGTCCTTGTGGTTGAGCGCCCTGAGGGCGAGGGTCATCCCGTCGGTGGGCACGAACCCGGCGCTAGGCCGCCTTGCGCTCCGCCGGCTTCGCCTCGGCGGGCTTCGGCTTGGGCTTCGTGTCTGCCTTCGGCTCGGGCTGCAGCTCGGCCTTCGGCTCCGGCTTGGCCTGGGGCTTCGGCTCGGGCTTGGCGTCTGCCTTGACCTCCGCCGGCGCCTGCTCCGCCGGGACCTTTTCGACCTCCTCGACCTCGTCAGGAGCGTCGTCGAGCCCGATCCTGTCGTTGATCTTGTCCTCCAGCTCGGCCATCACCTCGGCGTTCTGGCGCAGGAACTCCTTGGTGTTGTTGCGGCCCTGTCCGAGCCGCGCCTCGCCGTAGGAGAAGAACGAGCCCGACTTCTGGATCAGCTCGTGCTCGAGCGCCAAATCGAGGATGCAGCCCTCCTTCGAGATGCCGACGCCGTACTCGATGTCGAACTCGGCCTGCTTGAAGGGCGGCGCGACCTTGTTCTTGACGACCTTGACGCGGCAGCGGTTGCCGACGGCCTCGGTCCCCTCCTTGAGCGTCTCGATCCGACGGATGTCGAGCCGCTGGCTCGAATAGAACTTGAGCGCCCGCCCGCCCGGCTGCGTCTCCGGCGAGCCGAACTGGACGCCGATCTTCTCCCGGATCTGGTTGGTGAAGAGGCAGACCGTGTTGGCGCGGTTGAGGTTCCCGGCCAGCTTTCGCAGCGCCTGCGACATCAGCCGCGCCTGCAGGCCGACGTGGGTGTCGCCCATCTGGCCCTCGAGCTCGGCGCGCGGCGTCAGCGCCGCGACCGAGTCCACGGCGACGATGTCCACCGCTCCCGAGCGCACCAGGACGTCGACGATCTCGAGCGCCTGCTCGCCGTGGTCGGGCTGGGAGACCAGCAGCTCGTCGGTGTCGACGCCGATCCGCTTCGCGTAGACCGGGTCGATCGCGTGCTCGGTGTCCACGAAGGCGCAGACGCCGCCGCGCTTCTGGGCCTCGGCGATGATGTGGTAGACCAGGGTGGTCTTGCCCGAGGACTCAGGGCCGAAGATCTCGACGATGCGGCCGCGAGGCACTCCGCCGACGCCGAGGGCGAGGTCGAGCGAGAGCGCGCCCGTCGAGATCGACTCGACGTCGTGCCCGTGGTCGTCCCCGAGCTTCATCACCGACCCCAGCCCGAACTCCTTCTCGATCTGGCCGACGGCGGCCTGCAGCGCCGCGTCGCGGGCCTTGGCATCCTTCTCGCCGGCCTCTCTCAGGTTGGGCTTCGCATCTGGCATCTGGTCTACCTCTTCTCTCTCGTTTCGGCCGTCGGAAGCTCCAACTCAGCCATCGACTCGTACTCGGCCCCGCTGCGCCGCAGGCGCGAGCGGAGGAGAACCAAACGTACGCATGGGAACGGACGGAAAAAGAACGTATGTTCGGGGGGTGGCCCAGGGGGCTCCACCACCGCCGCCGGCTTCCGCCCAGCGGACTTCTCGCGCCTCACCCTCGCGACCGTGAGGTGGGGCCAGAAGGGCCTGCCCTCGGCCTCGTGGAACCCCGCCCGCACCAGGCTTCCCTCCACGGCCGCCTGCAGCGCCACCAGCCCCTCGGAGTGCGCCTCGAGCACGAAAACCCCGGGCCTGCTCTTGCGCTTGGGCAGGCCGATGACCTCCCGCCCCAGGCTGACCTCGGGCGCGGCCGCGCTGACGTCGAGCGCCGCCTCCGCGATCCGCGGGATCTCCTCCTCGGCCCGGTAGCCCAGGAAGCAGAGCGTCAGGTGGAGCGACTCGGCCATGACGGGTCGCAGCGCCGCATCGGTGAAGCTGGCCTGCCAGGCGGTGATCTCATCACGAACGTGCTCAGGAAGGCAAAGCGCGACGAACAGCCGCGCCCGCGGGCTCTTCAAACGCTCCGTCGCCACGAACCCGAGGCTAGACCGGACACCCGCGCGAAGACCGCTGGGAAGGTAGCGAAAGCGCCCCTGAGCGCGACCTAACGGGGCGGTTCCCTCCCCTGCAGGAGGTAGCGGATCAGGTGCAGCGCCACCATCGTCGAGCGCTCGCGGACGTCGGCGCGGTTGCCCGGGAGTGCCGGGTCACGGGCAAGCTTCTCCCCGCCGGCCAGCTTGACGCAGAAGCAGACGTAGCCGACGGGCTTATCCTCGGTTCCTCCATCAGGGCCGGCGACGCCGGTGACCGAGCAGGCGACGTCGGCGCCGAAACGCTCCAGCGCTCCGTCGGCCATCGCCTCGGCCACCTCCGGGGAGACCGCGCCGTGCTCGGCGATCAGCTCCTCGGGCACCCCCAGCAGCGCCGTCTTGGCCTCGTTCGAATAGGCGACCACGCCACCCGAGAAGTACTCCGAGGCGCCGGCGCGGTCGGTCAGGCGCTTGGCGAGCAGGCCGCCGGTGCAGGACTCGGCGACGGCGATCGTGCGGCCGTCGAGCAGCCCCGCGATCACCTCGTCGATCATTTCCCCGGCCTCGCTGTAGAGGAAGCGGTCGTGGCGCTCGCGCAGGCCCGCCCAGAGCGCCTCCAGGGCGTCCTCCGACCCGGCCCGGCTGCGCACGTCCACCACCAGCTCCCCGCCGCGCAGGCAGGTCGTGATCTCCAGCCCGGAGAGGTCGGCGTCCTGCTCGATCTCGCGAAGGCTCTGGGCGATCTCGGACTCCGGCAGCCCGAACAGGCGCATCGATGAGGTCTCGAGGGGCTCGGCCCTGTCGAGCACCCCTCGCGCCGCCGGGGTCTCGATGGCCAGCGGCCACATCGCCTGCAGCTCGCCGGGCGGGCCCGGCAGCACCACGATCACCTGCTCCCCGGCCGGGACCACGAGCCCGGGCGCCGTCCCCGCCGGGTCGATCGCCGTGGCGCCCTCGGGGATCATCGCCTGCTTGCGGTTCGCGTCCCTCAGCGCCTCGGGGTCGAAGCGGAGCCGCTTGGCGAACTCCTTGAGGATGTTGTGGATCTTCTGCTCCATCTCCTCGTCGAGTGCCAGCGGGCGACCGGCGAAGTTGCCGACGACCTCGGCGGTCATGTCGTCGGCCGTCGGCCCCAAGCCCCCGCTGGTGACGACGACGTCGAAGCCCTCGTCGCGCATAAAGCCCAGCGCCGCCTCGAGGTCGGAGGGCCGGTCACCGACGAGCAGGATCGCCGCCACCTCGACGCCGATCTCGCCCAGCCGCTCCGACAGCCAGGGGCCGTTGCGGTCGCTGACCGAGCCGGTCAGCAGCTCGGTGCCGGTCACCAGGATCCCCGCTCGAACGCTCACCCCCAACATTGTTCCCGAAGGAGATGGCCGCTGGTAAGGTCGGCTTGTGCCAGGGACGTTTCTCCGTTGTTTTCCGATTGTCGGTTCACTCCTGGTTTTCGGCGCGCTCGCCTTCCCAGGGTCCGCGGGGGCGGCGATCAGCTGCGTCCACGACGCGCCGCCCACCGGGCTGATCGATGTGATCCTCAGCTCGAACGACGCGGTCAGGCTCGAGGTCGTCGGCAACAAGGTCCAGGTCCAGGACGGCGCGGGCGCCCCCATCGCCTGCACAGGCGGCGCCGCCACCGTGGCAGGGACAACGGCGATCGACGTCACCGATGGGTCGGGAGGAGGGGGCATCGCTCCCTCCCTGTTGACCATCGTCGATCCCACCGAGCTCTCCGGGGCGGCGATCGTGCTCGACCTCAGGGGAGGAAGCGACAGGGTTGAGTTCCGGACCACCTCGGGACCCCTCAATCTGCGCTTCGGCGCCCTCGGCGTCAACACGAACCCGTCTGACTACGGCGGGCTCTCGCCGTAGTCTGACTACGGCGGGCTCTCGCCGGACGCCGACGTCTCCGGCACCGGTGTCGACAGCTTCCGGGCCGTGGGATCGGCGGGCCGCGACACGATCCTCGGGTCCGGGGCGGTCCCCGGTGACTACTCCGGCTCCGGCCTGATCCCGATCGAGATCAACGCCCACGGCGGTAGCGACCGGCTCAGCGGCGGCAACGAGTCGCCGGATGCCCTCAACGGCGGAGCGGGCGTCGACACCGTCACGTATGGGGCTGCCGACCGCGGCGTCGCGGGCGCGATCGACGGCCAGATCTACGAGAACAACACGGTCACGGGCCTGGACACCCTGACGGGCATCGAGAGCCTCGTCGGCAGCCCGCTCATCGACACGCTGTCGGGCAGCGCCGGCTCGGACAGGCTCAAGGGTGGGCGCGGCGCCGACGTCCTCCACGGGTTGGCCGGCAAGGACCTGATCGTCGGCGGGCGCGGGCGCGACGAGATGTTCGGGGACAAGGGAATAGACGTCCTGTTCGCAACCGACGGCAAGCGCGACCTGAGGATCGACTGCGGCTTGGGCGCGAACCGCAAGGAAGTGGCGAAGACCGACCCCAAGGACCCCAAGCCCAACAGCTGCTGAGGCCGATCCCGTCGGGGATCGGCGTCGTGCCTAGGGGCCCTCGGGCGGGCCGACCGGCTCCATCGTGCCGGTGTCGTCCTCGGCGCTCGCACCGGCCAGCAGTCGTGGCAGCTCGGCCTGGCTGACGAGGACCTGGCGGGGCTTGGAGCCCTCGTAGCCGGAGATGATGCCTCTGCGCTCGAGCATGTCCACGAGGCGCCCGGCGCGTGTGTAGCCGACGCGCAGGCGCCGCTGGATCATCGAGACGGAAGCGGTGCCGCTCTCGACCACGACCGTCGCGGCCTGTGTCAGCAGGTCGTCCTGGTCGGGGTCGAAGTCACCTTCGGGGGCGCCCTCCTCGACGCGGGGCTGGGCCGCCTCGAGTAGCTCCTCCTGGAACTCGGGCTCGCCCTGCTTGGCCCAATGGCCGGTGATCTTGGCGATCTCCTTCTCGCTGACGAAGGCGCCCTGAACGCGCTGGAGCTTGGAGGTGCCGGCGGGCCGGAAGAGCATGTCGCCCTGGCCGAGGAGCGTCTCGGCGCCACCCTGGTCGAGGATCACGCGCGAGTCGACCTGCGAGGAGACCGCGAAGGCCATCCGCGCCGGGATGTTGACCTTGATCGTGCCGGTGATGATGTCGGTCGAGGGCCGCTGGGTCGCGAGCAGCAGGTGGATGCCGACCGCGCGCGACTTCTGCGCGAGCCGGATGATCGCGTCCTCGACGTCGGCCGGCGCGACCATCATCAGGTCGGCGAGCTCGTCGATCACGCAGAGGATGTGGGGCAGCGGCGGCTCGCCGGCGGCGACGCGGACCTTGTTGAGCTCGTTCAGGTTCCGGGCGCGCGCCTCGCTCATGACGCCGTAGCGGCTCTCCATCTCGGCGATCAGGTTCGCGAGCACGTTGGCGGCAAGGCGCGGCGAGGTGACCACCGGGGTCAGCAGGTGCGGCACCCGCTCGTAGTGGTTGAGCTCCACCTGCTTGGGATCGACGAGCACCAGCCGCACCTCGTTCGGCGAGGCGTGCAGCAGGATCGAGGAGAGGATCGCGTTGACGCTCCCCGACTTGCCCGAGCCGGTGGTCCCGGCGACGAGCACGTGCGGCATCTTCTGAAGGTCGGTCCAGATCGCCTGGCCGGAGATATCCTTGCCGAGCCACGCGGTCAGTGGCGAGGCTCCCTTTGGGCGACCTCCGTAGATGTCGCCCAGGCGGACCAGGCGGCGTCGCTGGTTGGGGACCTCGACGCCGACGGCCTGCTTGCCCGGGATCGGCGCCAGGATCCGGATGTCGGTCGAGGCGAGCGCGTAGGCGAGGTCGTCCTTGAGCTGGGTGATCTTCGAGACCTTGGTCCCCGGCGCGAGGCGAAGCTCGTAGCGGCTGACGTGCGGGCCGCTGACCACGCCGACAAGCCGGGCCTCGACGCCGAAGTGGCCGAGCGCCTCGAGCAGCGCGCGGGCGACGGGCTCGGTGTCGGCCTTGTCGGGCTTCCGCTCGGGCCCGCCCTTCTCGAGCAGGCCCTCCGGCGGCGGCTCGTAGTCGAGCTCCTCGGACTCGGTGACCGCGCTGCGCTTGATTCCCATCGGCGTCACGTCCGTCGCGGACTGTGCGCCCTCCTCGATCTTGCGATCGGCGAACTCGTCCTTGACCACGGGCTCCTCGTCGTCCTCACGCAGCCCCCCCTTGATCACCTTGAAGGGCTGGGGCTCCCCCGGCTCCTCGTCGTCGTCCTCGCTGATCTGAACTGCCTCGTCGAAGTTGGCGACGCCGTCTGGGTCCTGGTCGCGAAGGTCGTGGATCACCAGAGTCCCAGCCTCGTCGCCCTCCGGATCGTCCTCCCCGTCGGGGGCCAGGGGCTCGGGGGCACCGAACGTCCGCTCCGTCTCGGCGGGCTCGGTCTCGATCAGGTCGGGATCGGGACCCGGGTAGCCGGTCTCGCGAACGGCGGTCGCGATCTCGCCGGCGCCGCGCTTGGCGCGGGTGGCGCCGCGCCCGAGGGCGCGCAGCAGTTCGGAGACCGAGCGCCCCGAGAGCAGCAGCGCCCCCGCGATCAGCGCCAGCACGGCGAGGATGTGGGCGCCGAGCCGCTGGAAGAGCGTCGTCGAGGCCCAGTACAGGGTCTCGCCCAGGGCGCCGCCGTGGGCGCTGAAGAAGTTGGGATCGAACAGCTCCTCGCGTGAAGGGCTCGAGGGGCCGAGGGCGGCGGTCTGCGCGGCCAGCGCCAGGATGATCCCCGCCCCGATCGCGATCAGCCCGGCCGCCGTCGAGCCGGCCGACGGCAGCAGCGGGCGCATGATCATCCCCAGCCCGGCGATGCCCAGCCCAACGGGCGCCAGGATCGCCGCGGCGCCGATCGCATAGCGGAGCGCGTCCTCGGAGCCGTTGCCGACCGCGCCGCCGTTCCAGTCGAGATAGACGACGTAGCCGAGGTACACGGCGAGCGCCATGCAGGCGAGGCCGACCAGGTCGAGCCGGCGCTGCTCGGACTCGGGCGTGCGCACGAGCTTACGGTTCGCCTTGCGGCGAGGCGCGCGCTGCCGAGTCTCCGCAGCGCGCGGGGAGCGCTTGGCACGCTTTTTCCCCTTCGCGGGGGGCCGCGACGGGGCGCCGAAGATCTTGTCTGCAAGCATCTGCCCACCCCCTTCGACGCCTGGGGCCGCACCCCTGCGTGACCCCCGGTGCCCCGAGTCTCTGCGCAGCCTAAAAATTGGCGCAAGAAAGCGCTATTTCGGGCGGATCGGGCTCTACCCTTGACTCGTGGACATGGAGACGGCCACGCAGAGCGTGCGGATCCTCGTCGTGGAGGACGATGAGGAGATCGCCGACGTCCTCCGCCGCTCGCTGCGAGCCGAGGGCCACGAGGTCCGTACCGCCGGCGACGGCGTCGACGGCCTCAGCGCCGCCGAGCAGTTCATTCCCGACCTGGTGATCCTCGACCTCGGCCTCCCCCGCCTCGACGGGATGGAGGTCTGCCGCAGGCTGCGCGCCGAGAGCGACGCGCCGATCCTGATCCTGACCGCGCGCAGTGAGACCGAGGATCGCGTCGGCGGCCTCGACAGCGGGGCCGACGACTACCTCGTGAAGCCGTTCGAGCGCACCGAGCTGCTCGCCCGGATCCGGGCCCTGCTTAGGCGACGGCCGCCCCGCGGAAGCGCCTCGCTGGTGATCGGCGACCTCAGCGTCAATCCCGATACCCGCGAGGTCCGGCGCTCAGAGCGTGAGATCGAGCTGACCAACCGCGAGTTCGAGCTGCTCGAGTACCTCGCTCGCAACCAGAAGCTCGTCGTCTCCCGCGAGCGCCTGCTCGAGGACGTCTGGGGCTACGACCCCTTCGAGCAGACCAACACGATCGACGTCTTCATCTCCAACCTTCGCCGCAAGCTCGAGGCCGGGGGCGAACCCCGCCTGCTCCACACCAAGCGCGGCGCGGGGTACGTCCTCAAGGCGGCCTGATGCGCCCGCGTTGGCCTCAGCGCCTGCGCCCCGATCGCTGGCCGGTCCGGTGGCGCATCGCCGGCATCTGCGCGGCGCTGACCGCCGGCATCCTGATCGCCTTCGCCCTGGTCCTGGGCAACCTCGTCGGCCACCGGATCAAGACCGACTACAACGACGAGCTCCAGAACGCCGTCAGCTCGCTCGGCGCCGAGACCCAGGTCCTCCGCAGCGCGACCACCGGCCAGATCATCCCCGAGACCCCCAGGCTGACCGACGTCGCGATGGCCGACGACGCCGTCGTCCGCGTCGTCGACCAGAGCGGCCATCCGATCTCCGGCGCCACCACGAACCCGCGGATCTCGCTCGGCCCGCCCCGCGGCGAGATCACCAAGATCGGCGAGTACTACGTTGCCTCCGAGCCCGTCGCCCAGAGCGGCGGCCTCCCGATCTACGTCCAATACGGGCGCCCCTACACCGGCATGGACGCGACCGTCGCGCGCCTCTGGCTCTTCCTCGGCGCGGGCGTCCTCGTCGGCACGATGCTCGCCATGATCGCGGGCCTGACGGTCGCCAACCGCGCGATGCGGCCGGTCTCATCGCTGACCGCACTCGCCAAGGACATCGCCGCCACACGCGACCCCTCGCGCCGGATGCCGGTCCAGGCCACCGACGACGAGGTGGGAGAGCTGGCCGAGACGATGGACGAGATGCTGCGCTCGCTCGACGACGCCCGCACCGAGCGCGAGGCCGCATTCGAGCGCCAGCGCCGGTTCGTGGCGGACGCCTCCCACGAGCTGCGCACCCCGCTGACCAGCGTCATGGCCAACCTGGAGCTGCTCCAGACTTCCATCGAGCAGGCCGACGATCAGACCGCCGTCGACTCCGCCCTGCGCTCGACCCAGCGGATGTCGCGCCTGGTTGGGGACCTGCTGCTGCTCGCCCGCGCCGACGCCGGGCGCAGGGCGGCGCGCCACCCACTCGACCTCTCCGAAGCCGTCGAGGGAGCCATCCATGAGGTCGAGCCCGTCGCCGGCGACCACAAGATCCGCTCTGAGGTCGCGCCCGGCCTCCGCGTCGAGGGCAATCCCGACGAGCTGCACAGGCTTGCCCTCAACCTGATCGACAATGCCGTTCGCCACACCCCCACGGGCTCCACGGTCACGGTCAGGGTCGCCTCGGACGGCGATCGGGCGCTGCTCGAGGTCAGCGACGACGGGCCGGGCATCCCCGCGGAGATGGGGTCGCAGGTGTTTGAGCGCTTCGTTCGCGGCCAGGGGCCCGCCGACACGACCGGCGGCGGCGGCAGCGGCCTCGGCCTCGCCATCGTCCGCTCCGTGGCCGAGTCCCACGGCGGCTCGGTCGAGGCAGGGGCTTCGACTCTCGGAGGCGCCACATTCAGCGTCCGGCTGCCCCTGCTTGGAGACACGTCCGGCCCAGCCCCCGCCGTCGGCAATCGGGACGAGGATGCGGTCGAGCCGACCGTGGGCAACCCCGAGAACATTTAGCGAGCGTTGAGAGGACGCTTCTAGGTTTTGCAGCGGACCAGACGCCGATTCGCCCGGGCGCAAGCTTCGCGGCGGATCACAAGGCCACAGCTGTCAGAGCGGTGGCTCGCCCGCCGGGATCGCACCTCCCTCGATCCCGGCGGGCTTTTCCTTTCCGGCCTCCCCCTGCGTAGTTACGGCGCGAGGTCCGTCGGGAGCGCTGCAGGCGACCGTTTCCTGAGTCCACGACCGATGCGGCTCCACGGCAGTCGGTGGCGACGTCGGTGGGGTTGTCGAACTGGCCCGCTCCACCGCCGGGCATACCCCCCTGGCAGCTGCCGGCCGTCGTCCAGACCTCAAAGGCGGCGGCCCCGGTGTCGACGCCCCAGCCGAAGGCGCGGATGAAAGTGCCGTCGGCTCCGAAAACGCTGACTCGCTCGTTGAAGCGGTCAACGACGTAAGGTCGCCGGCGCCGTCGAGTGCGACGCCCCTTGCGTTAAAGAGTTCGCCGGCGCCCGAGCCGGAGCAGCCGACCTGCGCCAGGGGAACCGAAGCCGCCGTCGCGAAAGCCGGCAAGAAGAGTGAAACCGCCAGCGTCGCTGCGCAACGTGCGAGTAGCGATCGCGGCTTCACAAACGCACCGTGCCGCAGACCGCGCCGCTTCAGGCATGAGCGGCGACTTGAATCACGCCGCTCAACGTTGCGAGACCGGCGCTGTCTAGACCTCGACCACGACCGGCAGGATCAGGGGCCGGCGGCGCAGGCGCTTGTGGACGAAGGCACCGATGTCCTCGTGGAGGTCCTCCTGGATCAGGGCGACGTCGCCGACCTCGTCCTCGGCAGCCTCTGCGAGAGTCTCCTCGGCGACCTTGCGGATCTGCTTGCGAATCTTGTCCTCCTCGTGACCGAGGAAGGGGACGCCGCGGAAGATCACCTCGGGCGGCGCAACCTGGGAACCGTCGTCGGAGGCGATCGTCGCGACGACGATGAAGACCCCGTCGGCCGAGAGTGTGCGGCGGTCGCGAAGGGCGACATCGTCGGGCTCACCGATGTCGACGCCGTCCACGAAGATCATCCCGGCGTGCACGTCCTCGCCGAAGCGCGCGCCCTTCTCGTTGATCTCCAGCGGGAGTCCGTTGCGGCCCACGAAAATCCGATCGGCGTCAATCCCGACCGACTCGGCAAGCTCGGCATGCAGGCGCAATCGCTTGTGGTCGCCGTGGAAGGGCATCACGTAGCGCGGCTTTGTCAGGTTGAGCATCAGCTTCATCTCCTCCTGCCAGCCGTGGCCCGAAGCATGGATCGGAGCGTCCTTGGCGGTGACCACCGAAGCGCCGATCTGGAAGATGCGGTCGATCGTCTCGTTGACCGAGCCCTCGTTGCCGGGGATCGGGGTCGCGGAGAAGATCACCGTGTCCCCTGAATGCAGCTCGACGTCACGGTGGTCGTTGTTGGCCATCCGGCGCAGGGCCGAGAGCGGCTCCCCCTGGCTCCCCGTCGAGATCACCACGACCTTGTCGTCGGGGAAGTCCTCGATCTCCTTGGGCTGGATGAAGAGGCCGCTGGGCGCCGAGGCGATCCCGAGGCTGGAGGCGATGTTGAAGTTCTTGCGCATCGAGCGTCCGACCAGCGCCACCCTGCGGTCGAGTCGCGCCGCGGCGTCGATCACCTGCTGGACGCGATGCACGTTGGAGGCGAAGGAGGTGACGATGATCCGGCCCTTGCAGCGGGAGAAGACCTCGACCAGCGCGGGGCCGACGCTGGACTCGGAGGGCGCGATGCCGGGGCGATCGGCGTTGGTGGAGTCACCGCAGAGGCAGAGGACGCCGTCACGGCCCAGCTCGGCGAGCCGCGAGACGTCGGCGGGGTTGCCGTCAACGGGGGTCTGGTCGAACTTGTAGTCGCCGGTGATCAGGACGGTGCCGAGATCGGTCGAGAGCGCCACCGCGCAGGCATCGGGGATCGAGTGCGACATGTGGATCATCTCGATGTCGAAGGGCCCCGCCTTGGCGTGATGCCCGGCCGGAAGCTCCTCGAGCGGCACCTCCTTGAGCTTGTGCTCGTCGAGCTTGGAGCGGACCATCCCGACCGTGAGCAGGCCGCTGTAGATCTTCGGAGGGATCCCGAGCTCGCGCAGCACGTAGGGAAGGGCGCCGACGTGGTCCTCGTGACCGTGGGTGAGCACGATCGCCTCGATGTCGTCGGCGCGGTCTCGGAGCCAGTTGAAGTCGGGCAGCACCAGGTCGATGCCGAGCATCTCGGCGGTCGGGAACATCAGCCCCGTATCGACGATCACGAGCCGCCCCTCGGTCTCGACGACCGTCATGTTCTTGCCGATCTCCCCCAGCCCGCCCAGCGGGAGGATGCGCACGCCCTTGGAGGCCAAGCCGCTAGCCCGCCGCCGTGCCGCTGGGGATCAGCCCGCGGCTCTCGAGCGCCGCGCGAACGACCGCGCGCTGCTCGTCATCGGCGGGAACCATCGGCAGGCGCATTGTCGGGCCGCAGAGGCCCAGCATCTCAACCGCCGCCTTGATCGGGATCGGGTTGATGGTCACGCCGAGCGCGTCATAGACGGGGCGGATCGAGGCGTCGATCTCCGAGGCCCTGTCGAGGTCTCCGGCCTTGGCCGCGTCGTAGATCTCGCGCATCTCGTTGCCGACCACATGCGAGGCGACGAGGATGCCCCCGGTGCCGCCGGTCTCGAGGCAGCGGAAGAAGATGTCGTCGTTTCCCGCGAGCACGTCGAGGCCCTCGACGGCGCCGATCTCGTCGTTGTTGGCCTGCTTGACGGCGACCACGTTCTCGATCTGCCCCAGCTCCGCCAGCAGCTCCGGCGGCATGTTGACCACCACGCGCGAAGGGATGTTGTAGACGACAACCGGCACGCCCGCGGCGGCCGCGACTGCGGTGAAGTGCGCCACAAGCCCGGCCGGGTTCGGCTTGTTGTAGTACGGGGTCACGACGAGGACGGCATCGGCGCCGTTCTCGGCCGCGGCAGCGGAAAGGCGCTCAGAGTGCCGGGTGTCGTTGGTCCCGGTGCCGCAGATGACGGTGGCGCGATCGCCGACCTCGTCCTTGACCGCCCTCAGCAGCCGGACGTCCTCCTCGTCGCTGAGCGTCGGTGACTCGCCGGTGGTGCCCGCGACGACGAGGCCGTGGGAGCCGTTGTCCACCAAGTGGCCGGCAAGGCGCCGCGCGGCAGCCTCGTCGAGCGAGCCGTCCGCGGCGAACGGCGTAACCATCGCCGTCAGCACTCCTTCAATCGCAGTCATCGCCCGGAGCCTAGCGCGAGCTCGTGGGCTTCTCAGGCGACGTCAATCGCCCTGCGCCCAGACCCCGGCGCGCCGATCGGCCCACGGATGCGCCTGCTCGAGCTGCGCCGCGATCCGGATAAGTACGTCCTCGCGCCCGAAGGGGGCGACGAGCTGGATCCCCACCGGCAGTCCCTCCTCGCTCTCCAGCAGCGGCAGCGAGATTGCCGGGTTGCCGGTGGCGTTGAGCGGCGCCGCGAAGCCGGCGCTGCGCCCGGCCCTGAGCATCACCTCGATCGGGTCCCCGACCGAGTCGTCGAAGGTGCCGAGCGGCTGGGGCAGCTCCCCCATCGTCGGCGTCAGCAGCAGGTCATATCCGCTCTCGAACCAGGCGGCCAGCAGCCGGCCGATCCCCTGGTGGAAGGAGATCGCGCTGAGATAGTCGCCGCCGCTGACCTCGCTGCCAAGCTCGGCCAGCGCCCAGGTCAGTGGCTCGAAGTCACCGGCCTCGAGCGGCCTGCCCACCAGTCTCGCGAGCTGGGCCAGCGTCGCCGCCTGGCCCGCCGCCCAGCGGATCGTGAAGGTGTCCACGAGGTTGGGGATGCCATCGACGGGCGGCATCTCGGGGCCGGCTTCCTCAACGTTGTGGCCGAGGCCCTCGAGCATATCCCCGGCGGCGCGCGCGAAGCCGGCCATGCGGGGGTCGATCTCGATCTCGGCCCAGGGCGTGGTCTCGATGCCGATGCGAAGCTTTTCGGGCGAGGCGGTGAGCTCCTCGGTGTAGGGACGCTCGGGCGGCGGAGCGACGTATGGGTCCCCGGGCGCGGGGCCGTGCACGACCTCGAGCATCGTCGCCGTGTCCCTGACGCTGCGCGAGACGATCAACTCGACGGTGAGGCCCGACATGATGTCCCCGATCAGGGGGCCCTCGGAGATCCGCTGCCTCGTAGGTTTCAGCCCGACCAACCCGCAGCAGCTCGCGGGAACCCGGATCGAGCCGCCGCCGTCGTTGGCGTGGGCGATGGGAACGATCCCCGCCGCGACGGCGGCCGCCGGCCCGCCGCTGGACCCACCGGGACTGAGCCGGGTGTCCCAGGGGTTTTTCGTCGGCCCGTAGGCGTCGGGCTCCGTCGTGGGCAGGATCCCCAGCTCGGGGACGTTGGTCTTGCCGAACGTGACCAGGCCGGCGTCGCGGAAGCGCGCGCCCAGGAAGCTGTCAAGCGGGACGCGGAAGCCGGCGTCCTTCAGCAGCTTCGTGCCGAGGTGAAGGGGCTGGCCGGCGAGCGCCGCGCCGATGTCCTTGAACAGGAACGGGACCCCGCTGAAGGGACCGTCGGGCAGCGCTCCGCGCGCCGTCGCCATCCCCTCCTCGTAGAGCGGGTGGATGATCGCGTTGATCTCGCCGTTGACCTGCTCGGCGCGAGAGATCGCGCCCTCGGTCAGCTCCTCTGCGGAGACCTCTCCGGTGCGCACCAGCTCCGCCTGAGCGGTCGCGTCGAGCGCCGCGATCTCCTGCATCGGCGGGGACCCTAACCGAGGAGGGTCTCGAGGCCGACGGTGAAGCGGTCCGGGAGGCCGCCGACGCGGCGCGCGGCGAGCAGGACGCCCGGCATGAAGCTGGAGCGGTCGATCGAGTCGTGGCGGATGCTCAGCGTCTGCCCCTCTCCTCCGAAGATGACCTCCTCGTGGGCGACCAGGCCCGGCAGGCGGATCGAGTGGATCGGCTCGTGGACGTTGGCGCCGGCCTCCCGCAGCAGCTCGGCGGTGCGCTTGGCGGTCCCCGAGGGGGCGTCGAGCTTGCGGTCGTGGTGTAGCTCGACGATCTCGCACTCGGGCATGTGCTTCGCGGCCCGCTGGGCGAGCTCCATCAGCAGCACGGCGCCGATCGCGAAGTTGGGGGCGACGAAGCAGTTGGCGCTGTCGGCCGCCTCGACCCCGGCGCGGAGCTGGTCGAGGTCGAAGCCGGTCGCGCCGACGACCGTGTGGACGCCGGCCTCCACGGCCTGCAGCGCATTGGCGGCGACGGTGTCGGGGGTGCTGAACTCGACCAGCACGTCGACATCGCCGAGGACGGCGTCCAGTGGCACGTCCAGCGCCGGATCGGCGCGGCCGGCCAGCTCGAGGTCGTCGGCGCCCTCGACCGCAGCACAGGCGGTCTCGCCCATGCGACCCGCCGCTCCCGAGACCGCGACCTTGATAGCCATGGTGGGATCCTAGGCCGCGAGGGTCGGACTTACCGACTCGAGCGCCGAGCGGAAGCAGTCCTCGTCGCGGCCGATTGACGCGGCCGAGAAGCGCTCCGGGCTGTAGAGCTCGCCCGCGAGCGCGGAGAGGTCGTCCACGCTGACGCCATCAACCCGCTCCAGCGTCTCGTCGAGGCTGAGGATCGGAAGATCGAACAGCGTCGCGTGCGCAAGCCTCGACATCCGGGCGCCGGTGGACTCCTGCGCCAGCACTATCCGGCCCTTGACGCTCTCCTTCGCCCGGGTGATCTCCTCGGCGGAGACGGGCTCGCTCGCCAGGCGCCCGAGCTCGGAGCCGACGACGTCGATCGCCTCGTTGACGCGGTCCTCGCGGGTGCCGACGTAGAGCGCCACCATTCCGGCCTCCCGGTAGGCGTCGGTATAGGAGCCGACGGCATAGGCGAGCCCTCGCTTCTCACGCACCTCCCGGAACAGCCGGGATGAGCTCGAGCCGCCGAAGATGGTGTTGAGCACGCGCAGGGCGAAGCGCCGGTCGTCCCCGCGGGCGATCCCGGGCGCGCCGAGGCAGAGGTGGTACTGCTCGGTGTCCTTCTGCTGGAAGGCGATCCGCGGCTGGAAGCCGTCGAGGGAGGCCGCCTCGTCGGCGGCCTCGGCCGGCCGCGGTGAGAAGTGCTTCTCGGTCAGGGCGCAGATCGCGTCGTGCTCGAGGTTGCCGGCGGCCGCCACGACGAGATTGGGAGCCACGTAGCGCTCGTCGTGGTAGGAGGCGATGTCCGGGATCGCGATCGAGCCGATCACGTCGGCGCTTCCGATCACGCGGCGGCCGAGCGGGTGATCACCGAAGATCGCCTCGTCGAGCACGTCGTGGACCTTGTCCTGCGGCTCGTCCTCATACATCGCGATCTCCTCGATCACGACCTGGCGCTCGGAGTCCACCTCGTCGGCCGGGTAGGTGGGCCCGAGCATCATCTCCGCCATCAGGTCGAAGACGCGCTCGGTGTGCTCGTCCAGGAAGCGAGCGTGAACTTGCGTCGTCTCCTTGCTCGTGGCGGCGTTGAAGGCTGCCCCGAGCGAGTCGAACTGCTCGTTCAACTCGACCGCCGAGTAACGCTTCGTGCCCTTGAACAGCAGGTGCTCGAGGAAGTGGGAGACCCCGGCCTGCTCGATCTTCTCGTCCCGGGATCCCGTGCGGACCCAGAGGCCGAGTGCGACCGAGCGCACCGAGGGGACCGCCTCGGTCACGACCCGCAGGCCGGAGTCAAGCTCTGTTGCCTGCGGGCCGCTCAAGGTCGGCTAGCGGCGTCCGCCGCCACCCTCGCGGCCGCGACCGCGGCCACCGCCGTCACGGCTGCGGCCACCGCCGCGGCTGGGCGGGCCCGAATCACCGGTGCCGACGGAGACCAGGTCCTCCTTGGTCTTTCCGGCGACGTCCGGGTCCTCGGACAGGCGCAGGCCGATCCGGCCGCGCTCGCGGTCGACTTCGACCACGGTCACGTCGATCTCGTCACCTGCATTGAGGACGTCCTCGACGACCCCGACGCGCTCGCCCGGCTTCACGTTAGAGATGTGGAGCAGGCCGTCGGTGCCCTTCGTCAGCTCGATGAAGGCGCCGAAGTTGGTCGTCTTAACGACCTTGCCGGCTGAGTAGCGGTCGCCGACCTCCGCGTCCTTGGTCATGCCCTCAATCCGGGCGATGCACGCCTCGACGAGCTGGCCGGTCGGCGCGTAGACGCGGACGGTGCCGTCGTCCTCGACGTCGATGTCGGCCTCGAACTCCTCGCAGAGCGAGCGGATGGTCTCGCCGCCCTTGCCGATCACGGCGCCGATCTTCTCCTGGTCGATCTTGATCGACTCGATCCGCGGCGCGAAATCAGACAGCTTCTCGCGCGGCGCCTCGATTGCCTCGGCCATCTTGCCGAGGATGAACTGGCGGCCCTCATGAGCCTGTGACAGCGCGTCCTCGAGGATGTCGAAGGTGACTCCCGTGATCTTGATGTCCATCTGGAGGGCGGTGATGCCCTCCGAGGTGCCGGCGACCTTGAAGTCCATATCGCCGAGGTGATCCTCGACGCCGGCGATGTCGGTCAGGACGATGTAGTCGTCGCCCTCCTTGATCAGGCCCATCGCCACTCCGGCGACCGGGGCCTTGGTCGGCACACCGGCGGCCATAAGGGCCATCGAGGAGGCGCAGACCGAGCCCATCGAGGACGAGCCGTTGGACTCCAACGTCTCGGAGACGACGCGCACCACGTACGGGAAGTCCTCCCCGGTGGGAACCACCGCGGAGAGCGCCCGCTCGGCGAGCGCCCCGTGGCCGATGTCCCGGCGCTTGGGCCCGCGCATGAAGCCGGCCTCACCCACCGAGAACGGCGGGAAGTTGTAGTGGTGCCAGAACGTCTTCTTGTCCTGGAGGCCGAGGTTGTCCACCTTCATGTCCATGCGGGTGGTCCCCAGCGCCACGTTGGAGAGGATCTGGGTCTCGCCTCGGGTGAACAGCGCGGAGCCGTGCACGCGCGGTGCGATGTCGACCTCGGTCTCGATCGGGCGGATCTCATCCTTGGCACGGCCGTCGGGGCGCTTCTTGTCAACGGCGATGTGCTTGCGGATCATCTCCCTCTCGAGCTTCGCGAAGGCCGCCTTGACCTCGGACTCGCGGTCATGATCGGCATCGTCACCGTCGCCTGCCGGCGCGTACTCCGCCAGCGCCTCCTCCTCGACAGCGTCGATCGCGTCCTGGCGCTCGAGCTTGGCCTGGATCTGCGTGGCCTCCTCGAGCTTGGAGCCGTGAGAGCCCTCGATGCTGCTCAGCAGGGCCTTGTCGATCTCCGGTTCGGCGACCTCGAGCTTCTCCTTGCCGGCCTTGTCGCGAAGCTCCTGCATGGCAGCGGTGAGCTTCTTGATCTCGGCGTGGGCTATGTCCAGCGCATCGAGGATCTCCTGCTCGGTGACACCGTTGGCGCCGGCCTCGACCATCAGGATCGCCTCGGAAGTGCCGGCGACGATCAGGTCGAGCTCGAGCTCGGTGTGGCGCTCCTCTTCGGGGTTGACGACGAAGTCGCCGTCGAGCTTGCCCACCCTGACGGCGCCGACGTGCTCGGCGACCGGGATGTCGGAGACCGCGAGCGCCGCGGAGGCTCCGTTCATCGCGAGGATGTCGTAGGGGTTGACGTGATCAACCGACATGATCTGCGAGACGAGCTGCGTCTCACGGTGCCAGCCCTTGGAAAAGAGCGGGCGCAGCGGCCGGTCGATCATGCGGGCGGTGAGGGTCGCCTTCTCGCCCGCTCGCGCCTCGCGGCGGAAGAAGCTGCCGGGGATCTTGCCCGCGGCGTAGTGGCGCTCCTCGACATCCACGGTCAAGGGAAGAAAGTCAACGTCGCGCTCGCGGCCGGCGGTGGCCGTGCAGAGGACCATCGTGTCGCCGGCTTGCACAACTACGGAACCGCTCGCCTGCTTGGCGAGTTTGCCCGTCTCGAAGGAAATTTCCTTGCCGCCTACCTCAACCGAGACGCGGCTTACGTCGAACATGCTCATTTATGTATTACCTCCGGCCGCCCGGATGGCGGCCTCTCTTGTCGTCAGAACTCTCGTTCTCTGTCGCGGCGATGTTAGCTGTTGCTCAATGCCTCGAGGCGCTCCTGCACGCCCTCGCTGACCAGCTCTCCCTCGGCAAAGGCCACCGGGGTGCCGATCACGCCCGCGCGCACGCCCGATTCGAAATCAGCGCGGATGCGCGCGGCGACGGCGTCCGAGCGGCGATCGCCGTTGAAGCGCTCGAGGTCCATTCCCAGGCGCTCGGCCCGCTCCCAGAGATGGGGATCGTCCACCCTGCCACGCTCCGCGAACAGCGAGTCGGCCAGCTCCCAGAAGTGGCCCTGGAGGCCCGCCGCCTCGGCGGCGGCGTGCAGGGCGGGTGAGCGCGGGTGCTTGCTCGGCATCGGGAAGTGGCGAAAGCAGATTGCGAGCGGCAGCTCCCGTATCCGCGCCCACATCGCGGTGCACCGGGGGCATCCGAAGTCGACGTAGAGGATGACCTCCTCTCCCTCTCCGGCGACGTGGTCCGAATCGCCGACGGGGGGCACTGCCGCGCTGGTCAGGTCGGTCATGCCTGGGTCAGATGGACCGGCGGTCGCCTAGCCCGCGAGGGCGTCGAAGATCAGGTTGGCGCCGGGGATCTCTCCCGGGCTCGGCGGCTCGTGGACCCACTCCACCGTCCCCTTCTCGTCGATCAGGACGAGCGAGCGGTTGGTGGTCCCGTAGTCGGCCAGGTAGGCGCCGTAGGCGTCGGCGACCTCTCCCCGCGGGTTGAAGTCGGCGAGCAGCCGGATCTCGAGGCCGAGCTTGTCGCGGAAGGCCTTGTGGGCCCAGGTGTGGTCGATGCTGATCCCGAGCATCGTCGTGTTGGCGGCCTCGATCTCGCCCAGGACCTCCTGGTAGACGGAGAGCTGGTCGCTGCAGACCGGGCTGAAGTCCTTCGGGTAGAAGACCAGCAGCACCTTCCCGCCGCGCAGCTCCGACAGTGTGACCTTTTCACCGTCCTGGTCGGAGAGGGTGAACTCGGGCGCCTCGGCGCCCGCCTGGATCACCGTCGCAGGCCGAGCTCGGCGACCAGCGAGCGATAACGCTCCAGGTCGGACTTCTCGAGGTAGCGAAGCAGCCGCCGGCGCTGGCCGACGAGCTTGAGGAGGCCGCGGCGCGAGTGGTGGTCCTTGGTGTGGGTGCGCAGGTGCTCGGTGAGCTCGTTGATGCGCGCGGTGAGCAGCGCGACCTGGACCTCGGCGGAGCCCGTGTCGCCGTCGGCGCGACCGTGCTTGCCGATCAGCTCAGCCTTCTTTTCGTTGGTCAGCGGCATCGGCGGAGCATTGTAGGGACTAAGCCGCGGAAACTGAGGCGCAGGCCTCGCGGGCGCCGGCGACGTCGCGGTGCATCTGCTCGGCCAGCTCGTCGGCCCCCGGGAAGCGCTTCTCCCCGCGCAGGCGCTTGACGAAGGCGACCCGCAGGTTCTGGCCGTAGAGGTCGCCGTCGAAGTCGAGCAGGTAGGACTCGACCAGCAGGCCGCGGCCGGTCTCGAAGGTCGGCCGCACCCCGACGTTCACCGCGGCCGGCCGGCCGTTGGCGAAGGCCGCGTAGACGCCGTGCCCTGGGCTGATCAGCGCGTCGTCAGGCACGAGGTTGGCGGTGGGAAAGCCGAGCTCGCGGCCGCGGCGATCGCCCGAGACCACCTCTCCCTCGATCATGAAGGGAGCGCCCAGGCAGCGCATTGCCGCCTCGATCTCGCCGGCCGCGACCAGGCCCCGGATCCGCGAGGAGGAGACGGTCTCGCCGTCCACCTCGATCAGCGGCACCACCCTGGTCTCGAACTCCGGCCGGGCGTCGAGCATCTCCGCATCTCCCTTGGCCTTGGCGCCGAAGCGGAAGTTCTCCCCGACCGACACCCGCTTCGCGCCCAGGCGCTCGACCAGGACCTGATCGATGAAGCCCTCGGCGTCGATCGCCGAGAACTCCCTGTTGAAGGGGATCACCACGAGCTCCTTGACGCCGAGGCCCTCGATCATGTCCCGCTTGACGTTGAAGGGCATGATCAGCTTGGGCTCGGCCTCGGGGTGGATGACGCTCAGCGGGTGCGGGTCGAAGGTCAACACGGTGTCGGCGCCGTCGATCACCTCCTGGTGGCCGAGGTGGACGCCGTCGAACGTCCCGATCGCCACCTGGCGATCGCGAGGCTCGGCGTCGGGTAGTTGGGTGACCTTGATCTTCAAACCAGGACGACCTCCGGGCGCAGCTCCCGCCCCTCGGGGCGCCCGATCGCAAGTATGCGGCCTTCGTGGGTGAGGCGCGCGCGCCGCTCGCCGATCTCCTCTTCCAGCGGCACCGCGATCCCGTGCCCGACGCGGTCGGCCTCGGCCTCATCGAGGGGACGCTCGGGCAGGAAGGCCATCAGCGCCTCGACACTGATCTCCTCGCGGCGGCCGTCGACCACCCGGTGGGACCCGATCGCCAGCCGCCGCAGCGCTTCGCAGTAGGCGTCCTCCAGGGTCTCGATCAGGGTCCGCACGTAGGTCCCCGACGAGCATTCGATCTCGAAGCTCGCGTGCTCGGCGTCGCTTCCGAGCAGCTCCGCCCGGTGGACGGTGACCAACCGGATCGGGGTCTCGACCTCCTCCCCGCGGTGGGCCTTGCGGTAGAGGCGCTCGCCGCCGACCTTGACCGCGGAGGTCATCGGGAGCTGCTGGGAGACCTCGCCGGTGGGGAGCACCAGCGCTTCGGGCACGCGGCCGGTCTCGGTCAGCTCGCCATCGGGGTCCCCCGTGCTCGAGCGCCAGCCCAGCCTCGCCGTCGCGAGGTAGGTCTTCGGCAGCGCGACCAGGTAGCGCTGGAGCCTGGTGGCCCGGCCCAGCAACACGATCAGGAGGCCGGTTGCGAACGGGTCGAGCGTCCCGGCGTGGCCAACCTTGCCGCCGCGCTCGCGGCGCACCTCGGCGACCAGATCGTGGGAGGTCACCCCGGGCGGCTTGTCCGCCAGCAGGGCGGCGGCCGCGGGGGCCTCAGAGCTGGGCGGCAACCTCTGGGCGCAGAAAGTCGATCACCTCGGCGTAGCCGAGGTCGGTCGAGAAGCCGGCCGCCCTGCGGTGGCCTCCCCCGCCCTGCTTGCGGGCGATGCTCGAGACGTCCACCCTGCCGTCGGTGGAGCGGAGGCTGACCTTGCGCGCGCCCTTCGTCCCGGTGCGCTGGTCCCTGACCACGACGGCCACCGCCGCGCCGTTGAGCGAGCGCAGGTAGTCGATCACGCCCTCGGTGTGGACGTCGGTGGCGCCGGTCTCCTCGTAGTCGGCGGCCGAGATGTAGGTGATGGTGATGGCGCCGTCGTCGATCTGCTCGAGCCTTTCGAGCGACCGCGAGATCAACTTCAGCTTCTCGAGCGGCACGTGCTCATACAGTCGGCGAAAGACGTCGTGGACGTCCACGCCGGCCTCGATCAGGTCGGCGGCCATGCGGTGCGAGCGCCCCGTCGTGTTCTGGTACATGAAGCGCCCGGTGTCGGTGACCAGGCCGACGTAGAGCGCGCTCGCGATCTCCGGCGTCAGCGTGATCCCGAGCCGGCCGGCAAGCTCGTAGACGATCTCGGCGGTGCATGAGGCCTCGACGTCCACGAGGTTGACCGTGCCGAAGCGGGTGTTGTCGTGGTGGTGGTCGATGTTGAGGACCGGTCCCTTGCCCTCGTACAGGAAGTCCACGGGCATCCGGTCCGCGTTGCCGCAGTCGAGGAAGACGACGACCCGGTCGCTCATGTCGGCGGGAGGCTCGTGGAAGACCTCCTCCAGCGGCAGGAAGCGGTACTCGACGGGCAGCGGGAACTCCTTCGCTCCCAGGAACATCACCGAGTCCTTGCCGAGCAGGCGGAGGATGTGGTGCATTGAGAGCAGCGAGCCGAGCGCGTCGCCGTCGGGGTTCTCGTGCGTGGTCAGCAGGAAGCGGTCGGCACGCTTCAACTCCTCGGTGACCTGGTCGAGCTCGGTATCCAGCATCTCGACGGAGCCCATTAGTCCAGCAGCTCGGATATCCGGCTGCCGCGCTCGATGCTGTCGTCGTAGTGGAAGCTGAGGGTCGGGGTGCGCTTGATCCGCATCTCGTCGTTGATCCGGCTCTGAAGGAAGCCGTGAGAGGATCGCAGCCCCTCGAGAGCGACCTCGCGCTCGGACTCGGAACCGAGCACGCTGACGAACACACGCGCGGTGCGCAGGTCAGGGGATGTCTCTACTCCGGTCACAGTTACGAATCCAACCCGCGGGTCCTTGACTTCTTTCGCGATCGCGTCACCGAGGACCTCGCGGATCACTTCGTTCACGCGCCGCATCCGGCCAGTCGGCATCCGGGGCGACGATAACAGCCAAGCCGCCGCCGGACGCGGGGCCCTCCGGGACTACTCGAGCGTCTTCTCGATCTGCCGGGTCTCGTAGAACTCGAGCACGTCCCTCTCCTTGACGTCGGCGAAGCCGTCGAGCACGATCCCGCACTCGAGCCCCTCCTCGACCTCGGAGACGTCGTCCTTGAAGCGCCGCAGCGATCCCAGCTTCCCAGTCCAGACGATCGTCCCGTCGCGCACCAGCCGGACGCCGGCGCTCCGGATCGCCTTGCCGTCGGTGACGACGCAGCCGGCGATGGTGCCGACCTTGGAGGCCTTGAAGGTCTGCTTGATCTCCGCCTGGCCGACCGTCTCCTCGACCTCCTCGGGCTCGAGCATGCCCTCCATCGCGGCACGGAGCTCGTCGGTGACCTTGTAGATCACCGTGTAGGTGCGGATGTCGATTCCCTCGCTGGCCGCGGCACGGCGCGCGTCGGCGAGCGGGCGGACGTTGAAGCCGATGATGACCGCGTTCGAGGCCGATGCGAGCATCACGTCGGACTCGTTGATGCCGCCGGTCTGGGCGTGGATCACATTGACCGCGACCTGCTCCTGGGGCACCTTGGCGATCTCGTCCTCCAGCGCCTCGAGCGAGCCCGCGACATCGGCCTTGAGCACGATGTTGAGCTCCTTCAGCTCGCCGGCCTTGGCCTTCTCGAAGAACTCCTCCAGCGTGACCTTGCGGGCCTGGCGGCGAGCGAGGGCCTCGGTCTTGAGCCGGTTGGCCCGCTCCGCCGCGAGCTGGCGGGCCTGGCGCTCACCATCAACGGCCTGGACGTGCTCGCCGGCCTCACAGACCCCGTTGAAGCCGAGCACCTCTGAGGGCACCCCCGGCTTGGCGGCGTCGAGCCGCGAGCCCGTGTCGGCGATCATCGCTCGGACCTTGCCCCAGACGGCGCCGGCGACGACCGCGTCGCCCACCCTCAGGGTGCCGCGCTGAACGAGCATGCCGACGACGGGGCCACGGCCCTGGTCCAACTCGGACTCGATCACGGTCCCCGACGCCGAAGCGTTCGGGTTGGCGGTCAGCTCCTCGAGCTCGGAGAGCAGGACGATCATCTCGAGCAGGGTGTCGAGGCCGTCCCGCGTCTTGGCCGATACGTCCACGAAGATCGTGTCCCCGCCCCAGTCCTCGGGGTTGAGCCCCTCGGTGGCAAGCTCGGTGCGAACGCGGTTGGGGTCGGCGCCCTCCTTGTCGATCTTGTTGACCGCGATCAAGATTGGGACGTCGGCGGCTCGGGCGTGGTCGATCGCCTCCTTGGTCTGCGGCATCACCCCGTCATCGGCGGCGACCACGATTACCGCGACGTCGGTGACGCCGGCGCCTCGCGCGCGCATCGCGGTGAAGGCCTGGTGGCCCGGGGTATCGAGGAAGGTGATCGTCTTGCCCTCGTGGTGCACCTGGTAGGCGCCGATGTGCTGGGTGATCCCGCCGGCCTCTCCGGCGGCCACCTCGGTCTCCCGGATCGCATCCAGAAGCGAGGTCTTGCCGTGATCGACGTGGCCCATCACGGTGACGACCGGCGGTCGGGGCTCCAGATCGGCGGGGTCGTCCTCGACGGCAGGCTCCTCGATCTCCTCCTCGGCGGCGGTGACGATCTCGACCTTGCGGTCGAACTTCGTCGCGATCGCCTGGATCGACTCGTCGGTGAGGGTCTGGGTGAGGGTCGCCATCTCGCCGCCCTGCATCAGCGCCTTGATCACCTCGGCCGATGAGAGCGCGAGGGTCTCGGCCACCTCGCGCACGGTGGCTCCAGAGTTGACCGTCAGCTCCTGAATCTCGATCGGCCCCTCGTCGACCTTGACCGGCGGCTCCTCCAGCAGCGGCCTGCGCCGGCGCCCGCCCCTTCGCCGGGGGGGGCGCGGCGGCGGCTGGTTCTTCGCAAGATGGTCGCGGCGGGCCGCCTGTGAGTCGATCACGACCCGGCGCTTCTTCCCGCCCGCGGGAGCAGCGCCGTCAGCGGCGGCGTCCCCCTTCACCGCGCGGATCGGCTTCTCGGCGGTGGATCCGTCGGCCTTTGCGGCCGGGGCGGGCTTCGCCTCGCCGTCGGCCTTGGGGGCGGCCTTCTTGGGGGCGGCCTTCTTGGGCGCGGCCGCCTTGGGCGCAGCCTTCTTGGGCGCAGCCGCCTTGGGCGCAGCCGCCTTGGGCGCAGCCTTCTTGGGCGCAGCCTTCTTCTTCGGCTTCGCAGCTTCCTTGGTCGCGGCCTTGGCGCCATTGCCGGCCGGGGCCTTCTTCAGCGCTGCGACAGCGTCGGACTCCTCGACGCTGGAGACGGCTGCCTTGGCCTCGATCCCCGCGGCGTTCAGCGCCGCAAGGACCTCCTTGGAGGTAAGGCCCTGGGCCTTGGCGATCTCATGTACCCGCTTCCTCGCCAAGCGCTCGGCTACTCCTCGCCCTTGTCGTCGCCGGCCTTGACGGTGGCCTCATCCTTCTCCTCGATCTCCTCGGCCTCGCCCTCGCCCTCGGCGGCGGTCTCGGTCTCCAGCTCCTCCTCGACCTCCTCGGCGACAACCTCCTCGGCCTCAGCCTCGGCGACTGCCTCAGCGTCGGTCTCCTCGGCGTCCTCGACGGCCGCGGCGACCTCCTCCTCAGCCTCCTCCTCGGCTTCGGCGGTCTCCTCGGCGACCTCCTCGGCCTCTTCCTCTTCCTCAGCCGATTCCTCGGTGATCTCCTCCGCTTCCTCGACGACGTCTTCCTCAGCGCCTTCCTTCGCGGCGGCGGCCTCGGCCTCGGCTGCGGCGGCTGCTTCGGCGGCGGCGGCCTCTGCGGCAGCGGCGGCCTCGGCTTCGGCGGCAGCGGCGGCCTCGGCTTCGGCGGCAGCGGCGGCCTCCTCCTCGCTGAAGGAAGCCTCGGCCCTCTCGACGATCTCCTTCACCACCGTGGCGTCGGCATCGGGCTCGGACAGGGTGGTGACCTCCTCGTCGCCCAGCGCGTTCAGGACGGCGACCTGGTGGGTGGAGAAGCGCGCGAGCGCCTGATGCTGGGGAAGGCCGCAGTAGGCGGAGCCCTCGAGCCCGGCGTTGGGACAGCGGCGGCCGGTGGTCATCACGGCCATGCAGCGGCCGTCGAGCGCTTCCTCGCCCTCGTACTCGATGTCGTCCTCGACCTGGCTGAACTCGGTCTCCGACTTGATGTCGACCTTCCAGCCCGTGAGGCGAGCCGCGAGGCGGGCGTTCTGGCCGTCTCGGCCGATCGCCAGCGAGAGCTGATCGTCGGGGACGATCACCGTCGCCTCCTTGGTCGAGTCGTCCACGAGGACCTCGCGGACGCGCGCGGGGCTGAGCGCCTTGGCGACGAAGCGGGCCGGCTCCTCGTTGTAGGGAATGATGTCGATCTTCTCGCCGCGCAACTCGGAGACGACCATCCGCACGCGCGAGCCCCGCGGCCCGACGCAGGCGCCGACCGGGTCGACGCCGTCGGCGTGGGAGATCACGGCGATCTTCGAGCGCCAGCCCGGCTCGCGGGCGACGTCGGTGATCTCGACCAGCTTGTCGGCGATCTCGGGCACCTCGAGTTCGAACAGCTTCTTGATCAGCTCGGGGTTGCGGCGCGAGACGACGATGCTCGGCCCCTTGTTCTCGGCGGAGACGTCGGTGACCACGGCCTTGATCCGCATCCCGTGGTCGTAGCGCTCGTTGTAGACCTGCTCGGAGCGCGGAAGCAGGGCCTCGACGCGCTCGCGCAGCTGGACCAGCGTGTAGCGATTGTCGGACTGCTGGATGATCCCCGTGATCAGGTCGCCGACGCGGTCCTTGTACTCCTCGTACATCATCTGCCGCTCGGCCTCGCGGATCCTCTGAAGGATCACCTGCTTGGCGGTCTGGGCCGCGATCCGGCCGAAGTCGTCAGGGGTCACGTCGCGGGTCTCGATCCGGCTCATGTGGGGATCGATCAGGTCGAGGTCGATCTCGGGCTCCTCGGGCTCGCGCCGCTCGCCGGTCTCGGGGTCGATGCTGCTGCGGGCGTCTCGCGGATGCGACTCCCCGGCGGCCTCTGCCTCCTCGGCGGCGACGATGTCGCGCTCGAACTGCTCATCGAGCAGCTGCTTCTCGAGGTCAGGCGGGAGCATCAGCTCGAAGACGCGGAAGTCCGCGGTGTTGTGATCGAGATCGACCCGCGCGTAGCGAGCCGCTCCCGGGGTCTTCTTGTAGGCGGAGAGCAGGGCGTCCGCCAGCGCATCCATCAGCGTGTCGGCGGCGATGCCCTTCTCCTGCTCGAGCATCTTCACCGCGTCGACGATCTCCTGCGTCATGCCGTCACCTCCGTCTCGTCCGCGACCAGGTTCGAGCGATGAACGGCCTCCAGCGGGATCGTGACCTCTCCGTCTCCGGCGTCGATGCTGACGCTCGCCTCATCGGCAGCAGTCAGCTCGCCCGTGAAGCTCTTGTGCCCGGCGATCTGCTCACGGGTGCGAACCCGGGCTCGCCGGCCCAGGAAGCGCTGGAAGTGCTCGGGCTTGCTCAGCGGACGCTCCGGCCCCGGCGAGGAGACCTCGATCGAGTAGTCGCCGAGCAGATCGCGAAGCTCGTTGGTGACCTGCTCGCAAAGCGCCAGGTCGACGCCCCCGGGACGGTCGATGAAGAGCCGCAGGCGTTCGGTCGCGGGACGCTCGAGCGCGAGCAGCTCGACATCAGGCTGCGCATCGCGCAGTCTCGACTCGATTGTGTCTTGCAGCCCTTGGAGTTCCGCGTCGCTCATTCGTGCCTCTCTCTCGCTCCGCAGACCCGGTTCTTGCCAAAAAGAAAGGCGGGCGCGCGCCCACCTCTCGAAACAGAAACCTCACAAAACTCGGGTGCGGGAAATCTCGAAGTCGAGTATAGCCCCGGTTCCTGGGCGCATCTAGACCTCGATCAGCAGCGTCACGGGCCCATCGTTGACCAGCTCCACGGCCATTTGCGCGCCGAAGCGGCCCCTCTTCGCTCCGAGCCCGGCGCAGAGGCGCTCGTACAGCGGCTCGGCGATCTCCGGCGGCGCCGCGGCACTGAAGCCGGGCCTATTGCCCTTGCGCGTGTCGGCGTAGAGGGTGAACTGGCTGACGCAGAGGACCTCACGATCGCCGAGCGGCTCGTTCATCCGGCCCTCGGAGTCCTCGAAGATCCTCAGCTTCGATAGCTTCTCGGCGAGCGCATCGGCATCGGCCTCACCATCACCGGCGCCGACCCCGAGCAGGACCAGCATCCCCGGGCCGATCTGGGCCACCAGCTCCCCCTCGACCGAGACCGAGGCCCGGCTGACCCGTTGGACGAGGGCCCGCACGCCGGCGGCTAACCGGCGGCGGAAAGCCGCTCTCGGTAGAGGCGGTAGTCGTCGCGCTCGGGGCGCAGGTTCGAGGCGAGCGCCAGGTGATGCCGGGCTCGGCTGGTGTCGCCGGTCTTGCTGAGCGCGCGGCCGAGGCAGAAGTGGGCGTAGTCGTTGACGGGCTGGGCCTCGACTACCGCCTGGAACTCGGTCACCGCCGCCGCGTAGCGCCCCGTTCGGAAGTAGGCGCGCCCGAGGGCCTCGCGGACCGAGCTCTTCTCGGGAGCGCGGCGGGCGGCCTCGCTGAGCGGCTCCGTGGCCTGCTCGAAGGAGGCGTCCTCGAGCAGCTCCATCCCTCGCCGGTAGAGGCTGTAGGTGGACTCCGCCGGGCCCTGGTTGTCAGCGATCTGGGCCATGAACCTCGATGGCCTCCTCGCGAAGAGCTTCGACACGGTCAAGGATCGCGTCGGCCACATCCGCCTTGGAGGAGAGGGGAATCTGGCGCTCCTGCCCGGCCTCGACGATCACGACCTCGTTCTGGTCGCTCTCGAAGCCGATCTCGGGCCGCGAGACGTCGTTGAGCACGATCGCGTCCACGGCCTTTCTGCGGAGCTTCTCCCGGGCTCGCTCGAGGCCGGAGCCCGTCTCGGCCGCAAAGCCGATCACCGTCTGGCCGCCGTGCCGTCCGGAGGCGAGGCCGGCGAGGATGTCCTCGGTCGGCTCTAGCTCCAGCTCCATGCCCTGTCCCTCGCGAGGGAGCTTTCGCTCGGCCACCGCGCTCGCGCGAAAGTCCGCCGGAGCGGCCGCCATCAGCAGCACGTCGCTGGAGGGAAACTCCGAGCCGAGAGCTGACTTCAGCTCGGCCGCCGTCTCGACGTTGACCCGGCGCACCCCTGCGGGCTCATCGAGGCAGACGTTGGCCGCGACCAGGGTCACCTCCGCCCCGCGCCGCGCGGCACGCTCGGCGAGCGCAAGGCCCATTCGCCCGCTGGAGCGGTTGCCGATGAAGCGGACCGGGTCGATCGGCTCCCGGGTGCCGCCGGCCGAAACGAGCACGCGCAGCCCGTCCCAGGGGCCCGCCGGCCCGGGAAGGGCGGCCTCGATCCGGTCGAGCAGGGCGCGGGGCTCGGGCAGCCGGCCGACGCCGTGCTCGCCGCGGGATGCGAGCGGCCCCTCATCTGGGTCGATCACGAGCACCCCCCTTTCCCGGAGCGCCGCCAGGTTCTCCTGGGTCGCGGGGTCGCGGTACATGCGATCGTTCATCGCCGGGGCCACCAGCCGCGGCCCAGAGCTCGAGAGGAAGGAGGTGGTCAGCATCGAGTCGGCCGCGCCGGTCGCGAGCTTGGCGATCGTGTTGGCGGAGGCAGGGGCGACGAGGTAGGCGTCGGCGTTGGCGGCGAGCTCCAGGTGGCCGATCGGATCGTGCCCTGGCTCGGGATCGCCGGGGAAGGCGCCACGGGCCGGGTCTCGCTCGAACTCGTCGATCAGGACCGGGGCGCCGACGATGCCCTCAAAGGAGGCGGCCCCGACGAACCGGGTGGCGGTTGGGGTCATCAGCACGCGCACGGCGTGACCCTCCTTTGTCGCCAACCTGGCCAGCTCGATGGCCTTGTACGCGGCGATGCCGCCGCTGACGCCGAGCAGTATCCGGGCCACCGAAGCCCTCCTTGGGTAGCGCTAGCTCGTGGTGCTGGAGCTCTTGTACTCGTACTTGAGCTTGCCCTGCGCCGTTTCCTCGAGCGCAATCGTCAGGTAGTTGCCGGTCCCGGTCTCCACCATCGGCGGGGTGTACTCCCCGTAGGCGCCCTCGGAGAGGGAGTGGTAATAGGCGTTGATTTGACGAGCTCGCTTGGCGGCGACGACGACGGCACCGTAGTGCGAGTCGACGTGGTCGAGAAGCTTGTCCACACGTGGTCTGATCATCGACATAAATAAGGCGCCCTCCTAGGCGCTGCGCGTCATTGTAGAGACAGCTGCTCCCGTACCAGCCGCTCGAGCTCTGCAGCCGCCTTCTGCACGTCGTCGTTCACCACCACGTGGGAGAACTCGGGTTGGGCCTCGAGCTCCAGCTCGGCCGTCCGCAGCCGCTTCGCGATCTCCGCCTCCGAGTCGGTCGCCCTGCCCTCGAGCCGGGCCCGCAGCGCCGCCGGCTCCGGCGGCGCGATGAAGATCAGGACCGCCTCGGGCATCGCCGACCGGACCTGGCGCCCGCCCTGCACCTCGATCTCGAGGACGAGCGAGCGGCCAGCTCGCAACCGCCGCTCGACCTCCTCCCGCAGGGTCCCGTAGCGGTTGCCCGCGTAGATGGCGTGCTCGAGGAAGTCACCGGCCTCGACCCGCCGCTCGAACTCGGCGGTGCCGAGGAAGTGGTAGTCGCGCCCGTCGCGCTCTCCCTCCCGCGGGGAGCGCGTCGTCGCCGAGGTCGAGAGCTCCAGCTCCGGGACCCGCTTGAGCAGCTTGCCGATCAGCGTCCCCTTGCCGACCCCCGACGGCCCCGTGATCACAAAGACTCTCCCGCTGCCGTCCGCCATCGTCAGGACCCTAATCGCTGGACTGGACCCTCTATGCCCGAGAGCTTCGGCCGGACGGTGCTACTTGCGGAGCTGGCCGACCAGCTCGGTGCGCTGCCGCTCGGACAACCCGCCGATGGTCTTGCTCGGTGAGATGCGGCACTGGCTCAGGATCCGGTTCGTCTTCACTTTGCCGTACTTCGGAACCGCCAGGAGCATGTCGAAGACCTTCGCGGTCTCGACGTACTTGGGCGGATCGAGCAGCAGCGTCTGGATCTTGACCTTGTCGGCCTTGAGGTCGCGCTTGAGCTGGGCCCGCCGGGTCCGAATGTCGTTGGCGCGGCGAAGCGCCTCCATCCGTTGGTCGAGAGATCTTTCCGGGGCGGCGGTTGAGCTCTTGACGGGGGCCGGGAGCATCGAGGGCGGCATTATATGCGCGCCTTCGCCAAGCGGAAAGCGGACTACGGGTTTTGCGAAAGATTCTCCGGCCGATCGGGCCCCCGTTGGCCGAAGGTTCCGCGGGCGGCGGCCGCTGATTCGAGCCCCTCCGCGTCCACCTCGGCGGCGAGCTCCCGGGCCACCCTGGCCCCCGCCCCGGGGTCGCGAAAGCTCTCCGTCCCGACCGCCACCGCCGTCGCGCCGGCCCGAATGAAGTCGAGCGCGTGGCCGCCGCGGGCTATCCCTCCCATCCCGATCACCGGGATCGAGACCGCGTCCGCGACCTCCGCGACCTGGGAGAGGGCAACGGCCCTGACCGCCGGCCCGGAGAGCCCGCCGCGCTCGCCGCCGAGCCAGGGGCCGGCCCCGCCGGGGGCGACGGCGGTGGAGCGCAGGGTGTTGATCAGCGAGACGGCGTCGGCGCCCCCGGCCTCGACCGCCAGGGCCACCGGGGCCGGGTGGGCGTTGGGGGTGAGCTTCACGATCAGTGGCTTCTCGGTCAGCGGCCTCAGCAGCCCCAGCAGCGCCGCGGCCTCCTCGGGGGATTCGCCGACGACGAGGCCGGACTCGACGTTGGGACAGGAGATGTTGAGCTCGAGCGCGGCGACCTCCGCGCGGGGTGAGACACCCTCGACGAGGCGGGCGAACTCGCCATGGCTCGTCGCCATCACCGAGACGATCAGCGGGACGGGTAGCTCGGCGAGCTTCGGCAGGTCCCCTTCGAGGAAGCCGTCGAGCCCGCGGTTGGGGAGGCCGATCGAGTTGATCAGCCCGGAGGGCGTCTCCCAAAGCCGCGGCGGCGGGTTGCCCGCGCGCTGCTCCGGCGTGATCGTCTTGGAGACGTAGGCCGAGAAGGGAAAGCTCGACAGCAGCGCGTCTCCGAAGACGCCCCGGGCCGCGATCGCGTCGAAGGTCCCCGAGCCGTTGATGACGGGATGGGAGAGCTCGAGCCCGCAGAGCTCGAGTGAAGCCGGGGCCCCCATCAGTGGCCCGAGCCCGCGACCAGCGCCGTCTCCACCCGGTCAGCCCTGACGACCGGACCCTCGACGCAGAGCCGCATGTAGCCGCCCGCGGCGAGCGGGACGGCGCAGCCGAAGCAGGCGCCGAAACCACATCCCATCGGGGCCTCCATCGCCAGCTCGCAGGCCACCTCGCGCTCGAGGCAGAGCGCCCGTACGGCCTCGAGCATCGCCGGTGGGCCGCAGGCGTACACGGCGGCGCTCGACGCGTCGTCTCCCTCGAGCAGCACGGCCAGCAGGTCGGTGACGTAGCCGCGGTGCCCGGCGTGGCCGTCCTCGCTGGCGAGCCGGATCTCCGAGCAATCGAACAGGTCGAGCCCGCCGGAGCGCTCGCGGTCGCGGTAGCCGAGCAGGACCCTCGTGGGGGTTCCGGCGGCCAGCAGCGCGCGGCGCCAGATCGCCAGCGGGGCGACGCCGATGCCGCCGCCGACCAGGATCGCGCCGGCCGCGTCGGGCGCCAGCTCGCGCGGCCCCGAGAAGCCGATCCCGAGCGGCCCCGTCACCCAGAGCCGCTCCCCCTGCTCGAGCGATGCGAGGCGATCGGTGCCCGGGCCGACGCCGTGGACCAGGAAGTCCAGCCGCACGCCGCCGCCCTGGCCCTCGGCCCCCGCGACCGAGAACGCCCGCGCCAGGTAGGGCCTGCCGTCCTCCCCGCCCCAGCCCCGCTCCGTCGCCAGCATGCAGAACTGCCCCGGCGCCGGCTCGGGGCCATCCGCGTCCAGCACCGAGAAGATCCGGTAGCCCCCCGACTCGACGTTCCGGGTCAGCTCACAGAGCCGCCGTCCCAACGGCGCCTCCGTCATCTCTGCTTGCCGGACTTCGCCGCGGCCGAGGGGACGACTCCTGACGCGGCATGCAGCTCCTGAAGTGACTGCACGTCGGCCTCACCCTCCACCTGGGCGAAGATCGCCCGGGCGGCGGCGGAGGCGCCGGTCATCGTCGTCACGCATGGGATGCCGTGGCGCACCGCGGCGCTTCGGATCTCGTAGCCGTCGGCGCGGGCCCCCGACCCGGTCGGCGTGTTGATCACGAGGTCCACCTCCTCGTCGCGGATGCAGTCCACGACGTGGGGCGAGCCCTCACCGATCTTGTTGATCCTGCGGACGGGGACGCCCATGGACGAGATCGACTGCGCCGTGCCCGACGTCGCGATCACCTTGAAGCTGAGGTCGTGGAAGCGCGCGGCGATCTGGGTCGCGGCCGGCTTGTCGGTGTCGGTGACGCTGATGAAGATGGTGCCCTCGCTCGGCAGCGAGACGCCGGCCGCGGCCTGGGCCTTGCCGAAGGCGGTCGGGAAGTCGCGCGCGATCCCCATCACCTCCCCCGTGCTGCGCATCTCCGGCCCGAGCACAGCGTCGGCCCCCGCGAAGCGGGCGAAGGGAAGGACCGCCTCCTTGACGCTGATGTGCTCGGGGTTCTCGCGGGGGAGCTCGAGCTGATCGAGCGAGTGGCCCAGCATCAGGCGGCAGGCGAGCTTCGCCAGCGGGGCGCCGGTCGCCTTGCTCACGAACGGGACCGTCCGCGAAGCGCGCGGGTTGGCCTCGATCACGTGGAGCTCGCCGCGGGCGACGGCGTACTGGACGTTGATCAGCCCGATCACCCCCAGCTCGATCGCGATCCGGCGGGTCGTCTGCCGGATCTCATCGAGCATCTCCTCGCCGAGGCTCATCGGCGGCAGCACGCAGGCCGAGTCGCCCGAGTGGACCCCGGCCTCCTCGACGTGCTGCATGATGCCCGCGACGAAGCAGTCCTCACCGTCGGCGAGCGCGTCGACGTCGACCTCAATCGCGTCCTCGAGGAAGCGGTCGAGCAGCAGCGGATGCTCCTGGCTCGCCTTCACGTTCTGGTCGAGGTAGGCAGCGAGGGCTTCGGCCGAGTAGCAGATCTCCATCGCCCGCCCGCCGAGCACGTAGGAGGGGCGGACCAGCAGCGGGAAGCCGACGCCGTCGGAGATCGCCACTGCCTCCTCGGCCGAGAGGGCCGTGCCGTAGGGCGGGTGCTTGATCTCGAGCCGCTTCAGCAGCGCCCCGAAGCGACCGCGGTCCTCGGCGAGGTCGATCGCGTCCACGGGGGTTCCGAGCAGCGTCGCCCCGGCATCCGCGAGCGTGGGCGCCAACTTCAGCGGGGTCTGGCCGCCGAACTGCACGATCACCCCCGAGGGACGCTCCTGGTCGATCACGGCCAGGACGTCCTCGGCCGTCAGCGGCTCGAAGTAGAGCCGGTCGGAGGTGTCGTAGTCGGTGGAGACGGTCTCCGGATTGCAGTTGATCATCACGGCGTCAAGCCCCAGCTCGCGGACCGTCATCGCGGCGTGCACGCAGCAGTAGTCGAACTCGATGCCTTGGCCGATCCGGTTGGGACCCGAGCCGAGGATCACCACGGAGTCGTTGTCGCCGCGGCGGACCTCCCCGGGGCCCGCTCCTCGGCCGGGCCGCTCGTGGGCGCTGTAGTAGTAGGGCGTCTGCGCCTCGAACTCGGCCGCGCAGGTGTCAACGGCCCTGTAGCTGCGAACCAGCCCCTCGGTGCCGTCCCCCTCAACCGCAAGCTCGCGCAGCTCGCGCAGGAACCAGGGGTCGATCATCGTCACCTGCCCGATCCGGTCGAGGTCGAGCTCGCGGCGGAAGGCCTCGAGCAGCAGGTCGAAGCGGTCGGAGGACGGGGTCGCGAGCCGCTCGATCAGGTCCCCGCTCAGCTCGGGCAGCTCCGGCTCGTCGTCCAGCTCGCGGGAGCGCATCGCCTTGGCGAAGGACTCGCGGAAGGTCCGCCCTATCGCCATCACCTCGCCGACCGACTTCATGTGGGTGGTCAGCTCGCCTTCAGCACCTGGAAATTTCTCAAAAGCGAAGCGCGGAATCTTGGTCACGACGTAGTCGATGCTCGGCTCGAACGAGGCGGGCGTCGCCATCGTGATGTCGTTCGGTATCTCCTCGAGCGCGTAGCCGACGGCGAGCTTCGCCGCGATCTTCGCGATCGGGAAGCCGGTCGCCTTCGAGGCCAGCGCCGACGAGCGCGATACCCGGGGGTTCATCTCGATCACGACGATCTCGCCGCTCTCGGGATCGACGGCGAACTGGACGTTGGAGCCGCCCGTCTCGACACCCACCGCCCGGATCACACGGATTGCCTGGTCGCGAAGCTCCTGGTACAGGGAGTCGCTCAGGGTCTGCGCCGGCGCCACCGTGACCGAGTCACCGGTGTGGACCCCCATCGGGTCCACGTTCTCGATCGAGCAGATGATCACCACGTTGTCGTTTCGGTCCCGCATCACCTCCAGCTCGAACTCCCCCCAGCCCAGCACCGACTCCTCGACCAGCACCTGGTTGATCGGGCTCGCCGCCAGTCCCTCGGAGACGACCTGCTGCAGCTCGGTCTCGGTCTTGCCGACGCCGCCGCCGTGGCCCCCAAGCGTGAAGGCCGGCCGCACGATCACCGGCAGCCTGATCTCACCGTCGGCGAGGGCGCGCTCGGCGTCGCCGACCGAGGTCACGATCCGCGACCAGGGCACCCGCAGGCCGGCGCCCTCCATCGTCTCGCGGAAGGCCTGGCGGTCCTCGGCGCGATGGATCGCATCGTAGTCGGCGCCGATCAGCTCGACGTCGAAGCGCTCGAGGGTCCCGTCGTCGTGGAGTGCCTTGGCGAGGTTCAGCGCCGTCTGCCCCCCGAGCGTCGGCAGCAGCGCGTCGGGGCGCTCGCGCTCGATCACCTTCGCCACGGGGCCGGGAAGCAGGGGCTCGACGTAGGTCCGGTGGGCGAACTCGGGGTCGGTCATGATCGTCGCCGGGTTGGAGTTGACGAGCACCACCTCGTAGCCCTCCTCGATCAGGACCTTGCAGGCCTGTACGCCCGAGTAGTCGAACTCGGCCGCCTGCCCGATCACGATCGGCCCCGAGCCGATCAGCAGGATCTTCTTGATGTCGTCACGCCTGGGCATTGGCTGCGCCCCCCAGTTCCCTGATCTTCTCGATCGAGATCCTGGTCCCTTCCCAGTTCTCGGCGAGGTCTGCCAGGAACTCATTGACCCCGTCGTGCCCGCGATCTGGGACCTCCGGAAAGTCGAGCACCTCCAGCTCGGAGTCAAAGGGCTCGCCGATCATCCGCGTATGGAGCCGGCCCTCGTTGAACGCCTCAATAACGCTTCGCACGCTCTCCACTCTCGCCGAGGCCGTCATGCCGCCAGGTCCAGGAAGCGGTCGAACAGGTAGCGCGCGTCGAGGGGGCCGGGGGCCGCCTCGGGGTGGTACTGGACGGCCTGCGCCGAGACGTCCTTGAGCACCAGACCCTCGACGGTGCGGTCATAGAGGTTGAGGTGGGACAGCTCGGCCTCGCCGAATTCGGTGGACCAGCGCACCGGCTCGTCGCCCTCGATCCGGCCCTCGCCGTCGGGGCCGGAAACCGCAAAGCCGTGGTTCTGGGAGGTGATGTCGATCCGGCCGCTCTCGAGGTCCTTGACCGGGTGGTTGGCGCCGCGGTGGCCGAAGGGGAGCTTGAAGGTCTCGAGCCCCACCGCCCGGCAGAGCAGCTGATGGCCCAGGCAGATCCCGACGACGGGCTTCTTGCCGACGACGCCGCGGACCGCGTCCACGACGTAGTCCAGCGCGGCGGGGTCCCCCGGGCCGTTGGCGAGGAAGACGAGGTCGGGATCGCGGGCCAGGACCTCCTCCGAGCTCGCGCTGCAGGGCAGCAACGTCAGCCGGCAGCCGCGCTCGCGGAACTGGCGCAGGATCGAGAGCTTGATCCCGGTGTCGATCGCGACCACGTGCGGGCCCTCGCCGGGAAACTCGACGGGCTCTGCGGACGTCACCTCGCGAGCGAGGTCGGCGCCCTCCATCGAGGGCTCGGCGCCGACCGTCTCGCGCGCCTCGGCCTCGGGAACCTCCGCCGCGAAGATCCCGCCCCGCATCGCGCCGCGGTCGCGGATCTGGCGGACCAGGGTACGGGTGTCCACGCCGCTGATCGCCGAGACGCCGCAGTCACGCAGCCAATCGAGCCAGCCGCCCTCGGCGCCGGCGGCATCCTCGACGTTCTTGGCATCGCGCATGACCACCGCCCGGGCGTGAACACGGTCGGACTCCATCGCCTCCGCGGAGACGCCGTAGTTGCCGATCAACGGATAGGTGAAGGTGATGATCTGCCCGGCGTAGCTGGGATCGGTGACAGACTCCTGGTAGCCGGCCATCGAGGTGTTGAAGACGACCTCCCCGGTCGCGGTCCCGGGCGCGCCGACCAGATCGCCGTCGAGGCGCGTCCCGTCCTCGAGCAGCAGGTAACCCGAGCTTTCAACGGCGCTCACGGCGGGCCCACTCAACTCGGGTTTGGGGCGTAGGAGAGGACAAGCTTCTGCACCTGCTTGAACTCGTCGGTACCGGCGCGGCCGAGCAGCTCGAACAGCGCCGTCTCGACGCTCGTGATGGTGGCGCCCGCCCCGTCCATCTTGCGCAGGCCGCCGAGCCGGTTCTCCTCGCTGCGCGAGCCGACCGCGTCCTCGACGACCTGGACCTCTACCCCGCGGCCGAGCAGGTCGAGCGCCGTCTGGTTGACGCAGACGTGGGTCTCAACGCCGCACAGGACCACCTGGTCGCGACCCTCGAGCGCGAACCCCTCGGCCTCGGCGGAGGAGAAGGCGAGCTTCTCGATCGGGCTCACCCCCTCGGGCAGGCGCTCGGCCACCTCCCCGACCGTGTGACCGAGGCCCTTGGGGTACTGCTCGGTCACCAGCACCGGGATCCCGATCGCCTCGGCGCCCTCCACGAGGGTCGCGGTCGCCGCGACCAGCCGCTCGAAGCCGGGAATCGCCTTGCGGAAGCCCTCCTGCACGTCAACCACAACCAGTGCGGCCCGATCCGCGTCGAGCCGCCCGCCGCTCAACCCGCCACTTCCATCATCAGGCTCCGCTGGCGGTAGGCGACGCGACCGTCGGCGACGGTCATCATCACCCGGCCGGTGAGCGGCCGGTCGGCGAAGGCTGTGTTGTCCGAGCGGCTCTCATAGCCCTCCTCGCCCACGACCCACTCCAGCTCGGGGTCGATCAGCGCGATGTTCGCGACCGCGTCAGGCTCGATCCGGGGAGCGGCGATACCGAAGGGCTCCCCGCCGCAGGTCATCCGCTCCACCACCAGCCCCAGCTCGAGGATTCCCGGGAGCACCAGCTCGGTGTGGAGGACCGCAAACGCCTTCTCGAGCCCGGTCACCCCCATCGCGGCCTGCTCGAAGGGGACCTCCTTCTCCTCGGGCGCGTGCGGCGCGTGGTCGGTGGCGACGCAATCGATGGTGCCGTCGCGAAGGCCCTCGATCAGGGCCTGGCGGTCGTCCTCGGTGCGAAGCGGCGGGTTCATCTTGAAGCGGGAGTCGAGGCCCTCGCGGATCGCCTCGTCGGTGAGGGTCAGGTGGTGGGGCGTGACCTCGCAGCTGACCTGGACGCCCGCGGCCTTGGCTCGCGCCATCTCCTCGACCGAGCTCCGCGCGGACAGGTGCTGGACGTGGATCCGGGCGCTCTCGTAGGCGGCCAGCGAGCAATCTCGGGCGATCATCGTGGACTCGGAAACGGCCGGGATCCCGGCCAGCCCGAGTGCCGCCGAGACCTCGCCCTCGTGCATGACCCCGTTGCCCGAGAGGTCCGGGTCCTCCTCGTGCAGCGCGATCACCCCTCCCGCCAGGCGCTGGTACTGGAGGGCGCGGTCGAGGACGCGGGCGCTAGCCAGCGGCAGCCCGTCATCCGAGAAGCCGATCGCCCCCGCGTCCCGGAGCTCCGCCATCTCGGTCAGCTCCCCGCCCCGCATGCCCTTGGTCACCGTGGCCACGAAGCCGGTCGGGACCGACGCCTCGCGCTCGGCGCGGTCCCGGACCGATCCCAGCATCGCCGCCGAGTCGACGACGGGGTCGGTGTTGGCCATCGCGATCACGGCGCAGTAGCCACCCGCCGCGGCTGCGCGGCTGCCGGTCTCGAGGTCCTCCTTGTGCTCCTGGCCGGGAACCCGGAAGTGGACGTGGGGATCGACGAAGGCGGGCAGCGCCAGGAGCCCGGCGGCGTCCACGACCTCGGCCCCCTCGATCTCCGGGGCGGAGCCGGCCTCGGCCAGCTCGGCGATCTTGCCCTCGCGGACCACGACGTCGCGGACCTCGTCGATCCCGGTCCTCGGGTCGAAGACGCGAGCGCCCTTGAGGACCAGGTCCGCGCTCGGCCCGGCGCGGGAGACGAGGAAGCTCACGCGGGCTGCCCGATGGTCGGGGGATCGGTCACGGGCTCGGCCGCCGCCCGCACAGAGGGCCGGTCCTGGCCGGCCAGCACCTCGTAGAGGATCGCCATCCGCACGACCAGGCCGCTCTCAACCTGGGTCGTGATCAGCGACTGCGCAGAGTCGATCACCTCGGGCGCCAGCTCGACCCCGCGGTTGACCGGGCCAGGGTGCATCAGCAGTTGGCGGGGGCCCAGCCTGCGGGAGTCGATCTGGTAGCGCATCGCGTACTCCCGCAGCGAGGGCACATAGGACTCGCTCATCCGCTCCATCTGCATGCGCAGCGTGTAGACGACGTCGGCCTCGCCGAGGCGGTCGAGGTCGTAGGCGACGTCCACCCCGAGCGCCTCGATGCCCCTCGGGATCAGGGTCGGAGGCCCCGCCAGGGTCACCTCCGCGCCCATCGCGTTGAAGGCCAGCAGGCAGGAGCGGGCGACGCGGCTGTGGAGGACGTCGCCCACGATCCAGATCCGCTTGCCCTCCAGCGACCCGACCCCGGCCCGCAGCGTGTAGAGGTCGAGCAGGGCCTGGCTTGGATGCTCGTGTTTGCCGTCCCCGGCGTTGATCACCGACGCCTCGGTCCAGCGCGAGACCATCTCCGCCGCGCCGGCGTGCGGCGAGCGGATCACGATCGCCGCGGGGTCGTAGGCCGAAAGGGTCGCAACCGTGTCCTTGAGCGACTCTCCCTTGTCCACCGCAGAGCCGGCCGCCTTGATGCTGTGGACGTCAGCCGAGAGGCGCTTGGCCGCGATCTCGAAGGACGAGAGCGTCCTGGTGCTGGCCTCGTAGAAGAGATTGAGGATGGTGCGGCCCCGAAGGGTGGGCACCTTCTTGATGTCGCGCCGGCCGACCTCAGCGAAGCTCTCGGCCCGGTCGAGGATGCGCTCGATCTCATCGCGGGAGAGGTGCTCGACTGCGAGCAGGTCCTTCATGAGCTGGCCGCCGCGGCGGCCGAGGCGATCGCCACCTCGTCGCGGCCGTCGGCCTCCTCCAGGCGGACGTTGACCCGCTCCTCCCTCGCGGTCGGCAGGTTCTTGCCGACGTAGTCGGGGCGGATCGGAAGCTCCCGATGGCCGCGGTCGGCGAGCACCGCGAGCTGGACCCGGTCGGGGCGCCCGTAGTCGAACAGTGCGTCGATCCCGGCCCTGACGGTGCGGCCGGTGAAGAGGACGTCGTCGACCAGCACCACTGTGCGGCCCTCCAGCTCGAAGTCGAGGTGCGAGGCGTGGACGACGGGAGCATCGCGCGGCTCGCGCCGGTCGATGTCGTCGCGGTAGAAGGAGATGTCGATGTCCCCCAGCGGGACCTCGCTGCCGGTCAGTTCGCCGACGAGGACGTGGAGGCGCGTGCAGATCAGGGCGCCGCGGGTGTGGATCCCGACCAGCGCGAGACCCCCGGCCTCGGAGTTCTTCTCGACGATCTCGTGAGCGATGCGGATCAAGGCCCGTCGCACACCATCGTCATCAAGGACGATTCTGTCTTCCATCTCGCTCCTTCCTGGCCTCTCGGGACCTGGTTAAAGGTGCCGCGCCAACATAGCATCGGCCTTGGCGGCAGCCGGGCCGCGCGCTGCGGCCGGGAAGGGCTTTCCCCGCAGTTCAGGCGAACTTTCCACCCGTGGTCGCGGGCCAGTCCACGGCGACGGCCTCGTCATCGCCAACCGCCCCGTAGGCGATCTGCAGCTCGCTCCCGGGCTTGGTCAGCTCGGTGGCGCCGGCGGGGACGCGCTGGCCGTAGCGGACGGTCCAGGGCTCGGGCTCCGACCCCCTGGATAGATGTTGCCGACGGCGAACAGCTTCGGCGTCTCGCGCAGGCGGTTGCCGAGGTCCAGGGTCCCGATCCACTGCGAGCGCTGGTGCTGGTCGGACGCCAGCGGCAGGACGGCGAGCGGCGCGGCGCGAGGCGACCTCGCGGCCGGCAAGGTAGGCGACCGGGACGGTCAATGTCCCCGCGAGCGCCGAGAGCGAGCGCAGCGAGAAGTCGCTGAGGCCATAGAGTGAAACCACGCCCATTTGGAGCCCACTCGGCCCAATAGAAGAGCGGCGGGTTCGCCTCGGTGACGCGAATCCTGTCGACGACGTCACCAAGGTGTGCGCTGGTCACGAACTGGGTCAGGGATTCGTTACCAGATGCTCTGTTCGCCCAGAAGCGGGAAACGAAGTACCGCGCCGGTCGCGGTCAGGCCGAGCACCGCCAACCCGACGGGTGAGGTGAACCGGCCCGCTATACCCGCGAGCCGCTCTTTCACGGCGCTGGCGTGCTCGTTTCCAACTCGGGCTCAGGGCGTTCGCGGGCGCCGTTGGGGATCAGCTCGGGCCCGCCGCGCTCGGGGAAGGGGATCTCGATCAGGTCGAAGTCGCGGGGTGCGATGGTGCCGGGGTGGGCCTCCTGCGCCTGCTCGAGCACGGAGCCGATGTTGTAGCGGGAGGAGATGTGGACCAGGGCGAGCATCTGCACCCCCGCCTCGCTCGCCAGCTCCGCCGCCTGGCGGGTGGTCGAGTGGCCCGTCTCGACGGCGCGCTGGACGTCCTCGTCACCGAAGCTCCCGTCATGGATCAGGACCTCCGCCTCGTGGGCGGCGATCCGGGTCATCTCCGAGGGCGCCGTGTCACCCGTGATCACGAGCTTGCGGCCCTGGCGCGCCTCGCCGAGCACCTGCTGCGGCGCGACGGTCCCGCCCGAGACCTCAACTTCCTCCCCGCGCTGGAGCCGGCCGAAGTCGCGGACGTCGCTGACGCCCAGCCCCCGCGCCGTCTCGGCGTCGAAGCGCCCCGGGCGCCCGTCCTCGACGAGCGCGTAGCCATGGGCCTTCATCCTGTGCTCGACCGCGAACGGCTGCACCTCGTAGCCGTCGTGCTCGACCGCCTCCCCCTCGTCCAGCTCGACGAGCTCCAGCTCGTAGCCGAGCCCCCCGAAGATCCGCCTCAGCGACTTGAACAGGTCGGTCAGCCCTCGCGGGCCGAGCACCCGCAGCGGCCGCTCCCGGCCCTGGAGGTCATATGTCTTGAGCAGCCCCGGCAGCCCCAGGTAGTGGTCGGCGTGAAAGTGCGTGATGTAGATCTCGTCGAGCTGGACCAGGCCCGTCGAGCCCACCATCTGGCGCTGGGAGCCCTCGCCGCAGTCGAACAGCAGCCGGTCGCCACCGCGGCGCACCAACACGCACGCGGTCGCGCGCCGCGCTGTGGGCACCGAGCCGCCGGTACCGAAGAAGACGATCGAGAGGTCCATCCCGGCCTACCGTAGCCGCGGCGCCTGCCCCACGCCGGGCGCGTGCCTGCGCCAGGCGCCCGCTCTAGACTGGACCGGCAGCGAGCGGCGCCCGTAGCTCAGCTGGATAGAGCGCTTCCCTCCGGAGGAAGAGGCCGCAGGTTCGAATCCTGCCGGGCGCGTCGGCAGCACCCATTCAAACGAGGAGGGACACGTGAAACGGAAGTCTCTGGTGGTCATCGCAGGAGCGCTGGCACTGTCCGGCACGCTGGCGCTGAGCGGCACCGCGGTCGCGGGGAAGGCGGCCAGCTCCAAGGTTACGATCGAGGCGCAGGTCGGCGGCTTCTTCGGAGCCGTGAAGAGCTCGAAGACGCAGAAGTGCGCCAATGGGCGCGTCGTCGCTCTCTACAAGCAGAAGAACGGGGGTCCATTTGTCAAGGATCAGAAGATCGGCACGGACATCGCCCAGGCCAACGGCGACGAATACACGTGGTCGATCAACACCGACCTCTCAGGCAAGTTCTACGGTCGCGTCAAGGCCAAGGATGGATGTCAGGGAGCCTCGAGCAAGGTCGTTCGCTCGCAGGACTTCTAGCCGCGGGCCCATCGGCTGGGGCGAGCTGCCCCGGCCGGTGCGGCTCAGCCGTGCGGGCCGTTGAGCCAGTCGAAGGGGCAGCCGTAGGACTCGAACTGCGCCTTGCTCATGTAGCTGCCGCGTGGGTAGTTGTCAGCCATCACCTCGGCGGCCGTGTTGGGGGCATCCACGTCCCAGGCGGAGTGGTGAAAGCGTGAATCCGGAAGCAGGTTGCGCGTCAGCAGGGCGCCGTGGAGGGGCCTCCCGGAACCGTCGCCGTTGGGGCCCGACTCGAGCCATGCGACGCCGCACTTCTTGCGGGCGTTAGTGGGCCGGTTCTCGGCCCTGGTCACGGCGAGCACGTAGCGGCGACCGTTGCGCTTCAGCAGCGGGATCTGCTCGTCATACAGGCAGCCGGTGTTGCGCGTGGTGACCAGGGACTCGATCACGCACATGTCCCAGAGGCGAAGCTGGCCGCCGCCCATCACCTCACCGCCCTTGAAGGTCTTCGGCGTGGAGGGCATCCGCCCCCGCACCGCCAGGACGTCCCCGAAGGCGAAGTCGAACTGGCCGACCATGTACTTGACGTCGCCGTTGTTGTACTGGGTGCCCTGAGGCGTCGCGTCCGTCGCGGCGAGCTCGGCCGGAGTCTTGAACTGGGCGAGCGCGTAGTTGAGGTTGAAGAACTTCTCGAAGAAGAGGGGATTCTGAGCCGGGTTGGTCGCCGGGTCCTTGCCGGGCCAGTTGACCAGGGAGTTCTGGAGCACCTGCGGGATCAGCTGCGGGCGGTAGTCGTGGTTGGAGTTGAGCGCGTTGCACAGCTCCTGGCCCCGGAGCACCTCGCCCCCCGCCAGCCGCAACTCGGGCTTGGGCAGCCCGCCGCCGGCCTCGTCGCCGTAACCCTTGTCGGGGACGTAGATCCGCAGGATCACGTCCTGGTAGCTGTCAGGCTCCCGCAGCGCGTAGAGGGTGTTGCGCGGCGGCTTCCCGCTCGGAGCCGACCCCTCGACCCGGACCGTGAACGCGCGCTTGGCGCCGTCGCGGCGATGGCCGAGGATGAACGGGTTGGTGGAACCCGCGTCGGGCTTGATCTTGTAGTCAGGCAGCGAGCCGGTCGAGGCGGCCGATTCGAGGACCGCTTCACCGTCGCTCTGGTAGGCGTTCAGCGACTCGTAGCGGGCGTGCGCGTAACGGCCGCGGAGGAACAGCTTCGCCCCCGGAGGGGTGATGAACTTCGCGCCCCAGTAGCGGATCTCCGTCCCGGGGTAGGCGTAGTTCGTGTCCGGGTTCTTGTCGGTGAAGGGGCCGGTCCAAAAGCAGCTCGGGGCCGGAAGACCGCGCGGGTTGTGCCCCGTGGAAACCAGCTCAGCCGAGGCGGCGCCCGGAAGCGCGCACAGCGCCGCGGCAGACATCGCCACAGCGACAGCCACCGATACCCGCCGAACTTTCCCCGCTCCCCTCATGGCCCCGGTCAGGCTAACAACACCGGCCCCGAGCCCAGCGGCTCAGGCGGGCGCCGGAGCGCGCGCCTCGGGGTGCGCCAGGTACCAGTCGAAGGTCCTCCGCAGCCCCTCGGCCAACTCGACGCCGGGCTCCCAGCCGCAGAGCTCCCGGATCTTGGTCGAGTCGAGGTACTGGCTGTCGATCTCCCCCGCCGGGTTGCCCTCCCCCCGGATGTCGGGCTCCATCTCGGCGCCGCCCACCTCGCAGACGAGTTCGAGCAGCTCGCGGACTGAGTGGGGGGTGCCGCCGCCGGCGTTGAAGGCCTCTCCCCCGGCCCGCCCTTCGTCGAGCGCCGCGGCGACGGCGAGGTAGGCGCGTGCCGCGTCCTCGACGTAGAGGAAGTCCCGCTCGGGCGAGCCGTCGGAGCGGATCACGGGGCGGCGATTGTCGATCACCGCGCTGATCGCCTCGGGGATCAGCCGGGAGAAGTTGAGGTCGCCGCCGCCATAGAGGTTGGCGAAGCGCGTCACCGCCACCGGCATCCCGAAGGTGTGCCAGTAACTGCGGGCGATCAGGTCGGCGGCCGCCTTGGAGACGTCGTAGGGAAAGCTGGGCTGAAGCGCGGCGTCCTCGCGGTAGGGCAGCCGCTCGTGGGACCCGTAGGCCTTGTCGGAGGAGGCGACCACGACCCGCTTCACACCCGCGCGACGGCACGATTCCAGCAGCGTCCAGGTCCCCTCGATGTTCGATTGGAAGGTGGGAACCGGCGAGGCGTTGGCGGTCCCGACGATCGTCTGGGCCGCCAGGTGGAAGACGGAGTCGACGCCGCGCTCGTCGAGCACGCGGTCAAGCAGAGGAGCGTCGCGCAGGTCGCCCTCGACGTCATCCACCTCCGAGGCGATCCCCTGCAGCTCGAGCCCCGAGAGGGACGGCTCCCCCCGGTCGAAGCCGACCACCGAGGTCCCCTCGGCCAGCAGGGCGCCCGCGAGCCAGGATCCCGCGAAGCCGTGAGCGCCGGTGACCAGCGCGGTCCCGCTCACGCGGGGTCCGGCGCGGCCGCCCAAGCGGGCCAGGGGGCCCGGCCGGTGGCCCAGATGTCGTTGAGCTCGACGGCGTCCTTGTAGGTGTCCATGCAATCCCAGAAGCCGCTGTGGCGATGGGCACGCAGCTCGCCCGACGCGGCCAGCCGCTCGAACGGCTCCCGCTCGAGGACGCTGTCGGGCTCGAGGTAGTCGAGGACGCCGGACTCGAAGCGGAAGAAGCCACCGTTGATCCAGTGGTCGAGTTGCGGCTTCTCGGAGAACTCGCGGACGCGGCCGTCATCGTCGATCTCGGCGACGCCGAATTGAAGCGGCGGCCTCACCGCTGTCAGCGTCGCGAGCCCCTCGTGCCCCTGGTGGAAGGCCAAGAGCTCGCGCAGGTCGACGTCGGCGAGGCCGTCTGCGTAGGTGGCGTTGAAGGCCCTGCCCCCGAGCCGATCCTGCGCCAGCTTGATCCTGCCGCCGGTGGCGGTGTCAACGCCGGTGTCGACGCAATCGATCTCGACCCCGCCCCAGCTTTCGGCTCCGACCCAGTCGGCGATCTGCTCCCCCTTGTAGCCGGTGAGAAGCAGGAACCGCTCGAAGCCCTGTGCGGCGTAGATCCC
>SHVA01000052.1 GCA_009691195.1 Solirubrobacterales bacterium | reverse complement strand
CGTCGATCTTGGGGCGCTGGTTGCGTGAGACAACGTCCTCGAGGTCGAGGGCGTGGAAGTCGAAGTGCTCCTCGATCCAGGCCTGCTCGGGGGCGCCGAGGCGGTCGATCTTGACCCAGCGCAGCCCCTCGGCCGCGATCTCCTCGACGTTGGGCGAGAGCGGCTCAGCCGAGGCGGGCGCGACGAGATCCCCGGCGCGGGTGGCCCTGCGCAGCCTGGGGCGAGGGAGGTTCGGCATCGGCCGCCTCCTGCTGAGTCGTCGCGTCGTCCATTCAGCGACTCACTTTACGCAAGACGCCTCACGCCGAGCGCAAGCGCCCGCCCCGGATGACTGATCTCGACCACTGGTATAGTCCTCGGCACATAGCTGCGCCACATCAAGAGGGGTGGAGGGACTGGCCCGTAGAAACCCCGGCAACCCCCTCGGTATCCAGGATTCTGGGTCCGAGGAAGGTGCCAAATCCATCAGGTCCGCGAAAGGCCTGAAAGATGTGGGAAGAGCTTCCTCTCGGAACCTCCGCCCACATCTGCAGGCGGAGGTTTTTTTTCGTATCAGAGGAGCTCATGGCCGTCGATTCACTGACATGCAAGGAGTGCGAAGCGAGCTACGAGCTCGGCGCCGCCTACTTCTGCGAGCGCTGCTTCGGGCCGCTGGAGGTCCGCTACGACCACTCCGATCTGGAGCCGGCCGCGGCCAGGCGCAAGATCCAGGCGGGCTCGCAGGGGATCTGGCGCTACGCGAACTTCCTGCCCTTCGACGGTCGGCCAGGCGACCCGCTGGAGCCGGGGCTGACGCCGCTGATCCGCGCCGACCGTCTGGCCGAGCGCCTCGGGCTGGGTGAGGTCTGGGTCAAGAACGACGCCGCCAACCCCACGCACTCGTTCAAGGACCGGGTCGTGGCCGTCGCCGTCGCCAAGGCCAAGGAGCTCGGCTTCGACACGGTCGCCTGCGCCTCGACCGGCAACCTCGCCAACGCCGTAGCCGCCCACGCGGCGGCTGCCGGGCTCGACTCCTACGTCTTCGTCCCCTCCGACCTTGAGGAGCAGAAGCTGCTCGCGACCGCCATCTACGGCACCAAGCTGGTCGGGGTCCGCGGCAACTACGACGACGTCAACCGGCTCTGCACCGAGCTCGCCCAGGAGCGCCCCTGGGCCTTCGTCAACGTCAACCTGCGCCCCTACTACGCGGAGGGGTCGAAGACCCTCGCCTACGAGACGATCGAGCAGCTGGGCTGGGAGCTGCCCGACCGCATCGTCGCGCCGATCGCATCGGGGTCGATGTTCACCAAGCTCGGTCGCGGCATCAGCGAGTGGCTGCAGCTGGGCCTGGTCTCCGGCGAGCTGCCGACCTTCTGCGGCGCGCAGGCCGACGGCTGCTCGCCGGTCGCCACAGCCTTCGCCGACGGCTCCAGCGTCTGCAAGCCCCAGAAGCCGGACACGATCGCCAAGAGCCTGGCGATCGGCGACCCGGCCGACGGCCCCTACGCTCTTGACCTCGCCCGCAGCACGGGCGGCTCGATCGACTCCGTCAGCGACGACGAGATCACCGCCGGAATCAAGCTCTTGGCCGAGACCACGGGCATCTTCACCGAGACCGCGGGCGGTGTCACGGTCGGCGTGCTCGCGAAGCTCGCCGAGCGCGGCGCCATCGGTGGCGACGAGCGGGTCGTCGTCTACATCACCGGCGAGGGGTTGAAGACGCTCGATGCCGCCCGCGACTCCTTCCGCATGCACGAGATCGATCCGACGCTGGAGGACTTCGAGCGCGAGTTCGCGGCGCAGGCCGTGGTCTAGGATCACGGCGGCATGAGCGTCAAGGTCAAGATCCCGTCCCAGCTCCGCGCCGCCACGAACGGCGAGGGCGAGCTCGAGGTCGAGGGAGGCACCGTCGGGGAGGCGCTCGACGCCGTCTTCGACCAGCACGACGGCCTGCGCGAGCGGATCACCCAGGACGGCGACCTGCGCCGCTTCGTCAACGTCTACGTCTCCGGCGAGGACATCCGTTTCCAGGACGGCCTCGAGACCGCCGTCGCCGACGGCGACGAGGTCACGATCCTGCCCGCGGTCGCCGGCGGCTGAGCCCACGAGGCCGACCGCCTCCCGGCTTGGCCTGCGGGGGTGCCGGGTTAGGGTTCAAACCACGTGGCAACTCTGAGCCAACCGGTGGTCATCCTCTGCGGCGGGCGGGGAACGCGCCTGCGCGAGCAGACCGAGTCGATCCCCAAGGCCCTGGTCGAGATCGGCGGCCGGCCGATCCTCTGGCACGTGATCTCGATCTACGCGGCGCAGGGGTTCAGGCGATTCCTGCTCTGCACCGGCTACAAGGGGGAGCAGATCGAGGCCTGGGTGGAGGGCGCCGGATGGCCCGAGGGGGTTGAGGTCCGCTGTCTGGACACCGGCCTCGAGACGCCGACGGGCGGGCGCATCAAGCTGATCGAGGGGGAGCTCTCGGGCGCGCCTTTCTGTGCCACCTACGCCGACGGCGTCGCCGACATCGACCTCGCCCGCCTACTCGAAACGCACGCCGAGAGCGGAGCGCTGGCGACGGTCACGGTGGTCCGTCCGACGCTCCAGTTCGGGATCGCCGAGCTGGCCGAGGACGGCCGCGTGCTCGGCTTCGAGGAGAAGCCGAGCCTGGACCGCTGGATCAACGGCGGCTTCTTCTGCTTCGAGCCGGGGGTCTTGGGCTACCTCGCCGAGGACAGCGTGCTCGAGCGTGAGCCGCTCGAGCGCCTCGCATCGGCGGGCGAGCTCAACGCCTTCCGCCACCGGGGCTTCTGGGACTGCATGGACACCTACAAGGACGCGGTGCTGCTCAACGACCTCTGGGCCTCGGGCGAGCCTCCGTGGCGGGTCTGGGCAGAGGAGCCCGTGACGTGATCGAGGCGAGCTGAAGGCGCTGGTCACAGGGGCGCGGGGGTTCGGGGGCTCTTGGCTCGCCAAGGTGCTGCTCGATCAGGGGGCCGAGGTGGTCAGCTTCGACCTCGAGAGCGAGCGGCCCTCGGGCCTGACGCTGCTCGGCGTCGAGGGTGAGGTGGATGACGAGGCCGGAGACATCCGCGAGGCCGCCGGCGTCCAGGCGGTGCTCGATCGCCACAAACCCGACGCCGTCTTTCACCTTGCCGCCCAGGCGATCGTCGGGACCGCGCTCGCATCGCCGGTCCCGACCTTCCAGGCGAACATCGAGGGCACCTGGAACCTGATGGAGGCCGCCCGGCGGGCCGGTGTCGGGCGCGTCGTCGTCGCCTCCTCGGACAAGGCCTACGGTCCCCACGAGCAGCTTCCCTATCGCGAGGACGCGGCGCTGGCGCCGATCTACCCCTACGACGTCTCCAAAGCCGCCGCCGACATGATCGCCCGCAGCTACTGGCACACCTACGAGCTGCCGGTCGCGGTCACCCGCTTCGCCAACATCTACGGTGGCGGCGACCTCAACTTCTCGCGCCTGGTGCCGGAGACCGTGAGCGCCGTGATCGACGGCCGCCGACCGGTGATCCGCTCCGACGGCAGCCCCGAGCGCGACTTCCTCTACGTCGAGGATGTCGCCCGCGCCTACGTCGCGATCGCCCGGACGCTGGAGCAGGGCCGCGGCGCCGGGGAGGCCTTCAACGCCGGCTGGGGCCGACCCAACTCGGTCCGGGAGGTGGTCGAGCTGGTCTGCGAGATCGCGGGCGCCGAAGTCGAGCCCGAGATCCGTGGCGAGGGCAACCCCGAGGGCGAGATCGACCGCCAGTTCCTCGACTCAACCAAGATCCGCGAGCTCACCGGCTGGCAGCCCCAGGTGGACCTGCGCGAGGGCCTCGGCCGCACGCTCGAGTGGTACCGCGCCCATCCCGAGGCCCGCGCGCCCGCGCCTGAGTAGGCCAAGCAGTGCGTTTGGCGCGGGGGCGGGCCCACACGGCGAGCAGATAGACGACAACGGCGATCAAGCCCACAACTGCGGCCAGGGCGGGCAACCCGAGCGCCTCGCCTTATCCATCGGCCTCCTGCGCCTGCCATCAGGGAGCGCGCCCGGCAGGATTCGAACCTGCGACCTCTCCCTCCGGAGGGGAGCGCTCTATCCAGCTGAGCTACGGGCGCATGCGTATCGGCCAGCCAGTCTAGAGCGGGGGATAATGCCGTCGTGACCGATTCGGCTTCGACTCCGCCCGAGTTCGACCTGAGCCTGGCCGAGGCCGCGGCCTGGGTGGGCTCGGGCCCGGAGGGGATCGGCGAGACGGCCTTCGGGCCGTCGGAGGACGAGCGGCTCGAGATCGAGGGCGACGACCCGGCGGCGGCGTTGCGCCAGACGCTGGGGATGTTCGCGACCGGCGTCACCGTGATCACGACCAGGGAGGCCGACCAGGTCCACGGGATGACCGCGAACGCCTTCATGTCGGTCTCGCTGGAGCCGCCGCTGGTCCTGATCTCGGTCGATCGCCGCACGAAGATGTGCTCGCTGCTCTACGAGGGCCGGCGCTTCGCGGTCAGCGTGCTGGCCGCCGATCAGCGCGAGCTCTCGGACCGCTTCGCCGGCCGCGTCTCCGATGGCACCCCGGAGCCGAGCTTCGCGATCGTCCACGAGACGCCGCTGGTCGAGGGCTCGGCGGCCCAGTTCGTGGCCCGGGTGATGCGCTCGCACTGGGGCGGCGACCACTCGCTGTTCCTCGGCCGCGTCGAGTATGCCCGCTTCGAGGAGGGCGCCCGGCCGCTGCTCTTTCACGGTGGCCAGTACCGGGACCTGACGCCGGATTCCTGACGCCGGATCCCTGATCCCTGACGCCGGACCATGCCGCGGCATGATTCCGGATGCCTGGCCTCGGGTCAGGCGGAAGGGCTCGCGCGCGCGGCGCGGCCGGCTCCAAACACGTTCTCAGGAGCGAGGGCGGGTCTTTTTCGGGTCGTAGAAGGGGATCGCGACGACCGTTGCCGCGATCCGCTTCTGGTGGCCGTCGAGCTTGCCGACCTCGACCTCGGTGCCCTCGTCGGCGTACTGAACGGCCATGCGGCAGAGCGCGATGTTCTTGCGCAGCACCGGGCTGCGGGTGCCGGAGGTGATGACTCCGACCTGGGAGCGGCCGACGTGGACGCAGTCGCCGTGGCCGGCCGTCTCCTGGCCCTCGAGCTCGAGGCCGACCAGCTTTCGCTGCGGGTGGGCTGAGCGCTCGAGCAGCGCCTCCTTGCCGACGAAGTCGTCCTCGGTGTCGAGCGCGACGGCGAAGCCGATGCCCGCCTCGAACGGGTCCACCTGGTCGTCGAACTCGTAGCCGGCGAAGATCAGGCCCGACTCGATCCGCAGCATGTCGAGCGCCGAGAGGCCCAGCGGAGCCATGCCGTGGGGCTCGCCGGCCGTCCAGACCGCGTCCCAGACCGCGGGGCCGTCGCTCGGATGGCACCAGAGCTCGTAGCCCAGCTCGCCCGTGTAGCCGGTGCGCGAGATCACGACCGGGATGCCGTCGTAATCGCCGATCCGCCCGATCAGCAGCCGGAACCACTTCAGCTCCTCCAGCGAGGGCTGGGTCGGCGGCGCCCAGACGAGGTCCTTGAGGATCTCGCGACTGGCCGGCCCCTGGACCGCGACGTTGTGAAGCTGGTCGGTCGAGGGCTTGATCCAGACGCGCATCGACTCGTCGTCGGCGAGCGCTCGCAGGTGCACGCCGGTGTACTCGTCGCCGGCGACGAAGCGGAAGTTGTCGTCGCCGAGGCGATAGACGGTGGCGTCGTCGAGCATGCCGCCGGTCTCGTTGCAGACGGCGGTGTAGGTGACCTGGCCGACCGAGAGCTTGCGGGCGTCGCGGGTGATGGCGCGCTGGATCAACTGCTCGGCGTCCGGCCCCAGCACCTCCCACTTGCGCAGCGGCGAGAGGTCCATCACCGCCGCCCGCTCGCGGCAGGCCCAGTATTCGGCGATCGAGCCCTCGCCCGCGTAGCAGTCCGGCAGCCAGTAGCCGCGGTACTCGACGAGGTCCCCCGTCAGCGCCGAGGTCCGGGGGTGGAAGGCGGTCTCTTGGGTCATCACAGGCTCGGCCTCCGGGGTCACGCGATGGGCGATCGCCAGCGAGAACCGGTTATCGGGCCGGTAAACGCGGACGTGGATGTCGGTTGTCTCCCAGCCGTTGGCCGGGTCTACGTCGTCGGGGCAGGCCGAGGAGGCGCAGAGCAGGTCGGCCGAGGCGCGCAGCAGCACGTAGTCGCCGGGCCGCGACCAGGGCTCGTCGAGGATGAGCGTGTTGTCGGCGTCGAAGTCGGTGTTGTAGAAGAAGTTGAGCGCCTCCCAGCCCTTGCGCGGGGCGACTCCGTAGGGGATGACTTCGCCGTTGAAGTTGGTCGAGCAGTTGATGTGCCCCGGGTAGCCGAGGTCCTCGTAGTACTTGGCCGTGCAGGCGAGGGCGAAGCTGTCGTGGCGCCCCACCGTGTCCTGGACGACCTCCACCAGCGGGTCCATGTCTATGTCGAAGCTCTTGCGGTAGAGGCCGGGCTGGGGGTACTTAGCGCCCATCAGCGAGCGCGTGGTGGTCGCGTCGAGTCCCCGCTCGATTCCCCGCTCGAGCTTCGGCCGGTTGAAGGCGAGGAAGTCCGAGCACTGCTTGCCCCGCACGTCGATGATCTGGATGTACTCGCCCTCCTTCACCTCGTAGCCGACGGCGCTCGCAAGGTCGATGCGGAAGTCGAGCCTCGGGTCGGCCAGCGGCGGCGGCAGCTCGACCTCGTCCAGCGCCCGGGGCGTCGCGCGCCGGATCTCGATCACCAGCGGCGACGCCGGCCAATCGCCGTCCACGATCCGCCCGCCCGGCGCGGCGACGACCGCGGTCGCCTCGCGCTCGACGCTGAACGTCTCCGCGCTTCCGCGCGGCGTCTCGGCGTTGAACAGCCGCAGCGCGCGGGCGTCGTGGGGGATCAGGCCGCGGTCGTGCAGCGCGCCCAGGAAGCCGGCGGCCCCGCCGTTGCCCACCAGCTCGCGCAGGACCGTCGCCTCGCCGTCCATGCGAGCGCCGATCGCCGCGGCGTCCTCGCCGCCCTCGGCGTCGAGAACGGTCAGCTCGGCCACCTGACCGCCGTCAGTGTTGACGACGGTGAGCCGGTCGTCGGGGCGCAGGCGCACGGCGGTCGCCGCGCCCGGGCGGACCCAGTGCGACTCGAACGAGCGATCGACCGGCTTCAGGCCGGTCTCGAGCAGCGCCGGTCGAGTCGCGGTGGCCATCTCAGATGGGATCGATCATTTGGCCTTGACCGGCTCGGTTCCCTCGGCCTGCTCGGCCTGCTCCGTCAGCTGCTCGGCCAGCTCGCGCTTGCCGGCGGCGTCGAGCTTCTTGACCTCGTTCTCGACCACCCGGCGGTTATAGGTCTGATTCCAGTAGTCGAGCGAGTCGAAGCCGTGCAGGACGGCCTTGCCGACGAACTGGCGCAGGACCTCGTTGGTCGGTCCCATCACCCAGCCGGCCTTGGCATCGCGCACGTAGCGCTCCAGTTCCATGTCGCGCTTGTAGCCCGAGCCTCCGCAGGCGTGCAGCATCTTGTCGACGTGGTTGGCGACGTTCTTGGCGGCCTCGAACTTGATCTGCCAGGCCCAGTGCAGGTAATCGGCGCGCGCGGTCTCGCCGGGCTTCAGCACCTTGGTGTTGTCGTCGGTCGCTCGGTCCATCGCCTGCGCGACCGAGTAGACGAACAGCCGGCAGGCGTTGGTGTCCATCACGGCCTCGCCGACGTAGTCCTGGATCGTCGGGTAGTCGGAGACCCGCATGCCGACGTCGACGTGCTTCTTGCGCGTCGTGTGGCGCTTGGCGATGTCGATCGCCCCGAGGGCGATCCCGTTCCAGACCGACGAGGAGCCGACCAGGAACCACGGGTCCACGGCCTCGTCGTTGGAGCTGGCGCCGTCGCCCAGCGGCCCGACCACCTGCTCGGCCGGGATCTCGACTCCGTCGACCTCGATCGGCCCGGACTGGTTGCCGCGCAGGCCGAGCGCGTCCCAGAGCGAGGGCTGCGCTTTAACGGAGTCGCCGTCGATCACGAATACCGAGAGGTCGTCGTAGCCCGTGAAGTCCGGGCTGGTCGTCTGCACGACGTAGAAGTCGGCGAATCCGCCGGAGGTCGTCCAGGAGGCTTTCTTGTTGACCTTGTAGCCGCCGTCTGACTTCTCGGCGCTGGAGGAGAAGGGGTACCAGAAGTGCGAGCCCGTCTCCGGGTCCGAGTAGGAGAGCGTCCCGATCTTGACCTCGGAGTCGAGCGGGCGGATGTAGCGGTCGACCAACTCCGGCGTCGGTCGCAGCATGATCGTCGCCACGGCGCTGATGTGCATCACGTAGCACATCGCCGTCGAGGCGCAGCCGTAGCGCGCGAGCGTCTCGCAGACCATCGCGAAGGCGACGTGGTTCTCACCGAGGCCGCCGTGCTCCTCGGGCACGGTCAGGCTCAGGAACCCGTTCTCGGCCAGCAGCTCGAAGTTGCGCCGCGGGTACAGCAGCTCGTCGTCGGAGCGCTTCGCGTTTGCGCGCATCTCCTTCTCGCAGAGCGCGATCAGCGTCTCGCGCAGCTCCTGCTGGCGCTCGGTCAGCACCCAGTCCGGGTCCCAGTCGTAGCCCAGGCCCCAAAACGGCTCAGATCCCCACGTCTTTTCGCCCAATTCGTCCATTCGGCCCTCTCGTCCAGTGGCGGCTTGTCCCCTGTATTTTACCGCATCGGGTCTCCGGCGCGCTGACGTCGGCGCATCGCAGATCTTCGTCCTCGGCCGCTCGCGTGCCGCCGGCACGCTTCGCGCCCTGCGTACTTGATCTGCTCGGCCCCGCGCGCCCCCGGTCGCACTGGGGTTCGGAATCAATCACCTGGACGACCGCTGGGCATATGGCCACCTCAAACCCGATCGAGATCGGCCCCTACCCGTCGGGCGCGACCCAAACCAGGCAGTCCGCGCCCAGGCGAATCTGCCGCGAGGCTCGACGAAAGCGCCGCGGCGCGATCCGCGAGCGATCGGCGCCGAAGACGAGCAGCCCTGCGCGCTGCTCGCGCACGACCTCGAGCAACGCCTTGACGGGGCGCTTGCTGCTGATCCGCAGGTGCTCGGTGCGGAGCCCCAGCGCGGCAGCGCGCTCGGCGCTGGCCCGTACCGCCTCGAGGTCCTCCTCGTGGGGCAGGATCGCCGCATCAGGGCCGATCAGCATCAGCGCCGTGGGGTAGTTGGGCAGGTGCACGACGTTGGCGACGAGCAGCGGCGAGCCGGCCTGCAGCGCGGACTCGATCGCCATCCGCTCGGCGACTGGATCGATTCGGCAGGCAAGCGTTCCGAGCACAACCGGTCGCCCCGGGCCACGCGTCGCATGGGCGATCTCGGTGTTGCCACCGCGTTCCTTGACGAGCGTGCTCATCGGGCTGGATACGGCGAAATCATGCTGAACATTCTAAATACGGTGAAATCGCCGCTGCGGATCAGACGAGCCCCGCGCAATTCGCCGCCAAAACGACTATTGTGTCGCGGGATCAGAGCAACCGTCGCCGGCCGCAGTCCCGCTTGCGGGGCCGCCGGGTCGGCACCGAGGAGAGGAGACCGATGGCCACTGCCCAGGTTGAGGAGCGCCAACTGCTGAAGGCGATGTCGTGGTGGGACGGTTTCGTCGTCGCACTCGCCAACCCCGGCTTCCTGATCGCGGCGCTGGGATTCTCGATCGGGGCGCTGGGAACGACAGGCGCCTTCGTCCTCTGGACCGTATCCGTCGTCATCGGCGGCTTCCAGAACAACGTCTACGCCGAGCTGGCGACGATGTTCCCCAATAAGCCGGGCGGCATATCTCTTTACGCGCACGAGGCCTGGCGCAAATACCTGACCCTGGTCGGGCCGCTGGCCACCTTCGGCTACTGGTTCGCGTGGTCGAGCGTGCTCGCGATCAACGGGCTCGTGGTCGGAACGCTGGTCCAGGCGGAGTGGTTCTCGGACTCGACCTGGGCGGAGAGCGCCGCCAACTTCGACATCAACCTCGCGGTCGCGATCGGCATCGGGGCGATTTTTCTCGTCTGGGCCCTCAACGTCTTCGGGGCGCGCCCGGCGGTCTGGTTCGGCTACGTCACCGGGGCGCTTCTGATCCTGCCCGCCTTCGTGCTGATGTTCCTGCCCTACCTGACGGGGGACTGGTCGAGCGACAACATGCAGTGGAACATCGGGGCCAACGGGGGGCTGGCCCTGGCCATGACCTGGCTCTACTTCATGGGGTGGTCGTCCTACGGCTTCGAGACGGTCGCCGCCTTCGCGCCCGAGTACCACTCGCCGGAAACCGACACACCGCGCGCGCTGCGCGCGTCCGCGGCGTTCTCGGTGGGTGTCTACGCCCTGCTCCCTCTGGGGCTGGGCGGGACGCTGGGCACCGAGGCGGTGGCCGCCGACGTGACCGGCATCTCCTTCTATACGCAGGCGTTCGACATCCTGGTGGGCAGCGCGATGGCCAACGTGATGATCGGGTGCCTGGTGGCGGGCCTGGTGCTCTCGATGAACACCGCGACCATGGACGGCTCGCGGGCTCTGTTCGGCATCGCCCGCGAAGGGATGACGGTCAAGCAACTGGGGGTGCTCAACAAGAACAGCGTGCCGGCTCGCGCAATGACCCTGGATGCCGTGCTCAACATCTTCCTGATCACCTATTTCTCGGCGGTGATCGAGATCCTGGCGGCCGGCAACCTGGGTTACATGCTCGCGCACGTGTTCGCTCTCAGCGGGTTCCTGCTCCTGCGCAAGGACCGGCCCAATTGGCCGCGGCCGATCAGGCTGTCGGCGATCTGGGTGCCGATTGCGTGGATGCTGATCGCGATCAACCTGGCCTTCATCCTCTTTGGCGGCTTCATCTATGCCGACGAGTACGGCTACGGCTTGGACAAGACCTTGGTCGGCGTGGGAGTGCTGGCGATCTCGCTCGCGCTCTACGTATTCCGCCACGTCGTCCAGGACCGGACGTCCCTGCGCCTGCGCGAGGAGACGCCGACGATGCCCGAGGGGGAGGCAGAGCCCGCCGCCGCGACCCCGGCGTAGCTCGACTGCGCGCGGCAGGTCACGCCCGCCGAGGCGGCGTGGCCGGCCGCGGCTTCACCCGATCAAGCGATCGGACTTCGTTTCACCCTGCCGACGCCCGCGGCGGTGCCGGTGGGCCCCAAGCCTCGGCGGCCCGCGCCCCTCAGTCGGCGCGCAGGTCCCAGCGCGGCAGGTCGGCGATCGCCCGGCGGTAGCGCTTGCGGTGCACCGGGCGGATCAGCATGAACCACGCCATCAGCGAGATCGGAAGCAGGAAGAAGACGCTGAAGATGTTGCCGGTGAGCATGAAGAACAGAGCCGCGGCCGAGACGAAGAGCCCGTAGCCGACGGGGAGGATGCGGAAGCGAAGCTGCGTCCGTCGGATCGACCCGTAGTCCTCGCGGGGAATGCGCGCCGTGTCGTAGCGCCGTCCGCACGACGGGCAGCGCCACTGCTCGCCGTAGGCGACCTCGGCGCGCTCGCCGCACTCGCAGCTGAGGGTGATCGGAGGCCCGCGCAGCGCAGTGCCCGGCTGCTCGTGACCCAGCCTCTCCCGCTGCGTCCGTGGTTCTCGTTTCCAGCGCGGCGACATCTGAACCGCCATCGTATCTGGCGGTACATCCGGCAAGTTCCGGACGTCATCTAG
>SHVA01000016.1 GCA_009691195.1 Solirubrobacterales bacterium | reverse complement strand
GCGCTCGCCTACGCCAAGAGCATCCGGGCGTGGCTGGAGGCGAACGACGGCCGCCCACGTGTTCCACGCCGAGCCGTCACCGACCGCGACGGCGTGCCCTCGCTGCGCTGACCTCTCTCAGAATGCCCCGTGAGAAGCGACGGGGGGGCGTGGCTACCCTTGAAGCAGTCGAGAAGAAGGAGATCGAGTGAGCAAGGACACTGAGCTGACCGACGAGCAGTGGCGCGAGCGCCTCTCCCCGGAGCAGTACGAGATCCTCCGCAAGGCCGGCACCGAGGCGCCCTTCACGGGTCCCTACTGGGACGCCAAGGAGGACGGCGTCTACCGCTGCGCCGGCTGTGGCGAGGAGCTGTTCGACGCCGGCACCAAGTTCGACTCGGGCACCGGCTGGCCCAGCTTCTGGGAGCCGGCATCCGACGACCGCGTCGAGCTCCGCTCCGACAACAGCATGTTCATGAAGCGGACCGAGGTCGTCTGCGCGAAGTGCGGTGGCCACCTCGGCCACGTCTTCGACGACGGCCCCCAGCCAACGGGCCAGCGCTTCTGCATCAACGGCGGGGCGCTGGAACTCGAGGAGAAGTAGGTCCCGCTACATGCTCCCGCCGGCGCCCAGATAACTGAAGCGCACGGCGAGTGCCACTGCCTCGGTGCGGGTATCGACCTCCATACGGGCGATCGCATTGCGCACGTGCGTGTGGACGGTGGCGGGGCTGAGCGAAAGCCTTTCGGCGATCTGCTTGACGCGAAGGCCCTCGGCCAGCAGATCGAGGATCTCGCGCTCGCGGGGAGTCAGCTCGAGCAGCTTCTCGACCTCGCGGGCGCCCTGGCCCAGCTCGGTGCCGACGAAGGTGCCGCCGCCGGCGACCACCTCGATCGCGCGGGCGATGTCCTCGCTCGGCGCCGACTTGAGCACATAGCCGGATGCCCCGGCTCGCAGCGCAAGCGTCAGCAGGTCCGGCTGGGCGTGGGCGGTGAAGATGATCACCCGGGTCTCGGGACGGGCCTTGAGGATCTCCTTGGTGGCCTCGATCCCGTCGATCCCCGGTAGCTCCACATCGACGATGGCGACGTCGGGCTCCAGGTCGCGGACCTTGTCCACCAGCTCCTCGCCGTCGGCGGCCTCCCCGACGATCTCGACGCCCGAGGCTTCCATCATCCGGGCCTTGACGGCCTCGCGGACGATCTCATGGTCGTCGCAGAGGACGACTCGCTTGGGATCGGTCTTATTCACCAGCTTGGACCAGCGCTCGTAACCATAGTCATGACGTCGGAATGCGCTTCGGCGCTCCTAACTGATGCAGCACGTCTGGCAGCTCGACACTCCCCTCTTCCGTCTGCCCATTTTCGAGTAGGGCGATAAGAGTACGGCCAACGGCCACCGCCGTGCCGTTGAGGGTGTGGACGGGCACCGGCCGGCCACCCTCATGCGGGCGATATCTGCACCCCAGCCTGCGCGCCTGGTAGTCGGTGGTGTTCGAGCACGAGGTCAGTTCGCGGTAGCGGCCCTCGCTCGGGATCCAGCCCTCACAGTCGAACTTCCGCGTCGCCGAGGCCCCGAGGTCGCCGACCGGGATGTCCACCACCCGGTAGGGGATCTCCAGCTCGGTCAGGATTCGCTCCTGGAGGGCGAGCAGGCGCTCATGCTCTGACGCGGATTCGCCCGGTTCCACGAACGAGAACATCTCGACCTTGTCGAACTGGTGGACGCGGAAGATCCCGCGGGTGTCGCGCCCCGCGGCGCCGGCCTCGCGGCGAAAGCAGGTCGAAAAGCCCGCGTAGCGCAGCGGCAGCTCCTCGGCGGCCATGATCTCGGCGGCCTTGAGCGAGGCCAGCGCGACCTCCGAGGTCCCGGTAAGGAAGAGCTCGTCGCGGGGTACCTCGTAGATCATCTCCCGCTCGCCGGGGAAGAAGCCGGACCCGTAGAGAGCGTGCTCGCGGACCAGGACCGGAGGGACGACGGGCTCGTGGCCCTCACCCCGCAACAGCTCCATCGCGAAGCGGACCAGGGCCATCTCGACCATCACCAGGTCGCCCATCAGATAGGCGAACCGCGAGCCCGAGAGCTTGGCCGCGGCCTCCATCTCGATCCAGCCGTGCCTCTGGCCGAGCTCCAGGTGGTCAACGGGCTCGAAGCCGAACTCGGGAGGTTCACCGACCTCGCGCAGGACCTTCGCGTCATCCTCGCTATCGCCGTCCGGGACCTCGGGCTCGGGCAGGTTGGGGAGCGCCGCGAGCAACTCGTCGCGCTTGGGCTCCACCTCCCCGAGCTCAGACTCGAGCTGCTTGATCTCACCCGAAAGCTCGCGCATCGCCGTGATCTCGGCATCGGCGTCCTGGCCCTCCCGCTTGGCCGCCGCGATCTCGTCGGAGGCCTTATTCTGCCGCGCACGCCGCTCCTCGATCAGCGGCAGCAGCTCGCGGCGCCGGGCGTCCAGCCTCAGGACCTCGTCCAGCGAGTCCGCCGCCCCGCGGCGGGCAAGCGCCATCCTCGCCGCCTCCGGGTTGCCGCGAATCTGCTTTAGATCGAGCGTCGGCCCTGTCCCGGCGTCGCGGGCCCTAGGGACCGGGCTCGGTCGGGCGGGCCGGCTCCTCAACGTTCTGGCCGGCGTAATGGGCCAGGAACAGCGCGACCTCCCGGGCGTCCTGCCCGACGACGATGTTCTGGGGCATGATCGCCCCGGAGAAGCCACCGTTGCGGATCGCGTAGATCACGTCCTTGTAGCTCTCCTTGCGCTGGTCGAAGTCCGGGCCCTGGTTGCGCTGGCTGCGATTGGACGAGCCCTGGGACGCGGCGGCGGTGAGCGTGTGGCAGCCCGAGCAACGCTCGAGAAAGGTCTGGGCGCCCTCATGGGCGGGATCGTCGGAGGGAACGTCGATGCTCTGGCTGCCGCAGCCGGCCGCCAGGGCGGCTGCAATGGAGAGGCCGATGACTGCGAGTAGGCGGCGCACGCGGGCGGGATCATATTTGACGGAGCGCATACGGTTCGCCAGGTGAGCAAACCCAGTCCAGATCCGGAGGCCCTCCGCGGCGCCCTGGCCGCCTATCCGACCGGGGTCACCGTGGTGACCGCGATGGGATCGGCGGGACCATCGGGCCTGACCGCCAACGCGGTCACCTCGCTCTCGCTCGACCCGCCGCTGATGCTGGCCTGCCTCGATCGCGGCTCGCGGACGCTCGCCTCGGTGCGCTCCTCGGGCCGCTTCGCCGTCAACGGGCTCGCCGCCGGCCTGTCCGAGCTGGCAACCCGCTTCGGCAGCAAGGACCCGGAGCCCGAGCAGTGGCGCGGGGTCGAGTGGACCGAGCACCAGGGCGTCCCCAGGATCGAGGGCTGCCTGTTCTGGATCGCCTGCGAGCTTCGCGACCTTATCGACGGGGGCGACCACCTGATCGTGACCGGAAACGTGCTCGAGGCGGAGGCGATCAACGCCCACCCGCTGCTCTTCCACCGCGGCGCCTACCGGGACCTGCTTGCCGAGAGCTGAGCTCTCAGCGGGCGGCGGCTAGGGCTTCACCTAGTCGCGGCCCTTGCCGCCGATCAGCGCCCTGGATCCCGTGACGCCTTTTTCGATCGTGGTGCTCCCCCGCCTCACTCGTCAAAAAATCGCACCGTGCGCATCTGAAGAAGCAGGGCTAGAACCCCGGGCTGGTGCCGGCGGCGCGCAGCGCCAGGCCGACAATCACCAGGCAGCCCACCGCCATGATCCCCATCTCGCGGCGAACGATCGCCAGCGCGAGGGCGCGCTGATCGGCCTCGGGGAGGGCGCGGAAGTCCGTCTCGCCGATCTCCATCGATCCTGCGCCCACCCTGGCCGTCTCGGCCATCAGCGAGACCACCAGCGGCAGGGCGCCGTAGAGGTAGTGGAGGTCCACCGCGCGGTGGCCGAGCAGCAGCAGGGTGGCGCCGAGGCCGATCTGGATGAAGACGGTGGCCTGGGCGATGCGCAGCGCGTACCAGAAGCGGACCGAGGCCCGCCGCCGCAGCCACGCCACCCCGCCCCAGACCCCGGCCACCAGGTTGGCGAGGAGCAGGGCGATTCCGGCGACGAGATGGACTTCGACCACGGGCGGCGGAGCTTACGGGGAAGGGGGCTTCGAAAACCGCCCTGGGAGGTCGGATTTTTCGCTTCCTGATGCGGAAAGCCACTATGTAACAGCCTGATACAAAGTGGGTGATATAAACGCCTCGGATCGGGGGACGTGGTGCCCGGTCAGAGGAGAGAATCACCCCAGAGCGGAGCCCGATCTTGCTGCAGAGCTACCTCCCCATCCTCGTCTTCGCAACTCTCGGCATCCTGGTCGGAGGAGCGTTCGTTCTCCTCAACGGGATCATCGGCCCGCGCAAGCCGAACAAGGTCAAGATCGAGCCCTACGAGTGCGGGCTGCCGAGCCAGGTGCAGCGCACATTCCGCTTCGGCGTCAGCTTCTACATGCTGGCGATGCTCTTTATCCTCTTCGACATCGAGGTCGTCTTCCTCTACCCGGTCGGCGTGCTCGTCTCCGCGGCCGGCAGCATCTTCCTGCTCGTCGAGATCATCATCTTCGTCGTCCTGCTGATGACGGCGCTGGTCTTCGTCTGGGCCCGGGGAGCGCTCGATTGGAAATAGAGAGGCGGAGCCTCACCCCCCTGGAGCAGCCTGGCTCTCCTGAGGAACTCCGCGTGCGCCAGCTCCGCGCCCGCGACATGCTCCGCGGCGACCTCGACGAGGATGAGCTCAGCGCCTACGTCGAGGACCGGGTGCTGACCACCACCCTGGAGAAGGCGCTCAACTGGGCCCGTTCCAACTCGATGTTCCCGTGCACGTTCGGGCTCGCCTGCTGCGCGATCGAGATGATGGCGATGGTCGGCGCGCGCTACGACATCGCCCGCTTCGGAGCCGAGGCGTTCCGCGCCTCGCCCCGCCAGGCCGACATGCTGATCCTCTCCGGCCGGGTCTCGATCAAGATGGCGCCGGTCGTCCGCCGGATCTACGACCAGATGCTGGAGCCGCGCTGGGTGCTGGCGATGGGCGCCTGCTCCAGCTCCGGCGGAATGTTCTCCAACTACGCCGTCGTCCAGGGCGCCGACAAGTTCATGCCGGTGGACATCCACATCCCCGGCTGCCCGCCCCGACCCGAGGCGCTTCTGCACGGCTTCAACAAGCTGCAGCGGCTGGTCCAGGGCGATCCTGAGCTCGGCTGGCGGCAGCGCTACAACGCGATCGGCACCGAGGAATGGGCGCGGGGCGAGGAGGGGCCCTCCGAGGAGGCTCTCGAAGCCGCGGCCCGCGCCAGCGCCCTCGCCGGCGACGGCGACGGCGACGGCGCGCACGGCGGCACCTGATGCCGGACGCACCCGGCCTCGAGCTGATCGCCCAGGAGCTGAATGCCGCCCAGCCCGGCGCGGTCACCGAGACGAGCTTCGACCGCGAGATCGCGACGCTGATCGTCGATCCGGACAAGGTCGCCGAGCTGCTGCGCTGGCTGCGCGACACGCCCGGCCAGGAGTACCGCTTCCTCGCCAGCGTCCACGGCGCCGACTACCTGCCGGCCGAGCCCCGCTTCGGCGTCCACTATGAGCTTCTCTGCATGGCGCGGGTCGAACGGATCCACGTCAAGGCGCTGCTCGCCGACCCCGCGGCGGGCAACGGCGCCGTCAACCTCGACGGCGAGGTGGGGCCGCTTCCCGAGCTCGACTCCTGTGTGGAGCTGTTCCCGACCGCGGAGTTCCAGGAGCGCGAGATCTACGACTTCTTCGGGATCCGCTTTCGCGGCCATCCCGACCTGCGGCGCATCCTGATGCCCGAGGACTACGTGGGCTGGCCCCAGCGGCGCGACTTCCCGATCGGCGGGGAGCCCGTGCTGTTCACCCACAACGAGCGTGAGACCCCGCGCTGGTACGAGTGATGAGCGAGCCCGAGATCCACACCCCGACCGAGCGCGGCCTGCTGCCCGAGGACGAGGACCCGTCGATCGGGCTGGTGCTCGAGGCCGAGGCCGCCCAGGCCAAGCTCGAGGCCGACAGCGTCGAGCCCGAGCAGGAACTGCTGACGGTCAACATGGGGCCCCACCACCCCGCCACCCACGGGGTACTGCGGCTGGTGGTCTCACTCCAGGGCGAGACGGTGCTCGAGGTCAAGCCGGTGCTCGGCTACCTGCATACCGGGATCGAGAAGAGCTGCGAGGACAAGAGCTACTGGAAGGTGATCCCGTTCGTCGAGCGGATGGACTACCTCTCCTACTTCTTCAACATGGAGGCCTACTGCGGCGCCGTTGAGCGCCTGCTCGGGATCGAGATCCCCCCACGCGCCAAGTACCTGCGGGTCCTCCACATGGAGCTGAACCGGATCCACTCCCACCTGGTCTGGCTGGGCACCTCGGCGCTGGACCTCGGCGCGATCTCGATGTTCTGGTACTGCTTCCGCGAGCGCGACCGGGTGCTCGACCTGTTCGAGATGTCGTCCGGCCAGCGGATGCACACCCGCTACTTCCAGGTCGGCGGCGTCTTCGAGGACATCCCGGTCGGATTCGCGGAGAGGCTGACCGCTTTCTGCGACGAGATGCCCTCGCGAATCGACCAGTACGAGGCGCTGCTGGACCGCAACGAGATCTTCCTCCACCGGACCAAGAACGTCGGCATCGTCTCCAAGGAGCGGCTGCTCGAGCTGGGCGTCACCGGGCCGCTGCTGCGGGCCGCCGGCGAGCCCTGGGACCTGCGCAAGGTCACCGACTACCTCGCCTACAAGGACTTCGAGTTCTCAATCCCCGTCGGCACGGTCGGCGACGGCTATGACCGCTACCGGGTGCGGCTCCAGGAAATGCGCGAGTCGGTCAAGATCGTCCAGCAGGCGCTGGAGGGCATGCCCGAGGGGCCCTACCTGCACGACGACCGCAAGTACGTGCTGCCCCCGCGCGACGAGCTCTCCACCTCGATGGAGTCGCTGATCCACCACTTCAAGCTGGTGACCGAGGGCTTCCGCGTCCCGCCCGGTGAGCTCTACTACTCGGTCGAGTCGCCGCGAGGCGAGCTCGGCTGCTTCGTGGTGGCCGACGGCTCCTCGAAGCCGGCGCGGGTCCACTTCCGCGACCCCTCGTTCGTCAACCTGCAGTCGTTCCGCGACATGTCAGTGGGGGGCTACATCGCCGACATGATCCAGAACCTGGCGATGCTCGACCCGATCCTCGGGGGCGTTGACCGGTGAGCCCCGCCGAGATCCACTCGCTGGCCCTGGAGGCCGCGCTGCGAGAGGAGCGCGAGCCCCACGCCGACCCCGAGGGCGTCCCCGAGCCCAGCGAGGTCGAGGTGCCCAGGGCCCTGCGACGGGAGATCCAGCGCTCGATGAAGCGCTACCCGCAGAAGCGTTCGGCCTCGATCCCGGCGTTGTGGGCCGTGCAGCGCCGCTACGGCTGGTGCACCCCCGACGGGATCCGCCAGGCCGCCGCCGTGATGGGGGTCACCCCGGCCTACCTGGAGTCGATCGCGAGCTTCTACGACCTCTTCCACCTGGAGCCGACCGGTGATCACCAGGTGCTGGTCTGCACAAACATCTCCTGCTGGCTGCGCGGCGCCGATGAGCTGCTCGGCGCCTTCTGCGAGGCGGCCGAGACGGGCGGCCCCGGGCACTCCTCGCCCGACGGGAAGGTCTATGTACGCGGCTTCGAATGCCTCGGCGCCTGCGACATCGCGCCGATGGTCTCGATCGACGAGCGCTACTACGGCCCGCTCGAGCCCGCCGATGCGGCCGACGCCGTGGAGCAGATGCGAATGCGCGGCGAGGAAGTCTTGCCCGCCAAGCGCCTCGAAGACCGCGGCGCAGCGGGCGGCAAGCGCAATCCGGCGGATGACCGGATAACCGCCCACACGATGAACAAGCCCAAGCGCCCTCGACCAAAGTCCGCTGCGCGAAAGAAGAAAAGCTGATGGCCGCGGAAACGCGGATCCTGTTCCGCAACATCGACGAGCCCGGCCTCGCGTCGATCCGGACCTACCGCCGGCTCGGCGGCTACGAGGCGGTCAAGAAGGCCTACCAGGAGATGGAGCCCGAGCAGGTGCTGCACGAGCTCGAAGAGTCGGGGCTGCGCGGCCGCGGCGGCGCGGGCTTCTCAATGGGCAAGAAGGCCTCGTTCCTGCCGCGCGGCGACATGGACAAGTACCTCTGCTGCAACGCCGACGAGTCCGAGCCCGGCGCTTTCAAGGACCGCGAGCTGATGCAGAAGAACCCACACCAGCTGATCGAGGGGATCATCATCGCCGCCCGCGCCGCCGGCGCGAACCGCTGCTTCATCTTCATCCGGGGCGAGTACGACCTCCAGGGCGACATCCTCGATGCCGCCGTGGAGGAGGCCTACGGGGCCGGCTACCTCGGCACCGACGTGCTCGGCACGGGCCAGCAGGTGAAGCTGGTCGTCCACAGGGGAGCCGGCGCCTACATCTGCGGTGAGGAGACCGCACTGCTGGACTCGCTCGAGGGCAAGCGCGGCAACCCGCGGCTGAAGCCCCCGTTCCCGGCGGTCCAGGGCCTCTACGGCGGCCCCACCCTGATCAACAACGTCGAGACACTCTCCAACGCCCCCCACATCATCAGCTCGGGGGCGGAGTGGTTCAAGAGCTTCGGGACCGAGCAATCGCCGGGCACCAAGGTGGTCTCGGTCTCGGGCGACGTCCAGCGACCCGGCAACTACGAGGTCGAGCTCGGAGTCCCGACCAAGCTGCTGATCAACGACCTCGCCGGCGGCCCGCCCAAGGGGCACAAGGTCAAGGGCTTCTTCCCCGGTGGCTCCTCCTCGCCCGTGCTGACCGGGGACGAGGGGATGAAGCTGCCCTACAGCTTCGAGGCGATGCAGGAGGCGGGCTCGATGCTGGGCTCGGGCTCGATCATCGTCTTCGACGAGACGACCTCGGTGGTGGACCTGGCGCTGCGCACGGCGCGCTTCTACCACCACGAGTCCTGCGGCAAGTGCACTCCCTGCCGAGAGGGCACCAACTGGACGGTGAAGATGCTCGAGCGCCTCACCCGCGGCGAGGCGACCCCGATGGACATCGAGGTGATCGCCTCGGTCCAGGAGAACATCATCGGCCACTGCCTCTGCGTGCTCGGCGACTCGATGGCGATGCCGATCGGCGCCATGGTCAAGAAGTACCGCTCCGAGTTCGACGACAAGCTCATTTCCCAGAGCTACTCCGCTGCCGCGAAGGCCGCATGAGCCAGCCGATCCGCAACGCGGTCACGTTGAACATCGACGGCCGCGAGGTCACCGCCCCCGAGGGCACGATGCTGGTGGACGCCGCCAAGCACGGCGACATCGAGATCCCGGTCTTCTGTTACGAGCCGAAGCTCGGCGAGCCGGTCGGCGCCTGCCGCATGTGCCTCGTCGAGATCGAGGGCATCCCCAAGCTTCAGACCGCCTGTTCCACGCCGATCCGCGACGGGATGACCGTCTACACGCAGACCGACCGGGTCAAGGGCGCCCAGAACGCCGTGGTCGAGTTCCTGCTCATCAACCACCCCCTCGACTGCCCCGTCTGCGACAAGGGCGGCGAGTGCCCGCTCCAGGACATCGCGATGGGCTGGGGGCCCGGCAAGAGCCGCTTCACCGACCCCAAGCGCCACTTCCAGAAGCCGCTGCCGCTGTCGCCGCTGGTCGCGATCGACCGCGAGCGCTGCATCCTCTGCTACCGCTGCGTCCGCTTCAGCCAGGAGATCTCCGAGGACGAGCAGCTCGTTCTGCACGAGCGCGGTGACCGCAGCTTCGTCGGCACCTTCGACGACCGCCCGTACATCGCCCCCTTCCACGGCAACATCACCGAGCTCTGCCCCGTCGGGGCGCTGACGTCCTACACCTACCGCTTCCGCGCCCGCCCGTGGGACATCGAGGACGCGGGCTCGGTCTGCACGCTCTGCCCGAGCCAGTGCAACGTCAAGTTCACCGTCCGCGACGAGCGGGCGCTGCGGGTGCTCGCGCGCGACAACGAGGACGTTGACGACGGCTGGCTCTGCGACAAGGGCCGCTACAGCTTCCAGATGCTCGCCTCCGAGGAGCGGATCACCGAGCCGATGGTGCGGGCCGGCGACGGCACGCTGGCGCCCGTCTCCTGGGAGGAGGCGATCTCCAAGGTCGCCGCCGGCCTCCGCGACGCCGGCACGGCCTCGGCCGTCCTCGCCGGCGGCGGCACCTCCAACGAGGAGGGCTGGCTGCTCCAGCGCCTGCTGCGCGAGGGGCTCAGCTCCCCGAACATCGACAGCTCGGCCAGCGGGGCGCGGGCCGATCTCGTCCGCGAGCTCTCCAGCCCGGCCCTCGGAAGCCGGATGCGCGAGCTCGACTACGCCGACGCGATCCTCGTGCTCGACACGGAGCCGCTCAACGAGATGCCGATCCTCGACCTTCGCATCCGCAAGGCGGTCCGGCGCACGGGCGCACAGCTGCTCGTCGCCTCCGAGCACCCCAGCAGCCTCGACGGAGGCGCCGCCGAGGCCGTCCGCTTCGCTCCCGGCGAGGCCGCCGAGCTGATCGGCGCCCTCGCTGCCGCCCTCGGCGCCCCCGGCTACGAGGACGACGGCCCCCACGCGGAGAAGGCGAAGGCCATCGCCGAATTGCTGCGGACCGGGCCCGACCCGGTGATCGTCTGGGGCGAGCGGCTCTTCCGGACCCCGGGGGCCGTCGAGGCCCTGCTGGCCTGTGCCAAGGCCCTCGGGATCGACAAGCGCCTCGGCCCGGGCCTGCTCGAGGTCCCCGAGTCCGCTAACGGCCGAGGCCTCAGAGAGGTCGGCTGCCTCCCCGGAGCCGGTCCCGGCCTGGCGCCAACCCAGACCGGCGCCGCCGCCTCCGGGATTCGCGACGGCATGGTCAACGGAGAGATCAAGGCCCTCCTCCTCTCAGAAGCCGACCCCGTCCGAACCCACCCCGGCTCCGAAGCCTGGCGCAAGGCCCTTGCATCAACCTTCGTCGTCTCCATCGCAATGTTCGACGACCCCTCCACCGCCTACGCGAACGTCGTCCTCCCGGCAGAGAGCCACGCCGAAAAAGAGGGCACCGTCACCCACCCGGATGGCCGCCTCCAGCGCGTCCGCCCCAACGTCCCCCGCCCTGGCCAGATCCGCCCCACATGCCAGGTCCTCACGGACCTCGCAGCCACTCTCGGCCAGACCTGGGACCTCCCCGACCAGCCCGCGGTGCTCGCCGCCATGACGGACGACGTGGACTTCTACGCCGGGATCTCCGACGAGACCATCGGCGGACAGGGAGTCCGCTGGCAGGAGCTGGCCTCCGGGCGGTCTTGGGGGCCGGCGGTCGGGGGCCGGACGGACAATCAAGGCGATCCGCCCCCTGCGAGCGCCGGCTCCGGACTCCTCTTGGGGACCTACCGCGACCTCTGGGCGTCGGAGGTGACGGAGCGGAATCCGGCGCTCCGCTTCCTCAAGCGAGGCCAGATGCTCGAGATTGCTCCGAAGGACGCCGAGACGATGGGGCTGGAAAACGGCGATGGCGTCAGGGTTTCCGTCAACGGCACGAGCGTCGAGGCGCGGGTGGCGATTCGGACTCGGATGGAAGCCGGCGTCGGATTTTTGGCGGAGGGACTTGCCGAGAACAATGGCAATGCGCTGGTGAACGGCGCGGGCACCCGGATAGAGGTTGAGAAGACCGCGCCCGCCGCGGAGTTCGAGGCGGCCGGTATGGGGCAGAAGGCAACCGTGCTCTCGCTCGAGGGTGAGGCGGCGGCGCGGTGATGCTGCTCGGTGAGGTCGACTTCGTCGAGTCGACCGGCGTGATGGTCGTCAAATCGGTGCTGATCTTCATCGGCGTCTTCCTGATCGTCCCCGTCCTCACCGTCGTCGAGCGCAAGCTGATCGGCCGCTTCCAGGCTCGATACGGGCCCAACCGGGTCGGCCCGGGTGGCGTGATGCAGCCGCTCGCCGACGTCGGAAAGCTGCTCGGCAAGCAGGTCTTCAGGCCGGAGAACGCGATCGCCTTCCTCTACGCGATCGCACCTGGCCTGGTGATCCTCTCGGGGATCCTGACTCTGGCGATCATCCCCTTCGGCAACGTCGAGGACGGCGTCGGGCTCTACGGGATCGACGTCTCGATCGGCGTCCTCTACTTCTTCGCCTTCAGCTCGTTCGCGTTCTACGGCCTGCTGCTCGCGGGCTGGGCGTCGGGCTCCAAGTACAGCTTCCTCGGCGCCATGCGCTCGGCGGCCCAGCTGATCTCCTACGAGGTCTCGATGGGCCTGGCGCTGTTGGGCGTCGTGATGATGGCCGGGTCGCTGTCGATGACCAGCATCGTCGAGGCCCAGGGCAGCATCTGGTACGTGGTGCCGCAGTTCGTCGGCTTCCTGATCTTCATGATCTCGGGCTTCGCCGAGACCAACCGGTCCCCGTTCGACCTGCCCGAGGCCGACGCCGAGTTGGTGCAGGGCTTCCAGACCGAGTACGGCGGGATGCGCTTCGGCTCCTTCCTGCTCGCCGAGTACCTCGAGATGTTCGTCGTCTCCGGCATCGCCGTCACCTTCTTCCTCGGGGGCTGGATGGGCCCCGGCCCCCCCTGGCTCGACCCCGTCTGGGTCGTGGTCAAGATCCTCTCGCTGATCTTCGTCTTCATCTGGGTGCGGGCGACGCTGCCGCGGGTCCGCTACGACCAGCTGATGTCGCTCGGCTGGAAGGTGATGCTGCCGCTGGCCACCCTCAACGTCCTCGTAACCGCGATCCTGGTGACGGTGCTCTGATGGAAGCGAAGCTCAACGCAGACAAGACCGACTGGTCGCCCTTCCCCTACCTCGACGACCAGGACGTGATCTCAGTCCAGCGTGGACCGGAGCCCGGCGGCCTGCCCGGCGCCTACCGTGCCTTCGGCGAGACCCTGCGGGGTCTGAAGACGACCTTCGGGCGGATCATCGAGGGCCCGGTGACGATCCAGTACCCGGAGGAGAAGACGCCGGTCTACCCGCGCTTCCGGGGCCGCCACAAGCTGCACCGCTTCGAGGACACCGGCCTCGAGAAGTGCGTCGGCTGCTCGCTCTGCGCCGCCGCCTGCCCCGCCGACTGCATCCGCGTCGTCGCCGAGGAAAACGACCCCGAGAACCGCGTCTCGGCCGGCGAGCGCTTCGCCGAGGTCTACGAGATCAACCTCAGCCGCTGCATCTTCTGCGGCTACTGCGAGGTCGCCTGCCCCTTCGACGCGATCACGATGGGCCACGACTACGAGATGTCGGACTACAACCGCTCGGACCTGATCTTCACGAAGGAGATGCTGCTCGCCGAGCCGATCGACCGCACCCCGCTTCGCTCGGAGGGCGAATGAGGCTTAGCGGAGGAGGCGCCGCCCGATGAAGGAGGTCGCGTTCTTCGCGGGCGCCATCGGCGCCCTCGGTGGCGCCATCGCGGTGATCGGCCTGCGCAACCCGTTCTACTCGGTGCTCGCGCTGATCGTGCACCTCGTCTCGCTGGCGGGGCTGTTCCTGCTGCTCCAGGCGGAGTTCATCGCCGCGGCCCAGATCGTCGTCTACGCCGGGGCCGTGATGGTCCTCTACGTGTTCGTGGCGGCCTACGTCGGCAACGTCGACGAGCCGCTGTGGGAGCCGATACCAGGCCAACGCTTCCTCGCCCCGCTGCTCGGCGTGGCGCTGTTCACCGAGATCGGCATAGCGATCGTGGGCTCGGGCCTGAAGGCGATCGACTCCGAGGGCCCCACCGTCAAGCTCGGCTTCGGCTCGCCTGAGCAGATCGGCAAGCTCCTGCTCGAGCGCTTCCTGGTCGCCTTCGAGGCTGCCTCCTTGCTGCTGCTGATCGCCGCCGTGGGCGCGGTCGTCCTCGCGGTCCGCCGCGAGGACGAGAACGCGGGGGAGTCGGCCGGCTGATGGATACCTCCTGGTACCTGGTGCTGTCCGCGCTGCTGTTCGCCGTAGGTTTCTCCGGAGTGCTGCTGCGGCGCAGCCCTCTCGTGATCCTGCTCTGCGTGGAGTTGATGCTGAACGCGGGCAACCTGGCGCTGCTGGCGATGAGCCGCAGCCTCGGCGACCAGGACGGCCAGGTCTTCGCGCTGATCGTGATGGTGATCGCGGCCTGCGAGGTGGTCGTCGGCCTGGGGCTGATCGTCGCGGCCTACCGCCGGCGCATGCCCCTGAACGTCGATGACTTCAGGTCGCTGAGGGGCTGAGTTGAATCCGACCGCCTACGCCTGGCTGATCCTCGCCTTCCCGCTCGCGGGGAGCATCGTGCTGGCGCTCGGCTGGCGGATCTGGCCGGGCCGGGCGGCGGGCTGGATCGGGACCGGCACGATCGCCCTCTCCTTCCTCGCCACGATCGGCGCCCTGCTCCAGGTCCTCGACCACCCCGTCGAGGAGCGCCAGTTCACCGACACCCTCTACTCATACGCCAGCGTCGCCGGGCTCAAGATCGACGTCAACGTGCTGGTGGACCCGCTCTCGATCTACATGTGCCTGGTGATCACGGGTATCTCGACCATGATCCACCTCTACTCGATCGGCTACATGACCACCGATCGGGGCTTCACCCGCTTCTTCAGCTACCTCAACTTCTTCGTCTTCTCGATGCTGTTGCTGATCCTGGCGGGGAACCTGATCCTGCTCGTGGTCGGCTGGGCCTTTGTCGGCTACGCCTCATACGCGCTGATCAGCTTCTGGTACCGGCGCGGCACGGCGACCAAGGCCGGGATGAAGGCATTCGTGATCAACGTCTTCGGCGACGTGGGGCTGATCCTCGCGGCCTTCTTCATCTTCCGCGAGCTGGGGACCTTCGACCTGCTCGACATCTTCAGCGGCGCCCGCGACAGCTTCACCACAAACCAGAGCGTCGCGGTGACCATCTGCCTTCTGCTGTTGGTCGGCGCCTTCGCCAAGTCGGCCCAGCTGCCGCTTCACACCTGGCTTCCCGACGCGATGGAGGGCCCGACCCCGGTCTCATCGCTGATCCACGCGGCGACGATGGTCACGGCCGGCGTCTACCTGATCGCCCGCTTTTTCCCCCTGTTCGAGCTCGCGCCCACCGCCGCCGACATCGCCGCCTTCACGGGGCTGGCGACGGCGTTCGTGGCGGCGACGATCGCGCTCGTAGTCACCGACCTGAAGCGGATCATCGCCTACTCGACCATGAGCCAGATCGGCTACATGGTGATCGGCGTCAGCATCGGCGCCTACTCGGCCGGCCTCTTCCACCTGATGACCCACGCCTTCTTCAAGGCGCTTCTGTTCATGGCGGCCGGATCGGTGATCGGCGCGATGGCCAACCGCCAGAACATCGACAAGATGGGCGGCTTCCGCAGGGCCATGCCCTTCACCTGCGTGACCCTGATCATCGGCGCTCTCTCGCTCGCGGCCTTCCCCGGGACCGCGGGCTTCTTCTCCAAGGACGAGATCCTCGTGTTCGCCGCCGAGCGCGGAGGAATGTACTGGATCTTCACCGTCGGCGGCTACATCGTCGCCTTCATGACGGCGATCTACGCGTTCCGGATCGGCTTCAGGGTCGCCTACGGCGAGGCCGTCGAGGAGGCGAAGGAGCTCGAGGGTGGGCACCTCCATCACGCCGAGCCCGCCAACCCGGCGACGGGCGAGCTCGAGGACACCGACGTCGGCTTCCCCGGCCCCGAGCACAACATCGCCGAGCGCTCCTGGCCGATGCGGATCGCGATGAGCGTGCTCGCCTTCGGGGCGCTGTTCGCCGGCTGGATCCAGGTGCCCGGGATCGACGACGTCGTCCACAACTTCCTCGAGGGCAGCTTCTACAGCTCCTCGCTCTACAACCTCGAGATCCCGAACTCGGCGGCCTACCTCGGCATGATCGTGGGCGGCACCCTCTCGACCCTCGGGATCCTCGTCGCCTACTGGCTCTATCTGGTGCGGCCGGGCACCACCGCGGCACTGCAGCGGCGGCTGCGGGGCCTGCACGGCTTCCTCGAGCACAAGTGGTATTTCGACGAGCTGATCGACCTGCTCGTGGTGCGACCGGCGCTGGCGACCGGCCGCTTCGCCAACAACGTGTTCGAGCGCTACGTCGTTCAGGGCATAGTCGTCGGCGTCACCGACGTCGTCCGCGGGGCGGGGGCGGTCGTGCGCGGGGCACAGTCGGGCTTCCTCCGCTCCTACGCGCTGCTGATGGTGACGGGCTTCGCCGCCCTGGGCCTCTACTTCCTGCTGCAGGCCTCGTGATGGGCGCCTCGTGATCCAGATCCTGCTCTGGCTCCCGCTCGCCGCCGGCCTGGTCGCCTGCCTGGCGCCGCGACGGCTGACGCCGATGGTGGCGACGGCCGGCGCGCTCGGCGCGCTGGTTCTGGCGTTGGCCCTGCTCGCCGACTTCGACCCCAACGCCGCCGGCCTCCAGCAGGTCGTGGACGAGAGCTGGATCCCCGACCTCGGCGTCCGCTACCAGCTCGGCATCGACGGGATCAGCATCTTCCTGGTCGTGATGACGACGGTCCTCTGGCTCGCCGCCACCGCCTACTCGGCGATCCGCACCCCCGACCGGCCGAAGACCTACTTCCTGATGATGGGGCTGGGCCAGACGGCGACGCTCGGCGCCTTCCTCGCCCAGGACCTGCTGCTGTTCGTCCTCTTCTTCGACCTGATGCTGCTGCCGATGTACTTCCTGATCGGAGGCTGGGGGGAGGGCGAGGGCCGGGTCCAGGCGACGATCAAGATGATCGTCTACACCCTGGTCGGCTCGCTGCTGATGCTCGTAGGCGCGGTGGCGACGGCCGTGCTGGTCGCAGACGGCGGCCAGCTCAGCTTCTCGATGGCCGACCTGCGGGCCAACGTCCTGCCGGAGGACAGCCAGGACTGGATCTTCTGGTTCTTCGCCGCGGCCTTCCTGGTGAAGATGCCGGCCTTCCTCGTCCACGGCTGGATGTCCGACGCCTACCGGGCGGCGCCGCTGCCGGTGCTCGTCTGCCTCTCGGGGGTGCTCGCCAAGGTCGGCGCCTACGGGTTCCTTCGCATCGTGCTGCCGACCTTCCCCGACGCCACCGTGCAGTTCCAGGAAGTGCTGCTGGTGATCGCGCTCGCCTCAATCCTCTACGGGTCGGTGATGGCCTTCACCCAGACCGAGGCGCGGCTGATCGCCGGCTACAGCTCGATCGCCCAGCTCGGCTTCATCACCCTCGGGATCTTCACGCTGCGCCCCGACGCCGCCAACGGGGCGGTCCTGCAGATGGTCAACCACGGCCTCGTGGTCGCGGGGGTCTTCCTGATCTTCGCCGTGATCAGCGAGCGCACGGGCAGCTCCGACATCACGAAGCTCGGCGGGCTCGCGAGCCGCGCGCCGGTGCTGGCGGTGCTGTTCCTGATCGTGACCATGGCCACCCTCGCGATCCCCGGCTCCTCCAACTTCATCGGGGAGACCTACATCCTGATCGGCGCCTTCCAGGACAAGGTCGTCTATGCGGTGATCGCCTTCGCCGGGGTGGTGATGGCGGCCTACTACGCCCTGCGCATGTACCAGCGCACGATGCACAACCGCCTCCCCGACGGCCTCGAGTCCCGGGAGATCTCCTTCGGCCCGGGCGTGATCATCGGCGGCCTCGTCGCCTGCATCGTCACCCTGGCCGTCTACCCGAACCTGATCCTGAAGCGCTCCGATGACTCGGTGACGGCCACGGTCGCCGCGGCCAAGCAGCAGGACGTCGACCTCGCGGCCCGCACGAGCGAGACCTCGCCGTGACCTTCACTGCCCCACAAATTGACTACGCCGGCCTCTCGCCGATCATCACACTTACGGCGGGGGTGGTGATCGTGCTGATGGTCGGGCTCCTTCCCCGGGCCGGGCGCTGGACCTGCTCGGTGCTGACTCTGGGGGTGCTCGGGACCGCGGCAGGGCTGGCCATCTGGCAGTGGGGCGAGCACACCGACCTCGTCGCCGGCACCCTGCGCCTCGACGAGCTGGGGCTCGCGGCGCTGCTGATCGCGCTCTTCGCCGCGGCCGTCACCGTGATCCTCTCGGTGCGGGAGCCCGCGGCCGAGGGCGCCGGGCACGGCGCCTTCTACGCGCTCCTGCTCGGATCGGTGCTCGGAATGGCGATCCTGAGCATGTCGCAGAACCTGGTCAGCTTCTTCATCGGGCTCGAGCTGCTCTCGATCCCTCTCTACGTCCTCTGCGGCTCCGCGGTCCGGCGTGAGGCGTCGCTCGAGGCGGGCCTCAAGTACCTGATCATCGGCTCCGTCGGGTCGGCGACGCTGCTCTACGGCTTCGCGCTGATCTACGGCACCGCGGGCTCTACCGACTACAACGAGATCGCCCAGGGCATCCGCAACGGCGGCCTCGCCGATGACACCCTGATCCTGATCGGAACCGCGATGGCCGCCACGGGGCTTGCCTTCAAGATCTCGATCGCGCCCTTCCACCAGTGGACGCCCGACGTCTATCAGGGCGCGCCGACCCCGGTCACCTCCTTCATGGCGGTCGCCACCAAGACCGTCGCCTTCATCGCCTCAATCCGCCTGTTCGAGCTCGCCCTCGGCCCCGTCGAGGCGAGCTGGGACGGAGCGCTTGCGGTGCTCGCGGTGATCTCGATCGCCGTCGGCAACATCGGCGCCCTCGGCCAGGACTCGATCAAGCGCCTGCTGGGCTACTCGGGGATCGCGCAGGCCGGCTACATCCTCTCCGGCCTGGTCGTCTTCGACGAGTTCGGGGTCGAGGCGATCATCTTCTACCTGGCGGCCTACGCGCTGATGAACCTCGCGGTCTTCGTGCCGCTGGTCGCGCGCGAGCGTGAGACGCCCTTCGCCGACGACATCCGCTCGGTCGAGGGCCTCGGCGGCTCCCGCCCGCTGCTCGCCTGGCCGATGACGATCGGGTTGCTCGGCCTGGCCGGGATACCCGGCACGGTCGGCTTCATGGGCAAGCTGTTCCTGATCGAGGCCGCCGTCGGGGGACACTTCACCTGGATCGGAGTGGCGATCGTGGTCGGCTCGATGGTCTCGCTGGCCTACTACCTGCGCGTGATCGCGGCGATCTGGATGCGGCCGGAGCCTGCGGGGGCTGGAGCGCCGGCGATCGCCGGCGCCTCGCCCGAGGCTCCGGAGTCGAATTCAGCTCCGGGGTCAACACACGGCGGCGACTCCTCCGCTTCGCGTCCGGGGTCAACACACGGCGGCGACTCCTCCGCTTCGCGTCCGGGGTCAACACACGGCGGCGACTCCTCCGCTTCGCGTCCGGGGTCGCCTGGGGGCAGCCGCTGCTGGCTGATCGTCGGCGTCGGGATGCTCTGCGCCGCGGCGACGATCTTCTTCGGCATCGACCCGTCCCCGCTTGTGGACTGGGCCGCGAACGCCGGCCAATCGTTCGACCCCTTCGCCGGCTAGCCGAGCACTCGGCCCAGCAGCGGGGCGTACGATGACGGCAATGAGCGGCCCCGAGGGCGAGGAGGTGCTCGGACGCGGCGGCGCCGCGATCGTTGAGCCCGCCGGCGGCGAGGTGATCGCCGGGCCGCTCTACGGAGAGGAGGGGATCGTCGCCGGGGATGACGGTGACCCCGGGCCTGCTTCTGATGATCGCTGCGCCGCTGATCGAGCTCCCGAGGCCCCTACCTGCTGCCGGCGGCGATGCCTCGGCGTCAACTCACTGCCCGTCGCGCATGTGTACGGCCTCAACATCCGCCTCACAGCCGAGGCGATCGCCTACTCGACCGTGGTGGCGGTGGCGGTGGCGGCGGCGATGGTCTCTCTTGCCTTCTGATCAGGCGGTGCGGTCGCTGGCGCGCTTGCGCGCCAGCAGGGCGGTGTCGGCCGCATCGAGCAGCTCGAGCGGGTCCGAGCCGTCGTCGGGGTAGACCGCGACCCCGACGGTTGCCGACAGCTCCCGGTCGCCGGTGGTGATCTGCGCGAGCGCCGTCTCGAGCCGCTCGGCGAGGCGCTCGGCCTGGCGGCGGCTGGTCTCGGGGGCGATCACCGAGAACTCGTCTCCCCCCTGCCTGAAGACCGTGTCCTCGGTCCGGACGTGGATCCCGAGGGTCGAGCCGACGATCGTCAGCACGAGGTCGCCCGCCAGGTGGCCCTGCGTCTCGTTGAGCTGCTTGAAGTCGTCGAGGTCCAGAGCGAGCACCGAGAACTCGCGGTAGCGGCGACGGTGACGTGCGGTCTCCTGCTGCAACCGGTGGAGCAGCGCGCGGTAGTTGCCCACCCCGGTCAGCGCGTCCTGGTCGGACAGGCGCCGGTACTCCTCGCGAGAGGTCTCGAGCCCGTGGGTGAAGCGCCCGACCATGACCGCGGTCAGCGCCAGGCCGGGAGCGATCGCCAGCGCCCAGAGCAGCACGTCGCGGGAGGAGTCATCGGCATAGAAGATGGGCGCGACCAGGGCGACGACGATCAGGACGAGGTAGGGCGCCATCCGGCGCGGCTGGGGAAAGACGAGCGCGACGTAGACGGCGACGAAGAAGTAGAGGTAGGAGAAGACCGTCTGCGTGATCTCGACGGCGACGGCCACCTCGATGGTGGCGATGACGGGGACCACTGCCAGCCAGCGCCGGGGCAGGCGGTGGAGCGGCAGCAGCACGCAGAGGATGCCGGTCAGCACGCCGAGGGCGGTGAACGCGTACTTCCATTGCTCCACGTCGGTCTCGAGCAGCAGCAGCGCCGGGATGGTGCTGATCGCGCCGACGATGACGAGGGCCGCGGCGAGACGCCAGGCCTGGCGCTTGCTCAGGGCGCCATCGGGGTCAGGGTCGTCGTCGCGGCTGCGACCGTTCACGAATCCATCCTCAGAACCTTCGGGAGTGTGGCCGAGCAGCAGCGGGCAGTCTCCTTGGGGAAGTGCGATTGAACCAGACTTGCCCCCCGGCCAGAAGTCCTGGCCCATTTCCGGCCGTCGGGCGAGGCAACTACGATCACTGCCCGTGCGCTACCCGGTCGAGTCATTCAATGAAGAGGAGCGGCAACTACTCGCGCCCCACTTCACCAATCTCGACCGGCCCGTGTTCGCCCTGGCGAACCTGCCCGAGACGATCAAGGGAGCGCTTTTCGCCCGCTACTCCCGCTACTCGGGGACGCTGAGGCAGCTCTACCTCGAGGAGTTCGCCGCCGATGTTCCCGCCGGTGGCCGCCCCTTCGAGGGCGAGGAGGGCGAGCGGGCCGCCGGCATCTACGAGCGGGTCTTCCTCGGCTACGGGGACGACTCGATCGCCCAGGTCGGCGGCGCTCACATCGCCTGCGAGTGGGTCTCCAACGTCCTCACCAAGCTGCTGCAGCGCGGGCGCCTCGCCGCTTACCTGGAGCAGTCCACCCGCTACATCGCCTACGACTCGCCAGTGCCCGAGTCCGCGGGCGGCGGCTACCGCTTCTACCGCGACTCCGATCTCGGCCCCGAGTACGAGCGCGCGATGACGGAGCTGTTCGAGATCTACTCCCGCTCGCTGGAGGAGGTTCAGGAATGGGCGGCCGAGAGATGGCCGCGCGGCGACCATGAGCCAGAGCGCGCCTGGCGCAGCTCGATCAAGGCGAAGGCGCTCGACCTGCTGCGTGGGCTGCTCCCCGCGTCAACTCTGAGCCACGTCGGCGTCTTCGCGTCGGGACAGGCATACGAGCAGATGGTGCTGAGGCTGATGGCCTCGCCGCTACCCGAGGCGCGGAGCTACGGGGCGATGATCCTCGAGCAGCTGAAGCTGGTGATGCCGAGCTTCGTCGCCCGGGTGGACCGCCCCGACCGCGGCGGTGAGTGGATCACCTACCTGGAGCAGCGACGAGAGTCCGCCGAGCGTTGGGTGGCTCGTCTGGGGCTCGACCGCAGCGACGTGTCGGACACGCCCTCAGTCGAGCTGGTCCGGGTCGATGGCGACGAGGATGAGCTGTTGGCCTCCTCCCTGTTCGAGTCATCGGCCGCCGGCGAGCGCGAGATCTCCGAGCGGCTTTCGGCCCTTTCGCCCGACGAGCGGGCCCAGGCGATCGGCGAGCTCGTCGGTGCGAGGCTCAATCGCCGCCACCGCCCCGGCCGGGGCTGGGAGGCCGTGCGCTACCGCTTCGAGATCGTCTCCGACTACGGCGGCTTCCGCGACCTGCAGCGCCACCGGATGCTGACCTGCCAGTGGCAGCGCCTCAGCCCGGACCTGGGGGCCGGGGTCCCGGACGAGCTGCGCGAGGCCGGCGTCGCCGGCGAGTACGAGCGGGCGCTCGAGATCTCGCGCAGGGAGTTCGAGCGGCTCGAGGCGGCCGGGATGCCGGAGGCCGCCCCCTACGCCCTCTGCCTCGGCTACCGGATCCGCTACGTCCTGGACATGAACGCCCGGGAGGCGATGCACCTGATCGAGTTGCGCTCCGCCCGCGAGGGCCATCCGACCTACCGGGCCGTCGCCCAGGAGATGTACGACCGGATCGAGGCGGTGCACCCGGCAATCGCGGCGGCGATCAGTCACGTCGACTCGTCGCGTGAGCCGCGCCTGGAGCGGATCCTCAGCGAGATCCGCACGCACCGCAAGCGGGTGGAGGCCGTGCAGCGCCCAGCCCCCAGCGACGCACCTCCGGGTGTTAGCGCCCTGGGCTGAGAGCTGTCCCCGTCCCGGGGGACAAACGCCGCCTCCTCCGCTTCGCACCCCGCACGGGGCACAGGCGTCCGGGGGGGGATTTTGACTGCGAGTCAAGAATTGGTACGATCGGCGCGATGAAGGGCCGGGGAGTGCCACTCGCGATCGCGTCGCTGGTCTTGGCCGCGAGCGTCGCCCTGCCCGCGCTCTCGGTGGCGCAGGAGCCTGCCAACCCCGGCGATCCGCCGGCCGCCGACCAGACTTCGACGTCGCCCGCTCCTCCCGAGCAGCCCGCTCCCCCCGCCCAGGGCGGCGGCTCGTCCTCCGAGAACCCGGGCGGCGAGCCCGCCTCGACGCCCTCGACGAGCGACGGCAAGATCAGCGGCACCCAGAAAGGCAAGCTTGAGCCCACCGCCGGAAAGGCCGCGTCGAAGACGGTCTCGATGGAGGATTTCTTCTTCTCACCCAAGAACGTGACCGTAGGGGTAGGGGATTCGGTCACCTGGGTCAACCACGGCCAGGAGCCGCACTCGGCCGCCGCGAACGACGGCAGCTTCGACACCGGCGTCTTCAACGGAGGCGGCAGGCGCTCGGTCACCTTCTCCAACGCCGGCAGCTTCGCCTACATCTGCACCGTCCACCCGAACATGACCGGAACGGTCAGGGTCACCTCCTCGGGCGGCGGCGGGGGATCCGGCGGTGGCAGTGGCTCCGAGGCCGCCGCGGTCAGCTCATCCGGCGCGGGCGCCTCGGGCTCGAGCCTCGCTTCAACCGGCACCAACCTGCCCGCGGTGTTCGCGGCGGGACTGGCGCTGTTGGTGTGCGGTGTGGTCCTGCGCCGCCGAGCCCCTTCCGCCTAGACCGGACTCTGAAACACTGGAGCGAGGAGGAGCTGATGGAACCCACCGACAAGGGCAGGGGCGGCGAGCTCGACGTGCTCCTCCACACCGAGCAGACCTTCCCGCCGCCGAAGGGATTCGCCGAACGGGCGATCGCCAACGATCCCTCGATCTACGAGCGGGCCAACGCCGACCCCGAAGCATGGTGGAGCTCCTGGGCCGAGAAGCTCGAGTGGGCCGAGCCCTTCTCGCAGGTGCTCGATTGGTCGGACCCTCCCCGGGCCAAGTGGTTCGTCGGCGGCAAGCTGAACGCCTCGGTCAACTGCCTCGACCGCCACGTCGCCGCCGGCGCCGGGGATCGCGTCGCCTTCCACTGGGAGGCCGAGAACGCGGACGACCTCGGAGCGGAGGGGCGCCGCGGCGTTACCTACGCCGAGCTGCTCGACATGACCCAGCGCTTCGCCAACGTGCTGCGCTCCGTCGGGGTCGGCAAGGGAGACGTCGTCGGCATCTATTTGCCGATGCTGCCCGAGGCCGTGGCGGCGATGCTCGGCTGCGCTCGCATCGGCGCCATCCACAACGTCGTCTTCGGGGGCTTCTCGGCGGAGTCCGTGCGGGAGCGAATGGAGTTCTCAGACGCCAAGCTGCTGGTCACCGCCGACGCCACCCTGCGCCGGGGCGAGCCGATCCCGATGAAGCCCGCCGTTGACGGGATCCTGACCGCGCTTCCCAAGGTCGAGCACTGCGTCGTCGTTGACCGCTGCGGAACCAAACCGGCGATGACCGAGGGCCGCGACCTCTTCTGGCACGAGGCCCTTGCGGAGGCCGAGCCGGTGTGCGAGCCCGAGCAGATGGACTCGGAGGACCCGCTTTACATCCTCTACACCTCGGGCTCGACGGGCAAGCCGAAGGGCATCCTGCACACCACCGGTGGCTACCTCACCGGGGTCACCGCGACCCACCGGCTCGTCTTCGATCTCAAAGACGACGACGTCTACTGGTGCGGCGCCGACATCGGCTGGGTCACGGGCCACAGCTACATCGTCTACGGCCCGCTCGCCAACGGCGCCACGAGCGTGATCTACGAGGGCGCCCCCAACTACCCGGCCGAGGACCGCTGGTGGGAGATCATCGAGCGCTACGGCGTCTCGATCTTCTACACGGCGCCGACCGCGATCCGCGCCTGCATGAAGTGGGGCGACGAGCACCCCGAGAAGCACGATCTCTCCTCGCTGCGCCTGCTGGGGTCGGTCGGCGAGCCGATCAACCCGCGGGCCTGGCTCTGGTACCGCGAGGTGATCGGCGGCGGGCGCTGCCCGATCGTCGACACCTGGTGGCAGACCGAGACCGGCGCGATCATGATCTCACCGCTGCCCGGCCTGACGACCACCAAGCCGGGGTCGGCGACGATCCCGTTCCCGGGGATCGAAGCCAAGATCCTCGACTCCGAGGGAGAGGAGATCGAGGAGGGCGCGGGAATCCTGGTCCTGACCCGACCCTGGCCCTCGATGGCGCGCGATCTCTACAAGGAGTCGGACCGCTTCATCGAGACCTACTGGGATCGCTACGGCCGCGACACCTACCTCGTCGGCGACGCGGCGCGCCGCGACGAGGACGGTTACTTCTGGATAGTCGGCCGCATCGACGACGTCATCAACGTCTCGGGCCACCGGCTCTCGACGATGGAGGTCGAGTCCACGCTCGTCTCCAACCCCAAGGTCGCCGAGGCGGCGGTGATCGGCATCCCCGACGAGATGACCGGGCAGGCGATCGTCGCCTTCTGCATTCCCCAGGGAAGCGGCGAGGGCCTCGAGGGCGAGCTGCGCGAGTACGTCGCCGAGAAGATCGGCAAGCTCGCGCGCCCCAAGCGAATCGTCATCTGCGACGACCTGCCAAAGACCCGCTCAGGCAAGATCATGCGCCGCCTGCTTCGCGACATCGCCGCGGGCGAGCACCTCGGCGACGTCACCACTCTGCGCGACCCCGACGTGGTCCAGGACGTCGTCAGGCGCTTCGCCGATCAGGGCGACTAGGCAGTGCTGCAACACGTCTCACTCGAGGTCCCGCCCGGGGAGGCGGAGCGCACGATCGAGTTCTGGCGTCTCGCCGGCTTCGAGCAGAGCGAGGTGCCCGAGGCGCTCGGCGACTCGATCCTCTGGGTCGAGCGCGAGGGCACCCAGATCCACCTGATCCTCACCGAGGGACACACCGCCCCGCTTCTCGGCCACGCCGCGGTGGTCGTGCCCGAGCACGCCGAGACGGTGGAGCGGCTGCGCGCAACCGGCTTCCAGGTCGAGAGCACGCGGGAGCTGTGGGGCGCCGCACGAGCCTTCGCGATCGCCCCTGGAGGCCACCGCGTCGAGCTGATGGAGTTCCCACCGCCGGCGTCGGGCGGAAGCTAGCCGCGGCGCTTGCGCTTCTTGCGGCGCTCGCCCTGGGTGCCCTCGAGCGTCGCGCCCGGATGCGGGTCGGAGGGCTCCTCGGGGGGCTCGCCGGTGGCGGGCGGGTCCAGCTCGCGGCCGCTGCCCTCAACGGTGCCGTCGTTCTCGGGGGGCTCGCCGGGCGGAACCTGCCCCGGCTTGGGCCAGGGCACTGCGGCACCCGCCGCCCAAGCGGGTGGTCGACTTCGTCCCCAACCTGTGAGCAGGAAGCCGAGGTGCAGGAACCAGACGCCGAGCAGGAGCTGGGCGACCGGGCCGAGGATGACCAGCGCGACGCCGAGGGCCATGCCGAGAATCGCCCAGAAGCGCGTCATCAGGCCGACGCGCGTCGCCCAGAGGGGTGTGTAGATCATCGCGGCCACGAAGCCGAGCAGCCCGGGGAAGATCAGGGTGGTCGCGATCCGCAGGGTCTGGGAGTCTTCGGCGAGCCGCTGAGCTTCCTGCTCGCGCGGGTCGGCGTCCTCGTTGCCGCTGCTCGAGTCCGAGCTGGTCGTTTCGGTGACCGTGGTCGGCTCGGCCTTGTCCGCCTTCCCCGCACCGGTCGTCTCGGTTGCGTCCTTCTTGGCGGCCACCCCGGTCGTCTCGGTCGCGGTCTTCGCGGTGCTGTCGCCGGCGGCGGCGTCGGCCGCGTCGGCGGCGTCCTTTCGGTCCTGGGCGCTCGGGGCCTCGCGGGCGAACTGGTCGCCGACGTCGTTCAGAGCCACCGTCCTAATCACGCCCTGGGTCGCCAGCAGCAATGGGCCGATCAAGATAAACACGACAAGGGCCCCGCGGACGCGCGAGGTCCTGCCCTGGGCCGCCTTGAAGAGGAAGTAGAGCGGCACGCTGAAGAGCGCGATCCCGAGCGAGCTCAGGACATCGGCGAGCAGCAGGACCCCACCGTTCTCGTGGTAGTAGAGGAGGCGGGCGGCGTCGAAGTCCCCGTCGGGGTTGCCGGCGGTGAACCGGACGGTGATCGCAAGCAGGATCAGCGCGACGGCGACGAAGGCCGTCAGGCCCGCCTTCTTGCCCCAGCGCTGCTCCCGCTCGAGCAGAGCGTCTTTTCCGGGCAGGGTCACGAGGCGCGTATCTTAGGCGCCGCGGGGTGCTGTGGGACGGCTTCGCCATCAGGTCGCAGCCACGGGCGGCCGCCACCATCAGTCGCGGCCTGGTGGCTGCTAGCCGCGGTCGTGGAAGTAGAAGCCGGGCAGGGCGCCCTCGATCACCTCGGCCGTCATGCGGCGGGCGACCTCGAGGTCGCCGGTGCGGACCGCGATGTCGTCCAAAGTGACGATGCCGGCGAGGGAGCCGCCCTCGAGGACCGGCAGACGGCGAACGCCGTGCTGGACCATCAGCGCGGCGGCCTCCTCCAGCTCCATCTCAGGCTCGCCCGTGACCAGCGGGCGAGAGGCGTGGTCGCCGACCGGCTCGGAGAGGGCCAGTCCGCCGGCGGCGACGCGGACCGCTACGTCGCGATCGGTGATCATCGCCGTGGGGCCACCCTCGGGATCGCAGATCACGACGGAGCCGACCCCGCTGTCGCGCATGAGGCGGGCGACGGCGCTGATCTCAGCCTCCGCCCCGGCGGTCACGACGCCGGCGGTCATGATCTCGCGGAGCCTCATGCGGGTACCGTAACGCCATGGTGATCCTCCCGGGACAACGCGCGCCCGTCCAGCCCCAGGCGGTCCCGGCCTGATGGCGCTCGGGATCCGCGGCCGCAAGACCCACGCCGTCGCGCTGGAGGAGGGCGCCGTCCCGGGCTCGCCGCGATGCCCCGCCTGCGGGGAGCCCCTCTTCGTCTGGCTGAAGACCGAGGGCTGGGGCCCGCGCGAGGACCAGATCGTTGACCGCTGTGAGAACTGCGGGCTCGCCGTCAGCCGCGACACGGTGCCCGACGCCGACGCCGCGATCGGGGAACTGCTCGGAGATGCCGACCCCCGCGCCGAGGAGGTCGTCTTCAGGGCGGCCAACAGCGCCAGCCTCCAGGCATGGCTCGGCGCCGAGAACTGGGCGGCACTGCGCCCCGGCGACGGAGCGATCAAGCCGACCCCCCGGGCGATCGAGCTGCTGCTCGCCAAAGCGGGAATGGAGCCCCGCCGGACCCGCTACCTGGCGGCCGCGGGGATGGCGTCAATGTGGCAGACGCTGCTCAACCTTCTCACCTTCCACCGCGACTTCGCCGCTGAGGCCGCGTCCGGGCGCCTGGGGCCCGGAACGGGCCGGGGCCGCGCGGCCTTCAGCATGGACGTGGTTGTCACGGTCCTGGCGGCGATCCCGACCGCTGGGCTCGCGGTGCTGTTCGAGGGTGCGGCCGTGCTGGCCAGGCGCGGCGGCGTGGTCGAGGTGACCGCGAGCCGCTAGCCCGCCGGCGCCCTCCCCAGCACGAGCTCCGCCAGATCGGCGGGAGCGCCGTGCTGGGGCGCCGCCGCTCCCGAGTCCAGCTCGCGGAGCTCCGATCCCGCGAGGCGGCCGGCGAGGGACTCAGCGGCGGCCCGCAGCAGCGGGGGCGTCGAGGAGCAGAAGACGACCGTCGAGGGCCGCTCGGCCCCGGCGAGCCTGGGCAGAGAGATCCTCCACGCCGACGGCGCGGCGATCTCCGCGAACAGCGGGCCGGTGCGCTCGCCGAGGGAATCGAGGTACTCCGAGGGAAGCCTCTCGGCGCCGGGCCCGAGGGCGTTCAGCGCACCAGCGCGGTAGGCGTCCACGGCCGCGTCGATCCCACCGTCCGCGACCGCCCGCTCGAGGGCGTTGCGGTCGCGCGAGACTGCCTCGGTCGCTTCCGGGACCAGCCCGAGCAGCGGCGGCTCGACCAGGACGGCGGCGACGGTCAGGTCGGGACGGCCGAGCAGAAGGTCGAGGGCGGCGATCGCGCCGATCCCGGTGCCGCAGAGGACGGCGGGCGCCACGCCGGATTCCTCGATGACCGCGGCGGCGTCCTCGGCCTGCTCCTCGATCGTGGTCGCGCGATAGCCCTCCGGGGCGGTCGAGGCGCCCCAACCGCGCCGGTCGTAGGCGATCGACCGCGCCCGGTCGCCAAGCGCTTCCCGCAGCGGTGCCCAGGATGAGATGCCGGTGCCGGTCTCGTGCAGGAGCACGACCGCAGGTCCATCGCCGCTCTGCTCCCATGCGAGCTCCACTCCTCGGGCGGAGAGGGTGGGCATCGGGCCGGGCCCTAGGTCCGGTTCCAGATCCGGCGGACGAGCGGCAGCGCCAGCGCCAGCGCCCGCGGAGAATGCTGGCCCGCCATCGCCCCGACGCGGTTGAGCAGGCCGGGCACGACCACGCGGCGACCCCGCTCGGCTCCCTTCACGGCTTCCTGCGCAACGTCGGCGGCGGACATCCAGAGCATGTCGGGAGTCCGCTGCTCGACGTCACCCATTCCCGCGACCTCGGCCCACTCGGTTCGCACGGGACCGGGACAGAGGGCCGAAACGGTGACGCCGTCTCCGCCGACCTCGGCGGAGACCGCCTCGCTGAAAGAGAGCACGAAGGCCTTGCCGGCGGCGTAGGTGGCGCTGCCGGGCATCGGCTGGTAGGCCGCCGTCGAGGCTACGTTGATGATCGCTCCGCGCCCCCTTTCCACCATCCCGGGCAGATAGCAGCCGCAGAGGTCCACGACCGCCTCGACGTTGAGGCGAACCATCTCGAGCTGGCGTTCGGTGTCGCTGCGGGCGAGGTCGCCGCTGTGGCCGAAGCCGGCGTTGTTTGCCAAGATCTCCACCGAGCGGCCGGAGGCGCTGACCGAGTCGGCCATCCTCTGCCTCGAGTAGTCGTCGGCCAGGTCGGCTGCGACGACGAGGGCGGAGCCTCCCAGCTCCTGCTCGATCTCGGTGGCGAGGCTGCGCAGCCGCTCCATCCGGCGCGCGACCAGGGTCACGTGATGTCCTCGCCGCGTCAGCTCTCTCGCGATCTCGGCGCCGATCCCCGACGACGCGCCCGTGACCAGTGCCGTCCCTGACGGGGACGGGGGTGGAAGCGCCATCGGCTCAGGAAAGCCCCTCGCGCGCCTCGCGCACGAGGGTTACCGCCTCAGGAAAGACGATCCTGATCGCATCGCGCACCTGAATCGCCTGCTCGTCGCTGGAGCCGGTGAGGTCCAGCCGATGGATCGCGGCGACCGTCATCTCAACGGCCAGCTTGATCGCGTTGTCGGCCCAGGCGACCTTCTGGGCGCCCTGCATCTGATCAGAGAGCTCCTCCATGCGCCGGCGCATCTCCTCCGGATCGCCGAAAAGTCCGCCGAGTCCTCCAGCTTCCATGCAGCCGATCATAGAGGTGTCAGGTGACCGGCCGGCGTGGCCGATGCTTGACGTCTCGCGCGCCCCCGGGCGCCCGCCGCCGCCGATCGTGGCCCCATGCATCCCGAGCGCAGTCGCGGCACCGCGACAGTCGAGTACGTCGCGCTCGCGAGCCTGATCGCGGCGATCATCGCGGCCTCGATCGCGATCCTGGCCTCGGGAGAGCCTCCGGGCGCCGGGCGGGAGCTGGGCGCGGCGATCGGGCGGCGGCTGGCCTGCGCGCCGCGCTACCCGGTCCCGTGCAACCGCAATCCGCTGGCTCTCGCCTACGGGTTCCCGATCGGCAAGCTGGTCCGCTTCCTGGCGCCGGCGGGATCCCCCGCGGCCGGCCCGGGCGCAGCGGGGCTGTTGCCGGTCGACTACCGCCGCTGCCGGCTCCCGAGCTGCGCGCTGGCGAGCGCGGACCCCGGCCTGAGCACCGCGCTGCGCAGGACCACCGCCTTCACCTCGGTCGAGGACCTGCGACCCGTGGGCGGGCCGGTCCGGGTCAGCTACTGGCTCTATCGCCCGACGCTCGGCTGGGAGCGGATCCTCCGAAGCGGTGGCGCGGCCGAGCTGGCGGCGGCCTCCTCGAGCCTGCGGCTGAACCTCGAGGACGACCCCGCGCTGGTCCCGCTGGAGACGCTGGCGGGCAGAAACCACGCCCGCTTCCGGCTCTCCGAGCGCCCGCCGTGGCAGTGGCAGGTGCCCGGTCTCTAGGACCTCGAGCCGTACCGTATGGAAATGGAGGTCGCTCTACATGCTCGACGACGAGTGGGCCGCCGAGATCGCCAACCGGACCGTCCACGGAGTCATGCACGCTGGCTGGGTCCCAGACGGAACCGGCGGATACCGCGGGCAGATGGCGGTCCTCGTCAAGCCGAATGGACGTCTGGGGGCCGCCTACATGGCCGCGATCAAGCCGTCCGGCACCTGACCGTGTACCCGCTGATGATCAAACCAATCGAGCGGGAGTGGCGGCAGGGCGGAGCGCCGAGGAGGGCGGCGGCCTAACGGGGGTCGGGGCGGGCCTCGGAGTCAGCCGAGGCGCTGCGGATCAGGCTGCGCCAATCGGTCGTCCTGAAGACGAAGGCGATCGCGAGGAAGCCGAGCAGTGCCGCCCAGGCCGCTATCGCCAGCTGCTGGCCGACAGAGTAGGAGAGGACTACCGCCCCCGGCGAGCCGGTCAGGGTTGCGACCAGCAGCGCCTGCTGGGCCCCGGCCCCGCCCGGCGTAAAGGGCAGCAGCGTGGCGACCGAGTGGACGCTCATCACCAGCAGCACGTTGGAGAGGGAGCCGCCGATGTGGAACGCATCGAGGAAGAACCAGAAGGAGCCGAAGCGGGCCAACCAGGCGACGCCCTGCCAGGAGGCCACCTGCCGCAGGTAGCGGAGCGGGTCGGTGAGAATCACGACGCCCTGCTTGACCCGGTCCCAGAACTCCTCCACCCGCCGGGCCAGGAGCGCGAATGCCGCGACGGCGGCGATTCCCAGGGCCGTAAGGAAGAAGAGGAGGAACTCGGGGTTCTCCGCCCAGAACGAGAGCTCGAAGGCGGGCAGCTCAGGCAGCTCGGGCGGCCCCGGCAGCAATCCCTGCGTGATCGCATAGATGAGGACGAGCACGCCGACGCTGGTGTCGAAGACGCTCTGGACCAGGAAGGAGGAGGTGATCGCGGGATAGGAGGAGCCGCGGATCGAGCGCTTGACCAGGAAGATCTTGACCGCGTCGCCGACCCTCGCGGGGATGAAGCTGTTCAGCCCCGCGCCGGCGAGATAGGAGGCCGTGATCTTCGAGTAGGCGACCTTTCGCTCCGGATAGGCGGCCCGAAGCACGTTCTGCCATGCCCTGGTGCGCGCGAGCAGCATCCCCAGGTAGAAGAGGAGCGCGACGCCCAGCGGCGCCGGGTCGATCGCGGCGACGTTCGAGAAGAAGACGTCGGCCGCATGGCGGAAGGCGTCGAAGCTGGAGCCGAGGTCAATCGCCAGTGGCGGGCTCTCACCAGAGGACATCGTGGCTCTCGATCACGCCAAGGCCATATTCCAGCTCGATCCCGTCCAGCTCGCCGCTGAAGCTGCCGAGCGGGGCGCGGTAGTCCGAGCGGGCGATCAGGGGAATGCGATCGTGGCTGACCCGCTCGGCCTCGGCCGTGAAGTCGAGTCTCGACCCTCCCTCGAACCGGATTCCGTCGAGTCCCTCGAAGCTGACCGGGCCCGGCTCGGCCGGGACCCCGGCGACCCAGATCGCGCGCTCGCTGAGCAGCGGGGGATCATTGATCCCCTCGACCAGGTTCCAGCCGAGCGGCCGGCCGTCGCGCGACACTCCCACCCCCGCCGACCACAGCCAGCTGGTCCTGCGAGCGTGGTAGCCGGCGGATTCATCCACGACCCCGCTCGCCCGCAGGTCAACCGCCCTGTCTCCGACGGTCAGCCTGCCCTCGAAGGGCACATCGGCGAGCTTGCGCGTCCAGGTGTACCCGCCCTCGCCATTGGCGCAGACGCACTCGATCGCGTTCCCGGCGGAGATCGCGAGGTCGGCCCGGACCTCACCGGAGTCGATCCTGAGCCGATCGCCATCGATCTTCACCTCGGGATCGCTCCAGGGAAGCAGGCGGCGGTTGCGCTCCCGGAAGCACCGCTCGCTGCGGTCCCAGAGCCCCCAGAAGGTCAACCGGGCGGGGCCGATCTCGAGCGAGGCGGCGAACAGCATCCAGGAGTCGTCGAAGCACCCGACCCAGCTCCAGCGCTTGCGCATCCGCCTCCCCCAGCGCATCCCCATTGGCTCGGGCGGGAGCGGCAGCGCCGGGCGCTCGCCGCCCCCTGGTCCCCTCCAGGGCAGCTCCGCGAGAGCGGCTTCGACGGTCGCGCTCACGCGGCGGCTAGCCCTCGGCGAGAAAGCCGAGGACGCGCTCGGCGATGAACTCGCCTTCGTCCTCCTGCAGGAAATGCGCAGCGCCCTCGACCCTGATCGGCTCCTCGGCGCTGGGGATCGCCTCGCTGAAGCGCAGGCCGGACTTCGGCCAGGGGAAGATCGGGTCGTTGTCGGAGAAGGCGATCAGCGTCGGCTTTTCCCAGCTCTTGAGCGCCTCGGAGACGGCGCGCATCTCGGGGGCACCGGGCTCGTCGTCGCCGGTCGGGACCAGCAACGGGAACGTCGCGGGCCCGGCCTTGGACTCCGGGGTCGGGAAGGGAGCGTCGTAGGCGGCGCGGACAGCCTCGGGCATCGGGGTCGCGGTACCGCCCTGGATGACCCTGCCGACCTGCATGTCCGGATTCTTCTCGGCGAACTCGCGCCAGGCCATGAAGCCGGCCGAGACCCGCCCCGTGAACAGCCCGGTGTTGAGGATTACGAGCGCCGAGACCCTGTCGGCATTCTCGACCGCCCAGCGAAGGCCGATCGGGCCGCCCCAGTCATGGACCACGGCGACCACGTCGTTGAGGTCGAGCTCCGAAAGCTGCGCGCTGACCATCTCGACGTGGCGGTCGTAGGTGTACCAGGCGTGGTCGGTGGGCTTGTCGGAGCGGCCGAAGCCGGCGAGGTCGGGGCAGATGACCCGGTGGCCGGCGGCGCTGAGCGGCGGAACCATCTTGCGGTAGAGGTAGGACCAGCTCGGCTCGCCGTGAAAGCAGACGATGGGGGCGGCTTCGCCGCTCGCCGGGCCGCTTCCGGGCTGATCGACATGGTGCAGCCGCAGGCCGTCAACCTCGGTGTAGTTGGGCTCGAAGTCGTAGCCGGGCAGGCCCTCGAGGCGCTCCTCGGGTGTGCGAAACACGTCCACAGCGCCAGCCTAGTCGCCCGGAGGGCCGGGCATCATCCGAGGGCGCCTTTCGCGGCGCGGGGGGCAGCGCCGAGGTGCCACACTGTCGCGCTCATGGATTCGAGCGCCGCAGCCGCCACGGCCCCCGTCGAGGCCGGCCACGACCCGTCCGACGACGCGATGTGCACGCGTGCCCGCGAGCGCTATTCCGTTGACCGCAAGAAGGGCGGCAGGGTCTCCCGCAAGCGCCGCCGGCACGCGGCGCTGCCGAGCCTGATCATCATCGGCGGGCTCAAGTGCGGGACCACCAGCATCCACCACTATCTCGGGCTCCATCCCGACGTGCAGATGTCCAAGCCCAAGGAGCTCAACTTCTTCGTCGATGAGCTCAACTGGGACCTGGGGATGGACTGGTACCGGGGCCGCTTCGACGATCGCTTCAAGGTCCGCGGCGAGTCCTCCCCCCACTACACCAACCAGCCGCGCTTCCGGGGCGTCGCCGAGCGGATTCGCGAGAACGTCCCCGACGCGAAGCTGCTCTACATGGTCCGCGATCCGACCTCCCGCATCCTCTCCCACTGGCGCCACGCGACCGGCGCCGGCTACGAGACCCGAGCTATGGAGGACGTCCTCACCCGCGACGACCAGGGCTACGTCACCCGCTCCAAGTACTGGATGCAGCTCCAGCCCTATCTCGAGCACTTCGACAGGGGCCAGATCGCGGTGATCGCCCAGGAGGAGCTGCACGCCGACCGCGGGGGAACGATGCGGAAGGCCTTCGCCTTCGCAGGAGTGGACCAGGACTTCACCTCCGAGCAGTTCGACCGCGAGTGGGAGAAGTCAACTGCGAAGGAGGGCGACCGCTACCAGTTCATGGAGAAGCTGGTGAAGCTTCCGGGCTTTCGCTCGTTCGACCGCAACTTCGACCGCCTGCCCGAGCGGCTTCGCTGGATGGTCGAGCGGGTCGTCCACGACCCCGACAAGCCGTCAGCGCCCAAGCCCGAGATGCCGGACTCGATCCGCGACCACCTGCTGACCCTCTTCGGTGACGACGTCGCCCAGCTCCAGAAGTTCGCCGGGCGCGAGTTCCCGGGCTGGAGGCAATACCGATGAGGGCCGGCTCTCCCGGCGAGGAGGGCTGATGGCCGTCCCCCCTCCCGGGGACAGCCACGCCGTGCGCCGTCTGCTTCCCGACGCGGCCGAGACCACGATCGCCGATCAGATCGCATCGCTCGACCTGAACCGGCTCGCTCACGATGAAAGGCCCTACCTCGTCCTCAACTTCGCGGCCACCGTGGACGGGCGGGCGGCGATCGAGGGCCGCTCGGGCAAGATCGGCAGCGGCGCCGACACGGAGGTGCTGCAGCGGCTGCGGACCAGGGTCGACGCGGTCATGATCGGCGCGGGGACGATGCGCGCCGAGCGCTACGGGCGGATGGTCGGCGACCCCGAGTTCCGGGCCTGGCGCGAGCAGGTGGGCCTCGCCCATGACCCGCTGGGCGTGATCGTCTCAAACCGCTTCGACCTGCCCTGGGACGCCGGCCTCTTCAGCGATGGGGGCGGCAGCGTCGTGATCTTCACGGCCTCCGACCAGCAACCGCCCGAGACCGCCACCCAGGTCACGGTCGTGCGCCACGAGGGTGGCGTCGAGCTCGGGCGGGCGCTCGCCTGGCTTCGCCACGAACGCGAGATCCGATCCGTCCTCTGCGAGGGCGGCCCCACCCTTCACGGGCGCCTGCGCGAGGACGCGCTCGCCGATGAGCTCTTCCTCACCATCGCCCCCAAGATCGCTGGGGGCGAGGCGCCGCGAATCCTCGAGGGGTCGCTGCCCGGCGTCAGCGAGCTCGAGCTGGCGTGGCTGCTCGAGCGCGAGGGCGAGCTCTTCAGCCGCTACCGCCCGCGCTCCTGAGCGCCGCGCGCCGGGGCTGATCGCGTAGGCTGCTGCCCGGCATGGACTTCAACCCCACGCCCCAGGTCGATGAGCTTCGCGAGCGGGTTCGCGCCTTCATGGGCGAGCACGTCTATCCCGTCGAGGCCGAGGCCCTCGCGGCCCTCGACGACGAGGTGCGCCCCGGGGTCGCCTACCCCCAGATCCTGGTCGAGCTGCGCGAGCGCGCCCGCACTGAGGGCCTCTGGAACCTGTTCATGCCCGACGAGCGCCACGGCCCCGGACTCAAGCACTGGGAGTACGGGATGCTCTGCGAGGAGATGGGCCGCAGCCCCGCCGTCGCTCCAATGGTCTTCAACTGCTCGGCGCCCGACACGGGAAACATGGAGATCCTCGCCGAGCACGGCACCGAGGAGCAGCACAGCCAGTTCCTCGAGCCCCTGCTCAACGACCACAGCCGCAGCTGCTTCTCGATGACCGAGCCCGAGGTCGCCGGCTCGGACCCGACGACCCTTCAGACGCTCGCCGTGCTCGACGGCGACGAGTGGGTGATCAACGGCCACAAGTGGTTCACCTCCGGGGCCGTCGGCGCCGACTTCGCGATCGTCATGTGCGTGACCGAGCCCAAGGCGCCGCAGCACGCCCGGGCGAGCATGATCATCGTCCCCGTTGACAACCCGGGCTTCGACCTGGTGCGGCCGGTGCCGGTGATGGGCCACGACGGCGGTCCCGGCCACTGCGAGATCCGCTACGAGGACTGCCGCGTGCCCGAGGCGAACCTGCTCGGCCAGCGCGGCGCGGGCTTCGTGATTGCCCAGGACCGGCTCGGCCCCGGGCGCATCCACCACTGCATGCGCGCGATCGGCACCGCCGAGCGCGCGATCGAGATGATGTGCGAGCGCGCCAACACGCGCGAGGCCTTCGGCGGGCCGCTCGCCGACAAGCAGTTCATCCAGGACTTCATCGCCAAGTCCCGGATGGAGGTGGACCAGGCGAGGCTGCTGACCCTCTACGCCGCCTGGCAGATGGACACCGAGGGCAAGCGCCGAGCCCGCCAGGCGATCTCGATGATCAAGGTCGTCGCCGCCAACATGGTCATGGACGTGCTCGACCGCGCGATCCAGGTCCACGGATCGCTCGGGATGTCAGACGACACCCCGCTGGCGGGCATGTGGCGCTTCAGCCGCATGCTCAAGGTCGTCGACGGCCCCGACGAGGTCCACAAGATGGTGATCGCCCGCCGCGAGCTCAACCGCGCCGCCAAGCGCACCGAGGGCGAGGCCTCGGAGGACGGAGCAGGCGAATCAGCGGGTGCTCCGGTCGCGGCTGCGCCAGGCGCGGGCTCCTAGGGAACCACGACGGAGACGTCCGCCCACGTTCCCCATGTGCCCCCGCAGCATCAATCGAGTTGCGCCCCCGCAGCATCAATCGGGTCTACCGACGGCCTCGCCGGCCGCCTCGCCGAGGCGCTCGACGACCTTGGCGAACTCCTCGAAGCCCTCGTCGGTCTCGCCGTACTGGCCGGAGGCGTAGCGGGCGTAGACGCCCTCGAGGATCACCGCCAGCTTCCAGTAGCCGAGGGCGACGTAGAAGTCGATCTCGGAGAGGTCGCGACCCGAGCGCTCGGCGTAGCGCGACCGGACCTCGTCGCGGCCGATGAAGCCGGGAGCGATGGTCGCCGGCGCGAGCAACGGCATGAACTCGTCCCCCTGCTCGGACCAGTAGACGAGCAGCAGCCCGACGTCCGCGAGCGGGTCACCGAGTGTGCACAGCTCCCAGTCCACGACCGCCGCCACCTCGCCGGAGTCGGCGAGGATCATGTTGTCGAGCCGGTAGTCACCGTGGACGATCGTCGCCGGGCCCTGCTCGGGGACGCGGGCGGCGAGCTGGTCGTGGACCTGCTCGACGACGGGAAGCTCGCGGGTCTTCGACTTCTCCCACTGCCCCTGCCAGCGGTGGAGCTGGCGCTGGACGTAGTCCTGCTTCTTGCCGAGCTCGCCGAGGCCGACCTGGTCGGGGTCCAGGTCGTGGATCGTGACCAGCGTGTCGACGACGCGCTCTCCAATCGCGCCGCGCTCGGCCTCGCCGAAGGCGTCGGCGTCCTCGGCTGAGCGCAGGATCGGGCCCCTGACCCAATCCATCACGTAAAAGGGGGCGCCGTTGACCTCGTCCTCCTCGCAGAGACCGACCACGGGCGGGACCGGGACGGGGGTGTCCTGGAGCGCAGCGATCACGCGGTGCTCACGCCCCATGTCGTGGGCCGAGCCGAGCCGCTTGCCGAGCGGAGGCCGCCTGAGAGCCCAGGCGCCGTCAGCCTGATCGGTCACCTCGAAGGTGAGGTTGGAGCGGCCGCCTGAGATCCGGCTGAACTCCAGCGGCGACTTCGCCCCCGGGACGTTGCTCTCGAACCAGGACTCGACCCCGGCGCGGTTGATCCCCTCGGGCGCCTCCGCGCCGTTAGCCTGCTCAGCCATGAGCGAGAGAGTATTTGAGGCGGCCCTGTTCGACTTCGGCGGCGTGCTGACCACGCCGGTCTGGGACAGCTTCTCCTCCTACTGCGAGAGCGAGGGCCTCGATCCCGAGACGATCAGGAACCTGTTCAAGACCGATCCCGCGGCGCTCGCCGACCTCCGGGGCCTCGAGACGGGCGCGCTCAGCGAGCAGGAGTTCGAAGCAGCCTTCGGGGCGCGGCTGGGGCTCAAGGACCCCGACGGCCTGATCGACAGCATGTTCGCCGGGATGGTGGCGGTGCCCGCGATGACCGACGCCGTCCGGGAGCTGAGGACCTCCGGGCTCAAGACCGGGCTGGTCTCCAACTCCTGGAGCGTTGATCACTACGACCGCGATCTCCTGGCCGAGCTGTTCGACGACACGGTGATCTCCGCCGAGGTCTCGATGCACAAGCCGGAGCCCGAGATCTACCTGCTCGCCGCCGAGCGGATCGGGGCGGCTCCCGAGGCCTGCGTCTTCATCGACGACCTGCGCGAGAACTGCGAGGGCGCGGAGGCGGTCGGCATGACCGCGGTCCGCCATCGCGAGCCGGCCGAGACGCTGGCGCGGCTTCAGGAGCTGCTCAGCGTAGAGCTCCCCACCTAGGCGGCGCTCATCCGGGGGAGTCGGCCCCCGGCACCCAGCTCGTGCCCGCCACCGGCACCTTGGCCATCGCCGCGGCCTCAAAGGTGAGGGCGACCATGTCCTCGGGCTCGAGGTTGTGGACGTGGGACTTGCCGCAGGCACGGGCAAGGGTCTGCGCCTCGAGCGTCATCGCCCGCAGGTAGTTCGCGAGCCGGCGGCCTCCCAGCTCGGGGTCGAAGCGGCTCGCCAGCTCCTCGTCCTGCGTTGAGATGCCGACCGGGTCGCGGCCCTCGTGCCAGTCGTCGTAGAAGCCGGCCGAGCTGCCGATCTCCTCGTAGCCCTGCTCGAACTCGGGCGCGTTGTCGCCGAGCGCGATCACCGCGGCAACGCCGATCGAGACGGCGTCGGCGCCGAGCGCCAGCGCCTTTGCGGCGTCGGCTCCAGAGCGGATGCCCCCGGAGACGATCAGCTGGACCTCGCGGTGCATGCCGAGCTCCTGGAGCGAGCGCACGGCCTCGGGGATCGCCGCGAGGATGGGAATCCCGACATGCTCGATGAAGACGTCCTGGCTGGCGGCCGTGCCCCCCTCCATGCCGTCGAGCACGATCACGTCGGCGCCCGCCTTGACCGCAAGCGCCACATCGAAGTAGGTCCTGGTGGCGCCGATCTTGACGTAGACCGGCTTGCGCCAGTCGGTGATCTCGCGCAGCTCACCGATCTTGATCTCGAGGTCGTCGGGCCCGGTCCAGTCCGGGTGGCGGCAGGCGCTGCGCTGGTCAACGCCCTTGGGCAGGTCGCGCATCTCGGCGACTCGGTCGGAGATCTTCTGGCCCAGCAGCATGCCGCCACCGCCGGGCTTGGCCCCCTGGCCGACCACGACCTCGATCGCGTCGGCGCGCCGGAGGTCGTCGGGATTCATCCCGTAGCGCGAGGGGAGGATCTGGTAGACGAGCTTGTCGGAGTGATCGCGCTCCTCAGGCAACATGCCGCCGTCTCCGGTGGTGGTGCTCGTGCCGACGGCGCTGGCGCCCCGTCCGAGCGCCTCCTTGGCCGGCGCGGAGAGCGCGCCGAAGCTCATCCCGGCGATCGTGATCGGGATCTCGAGCTGGATCGGCTCCTTCGCGAAGCGGGTGCCGAGGGTGACGTCGGTCGCGCACTTCTCGCGATAGCCCTCGAGCGGGTAGCGGGAGACGCTGGCGCCGAGGAAGAGCAGGTCGTCGAAGTGCGGCACGCGCCGCTTGGCGCCGAAGCCGCGGATGTCGTAGATCCCCTCGCGCGCCATCCGGTGGATCTCGTGGATCGCGTTGCGGTCGAACAGCGCCGACTCGCGGAGTCCCGGCCGCCAGCGGCCCGCCAGCTCCGGCCGAAAGCCGTCCTCCTTGCTGAGCGCGTCGAACTCGGTCATCGGCTCAGTAGGCGCCCGCGTTGTCGACCTTGAAGTTGTAGAGCTCCCTCGCGGAGCCGTAGCGCCGGAACTCGGCGACGTCGGCGTCCGCCTCGCCGCGCTCGAGCAGGGCCGCCAGCTCCGAGCGGTGCTCCTCGCGCATCTCCTTCTCGATGCAGTCGGCGCCGAGGCTCGCGACCTCGCCCCTGACGTAGATATGCGCCTCGTAGATCGAATCGCCGAGGTCGGGGCCCGCGTCGCCGCAGATCACGAGGGCCCCTCTCTGCGCCATGAAGCCGCCGGCGTGTCCCACCGAGCCGTGGACGACGATGTCGACGCCCTTCATCGAGATGCCGCAGCGGGCCGAGGCGCTGCCCTTGACGACCAGCAGGCCGCCGCGCCCGGTCGCGGCCGCCGACTGGCTCGAGTCGCCGTCGACGATCACCGTCCCGGACATGATGTTCTCGGCGACGCCGGTCCCACAGTTGCCGTGGACCCGCACCGTCGCGAGCTTGTTCATCCCGGCGCAGTAGTAGCCGACGTGCCCGTCGATCTCGACCTCCACCTCGGCGTCGAGGCCGACCGCTAAAGCGTGGGCGCCACCCGGGTTCGTGACCCGCCAGCGCGAGGGCTCGCCGCCGGCGAGGTCGTGAAGGCGCTGGTTCAGCTCCCGTACGTCAACCTCGGCGAGGTCCACCGACTCGATCGTCGCCTCGGCCGGGCTCATGCGACCCGCTCGCGCTGCCAGACGTAGACCCGGCCCGGCTCCGGCTCCCAGACGCGGGCGTCGTCGGCCCCCGGGAGCGTCGCGATCGCCCGGTACTCCGAGGCCATCGCGACCCAGTCGTCGTTCTCGGACATCACCGCCGGCTTGCAGGCGATCGGGTCGCGAAGCACCGCGAAGCCGTCGGCCGTGCCCACCGCGAAGGTGTAGAAGCCGTCGAGGTCGGTGAGGCAGCCCTGCAGGGCCTGCTCCAGGTCGGCGCCCTGCGAGAGGCGCCAGGTCAGGTAGCCGGCAGCTACCTCGGAATCGTTGTCGGTCTGGAAGCGGATCCCCTCCCGCCTGAGGAAGGCGCGCAGCCGGTTGTGGTTGGAGAGCGAGCCGTTGTGGACCAGGCAGAGGTCCAGCCCCGATGAGAAGGGGTGGGAGTGCTCGGTGGTGACCCGGCTCTCGGTCGCCATCCGGGTGTGGCCCAGGGCGTGGGTCGCAGAGACGCCGGCGAGGCTGAAGCGCTCGACGAACCGGCGCGGGTCACCGGCCTCCTTGTAAATCTCGATCGACTGCCCGACGCTCATCACCCGGAGCTCGGGATGGCAATCGGCCAGCCACGCCTCGATCTCGGCAGGGTCGCCCTCGACCACCAACAGGGCGTGTGAGGCGATGACCGTGTGCTCGCCGACGTCGCCGAAGGCCTTCGCGAGCCCTACGGCCAGGTCGATCCACGGGTAGTCGGGGTCCGGCGAGAACAACGAGACCTTGCAGCTCCCGGACGGAGCCGGGTCGCGATAGATCGCCACCCCGGCGCTGTCGGGGCCGCGGTCGGCGAGCTCGACCAGCATCGAGCTCAGGTGGGTCCCGAGAGTCCCCTCAAAGGTGCTCGACTTGCTAAACAGCCCGGCGATGCCGCACATGGGTGAACCTCGCTATCAGGAGAGCTGGAGATACCGGTCGATCTCCCACTTGGTGATCTGCTCGTGCGCCTGCTGCCACTCGCGGCGCTTGCAGCGGATGAAGTAGTCGACGTAGTCCTCGTCACCGACCGAGCCGAACGCCTTGCGCATAACCTCGTCGCCGTCGAGCTCGCGGGTGGCGTCGAGCAGGTTCTCGGGCAGCGTCTCGACCCCCATCTTCTTGCGGTCCTCGACGCTGGTCTCGTACATGCTGCCGCTGCTCGGTTCGCCGGGGTCGATCCCGTTCTCGATCCCGTCCAGGCCCGCGGCCAGCACGGCGGTCGCGGCCAGGTAGGGGTTGCAGGCGCCGTCCACGGTGCGGTCCTCGATCCGGCCGTGGTCGGGGATGCGGAGCATCATCGTGCGGTTGTTCCAGCCGTAGGTCACGTAGGCGGGCGCCCAGGTGGCGCCGCTGGTGGGCGCGCCGATCACGAGGCGCTTGTAGGAGCCGACGGTGGGGGCGGTGAGCGCGATGTAGGCCTTGGCGTGCTTCTTGAGCCCGCCGATGAAGTTGTAGCCCTTCTCGCTGATCCCGAGCCCGCGCTTGTCCAGCTTCGGATCTTCCAGGAGGACGTTGGTGTCGCCGTCCCAGAGGCTCATGTGCATGTGGCAGCCATTGCCGGTCAGGTGCGCGAAGGGCTTCGGCATGAAGGTCGCGATCAGCCCCCGCTCCTGCGCCATCGCCTCGACCATGTAGCGATAGAAGACCGCGCGGTCCGAGCTGGTCAGCGGGTCGGCGGGGCCCCAGTTCTGCTCGAACTGGCCGTTGGCGTCCTCGTGGTCGGTGGCGTAGAGCCCCCAGCCCAGCGAGTTGACGTTCTTGGCCACCTCGGAGACGAAGTCGAAGCTGCGCGTCAGCGCGCGGATGTCGTAACAGGGCTGCTCAAGATCGTCGAGCTTGTCGGCGACCTCGATGCCGCCGTCCTCGGTCTTTCGGACCAGGAAGTACTCGAGCTCGTAGCCGATCTTGAACTGGTAGCCCATGTCCTCGCAGCGCTTCATTTGGTGGCGCAGAATCGTCCGCGGGCAGTAGGGCCACTCCTCTCCCTCGACCGTGACGTCGGAGGCGAACCAGCCGACGTTGGGCTTCCACGGCAGCGGCGTGAACGAGCCGGCGTCCGGCATCGCGATCATGTCGGGGTCGTTGGGCTGCTGGCCGATGTCGCCGGCGGCGTAGCCCGCGAAGCCGGCGCCGTCGGTGAAGAGGTCGTCGAGCTTCTCGGCCGGGATCAGCTTGGCGCTCGGCCTCGCGTGCATGTCCACGAAGTTCGCGAACAGGAACTCGATCCCGTCGTCCTTGACCTGCTTGCGTACGTCGTCCTCTGTCGTTCGTGCATTTGCGCTCATGCCTGGATGTATGTCACATAGACCGCGGCCGAGCAATAGTCGCCCGCGCCAGCATTTATCGACGGCGTATGTGCAGGGAGCACATACGCCGTCTCGCGGCCCCTAGCCCGTCTCGACGCCGACCACGAAGTCGATCTCGGGGTCGAGGATCTGCTCGATCAGCTCATCGTCGGGGTTGATCCCCATCTCACGGCAGCGGTTTCGATAGTGGCGGACCTTCTGGTCCTGGTACTTCTGGACGTCGAGCCCCGGCACGGCCTTCTGGTACTCGACGAGGCCGACGACGTTGCCGCGGTAGGCGTCGAAGACCTCGTGCACAAGCGCCTCGTAGTCGGGGTTCTTCTCGATCAGGGTGCGGCAGGCGTAGGTCCCGAAGGTTATGTGGCGGCCCTCGTCCATCAGGATGAGCTTGAAGCCCTGCTTCAGCGTCGGGAAGGCGTCCCAGAGGTCGGTGGTGTCGATCACGATCTCGTAGGAGGGCATCGTCAGCACCCCCTCGACGAAGGCGTTGTAGGCCGCCGAGAAGCGGATGAAAGCGCGCTCGATCTCCTCCTCCTCACCATCGATCGACGCCTGAAGCAACTCCCCGCCGTACTTGGGCAGGGCCTCGTGGAGCACGTCGCGGACCTCGAAGCGGCCGCTCGGGTCCACCGTGGCACCGCGGGCGAGGAAGTGCCTGGCGACCTCCTCGGGCTCCAGCACCCCCACGACCTGGTCGTGCCAGCGCATGAAGAACTCGGCGTGCTTGGCCTCCTCCATGAGGAAGGTTGAGAGGAAGGTGACCCAGTCGAAGCGCCCGAGCGCGTGGGAGGCAGCGATCATCGGCACCAGCTCATCGGTGACGGCCTGCTCTCCGGCGAGGAAGCGGACCGTGATCCCGAGCAGTCCCTTGCGCTGCCCTGCGCTGATCCGCTGCCAATCCTCGGCGTCCTGGGTGAAGTCGAGATCGTCCACGTCCCAGACCCTGCGGATCGCGAACTTGTACTTGCGGTAGACGGGGCCCTTGACCATCTCGCGCGTGAAGTGGAAGCGGCCCACCACGTCCGGGTCGAGCTCGCCGTTGATGTCGGTGACCTCCGCCATCAGCCCTTCTCCTTCCCGTCGCCGGCCTCGGTCGACATGTCGATGATCACATCCTCGAGCTCGAAGCTGTCGTGGGCGTCGGCCATGTGGCTCTGGACCGCCTCGACCAGCGCCTCCTCGTCCGCGGCGACGATCTCGGCGCCGCAACCGACGTCCAGGCATTTGTACAGGCGGGCCATTGTAACCGCCACTGTTGCGCCTTTGTACCAATTTGTCTAGTCTGCCGAGCGAGGCCTACCGATGTCGTTTCTGCTCACCTGTCCGAACTGCGGAGAGCGCGAGGTAACGGACTTCGCCTTCGGCGGCGAGGTCGTGCCCCGCCCCTCCAGCAAGCCCTCCGAGCGGGAGCTGAACACCTACAACTACTTCCGCCGTAACGTCGCCGGCCTCCAGCGCGAGTGGTGGAACCACCGCTCCGGCTGCCGGGCCTGGTTCCTTGCCGAGCGCGACACCACCACCAACGAGGTCCGCTGGGTGGCGCTCCCCGGGGCATGAGCGAGCGCCTGCCCCCCAACCCTCGGGAGCGGATCAACCGCGCCCGCACGATCAACTTCAGCTTCGACGGCAAGGACGTCGAGGCCTACGACGGCGACACGATCGGCTCGGCGCTTCACGCCTCGGGCCAGAAGGTGCTCTCGCGCAGCTTCAAGTACCACCGGCCTCGCGGGCTTCTCTGCTGCGCCGGCCAGTGCCCCAACTGCCTGGTGGACGTTGACGGCTCACCGGGCGTGCGCGCCTGCACGGAGCCGGTTCGCGCCGGCATCAAGGTCACCCACATGAACGCCAAGCCGTCGCTCGACTTCGACGTGATGCGGGCCACTGATCTGTTCGGTAAGCCCTTCACGCCGCCCGGCTTCTACTACAAGACCTTCATCAGGCCGCGCAGGCTGTGGCCCCTGTACGAGAAGGTGCTGCGCAACGCCGCGGGCCTCGGCCGCCTGGCCAAGCGCCAGGCCGACCGCGAGTGGCGCACCGAGTACCGGCGCCGCCGCGCCGACGTCCTCGTGGTCGGCGGCGGCGTCGCGGGCATGGCCGCGGCGCTTCGGGCCGCGGAGCTCGGCGCCGACGTGGTGCTGATGGACGACGGGCCCGAGCTCGGCGGGGCGATGCTCGCCGGGCAGGACGCCGACTCCGCCAAGGAGCTCGCCGAGAGCATCCGCGCCGCGGGCGTCGAGGTCCTGGCGCCGGCTGCGGCGCTCGGCTTCTTCGACGGCCTCGTTCCCGCCTGGCAGGGAAACACCCTGCACCAGGTCCGCGCCGACCGCCACATAGCGGCGACGGGGTCGATCGAGCAGCCGCTGATATTCGACGGCAACGACCTTCCCGGCGTCATGCTCTGCTCCGGAGCCGAGCGCCTCGCCTCCCTCTATGGCGTGCGGCCCGGTGAGACCGCGGTCGTCGCCACGACCACCGACCGCGGGCTCGAGTCCGCCCTTGCGCTGCAGGAGGCGGGGATCGAGGTCGCAGGCGTCGTAGACGCTCGCGCCGGCGACGGCTCCGAGGAGCTGCTGGGAGCGCTGGCCGCCGCCGGGATCAGCGTCCACCGCGGCACCGGCGTCGTCAAGGCATTCGGCCGGAAGCACGTCCGGGGCGTTGTGGTCGCCGACCTCGATGACGAGGGCCGTCCCGACCCCGCCAGCAAGCGGGGGATCGACTGCGACCTGGTCGCCGTATCCGGCGGGACCATGCCCGCGACCTCACTGCTTCTGCAGGCGGGCGCCAAGGCCCGCTGGGACGAGGCGAGCGGGAGCTACCTGCCCGACGGCGTGCCGAGCGACATCCGGGTGGCCGGCGCGGTCGCGGGCCACGAGCCGCGCAACTGCGCCGCCAAATCCGGCGCCGTAGCCGGGGCCGAGGCCGCCCTCTCGCTCGGCCTCGGCAGCGAGGAGGACAGGGCGCGGCTCCAGGCCGACCGCGCCTCCCTGCTGCGTGAGACGGAGGGCCCGGCGCCGGCCGGGCAGGCCAGGACCCAGGACGCGGGCAGCCGCAACGGAAAGTGCTTCGCCTGCCTCTGCGAGGACGTCACGACCAAGGACATCGACTATGCGATCGAGGAGGGCTTCGACTCGCTGGAGCTGCTCAAGCGCTACACGACGGTCACCATGGGGCCCTGCCAGGGGCGGATGTGCCAGCTCGCCTCCATCCGCCAGATGTCCGAGGACACGGGAGCCTCGATCGAGGAGGTGGGGCTGACCACGGCGAGGCCGCCTTGGTCCACCGTGCCGATGGGCGTCCTGGCCGGCCGGCCCTTCGAGCCCGCCAAGCGCTCCGCGGTGCACGGCCGCCACCGTGAGCTGGGCGGCAACGTGATGTGGGCCGGTGACTGGCGTCGCGCCTACGACTACGGCGACGTGCGCGCGGAGACGATGGCCGTGCACGAGGGCGCCGGCCTGATCGACGTCTCGACGCTCGGCAAGCTGGTGGTCAGCGGGCCCGAGGCCGGCGCCTTCCTCAACCTCCTCTATCCGAACCGCTTCGACAACCTCAAGCCCGGCCGCATCCGCTACGGCGTGCTCGGCGACGACGCCGGCCGGATCACCGACGACGGCACCATCTGCCGGCTCGATGAGAACTCCTTCTACGTCACCACGACATCGAGCGGCGCCGACGCCGTCGAGAGCTGGTTCTCGTGGTGGCTGGCGGAGTGGAAGCTGGACGTCCAGCTCACCGACGTCAGCCAGGGGCTGTCCGCCTTCAACCTCGCGGGCCCGCGCTCGCGGGAGATCCTCTCCGGGCTGACCGAGCTCGACTGCTCCAACGACTCCTTCGCCTACCTCGACGGCAAGCGCGCCAACGTGGTTGGCGTCCCCTGCCTGATGCTGCGGATCGGGTTCGTCGGGGAGCTCGGCTACGAGCTCCACTGCCCCGGGCCGCTGGCCGAGCACCTCTGGGACTCGCTGCTCGAGGCCGGCGCAGCGCACGAGATCAGGCCCTTCGGCCTCGAGCCCCAGCGAATCCTGAGGCTGCAGAAGATGCACATCCTCGTCGGCCAGGACACCGACGCCGAGTCGAACCCGCTCGAGGCGGCGATGCCCTGGATCGTCAAGTTCGAGAAGGAGGAGGACTTCATCGGCCGCTGGGCGTTGGAGGCGGTCGCCGAGCGCGGCGCCGAGAACAAGCTGATCGGCTTCACGATTGAGAACGGCACCGTGCCGACCGAGGGTGCCGCGGTCGTCGTTGACGGCCAACCGGTCGGCCTGGTCACCTCGTCGCGCTTCTCGCCGAAGCTCGAGCGTTCGATCGGGATGGCCTGGGTGCCGGCGGCCCTGGCCGAGGACGGCACCACGATCACCGTCTCCGACGAGGGGCGGCAGATCAGCGCCGCGGTGCAGACCGCGCCCTTCTACGACCCCGATCAGGAGCTTCTGAGGGGTTAGCTGGATGAGCTTCGAATTCCTCGCTCCTGACGCGGCCAGCGCCTTCTCGGGCGCTGCGCCCGCGGCGCGCAGCCCGATCGAGTGGGCCCAGCGCGATGCCGGCGCCCAGTTCACCGAGCGGGCCGGCTGGCGCGTCGTCGCCGACTACGGCGAGCTCGCCAAGGAGGCCACCGCCTGCCGTGAGACGGTCGGCGTCGCGGATCGCTCCCACCTCGGCAAGGTCGAGCTTCAGGGCGACCCGGGCGTGGTCGCCGCCGCGGTCTCACAGCTTGCCCGGGGCGCCGCGCTCCAGCTCGGCACGGCAACGCTGGTCGATGAGGTCTGGTGGTGCCCGATCACAGCGGGACGGGTCCTGGCGATAACCCCGCCGGAGGCCACGGGCCAGCTCCGCGCCGAGCTGGAGGCCGCGGTCTCGGAGGGGCCGTTCGCCTCGGTCGTCGAGCTGACCGCCGCGCTCGGCTCCAACGCCGTGGTCGGCCCGCAGGCCCGTGAGACCTTCGCCCGAGTCTGCGCGCTCGACATGCGGCCCGACCGCTTCCTGGAGGGCGCCTTCGCGCCCGTCTCGGTTGCACGGACGCCGGGAATGATCCTGAGGGAGCGGGGAGACCAGTTCCTGCACCTGTTCGGGTCCGGCTACGCACAGTACAACTGGACCGTCTTCGTTGACGCCGCGGAGAGCCTCGGCGGGCGAGCCGTCGGCGACGAGACCCTCCGCGCCGGCAAGCGGGAGGCGGCGGCCCGTGCTTGACCTGTTTCGAAAGCGGCGGATGTGGCGGCCCACGGCCGAGCTCAAGGACAACTACGACGTGGTCATCATCGGCGGCGGCTCACACGGCCTGGCGACCGCCTACTACCTGGCTCGCGACCACGGGATCACCGACGTCTGCGTGCTCGAGAAGGCCTACATCGGCTCCGGAGCCGCGGGGCGCAACACCACGATCCTGCGCTCCAACTACAAGACCTCCGAGGGCGCTCGCTTCTACGACGCCTCGGTGAAGCTCTACGAAGGCCTGGGCGCGGAGCTCAACTACAACCTCCTCTTCTCGCAGGAGGGCCACCTCACGCTCGCCCACACCGACCGCGCGATGTTCGTGATGGTCGAGCGCGCCGAGGTCAACCGCCTTGCGGGGATCGACTCGCGCGTGATCGGCCCCGAGGAAATCGAGGGGCTGGCGCCCGCGATGGCGATGTCGCGCGATGCGGTGCACCCGGTCATGGGTGCCCTCTACCACCCGCCCGGCGGGATCATCCGCCACGACGCGGTGGTCTGGGGCCTCGCCCGCGGGGTCGACCGCGGCGGGGCCGAGATCCATCCCTATCGGGAGGTGACCGGGGTCGAGCGCTCCAACGGGCGCGCCACCGGGGTCACCCTCTCCGACGGGACCCGGGTCGGCGCCGGGATGGTCGTAAACGCGACCGCTGGCTGGAGCTCGACGATCGCCTCGATGGCCGGGGTCGAGCTGCCGATCACAACCCACATCCTCCAGGCCTTCGTCACCGAGCCGCTGAAGCCGCTGCTGGACGTGGTGATCGTCTCCTCGCAGATGCACGTCTACATCTCCCAGACCGACCGCGGGGAGTTCCTGATCGGCGCCGAGATCGAGCCGTGGACGACCTATCGCCAGCAGGGCACGTTGAACTTCATCCAGGAGGCCTCACGCCACACCCTCGAGCTGTTCCCCCAGCTCGAGCGCGCGCGCATCCTTCGCAGCTGGGCCGGCCTCTGCGACATCAGCCCCGACTTCAGCCCGATCCTCGGCGACACCGAGGTCGAAAACTTCCTGATCAGCACCGGCTGGGGCACCTACGGCTTCAAGGCCGCCCCGATCGTCGGCAAGACGATCGCCGAGCGAATCGGCACTGGCACCACCCCCGACTTGATCGAGCCATTCGCGCTCGAGCGCTTCTATCGCGACCGGCTGGTCTCCGAGCTCGGAGCGGCGGCCGTCTCACATTGAGTCAGAGAGGAAGGAACCCCAGCAGATGAAGAGCAGCCTGGAGATCGCCCAAGAGGCCACGCTCAAGCCGATCGACGAGATCGGCCAGGGCCTTGGCCTCGAGCCCGAGGAGATCGAGCCCTACGGCCGCTACAAGGCCAAGATCTCACTCGGAGCAATCGACCGTCTCGCCGACCGGCCCAACGCGAAGCTCGTCTGCGTCGCCGGGATGACGCCGACCAAGGCAGGAGAGGGCAAGACGACGACCTCCGTGGCGCTGACCGAGGGCATGGGCCAGATCGGCAAGAGCCCGGTCCTCTGCCTGCGCGAGCCCTCGCTCGGACCGGTCTTCGGGATCAAGGGGGGCGCTGCGGGTGGAGGCCTGGCCCAGGTGGTCCCGATGGAGGACCTCAACCTCCACTTCACCGGCGACATCCACGCGATCGGCGCCGCCAACAACCTGCTCGCCGCGATGCTGGATGCATCCATCCTGCACGGCAACCCGCACAAGATCGACGCCCTTCAGGTGACCTGGAAGCGGGCCGTGGACGTCAACGACCGCGCCCTGCGCCAGGTGGCGCTGGGCCTCGGGGGCCCGGCCAACGGCTACCCCCGCGAGAGTGGCTTCGACATCACCGCCGCCTCCGAGGTGATGGCCGTCGTCGCCGTGGCCCGCGACCTCCAGGACCTGCGCCGGCGCCTGGGGGCGATAACCGCCGCCTACTCCAGGGACGGCGACACGGTCACCGCCGACGACCTCCAGGCGGCGGGGGCGATGTCGGTGCTGCTCAAGGACGCGATCAAGCCCAACCTGATCCAGACTCTCGAGGGCCAGCCCTGCCTGATGCACGCGGGCCCCTTCGCGAACATCGCCCACGGGAACTCCTCGCTGATCGCCGACCTGCTCGGGCTGAAGCTGGGCGACTACGTGATCACCGAGTCCGGCTTCGGCTCCGACATGGGGATGGAGAAGTTCATCGACATCGTCTGCCGGGCCGGCGGGATCAGCCCCGACGCCGTCGTGCTGGTCTCGACGGTGCGCGCCCTCAAGCACCACGGCGGCCTCGAGGAGGCCGAGGGAGCCGGCAAGAAGGAGGGGCTCGAGGCCGTTGAGAAGGGCATCGCCAACCTCGAGCGCCACCTGGGGATCATCAAGGAGTTCGGCGTCCCCGCCGTCGTCGCCGTCAACCGGCGGCCCGAGGACACCGACGAGGAGGTCAAGCTCGTCAGGCGCCTCGCAAAGCAGGCCGGCGCCTTCGAGGCCGCGGTCAGCGACGGGTTCGCCAACGGCGGCCCCGGCTCGGCCGAGCTGGCCGAGGCCGTGGTCGCCGCCTGCGACCAGCCCAACGAGTTCGGCTTCCTCTACGAGGACGGTGCCTCGATCAAGGAGAAGATCGAGGCCGTCGCCCACCGCGTCTACGGCGCCGAGGAGGTCGTCTACTACCTCGAGGCGGAGAAGAAGATCGAGCAGTTCACCGAGCAGGGCCTGGCCGAGCTGCCGGTCTGCATGGCGAAGACCCCTCTCTCGCTGTCGGCGGACCCCACCCTGCTCGGCGCCCCCACCGGGTTCCAGCTCCCGGTGCGCGACGTCCGCGCCTACACCGGAGCGGGCTGGCTGGTTCCCCTTTGCGGAGCCGTCATGCAGATGCCCGGCCTCGGAAAGAGTCCCGCGGCCTTCAACGTGGACATTGACGCCGAGGGTCGCACGGTCGGCCTGTTTTGAGCGCATGACCGGAATAAGCAGCCGCCCGGGGGAGGAGATACTGGCCGCGCTGGCGTCTCCGGACGAGCCGCCCGCCGGGGGAGCCGCATCGGCTCTCGCCAGCGCCAGCGCCGCAGCCCTGCTGGAGCTGAGCGCCGGGCTGGCCGCCGAGAGGCTGTCGGCCGACGCCCCCTCGGCCGGAAGCGATGAAGCGGACAGGTTCGTCGGCCTCGCCGCACGCGCCGGCGACCTGCGCCGGCGCCTGATCTCTGCCGCGGACGATGATGTGGATGCATATGGCAAGGTCGCCCGTGCGGGCGACGCGGCGGCGCGCGCCGATGCCCTGGTTCTGGCCAGCGAGCCGCCTCTGACGATCGCCGAGTGCGCCGCCGAGGTGGCCGAGGCCACCGCCGAGGTGGCGCGCGCCGGCGCCTGGAGCTTCCGCGCCGACGCCATGGTTGCCGGTGAGTTGGCGCTGGCGGGTGCCCGCGGCGCCGCCGAGCTGGTCACCGTCAACCTCGCCGCCGCCAACGTCGGCGCAGGGCCCGATGACCCGCGCAGCGTTCGCGCGAGGGCGGCGGTGGATCGTGCCGAGACCGCGGGCCGCCCCGCGGCTCCGCCGACCTCGGACTGAGAGCCCGCCATGGTCGCCGCTGCGCTTGGCCTCGGCACCGCCATCTGCTGGGGCGCCGCCGACTTCCTCGGCGGCCTGCGCACCCGCCGGCTGACGCTGGCCGCGGTCCTTCTCTTCAGCCAGCTCACGGGGCTGGCCGCCGTAGCCCTCGTGGTCGCCGCAGGGGGAAAGGGGGCTCCCAGCCTCGGCGAGGTCGCACCCGCGATCCCCGCCGGCGTCTGCCAGCTGGTGGCGATCGCCGCCCTCTACCGGGCCCTGGCGATCGGCACCATGAGCGTGATCTCGCCGATCACCGCGAGCGGCGCCGCCGCCATTCCCGTCGTCGTCGGCCTCGCGACCGGCGACGAGCTGGCGGCGCTCCAGGTCGCGGGGATGGTTGCGGCCCTCGTGGGCGTGGCCCTCGCCTGCCGGACCCCGGAGGGCGCCCGGGGGGGCGCCATCTCGCGCGAGGCGCTGCTGCTCTCGGGCGTCGCCGCCCTCGGCTTCGGAGGCTTCTTCGTCGGTATGGACGCCGCGGTTCAGGACGCCGACCCCTTCTGGTCCCTGCTGGTCGCCCGGCTGAGCGCCGGCGCCGTGGTGGTGACCGCACTGGCGGTGCTGCGGCCGCGAATCGGCGCCCGCCCCCCCGAGATCCCGACGCTGGCGCTGATCGGCCTGCTCGACGTCGCCGCCAACGCCTGCTTCACGCTCGGAACCGACACCGGCCTGCTCAGCGTGGTGGCGGTCCTCGCCTCGCTCTACCCGGTGACCACCGTGATCCTCGCCCGCGCCGTGCTCGAGGAGCGCCTGGTGGCGATCCAAGCAGTAGGCGTTGCGCTCGCGCTGACCGGGGCCGTCCTGATCGCGGCCGGCTGACGGCAGCTCCCGCCGACCCGCCCTGCGTCAGCGATCGAACCAGCGCGCGCGGCGGCTCGAGGCGAAGTGCTTCTTCTCCTCAACCAGCTCGCTGGACGGCTCCTGAAACGCCCCCGTCGGCTTCGGACCCGAGAGGAAGTCCACGTCCACCCGGCCCACTCGGCCGCCGCCAAACTCGATGTAGCACGACCCGAGCCCG
>SHVA01000051.1 GCA_009691195.1 Solirubrobacterales bacterium | reverse complement strand
GTCCGCTACCAGGGCAACTGGATCCCGCACCAGATCCGCCCCGCGACCGACGAGGGCGTCTTCTTCGCCGGCGACTCCGCCGGGCACTGTCTGCCCCTGACCGCGGAGGGCATCCGCACGGCGCTCTACTTCGGCCTCGCCTGCGGGCGTGAGCTTCGCGAGGTCGTCGAGGGCACCAAGACGCGCGATCAGGCCCTGAGCGCCTACGGGGCCTTCAGCGACGAGCACGAATGGAAGTTCCGCTGGCTGCTGCGCCTCCAGAGGCTCCTCCCCCGCCTTCCCGCCCGCCTCCAGCGCGCCGTGATCCGCGCCTGCTCGCACCAGCGCTTCGTCGACTGGGCCTTCGAGCACTACCTGCGGGTCGCCCCGCCGAGCTGGGCGCACGAGAACGCACGGCCCCCCGAACGGCGGGAGACGCTGCGGGCCGCGGCATAGCCGCGGCCTGATCTTGCCCTCTGCTTCTCCTTCTCCTTACCGGCGAGGCCGCTGATCTTGTCCTCGCCTCCCAGCGCGATCACGTCCGGATAGGGCGTGCCCTTGAGCTTGTCGGGGCCCGAGCTCCCAGCGATGATCGCGAACTGGCCTCCGAACTTGGGCGGGACCACCGTGATCCCGTCGGGGTAGGCGAGGAGCTCACTGCTGCCGGCGTTCGGAGGCGTAACGTTGTTGGAGACCACGCTCTGCCTCCCCGTGAGGGGGCTGCGACGGTGACCGGGCGGGTCTGCGTCGAGGCATGGCTCCCTCCCGGTTCGGTGCTTGGCGCAAGACCTATCGCCGGGCGTGGGCGGATACCCCCACCCGCAGGCCATGTGTTATACGAATGACCATGGGAGCCGACCTTCTGGTTCGAGGCGGAAACGTCTTGGCCCTGGACGGGGGCCCGGAGAGGAGCGACGTCCTCATTCGGGAGGGGGTGATCGAGCGTGTCGAGGAGTCGATCGCCTCCAGCGGGGACGCGCCGGAACTGGACGCGAGCGGCGCCTACGTCCTGCCGGGGCTGATCAACGCCCACTTCCACTCGGGCGAGAACTTCAATCCGGGCCTTTACGAGAACCTGCCGCTCGACCTCTGGTTCATCCACTCCCACCAGGTGACGCGGACCGAGCCTCCCAGCCGCGACGCCATCTACGCGCGGACGATGCTGGGGGCGATGCTGATGCTCCGCAACGGGGTCAGCTGCGTGGTCGACTTCCTCTTCGAGGCCCCGGAGATCTCGATCGAGACCCTCGAGCCGGTGGTCGAGGCCTACCGCGACGCGGGGATGAGGGCGACGATCCTGCTCGGGGTCACCGACAGGACCTTCGCGGACTCGTTGCCGCTGACCGAGGCCGAGCGCGAGGCCTGGTCCGACGAGGCCGAGCCGCCCACCCTGGAGCGGATCATGTCGGTCGCGACCGAGGCCGTGGACCGCTGGCACGAGGATGGCGGCCTGATCGGGATCGGCATGGGGCCATCCGCCCCCCAGCGCTGCAGCGACGAGCTGATGGAGCAGTCGCTGGAGCTCTGCCGCTCGCGCGGCCTCGCCTGGCAGACGCACGTGCTCGAGACCAAGACGCAGGCGATGACCGCGCGCGAGTGGCACCAGGGCTCCTCGTTCGTCGAGGTGCTTGCGGAGCAGGGCCAGCTCGGCCCCGGCTCCACCCTGGTCCACACGGTCTGGCTCAGCGACCGTGACATCGAGCTGATGGCCGACGCGGGCAGCAGCGCGGTCCACTGCCCCGCCAGCAACCTGCGCCTCGGTGACGGCGTCGCCCCGGTGCCGGCCCTGCTGCGCGCCGGCGTCAACGTCGCCCTCGGGACCGACGGCCGCGGCTGTGACGAGCCGCTCGACGTGATCGAGCTCGCGCGCCTGACCGCGCTGCTAAACAAGGCGCGCGGCGACGACCACCATCGCTGGGTGAGCGCCCGCGAGAGCCTCAAGATGGCCACCGCGAACGGCAGCGTGCCGGCCGGCCATGGCGACCGGCTGGGGCGGCTCGAGCCCGGGGCCCGCGGCGACCTGATCGTGGTCCCCGGCGATGCGCCCGCCTTCATGCCGCTCAACGATCCCCTCCGCCAGCTCGTTCTCGGCGGCTCGGGGCGCGACGTCCGCGACGTCGTCGTCGACGGCGAGGTCGTTGTCCGCGACGGCGCCCTGGGGCGGGTCGACGAGGCCGCGATGATGAAGAGCGCCCGCCACTTCGCCGAGGCGGAGTTCAGCGCCGCGCCCGTCGGCGGCGAGGCGGCACTGCGCCTCGAGGCCCTGCTCGGCGGGCTGATGGAACGTACGCGGGCCGCAAACCTCGAGATCGACTCCTACATCCCCTCATAGCCGCCCTCGACCGGACTCCGGCGCAGGCTCGCCCCACCGCACCGGGCTGGCACGTGCTGGCGGCGATCTTCGTCGCGGCGCTCAACGTGCGCATCTCGATCGCGGTGATCGGTCCGCTGATCGAGGAGATCCGCGCCGACACCGAGATGAGCAGCTCCGTCGCGGGCCTGCTCGCGGCGGTCCCGTTCCTCTGCATGAGCGCCTTCTCCTTCGTCGGCCTGCAGATGGTCGACCGCTGGGGGCTGAAGCACCTCCTCGCCGGCTCGCTGCTGCTGATCGCGGCGGGCTCCCTGCTTCGCGCCGCGATGCCGGACCCCGTTCTGCTCATCGCGGCCACCGTCCCGATAGGCATCGGGATCGCGCTGACCGGGATCTGCCTTCCGATTCTCGTCAAGCAGTACTTCCCCGGGCGGCCCGGCGCCGCGACCGGCGTCTACACGACCGCGATCGCGCTCGGGATCATCGGCGTCGGCTTCGGCGCCGGCCCGCTCTCCGACGCCCTTGGCGGCTGGCGCACCGTGCTCGCCCTGACGGCGATCCCGGCGGTGCTGGCCTCCGCGGTCTGGCTGCTGACGCGGCTGGAGCGGCTCGATGACATGAGCGGAAGGGACGGCGCCGCGGCGGACCCTCAGGCGCCCGGCGGGGTGCTCGCGCGCCTCCGCACCTCGCTCGGCCGCCCCGGGCGAATCGAGCTCCTGCTCGGCGTCGTGTTCGGGCTGCAGGCGCTGATCTTCACGGCGATGGTGAGCTGGGGGGCTGCCGTCTACGAGGAGGCCGGCTGGGAGCGCCACGACGCCGCCCTCGGCATCTCCTCGCTCGGGATCATGCTGCTGGTCGCCTCGCTCACCGTCTCCTGGATCTCCGACCGCGGCGACCGCCGGGTCTGGATCGCGGTCTTCGCCTCCTTGATGGCGGCGGGCACGCTGGGGGCCGCGCTCGTGCCTGAGCACTACGGGGCGCTCTGGATGGTCACGGTCGGCCTCGGCACGGGCTCGCTCTTCCCACTGCTGCTTGCGATTCCCCTGGACCTCGCCGGCAGCCCGGCGAGCGTCGGTCGGCTCACGGCCTGGATGCTCGGCATCGGCTACTTCGCGTCGGCGATCGGGCCGCTGCTGGTGGGTGGCATGCGCGACCTCAGCGGAGGCTTCGAGCTGCCGCTGCTGGTCCTCGCCGGGCTCGGAGTCGCCGACGCCGTGCTCGCCCTGGCGATCCCCCGCGGGCGCCACCGCACCGCCTCCTGAGCCCCGCTTCGGCCTCCCGGCGGCAGCCCCAGCGGTCAGATAGGGTGCTCTGTGCAAACGATTTCCAGCCCGGCGAGACCGACGACCAGGGAGAGTGACCGATGAGCGTGACCCCGACCGGCAAGGGCCTCGATCTGTCCTTCATCGAGAAGCCTCACGAGCACGATCCCCGGCGCGTCTACAGCACCACCGCCACCGACTGGCAGGCCCGGGTCGACTTCGACCGGCTGCGCCGCGACAGGCTCGCCCGCGCGCGCGAGATGCTGGAGAAGCAGGACCTCGGGGCGGTCGTCTGCTTCGTCGGCGAGAACGTCCGCTATATCACGGGCGTCTTCCAGGGCAACTGGAAGAACAACATCTTCATCCGCTACTGCGTCCTTCCCCGCAACGGCGACCCCGTCCTGTTCGAGACGGCCGGCTCCGACCTCGAGTGCGCCAAGATCGACGCGCCCTGGCTCGAGGGCAACATCCGCCCCGCGATCACCTGGAAGTGGGCTGAGACCGCGGAGGAGATGATGGCCGAGAAGATGGCCAACTCGATCCTCGACGTGCTCAAGGAGAACGGGGTCGAGAAGGAGAAGATCGGCGTTGACATCGCCGACCCCTCCGCGGTCGCGGCCTTCGAGAAGGTCGGGATCCAGACCACCAGCGCCTGGCCGGTGATGTCGGCGGCAAGGGTGCGAAAGACGCCCGACGAGATCGAGTGTCTGAAGATCTCAAGCGCCTGGGGCGACACCTCGTTCTGGAAGATCGAGAACGAGTGGCTCAAGCCCGGCGTCAAGGAGAGCTACATCACCGCCAAGGTGAACGAGTACCTCTACGAGGCGGGCTTCGACTTCGTCTACGACATCATCGTCGCCTCCGGCGGCAACACGAGCCCCTACCGCCGCTGGCACACCGACAAGGTGATTCGCCAGGGCGATTTAGTGATCATCGACCAGAACGCGGTCGGCCCCGGCGGCTACTTCGTCGACTTCGTCCGCTGCTTCAAGGTCGACGGCGAGATGAGCCAGAAGGAGCAGGACCTCTACAAGGAGTGCTATGAGTCGATGTACGCGGCGATCGAGCAGATGAAGGCGGGCAACACCACCGCCGACGTCGCCGCCAAGTTCCCCACGTACGCCGACGACGAGTACGGAACCGTCACCCTGCAGCAGTTCGCGCACTCGATCGGCCTCTCGCTGTACGAGGGGATGTGGATCTCGCGGGCCTACTCGCTCGACTATCCCGTCGAGCTCGAGGAGGGCATGTACTTCGCCTGCGAGACCTTCGCCGGCCACCCCGGTCTGGAGCAGACGGTGCGACTGGAGGAGAACCTGCTGGTCACCAAGGACGGACCCGTCATCTTCACCAAGCACCCGTTCTACGACTACGCCCTTGGCTAGCGAGCGCGCCGGCCGCGACTGCGAGATGCTGAGGGCGTGAGCGAGCGGCAGGTTCCCACCTACCCCGACCTCCGCGGCAAGGTCGCGATGGTCACCGGCGGCTCCAAGGGGATCGGCGCCGAGTGCAGCCGGATGCTGGCGCGCAACGGAGTCAGGGTGGGGGTCGTCGCGCGCGCCCAGGAGGGGATCGACGCTGTGCTCACCGAGTTGGCGGAGGCCGGCGCCGAGGCGGCCGGGTCGAGCGCCGACTGCACCGACGCCGCCGAGATCGGCGCTGCTCGCGAGCACATCGAGGGCGAGCTGGGGCCGGTGGACATCCTGTTGCCGTTCGCGGGCGGCTTCGGCGCCTTCACCCCGATCGAGGAGCTCGGCGAGCAGGAGTGGCGCCGAGTGATCGACGACAACCTGACCTCGACCTACCTCACGGTCCAGGCCGTGCTGCCGGGCATGCTGGAGCGGGAGCGCGGAGCAATCGTGACCATGGCCTCCAACGGGGGCCGCTACCTCGACAAGCTGCTGACCTCCTCCTACGCGGCGGCGAAGGCGGGCGTGATCCAGTTCACGCGCCACATCGCCCTGGAGCTGGGGCCGCGCGGGATCAGGGCCAACTCGATCGCCCCGGCGACCGTGCTCTCGGAGCGAGTCGAAGAGATCATGGACGAGGAGGCCCAGCGGCGGGTGGCGGAGATGTCGCCGCTGGGGCGCATCGGCACGACCCAGGACTGCGCGCTCGCGGTCCTCTTCCTGGTCTCGGACTCCGCCTCGTGGCTCACCGGTGTGACCCTGGACATCAGCGGCGGTCGGGTGATGCTGTGAGAACCCAGGAGGGCAGCGTTTGATGAGGATCGACGTCCACAACCACGCGATGCCCGAGGAGGCGCTCGACCTGCTTCGGGGAGAGAACCCCTACGAGGTCCGGATCGCCGGACGGGGCTGGCGCGGCCCTGACGGCTTTGAGTTCCCGATCACCGAGGCCTTCGTCGAGGTCGACGCCAAGCGTGAGGCGCTGAGGGAGCTGGGGATCGACTCGGCCGTGCTCTCCCCGGCGCCTCCGCTGTTCCTCTACGGCGCCGAGGCGGCCGCCTCCGAGGCGCTTTGCGACGCTACCAACGAGGGCCTGCGGCGCATGGCCGAGGAGGGCGGGGGAATGCACTGGGTCGGAAACCTGCCGATGAGCGAGCCCGGGCACGCGACGGCGATGCTCGAGCGGCTGGCCGCGGAGGCGGGCTGCGTCGGGGTCGAGGTCGGAAGCGCGATAGGGCCGGTGCGGCTCGACGAGCCGCAGTTCGAGCCGTTCTGGTCGACCGCCGAGCGCCTGCGGATGCCGGTGATGATCCACCCCGAGATCGGGCCCGAGCGCCACGGCGCCCTCGACGACTACTACCTCCAGAACGTGATCGGCTTCCCGCTGGAGACGACCCTCGCCATCGAGCGCCTGTTCGCCGCCGGCGTGCTCCAGCGCCACCCGGAGCTGAGGATCCTGCTCGTCCACGGCGGCGGCTACTTCCCCTACCAGGCGGGCCGCCTGCGCCATGCCCGGACGGTCAGGCCCGAGCTGGCGGGAGCCCCCCAGAGCCCCTGGGACTGCCTGCCGCAGCTCTGGTTCGACGGGCTCACCCACGACGACCAGGCCCTCGCCTACCTCTGCTCGAGGGTCGGAATCGAGAACGTGGTCCTCGGCACCGACCACCCCTTCGACATGGCGGCGCCGGATCCGGTCGCGTCGATCGAGTCCGCCCTTGAATCCGACGACGCCCTGCGACAGATCGCCGAGCTCAACCCGACGGAGCTGTTCTCGCTCGACGGGGCTGCCTGAGGCGCAGCTCAGCCGCCGCGCTTCGGTGGCGCAGCGGTCGACTCGCGGGCGACCAGCCGCGCCGGCAACGAAACCGACTCGGGAACCGAGCCGGGGTCGTCGATCATCTCCAGCACCATCTCCCCCGCCCTTCCGCCCAGCTCGAGCCCGGGCAGCTCGATCGTCGAGAGCGGCGGCTGGATGTGGCTGACCAGCGGCGCGTCGTCGTAGCCGATCACCGAGATGTCCTCGGGACAGCGGAGCCCGCGAGCCTCCATCTCCTCGATCGCTCCGATCGCCATCACGTCGGCATGGGCGAAGATCGCCGTCGGCGCCCGGGCAGGGTTCTCGTCGAGGGTCAGCGCCATCAGACGGCGCCCCTCCTCGAGGGTGAGGGCCTCGCCCTGCTCGCCCACGGTGGCATCGACGAGGCCGGCGTCGCCGACGCTCCGCCTGAAGCCCTCGGCGCGGTTGGCGAAGGTGTCGATGTCCACCGGCCCGCGCAGCTGGGCCAGTGAGGCGTGTCCGAGCTCGATCAGGTGGTCGGCGGCCATCCCCCCGCCCTGGCGGTCATCCTGGTTGACGTAGGGAAGACCGCTGCCCTCTATGTTGCGGACCGCCAGCACGCAGGCGGGGATGCGTCCGGCGAAGCGGTCCAGCAGCTCGGCGTCGCCACTGCGCGCGGCCGTGGTCACGAGCGCGTCCACCCTGCGGCTGAGCAGGTGATTGAGGGTGCGCTCGAAGCGGTCGCGGTCCTCCAGCGTCTCGGCCACCAGGGTGACGAAGCCCCGGCTCTCGAGCTGCTTGGAGATGCCCCGCACGACCGGCCCGAAGAAGGGGTTCTCGAGGTCGGCGACGACGACGCCGACCATGCTCGTGGTGCCCCCGCGCAGCCCCTTGGCGATCATGTCGGGCACGTAGCCGAGCTGGGTTGCCGCACGCCCGACCCGCTCGACCGTGGCCGGGCTGATGCAGCCCGACTTGCTGGGGTCGAGCGCCCTGGAGGCGGTCGAAGCATGAACGCCGGCGGCGCGCGCGACGTCCTTGAGGGTGACGACGCGGTCGGCCGGGGCGCCCATCACACCTTCAGACCGCCGTCTCCACGGTCAGGCGGCCGACGACCTCCCCGGCCCGCAAGCGCGCCAGGCCCTCGTTGACCTGCTCGAGGGCGATCGGCTCGTTCACCGTCGGGCTCACGGCCCCGCGGGCGACGGCGTCGAGTGCGTCGGCTGCATCCTCGAGGCTGCCCACGCGGGAGCCGAGGATCGAGATCTCGTCCAGCGGCAGCCTTGGTGAGTCGAAGCTGAAGCGCACCCCCGGCTGGTAACCGCAACCGACCAGGCGCCCGCCGGGGCGTAGGGCCTCCACCGCGGTCTCGAAGCCGGCGGCCGATCCGGAGGTGTCGAGGACGACATCGGCGCCACCGTCGGACCACTCGCGGACCCGGCTGAGCTCGTCCGGGGACACGGCCAGCTCCGCGCCCAGCTCGACGGCCTTCTCTCGGCTGGCTGGCTCGAGATCCACGACCGCCACCCTCGCACCCGCGTCGGAGGCGATCTGGACCCCGTTGAGGCCGAGCCCGCCGCTGCCGACGACCACGACCGCCTCACCGGGCTGGACCGCGGCGCGGTCGCGCAGCGCTCGCCAGGGGGTCAGCACCGAGTCCATCGCCACCGCAGCCACCTCGAATGAGACGCCGGCGGGAAGCGGGACGGCGTTGCGGCTCGGCATCGCCACAAGCTCGGCGAGCCCCCCGTCGCGCTCGATGCCGAGCCTGATCACCTGGCGGCAGATCGTGGTCTGACCGAGGCGACAGAGGCGGCAGTGGCCGCAGGACTCGTAGAAGTAACAGGCGACTGGCTCGCCCTCAGCCCGCTCGCCAGAGGGATCGTGTGCGATCTCGCCGGCGATCTCGTGGCCGGGGATCATCGGCAGGCTCACGTTCGGGAGCTTGCCGTCCACCAGCTTCAGGTCGGTGCCACAGAGCCCCGCCGCCCTCACCCTGACCACGATCTCGCCATCCGCCGGCTCGGGCTCGGAGACGTCGGCCAGCTCGAGCGGGCGCTCGAACCCGGTCAGCAGCAGCGCCCGCATCAGCCCTCCCTGGGGATCACCGGGACCAGCAGGCGCGAGCGGCGCTCGGGGCCCGCGTGCACGGTCACGCTGCCGCCGAAGGTCTCGGCGGGACGGTCGTGCGGGTCATCATGGAGGAAGGGGCCGCAGCCCTTCATCACGTTCTTGAACGACCCGAGGCTGGCGCCCTCGCCCGGGTACTCGTAGTCGCGGCCGCGCACGGTCAGCCCCAGGCGGTGGCCCGGGGGCACAATCACCGAGGTCGGCCAGAGCTCGACCTCCAGCTCGTAGACCTCGCCCGGCGCCAGCGGCTGTAGAGAGCTGTGGGTGTGGAAGGGGCGCCACGGAAGCGAGCGCTCCGGGTCCAGCTCGCGGTGGGAGGCGCGCAACCAGCCCTGGGCGAGCGGCGTGTGGGGGTCGAGCGCGCCGGTGAAGACGGCCTCCTCGCCCTCGGGGTCGAATAGCCGGGCGACGAGGAAGAGGTCGGCGTCCTCGGTGCTCGACGACACGAACAGGCGCGCCGCCAGGGGCCCGGTCAGCTCGGTCTCCGACTCGGCGGGGCCCGCGAGGAAGGTCAGGCCATCGCCCATCGCCTCGTAGGCCGCCTCGGCAGCTTCGGCTGGCGGCTCCTCCGCGAGCGTCATCTCGGCCGGGCCCAGATACAGCTCGGTCCACTCGGTGCGCGGGATCGGCCAGGCATCCTCGGAGCGCTGCTCGAAGCTCCCATCCACGCGGCGGGCGAGCAGTTGCACGGGCGGCTGCTTTTCCCAACCGGCCTCCTCGCCCTTGAGGAAGTGGCCGAAGAAGCGCTTCTGGATCTCGATCCCGTAGTCGGTGTAGAACTCGGTCCAGTGCTCGAGGCCGTGGATCTCGAGCCACTTCTGCTCGGAGGCGGCGTTGGCGTAGGCCTCGAAGTTCCCCCGCGGGTGCAGGCCCTGCCCTCCCCAGTTGGCCGCCGAGAGCATCGGCACCTCGACCTTGGACCAGTCCGCGGAGCGCTCGCGGTGATAGTCGTCGTCGAGCGGGTGGGAGCGGATCTCCTCGCCGAAGTCGGTGCGGCCCTCGGCCAGCTCCTGCTCGGAGAGGGTCTGGGCGCCCGCCGCGAGCTCGCCGGTGACGGGGTTGCGGGGGCCGGCCTCGCCGAGGCCGTGCTGGACCACCTTGACCTGCTTGTCGTACCAGTTGGCCCAAAAGCTGGAGAGGATGCCGCCGTGATGGGTCATGTCGCGGTACCAGTCGGCGGCGCCCTCCCAGGGGCAGATCGCGGCCAGGTGCGGCGGCTGGTCGGCGGCGACGTGCCACTGGTTGATCCCGTAGTAGGAGACGCCGAGCAGGCCGACCCTGCCGTTGCTCCACGGCCGCGTTCCCGCCCACTCGATGCACTCGTAGAAGTCGTGCCGCTCGCGGGCCGAGAACGGGTCGATGAAGCCCGGCGACTGCCCCGTCCCGCGGGAGTCGACCCTGACGCAGACATAGCCGTCGGGCACCCACCTCTCCGGGTCCACCACCTCCCAGTTCTGGTATCTGCAGCTCGAGCCCCGCTCGACCTCGGGGTGCTCCTCGGCGAGGATGCGCCATTGGTCGGGGTAGCCCTCCTGGAAGGAGAGACCCTTGGCATAGGGGCCGTAGGTGAGGATCACCGGGTGCTCGCCGTCATCGTCGGGGCGAAAGACGTCGGCCCGCAGCACGAGGCCGTCGTCGGCCTCGATCGGCGCATCCCAGTCGATCCGGATGCCGTCGCGGACCTCGCTGGCCTCGGTCACCGGCCGGCTACTCCGGGCAGGAGACGATCAGGTCGGCCGTGACGTGGCCGCCCCTCACCTCCTGGGTCCCGGGGGGCGTCTCGAAGAACCCCGCGGCCGGGTAGCCGTCGGTGAAGGCATCGCCCCAGACCGGAAGCGCAGCCGCCAGGTCGTCGAAGTCGCTGAAGAACAGGTGCGACTTCACCGCCTGGTCAATCGAGGTGCCGGCCGCCTCGCAGATCGCCTGCGTGTTCTCCTGGATCACCCGCAGCTCGTCCTTGACCGAGCGGCGCATGAACGGAAAGGAGCCGTCGTTGACCCCTCGCGTCCCGATCGCGCCGTCGGCCGTGACGCCGAGCTGGGTCGACGGGAAGAGGAGCCCGCCCGCCTTGATCGCCTGCGGAGCGTGACCCAGCTGCGCCGGGGCCTTGCCGGTCTCGACCACCTCGCGGGTGATCTCCCCCTTGTCGGGACGGACGACGGTGAGCATGATCTCGACGTTGGTTCCACGCAGGCCGACGCCGCTGCAGGGGAGGATCGCGCGGGCGGGCGGGTCCTCGGGCCAGTGGTCCTTCCAGGCCTGGTCGAGCGCCGGCAGGTTGCGCATCCCGAACGGGGTCACGTAGACGAGCGCCTTGACTGTGTCCTCCATCCTGCCGCCGCCCGCCTCGACCGTGACCTTGAGCTGGCGCAGGGTCTCGGCGGTCTCGTTGTGGATCTGGTTGCCGTACCAGACGAAGTCGGGGACCTTGGACTCGGGCCTGATCCCGTGGGCGAAGTCGACGCCGGTGAAGCCGGCGGTGAACAGCCACGGCCCAGCCTCGATCCCGATCGAGTAGCCCCCGAGCGGCATGTGGACGTCGTGCTCGTAGGCGCGCTTCTCGATGCCGGAGTCCTTGGTGAGGCCAACCAATTCGACCGCGACGCTCTCCTCGGCGCAGATGAAGCGGTCCACCGGCATGCAGGCGCTCGCGGGGCGCTCCGAGAGCAGGAACTCGTCGCGGGTGGCGAGATGCGGGTGCACGACCGAGCGCCACTGCTCGTAGAAGAGCTCCACCTCGTTGCGGTCGGCCGGGTGGCGCTCGCCGTCGAAGCCGCGGTAGGTGTTGACCCATTGGTTGATCTGGACGCCGCGATCAAGCGAGGAGCCGCCGGCCTCCAGCGCGGCGTCGAGCTTGCGGTAGATCTCGCGCGTCTCGAGCGCGACGGGGTCGTCGTCGCCGGAGGGAAGCTGCTCGGAGGCGCGGGCACCGTCCGCGAGCCCAGTGGACCAGTCGGTGGCGCCCATCGGGCTGGTGAAGACGAAGTCCCCGGCCGCCACTGCACCGGATGCCGGCACGTCCTCGGGGAAGGCTCCCTCGGGGGCGTCGACAACGGTGCGCGCAACCCTCTTGCCCTTGCTCATCTCGTCCGCTCCTCCTGCTGCTCGAGCTCCAGGCGGGGAGACACTCCCTCGCCTCCGATGCGGACAAACCTATTGGTTTGCGCAATCGGTTGCATCACCGCTGTGCTCCACGGCCTATCCGGGCGGTGGGGTGGGCGCCGGGACGCCCGGCCCGCCGTTGGCCGGCGCGTCGGCGCGGGGGTAGAGCTCGGTGTTGTTGAGGTTGGACTGCGTCTCGCGCTCGGTCGGCAGCCGGCCCCCCACCGTGTACAGCCGCCTGCCCGCCACCAAGAGCTCCTCCGCCGGGAAGCGGGTGATCACCTCACAGCCGTCGGCGGTCACGACCAGCTCCTCCTCGATCCGGGCCGCCGACCAGCCGTCGGACGCCGGCCAGAAGGTCTCGAGCGCGAACACCATCCCCTCCTTCAACACCTCCGGCTGATCGCCGGAAACCAGGTGGCTGATCACTGGCTTCTCCCAGATCGAGAGGCCGACGCCGTGGCCGAACTGGAGCGCGAAGGCAGCCTCCTCGTCGCTGAATCCGAACTCCTCAGCGTGCGGGAATGCTGCGGCGACCTCGGCGGTGGTGGCGCCGGGCCTCACTCGCCGGATCGCATCGTCGAGGAAGTGGCGGCACTTCTTGTAGGCCTCGCTCTGCGCCCGCGAGCCCGAGCCGACGACGAAGGTCCGGTAGTAACAGGTCCGGTACCCCATGTGGCTGTGGAGGATGTCGAAGTAGCACGGGTCCCCCGGGCGCAGGTGACGATCCGTGTAGACGTGCGGATGGGGGCTGCAGCGCTCGCCCGAGATCGCGTTGACCCCCTCGACGTGTTCGGAGCCCATGTCGTAGAGGACCTTGTTGACGAGCCCGACCGCCTCGTTCTCCCGCATTCCAGGGCGCAGCGCGCGGAACAGCTCCTCGTAGGCGGCGTCCACCATCATCGCCGCGGTGTCGAGCAGCGTGA
>SHVA01000050.1 GCA_009691195.1 Solirubrobacterales bacterium | reverse complement strand
GGCGCTGGAAGCGCACGCGAAACCCAGCGTGTGCAGGCCGCGGGCAAACGGCCTGCGCCTTGCTCCAATTCTTGCCAGTCGTCGCCATCCCAACCGCCGAAGCTACGGTCGAGGGCAGACAGAATGCGCACTAAGAAGCGACGGGGGGGCCCGCTCTAAATGGAGCGGCTGCTTGCAGCCGCGACTGATGCCGGCGGGCGACAGTAGCCGCGACTGATGTCGGGTACTAAACCCCCGGGGCGCAGGTCAGACTAGGTTTCGGGCTTCTTGGACTCGCCCGGCTCCGTATTCGTGCGCTTCCTCAAGTTCGGCGCGCTCGCCTGGGGCGGGCCGGCTGCGCAGATCGCGATGATCAAGCAGGAGTGCGTCGATGAGGAGGGCTGGGTCGATGAGGAGACCTTCAGGAAGACCCTCGCCGTGTACCAGATCCTCCCCGGCCCGGAGGCCCACGAGCTCTGCGTCTACTTCGGCCGCATCCGTGGCGGCAAGCTCGGGGGCTTCATGGCCGGGCTCGGCTTCATGTTCCCCGGCTTCGTCCTCATGCTCGGCCTCTCGGTGCTTTACGTCGAGGCCGACCTCGCGTCGCATCTCGATCAGCTCTTCTACGGCCTCACGGCGGCGGTCGGGGCGCTGCTGGCCCGGGCGATCGTCCGCCTCAGCCGGACCTTCATCACCGATCTGCCGCTCGCCCTGCTGGCGATAGCCGGCTTCGCCCTGACCCTGTTCGCCGACGCGAGCTTCATCCTCGTGCTGCTCGGCGCCGGACTCGCCTACGAGCTCTGGACCAACGCCTCACGCTGGAGCGGGCGGGCGCACTCGCTGTCGCCACTGCCCGTCGCGCTGGCGCTGGTCGCCGGCGCCGTCACGGTGTCGCTGACGGCCGAGATCTTCTTCGAGGGCCTGAAGGCGGGCCTGCTCACCTTCGGCGGCGCCTTCACCGTGATCCCGTTCCTCCACGACAGCGCCGTCGGCGGCCATCACTGGCTCACCGAGCAGCAGTTCGTGGACGGGCTTGCGATGGGCGGCGTGCTGCCGGCCCCGCTGATCATCTTCTCGACCTTCGTCGGCTATATCGCCGGCGGGCTGGCAGGGGCGCTTGCGATCACGCTCGGGATCTTCCTGCCCGCCTTCGTCTTCCCGATCTTCTTCCACCGCTTCCTGGTCGCGATCGCCGCGAACGAGCGAATCCGACCGTTCCTGCTCGGGGTCGCGGCGGGCGTGATCGGGCTGATCGCGGCGGTCACGGTCGAGATCGTCGGCGCGAGCGTCGTGGACGTCTACACGGCGATCCTGCTGGTCGGCGCCTTCCTCGTCCTCAACCGCTACCACGGCAAGCTCACGGTGCTCTACGTCGTGCTCGGCTGCGGGCTGATCGGGGCCCTGCTTCAGGCGACCGTGATCTAGCGAGGGTTGCCAGACTGCAGCGAATGCGAATCCTGGCATTGGTCTATGAGCCCGACGCCGGCCCGGGCGTCTTCGCCGAGGAGATCCGGTCTCGAGGCGATGAGCTGGACATCTGGCCCGTCCCCGAGGGAGAGGCCCCGGCCGACCCGGCCGGCTACGACGCGGTGATGAGCTTCGGGGGCTCGATGCATGCCGATCAAGTTCACGACCATCGCTGGCTGAGCCGGCAGAAGGGGCTCATCTCCGAGCTGCTCGAGGGCGGGGTGCCGTTTCTGGGGGTCTGCCTCGGCGCCCAGCTCCTGGGCGAGGCCGCCGGCTCACCCTCGAGGCGGCTCCCCGCGCCCGAGATCGGTTGGTACGACGTCAAGGTCACCAATGACGGCGCCGCGGACCCGCTGTTCGGGCCGCTGGCGCCGCGCTTCGAGGGTTTCGTCTGGCACTCCTACGAGGTGCCGGCCCCACGTGAGGCGGTGGCGCTGGCGCGCTCGGCGGCCTGCCTCCAGGGCTTCAGGCTGGGTGAGCGCGCCTGGGGCATCCAGTTCCACGCCGAGGTGACCGGCGAGAACCTGGGGAGCTGGATCGCCAATTACGGGCTCGACGGGGAGGACCGCTCGGGCTACACCGCCGAGGATCTACGCCGCGACGCCGCGGACAGGCTCGCGGCATGGAACCAGCTCGGCCGCGAGCTCTGCGGGCGCTTCCTCGAGGCTACTCGGGCGTGACGTAGGCGCCGGAGAGGCCACCGTCCACGGTGAAGGTGGAGGCATTGACGTAGGTGGAGTCGTCGCTGGCGAGGAACAGCGCCGCCTTGGCGATCTCGCCGACCTCGGCGAAGCGCCCCATCGGCAGGTGAACCAGCCTCCGGTTGGCCTGCACCTGGTCCTTCGCGAACAGCTCCTGCAGCAGCGGCGTGTTGACCGGGCCTGGGCAGAGGGCGTTGACGCGCACCCCTTCGCGGGCGAACTGGACGCCGAGCTCGCGCGAGAGGGAGAGCACGGCTCCCTTGGACGCCGTGTAGGAACCCTGTGAGGTGGCGGCGCCCATCAGGGCGACGAAGGAGGCCGTGTTGATGACCGAGCCGCCTCCCGCCTTCAGCAGCTGGGGGATCCCGTGCTTGCAGCAGAGGAACACGGACTTCACGTTGACGTCCTGCACGCGCTGCCAGGACTCGAGCGAGGTCTCGGTCACCGAGCCGTCGTCGGTCGGGTTGATCCCGGCGTTGTTGAAGAGGACGTCGATTCGCCCCATCTCCTTGGCGGTGCGCTCGTAGACCTCGCGGACCTGGTCCTCATCGGTGACGTCGGCCTGGATCGCGAGCTCGCCCTCGGCCCCCTCGACGAGGTCCACGCCCACCACGCGCGCCCCCTCCTCGGTGAACAGCCGCGCCGACTCGGCGCCGATCCCGCTCGCCGCTCCCGTGATCACGCAGACCTTCCCCTCCAGCCGTGCCATCAGCGCTCCTTTGCGCTCACCGCCATCAGCCCTCGCCGACGGCGTAGTAGACGTTCTTGACCTCGGTGTAGTGCTCGAGCGCGTCGGGCCCCAGCTCGCGGCCGACGCCCGACTGCTTGAAGCCCCCGAACGGGGTCGAGACCCGCACCGAGCTGTTCGAGTTAATCGAGAGCACCCCTGTCTCGATCGCGCGCGCCATCCGCAGGGCGCGGGACCCGTCCCCGGTCCAGACCGATCCCGAGAGGCCGTAGATCGTGTCGTTGGCCAGCTCCACCGCCTCCTGCTCGCCGTCGAAGGGGATCACCACCGCGACGGGGCCGAAGATCTCCTCGCGGGCCGCACGGTCGTCGTTGCTCATCGGAGACAGGACGGTGGGCGGGAACCAGTAGCCGGGGCCATCGGGCGCCGAGCCGCGGATCGCCACCGGGGCGTCCTCGGGCACGAAGGAGGCGACCGTGTCGCGGTGGTCTGCCGAGATCAGCGGGCCCATCTGGGTCGCCTCGTCGAGGGGGTCGCCTACGCGCATGGCGCTGATCGTCTTCTCCAGCTCGGCCATGAACTCTTCCACGGCGGGGCGCTCGACCAGGATCCGGGAGCGGGCGCAGCAGTCCTGGCCGGCGTTGTCGAAGACGGCGAAGGGAGCGGCGGCGGCCGCCTCGGCGAGGTCCGCGTCGGCGAAGACCACGTTCGCCGACTTGCCGCCCAGCTCCAGGGTCACCCGCTTGATCGTCTCCGCGGCGCCGCGGGCGATGCTGCGGCCGACCTCGGTCGATCCGGTGAAGGCGATCTTGGCGACGTCGGGGTGCTCGACCAGCCGCTGGCCGCAGACGCTGCCGGGGCCTGGGACGACGTTGAGCACGCCCTCGGGCAGGCCGGCCTCCAACGCGATCCTCTCCATCTCGATCGCGCTCAGCGGGGTGAGGGCAGCGGGTTTGAGCACCACCGAGTTTCCGGCGGCCAGCGCGGGGGCCACCTTCCAGGAGGCGATCGTCATCGGGAAGTTCCAGGGTGTGATCAGGCCGATGACGCCGAGCGGCTCGCGGAAGGTCATGTCGATGCCCCCGGCCACCGGGATCGTCTTGCCGGTCAGGCGCTCGGGCCCGGCGGCGTAGTAGCGGAAGGTCTCGACTGCCATCCCGATCTCCCCCCGCGCGTTTGCGATCGGCTTGCCGGCATTTCTGGCCTCGAGCCGGGAGAGCGCCTCGAGCTCGTCACCGAGGGCGTCGGCGAGGCGGTGCATCAGGGCGGCGCGGTCGGCCGGAGCCATCGCCCGCCAGGCGGGCTGGGCCTTCTTGGCGGCGGCGACCGCGGCGTCTACCTCGTCGATGCCGGCCTCGGGAACCTCGGCCATGACCTGCTCGGTCGCCGGCTCGATCACCTCGATCATCGGGTCACCTCCTCTGTCTCGGGAACGGAATCCTCGACCACGGCCTCGATCAGTGCCGCGATCACACGGGCCTTCGTGTCCTCCTCGGGATGCCAGAGGACCCCCAGCGCGAACCCGGGGCCGGGGAGCTCGATCGCCTCGACCACGTCGTCGGGGACCGACCAGCCCGTGACGATGAGGCCCCCGCCGAGCCCGGCAACGCCCTGGTGGTGGTGGGACTTGACCGGCAGCCGCTCGGCTCCTGATGCGCGCGCCGCCAGCGATCCCGGCTCGAGGCGAACCTCATGGTCTCCAAAGGCGCCCGGCGTATGGCGATGGACCTCAGTCCCGATCCTGTCCGGGAGGTGCTGGTCGAGGGCTCCGCCCAGCGCGACGTTGAGGATCTGCATGCCGCGGCAGATGCCGAGGACCGGCATCCCGCTCGCGAGCGCAGCCCGTGTGAGCGCCAGCTCGAAGCGGTCCCGCTCGGGCCAGGTCCCCTTGGTCTCGGGGTGCGGCTCGGCGTGATAGGAAGCGGGATCGACGTCGGCGCCGCCGGCGAGCAGCAGGGCATCGATCCGTTCGAGCAGCGGGCCGGGCGACTCGACGGCCGACTCGTCGGGGGGGAGCAGGAATGCCTGCGCGCCCGCCGCCTGAACCGCCAGGGCGTAGGAGCGCGGCGCCATGGTGACCGTCTCTTCCCAGACGCCCCAGCGCACGCGCTCTACCGCCGAGCAGATGCCGATGGCACAACTGCTCATCGCGGCCGCACCTGCGGGCGGCCCGCGCTCATAGCCGCTCGAAGCCCCGGAACAGCTCCCAGTCGGTGACCGCCGCCTCGAAGGCGTTGATCTCGACCTGGGCCCGGTTCAGATAGTGGTCAACCACCTCCTGGCCGAAGCACTCCTTGGCCAGCTCGCTGGATGCGAAGAGATCGCGCGCGTCGTAGATGTTGGAGGGGACTCGCGGCGCGCCGGAGGTGTAGGCGTTGCCCTCCAGCGGCGGCTCGAGCGCGAGCTCGTTGTCGATCCCGTGGAGGCCGGCGGCGATCATGGCGGCGATCGCGAGGTAGGGGTTGACGTCAGCGCCCGAGAGGCGGTTCTCGATCCGCAGCGCCTCGCCGTGGCCGACCGCGCGCAGCGAGCAGGTCCGGTTGTCGTGGCCCCAGGCGACCGCGGTTGGGGCGAAGGAGCCCTCCGTGAAGCGCTTGTATGAGTTGATGTGGGGCGCGTAGAGCAGGGTCAGCTCGCGCATCGCGGCGATCTGGCCGGCGACGAAGCGGTCGAACAGGCTCTGGTCGGCGCCGAAGGCGTTGGAGCCGCCCTTCTCGTGGGCCAGCGAGCAGTGGATGTGGCAGGAGTTGCCCTCGGCCTCGTTGTACTTGGCGATGAAGGTGATCGCCATCTCTTCCTGGGCCGCGATCTCCTTGGCGCCGTTCTTGTAGATCACATGCCCGTCGGCGCTCGCCAGAGCCTCGTCGTAGCGGAAGTTGATCTCGTGCTGGCCGAGGTTGCACTCGCCCTTGGAGTTCTCGACGGTGAGCCCGGTTGCGACCATCTGGTTGCGGATCCGCCGGATCAGGGGCTCGACCCTGGCGCTGCCCAGCAGCGAGTAGTCGATGTTGTAGAGGTTGGCCGGCTCCAGCTTGTGGAAGCCCTTCTTCCAGGCTTCCTCGTAGGAGTCGTTGAAGACGATGAACTCGAGCTCGGTGCCGGCGTTGGCGATCAAGCCGCGCTCGCCGAGGCGGGCGAGCTGGCGGCGAAGGATCTGGCGCGGAGACGCCACGACCTCGCTGCCGTCCTCCCACTGCAGGTCGGCCAGGAGCATCACCGTCCCCTCGTGCCAGGGAACCGGCCGCAGCGTGTCGAGATCGGGGACCATCTCGAAGTCCCCGTAGCCCTTCTCCCACGAGGCCATCGCGTAGCCGCCGACGGTCTCCATGTCCACGTCCACGGCGAGCAGGTAGTTGCAGCCCTCGGCGCCGTGCTCGACCACCTCATCGAGGAAGTGCGTCGCGGTCAGCCGCTTGCCCTGGAGGCGCCCCTCCATGTCCGCGATCGCGAGGAGCACGGTGTCCACCGTGCCCTCCGCGACCGCCTTCTTCAACTCGTCAAGCGTCACGCTCCCGGCAACTTACGCCCCTGCCGGGCCCTACGGGGCCGAGGACTGGTGTGGGAACCCCGTCTCGTCAATCGTCCGGTGCTGGCCCGTGAAGTGCTTCTTGGCGCTCGCATGCCAAACGATCGTCGTGACGAGGAGGAGCGCGGCGACCAGCACAGGCGCGTAGTTGAGCGCCTGGATGTCGAACTCGTCGTTCCACGGGACCGCGAACGGCGTGAACGGCAGGCAGAAGATGATCGCGATGTAGGCCGTCCAGACCACCGCGAACGGGTTCATCCACTTCCACTTGGTGCCGAGGTTCCAGACGCTCGACTGCTCGAACCTGTCGGCGTTGCGCCAGCGCAGGTAGATCGGGATCGCGAAGGCGACGTAGAGACCGATGACCCCGATCGAGACCACGGCGAAGAACGCCCACGGGAACGGGTCGCCCGCGGAGTTGCCCTTGAGGGCCGGCAGGGTGATGACCAGACCGATCAGCGCCGAGAACATCACGGCGTTGAGCGGGACGCCGTCCTTGTTCACCCGCGCCAGCCGCTGGGAGAAGCGCTCCCCGAATGCCCGGTCGCGCGAGAAGGCGTAGGTCATGCGCGAGGTGCTTGTCAGGCAGGCGAGGCTGCAGAAGAGCTGCCCGATCGTCGAGATCAGCAGCACCGCCTTGAACGCGGACGTGCTCAGCGCCGAGGAGAGGACCTCGAGCGAGGAGCCGACGCCGTATCCCGCCAGCCCCTTGTTGATCGAGTTGAAGTCGCTCGCGGCGAAGGTGATCGCCACCAGCAGCAGCCATCCGATCAGCGCCGAATAGAAGATCGACCGCCAGACTCCGCGGGCTGCTCCGGAAGAGGCCTCGTGGGTCTCCTCGGAGAGGTGCGCCGAGGCGTCGAACCCGGTGATCGTGTACTGGGTCAGGAGGAAGCCGAGCGGAAGGATGTAGAACCAGAACATCAGGCCGCCGGTGCCACCGTCGTTGAAGCCGGAGTTGTTGATCCGCTCACCGAAGACGAAGCTGACGCTCTGGTGGTGGTCGGGGACGAACGCCAGGAGCGCGATGATCACAGCCACCCCGACCACGTGCCACCAGACGGAGATGTTGTTGATCACCGCGAGCAGGTGGGTGCGGCGGATGTTGACGATCGCGGTCAGCACGATGATCAGCACGAACAGCGCGAACGTCTCGGCGAGGATGTTCTCGCCGTCGGCGAAGTTGATGAAGCCGAGGTCCACCGAGTAGAGGCCGAGCAGGGCATTGAGGAAGGTTGCCGCGGCGTACTGAACCGACGCCACGATCGCGACCAGCCCGATCCAGTTGAACCAGCCCGTGTACCAGGCCCAGATCGGCCCGCCGAGCTTGCCGGAGAACCAGTAGATGCCGCCGGAGGTCGGGTACTTGGAGACCATTTCCGCGAGGCAGAAGCCGATGATCAGGATCGGGATCGAAATCAGCGGCCAGCCGATCGAGATCGCGATTGGACCGCCGTTGTTCCACGCCTGTCCATAGGTCGTGAAGCAGCCGGCGAGGATCGAGATGATGGAGAACGAGATCGCGAAGTTCGAGAACCCGCTCCAAGCCCGATTCAACTCCTGCTTGTAGCCGAGCTCTGCGAGAAGTTGCTCATCCGCATCCTGGATCTTCGACGTATCGGCCATTCCCTCTCCCTCTATCTCTCCAAGTGGCGTGCTGAGCCGCCAACCCGATAGAACTGGCGGCGAAGCGCACAGTTGACGCGCTGGAGCTTATGCTTAAACGGAGACGGACGTCAAGACGCCATGGATGAGCTTGTACGAATAGTCCAGCAACTCGTGCCTGAGTTGGGCGAGCCGGAGGGTGATCCCTCGCCCCTCGATGGCGGCATCACCAACCGCAACTACCGCGCGCGATTCGGCGGCGCCGACTATGTGATCCGGGTTCCCGGGAAGGACACATCTCTGCTGGAGATCGATCGCGACGCTGAGCGTGAGGCCAACGAGACGGCGGCGTCAGTGGGCATCGCCCCGGCGGTCGCCGCCCACCTCACCGATCCCCCCTGCCTGGTCACCCGCTTCATCGTCGGCAGTGAGATGAGCCCGGAGCAGCTCCGCGAGCCCGCGGTGCTCGTCCGGGTCGCCGGCGCGCTCCGCAGCTTCCACGACTCGGGCCTCTCGCTGAGAACGAAGTTCGACTCCTTCCGCTTGGTGGAGACCTACGCCGACACCGCCGCCGGCCGGGGCGTTGAGGTCCCGCCCGCCTACGACGAGGCCCATGCTCACTCGGCCGAGATCGAGGCTGCGTTGAGTGGCCCCGAGCACAAGCCGGTGCCGTGCCATAACGATCTGCTGGCAGCCAACTTCCTCGGCGACGGCGACCACATCTGGATCGTCGACTGGGAGTATGCGGGCATGGGCAACCGCTACTTCGACCTGGCCAACTTCGCGGTCAACAACGAGCTGGACCAGGGTCAGCAGGCGGCGCTGCTGGAGGCCTACTTTCAGGAGCCGGCCGGCGAGCGGCGCCTCGCCTGCCTGCGGCTGATGCGCTTCATGTCCGACTTCCGCGAGGCGATGTGGGGAGTCGTCCAGTCGGGCATCTCCGAGCTCGACTTCAACTTCGGCGCCTACGCCGGCAAGCACTTCGCCCGGCTCCGCGAGACCGCCGCCGACCCGTCTTTCGCGACCTCGCTGAAGCAGGCGCATGCCGAGAGCTGAGCTGCCGAGCTCGGCCCGCTGCGTGATCATCGGAGGGGGCGTCGGCGGCGCCTCGATCGCATACCACCTCGCCAAGCTCGGCTGGGAGGACGTGATCCTGGTGGATCGCGCCGAGCTCACCTCGGGCTCCACCTTCCACTCCGCCGGCCTGGTCGGCCAGCTGCGGGGGTCGGTGTCGCTGACCAAGATGATGATGCACTCGGTCGAGCTCTACCGGCGGCTGGGGGAGGAGTCCGAGTTCGACCCCGGCTGGACCGAGTGCGGCGGCATCCGGCTCGCCTCGTCCGAGGAGCGGATGGAGGAGCTGCGCCGCCAGGCCGGCTGGGCCAAGACATTCGGCTTGCCGCTCGAGCTGATCTCCGCCGAGGAGGCCAAGGAGCGGTTTCCGCTGATGTCAACCGAGGGCGTGCTCGGCGCGGCCTGGCTGCCGACGGACGGCTACCTGGACCCGGCCCAACTCACCTACGCCCTCGCCGACGGGGCGCGGCAGGGGGGTTGCAGGACCTTCACCAACACACGCGTCACCGGGATCTCGGTGGAGGACGGCAGGGTCACCGGCATCAGCACCGAGCGCGGCGACGTCGAGGCGGAGGTGGTGGTCAACGCCGGCGGCATGTACGGCGCGGAGATCGGCCGCCTCGCCGGGGTCCGAATCCCGATCATCCCGATGTCGCACGAGTACATCGTCACCCAGCCCTTCCGCGAGCGCGATCCGGCCAACCCGCTTCCCACCCTGCGCGACCCCGACCTGCTGATCTACTACCGCGAGGAGGGGGGCGGGCTCGTCATGGGCGGCTACGAGCGCCACAGCGAGCCGGCCTTTGTTCCCGACGGGACCGATCGGCTTGAGCGGATACCGTTCGACTTCAACGGCCGCCTGCTCGAGGAGAATTGGGATCGCTTCGAGGAGATCGTCCACAACTCGCAGGTCCGGGTGCCGGCGATGGCCGACATCCGGGTCACGAAGCTGATCAACGGCCCCGAGGCCTTCACACCCGACAACGAGTTCTGCCTGGGAGAGACCGAGGTCCGCGGGTTCTTCGTCGCCGCCGGCTTCTGCGCCCACGGTCTCGCGGGCGCGGGCGGCATCGGCAAGGTGGTGGCCGAGTGGATCGCTGAGGGCGAGCCCAGCCTCGACCTCTGGCACATGGACATCCGTCGCTTCGGCTCCCAGTACCGCTCTCCCGCCTACACACACGCCCGCATCAAGGAGACCTACGAGACCTACTACGACATCCGCTACCCCAACCACGAGCGCGAGGCCGGGCGGCCCCTGCGCGTCTCGGCCGCCAACCTCTGGCACCGGGAGCACGACGCTGCCTTCGGCGAGAAGTCGGGCTGGGAGCGGGTCAACTGGTACGAGTCCAACGCCGCCGCCGGGGACGAGTCGCTGCGCCCCCGCGGCTGGGCCGGCCAGCACTGGTCGCCGGCGATCGGCGCTGAGCACCGCGCCACCCGCGAGGGAGTGGCCGTGTTCGATGAGAGTTCCTTCGCCAAGCTGGAGATCGAGGGGCCGCACGCCGCCGAGTTCATCGAGACGCTCTGCGACAACAAGGTCGCCCGCGAGGTCGGCAAGCTCACCTACACCCAGATGACCAACAGCCGCGGCGGGATCGAGTGCGACTTCACCGTCGCCCGGCTGGCCGAGGACCGTTTCTCGATCGTCACCGGGACCGCCTTCGGCAACCACGACCGCGAGTGGATCCGCAAGCAGATCCCCCCCGAGGGCGGGGTTCAGGTGCGCGACGTCAGCTCGCAGTGGTCCTGCGTCGGGATCTGGGGCCCGCGCTCGCGCGAGGTGCTTCAGCCGCTCACCCCCCACGACCTCGGCAACGAGGCCTTCCCCTACATGAACGTCCGCGAGCTTACCGTCGGCAACGTTCCGGTTCGGGCCCTGCGGGTCACCTACGTCGGCGAGCTCGGCTGGGAGCTGTACTGCCCGACCGAGTACGGCCTCGGCCTCTGGCGCGCGATCTGGGAGGCGGGATCAGAAGATGGAATCGTGGCCGGTGGCTACCGGGCGATCGACTCGCTGCGACTGGAGAAGGGATACCTGGTCTGGGGCGCAGACATCACCCCGGATGAGAACCCCTACGAGGGTGGCGTCGGCTTCTGCGTCAAGCTCGACAAGGAGGGTGGCTTCATCGGCCGCGACGCTCTTGTGGAGGCGCAGGAAAGGGGGCCGCGGGCGAAGCTGTGCTGCATCCTGTTGGAGGATCCTCGCTCGGTCGCCCTCGGAAACGAGCCGGTGAGGGTCGGCGGCGAGATCCTCGGCCGCGTCACGACGGGAGGCTACGGCTACACCGTCGAGCGCTCGATCGCCTACGCCTACCTTCCCCCCGAGCACTCCGCGCCGGGCACCGCGGTCGAGGTCGAGATCTTCGGCGGCTGGATCGCCGGCGAGGTGGCGATCCTGCCCCTGTTCGACCCCAAGGGCGAGCGGATCAGGGCCTGAGGCCGCTCAGCTGAAGAGCATGATCAGGAGCGACAGGACGCCCATCACCACCAAGCCGCCAAACCCCAACTTGAAGTCGTTGCTGCCGAGATCATCGTTGCCTTCGGTCATCTCTCGATTCACCTTTCGTCTCGGGATCAGGAGGGAGGCTGTCGCCTCTCCGCGCCTGCACTCTCTCACATCGCACGGTGGGTCTGCACGGGCCCACCGGACCAGGCCGTCGCCTATGGGCCGCGGCCTGCCCTGGCGGTGCGCCCAAAGAGCTTGGCGCTGGGGCGGGCGGTCCGACACGATCGGGGAGCTGTTGCCCAGCCTGCCGGCCTCATGGGGCGACGTCACCCTGGCCCAGGCGATGCAACACACGAGCGGCCTCCCGAGCTTCACGGCCAACACCGACTTCCTCACCTATCTCGGCGATCACCTCCGGGACTACATGTCGCCGCTGTTCGCGATCTCCTTCGTCTTCGGCGAGGACCTTGTCTTCACCCCGGGGCGGCCTCTCCCTCTACCGCTACAAGACGGCCTGCGGCCTCGTCCTCGGCCACACCGCCAACTTCCCCGGCTACACGCAGTTCATCGCTGCGAGCCCCGACGGCCGGCGCTCAGCGACCCTTTCGCTGACCGGCGCCTACAACCGGCGGCTACTCGTCGGGCGGCTTCTCCTTGAAGATCGAGGGTGCGCCGCCGATCCGGTCCTGCCAGCGCTGGTAGCGCGCGGCGCGCTTGTCGTACTTGTGCTGACGGTCGTCCGCGCGCCTGAACTTGCGGCCTCCCGGCTTGTAGAAGCGCCGCGCCCACGGCGAGTCGGGCTTGGCGAGCCGAATGGCGCACACCTCGCCGACCAGCGGGACGAAGAGCCCGAGGATCGCTATCCATAGCTTTCCCTTGTAGGCCGCGATCACGCAGGCGACCAGGTTGGTCAGGATCATGACTACGAGTCCAAGCGATGAGTCATCAGTGCTATCGGCCCCGAGTGGCGCGATCCCGATCGCGATACCGCCGGCGAGGATCGTGGCGACGATGATCGCGTCCACCGAGCGGCGTCCCTCCTCGGACCAGTAGACGTCATCGAGGTAGATCCAGAGGGCGAACTCGTCCAGGGTCAGCCCGACGCCGATACCGAAGGTGGCGGCGAGGATCTCGAGCCAGGGGCTCTCGGGCTGGAAGGCGAACATCAGGAATCCCGCCACCATCATCATCACGATCCCGAAGACCAGATGGTGGATGTGGAGGCCGCCAGGTGTCACGCTGCCCGGCCACCATGTGACCTTGGGGCTGCGCATCAGGCGCGTGCTCATCCGGATGAACCCGAACGAGACCAGCATGCCTGCGAGGACTATGAAGCCGGCGCGGGCGCCCTCGGTGTTGAGGAAAGTCTCGGCGATTTCGATCCTGACTGCCCCGGCTGGTGCGAATATCGCGTTCACGGTCTCACCTGCCACTGCACCCTAACGACGCCAACGCCTAGATTGCGGGTATGGGTCAGCTCTTCCGTCTCGACGAGAGGACCCGGCCGTGGTGGGTCCTCGTCGGAAGCTGCACGGGGC
>SHVA01000015.1 GCA_009691195.1 Solirubrobacterales bacterium | reverse complement strand
CAGCGAGGGCACGCCGTCGCGGTCGGTGACGGCTCGGCGTGGAACACGTGGGCGGCCGTCGTTCGCCTCCAGCCACGCCCGGATGCTCTTGGCGTAGGCGAGCGCGTCGCCCTGGCGGTTGGCGTGCAGCTGCATCAACAAGAGCAGCCGGTTTGTGCGCTCGCGGTTCTTGAGGCCGTAGCGGCGGGGATGGAGCGCGGCGCGGATCGGCTCGATGAGGCCGTCCAGGGGCGACGTCGAGAGCGGCATCTCAGCGGGTCGCAGGCTGCGCAGACCGCGGCGGCGGAACTGCTCCTCGACCACGCGCCCGGCGCCCTCGAACCAGCTCTGAAGCCGTGGGATCTCGGCGGCGCGGGCGTCGCGAACGAAGGGCTTCCAGAACGCCGGGCCGGTGAAGGCGGCCTCGACGCGCGGCAGCAGTGCGTCGATCGCGGCTCGGTGCTCATCGCTCTTGCGGATCTTCGCCATCAGCCGCTCCAGCGCGTGGCGCAGGTGCCACTCGCAGAGGTAAAGCTCGGCCTCGGGGAAGGCGGCGCGCACCGCCCCGTTGAGGCCATGGTGGTTATCGCAGACCACCCGCGGCGGGGCGCCCTCGAGGGAGCGCAGGAACGCCTCCCAGTTGGCCTGGGATGCGTCCGGAAAGGCCTCGACCCGCCAGAGCTTGGGGCGGCCGCGCTCGAAGCCCGCCGCGCAGAAGACCCTGAACGCGATCCGGAAGCGACCGCTGGCCGGGTCTCGCACCGAGAAGGGCAGATCGTCGAGCAGGAGCGAGCCCGCTGCCGGCCAAGCTGAGGGGCGGTGGGGCTCGAACACGACCGGCGCGAAGACCTCGACCCAGTCGGCGACCAACTGGCCGTGGCGCGTCAGACGCGGCTCTCCCGTCTCGGGGTCGGCCCGCAGCCGCTGCGCTCGCTCGCGCGCCACCAGCCCCGCCTGGCGATAGCCCGCCCCGGCCCCCACCGCCACCAGCGCCTCCGCGATCCCCCGGGCGACGAACTGGTAGCGCCGCACGGCATGCGGCCCCTCGTGAAGGTGGACCGGCCGCTCGCACGCCTCGCAGGCGTCGTGCCAGGCCTCCTCACGTGGCAGCACCTCGGTGAACCGGTGGGGTTGACCGCCGTTTCCCGGCACACAGCGGTAGAGCTGGCGGCGGTGGCCGGGCTTGCCGTAGTGACCGTCGAAGCGCACCCGCGAGCCGGCGTGCTCGGGGCGCGGGCACGCCGCCCGTGCCTTGCTCCATGCCTTTCCCCTCGTCGCCATCCTGGAGCCCGAAGCTAGGGCCCAAGCCAGACAGAATGCTCAACTAGAAGCGACGGGGGGGTCCGGGCTAGCCGGCCTACGCCACCCGGGAGGGGGGCTCACGGCCGTCGAGCACCGCGATCACGCTGTCGGCGGCCAGCAGAGCCATCGCGTCTCGCGAGGCGACGGAGGCCGAGCCGATGTGCGGCAGCAGGACCGCGTTCGGGGCCGCGAGCAACTCCTCGGCCACCGAGGGCTCGTCCTCGTAGACGTCGAGGCCCGCGGCGCCGAGGCGGCCCCCCGCGAGCGCGGCCGCCAGCGCCCGCTCGTCAACCAGCGAGCCCCGCGAGGTGTTGACGAGCACGCCCCCGGAGCCGATCAGGCCGAGCTCCCGCTCGCCGATCAGGTGGCGGGTCTCGGGGCCCGCCGGCGCGTGGATGCTGACGACGTCGGCGGCCTCGAGCAGCGCGGCGAGCTCGAGCCGGCGGGCACCCAGCTCCCGTTCGGCGGCGGGCTTGGCGGAGCGCGCGACGTAGAGAACCTCCGCGCCGAGGGCGGCGACCAGCTCCGCGTAGCGAAGGCCGATCCTCCCCAGCCCGACCACCCCGACGGTCCCCCCGCGCAGCTCGAGTCCCCTGTAGGCGGCCGGGTCCCAGCCGGTCCAGCGGCCGGCGCGAAGATCGCGCTCTGCCTCCGAGAGCCGCCGCGCCGCCGCCAGCGTCAGCGCCAGGGCGAGCTCGGCCGTAGCCTGGGTAAGCACGTCCGGCGTGTTGGCGACCACGACCCCGCGCTCGCGGCAGGCGTCGAGGTCGATGTTGTCGTAGCCGACCGCGAAGTTGGCGACCACGCGGAGCCCGGGGCCGCAGGCGTCGAGCAGCTCGGCGTCAACCGGGACGGCCGGGTCGGCGACCAGCGCGGCCGCTCCGGGCACCAGCTCGAGCAGGCGCGGGCGGGTCGCGTCGAGCCCCCCTTCCACGACCTCGAAGCGCCCCCTCAGCGGCTGCATGCCGGCTGGCAGCAGGTGGCGTGCCACCACGACTGTCTCTCTCACACCGTTAACCTCACCACTCATTAATTACTGTTACCTTCACATTAACGAACTTGGAGTTAAAGGGGCTCGCTGATACCAGAGAGAAAGGATTCCATTCGATGTCTTCGACCGTTGAAAAGGCCCGCAGCCTCCTCGAGGAGCGCCGGGGTGAGCTTCGCAGAGAGCTTGACCAGATCGAGAAGGCCCTCACCGGCTTGGGCGCCAAGCGCCGAGGGCCCGGCAGGCCGAGGGGGTCCGGTGGAGAACGCCGCCGGCGCCGCGGCCGCTCGCGCGCCGACCAGGCCGCCAAGATCGTCGCCGATAACCCGGGGATCACGGCGAGCGAGATCGCCAAGAAGATGAGCCTCAAGGCGCCCAACTACCTCTACCGCGTGCTTCCCGAGCTACAGAAGGAAGGGCGGGTCCGCAAGGACGGCAAGGGCTACCACGCCGCCTGAGCGGCCGCCGCGAATTGGTGGCCGACGGCTTCGCCATCAGGTCGCGGCCACAGGCGCCCGCCCCGAATAGGTCGCGGCTGCAAGCAGCCGCTCCGACGGTGAGCGGGCTGGTGGTCGCCATCAGGTCGCGGCCACAGGCGCCCGCCCCGAATAGGTCGCGGCTGCAAGCAGCCGCTCCGACGGTGAGCGGGCTGGTGGTCGCTACACCAGGCCGAGCCCCGCGACGGCGTCACTCTCTTCCTTCAACTCGTTGACGCTGGCGTCGATCCGCGCACGCGAGAAGTCGTCTATCTCGAGGCCTTGCACGATCGACCACTCGCCTCCGCTGCAGGTGCAGGGGAGGCCGGAGATCAGCCCCTCCTCCACCTCGTAGGAGCCATCGGAGGAAACGCCCATCGAGACCCAGTCGCCCTCGGCGGTTCCGTTGACCCAGTCATGGACGTGGTCGATCGCGGCGCTCGCCGCCGACTTGGCGCTCGATGCACCGCGTGCCTCGATGATCGCCGCCCCGCGCTTCTGCACCGTCGAGATGAAGTCGTTCTCGATCCAGTCGCGGTCGGTGACGATCTCGGTCGCCGCCTTGCCGCCGACCAGCGCGTGGCTGATGTCCGGGTACTGCGTCGCCGAGTGGTTGCCCCAGATCGTCATCCGGGTGACGTCGCGCGGGTGGGCACCCGCCCTCTTCGCGAGCTGCGCCTTGGCGCGGTTGTGATCGAGGCGCATCATCGCGCTGAAGCGCTCGGGCGGGACATCGGGGGCGTGGGCCTTGGCGATCAGGCAGTTGGTGTTGGCGGGGTTGCCCACGACCAGCACCCTGATGTCGTCGGCCGCGTGGGCGTTGATGGCCTCACCCTGGGGCTTGAAGATGCCGCCGTTGGCCTCGAGCAGGTCCGAGCGCTCCATCCCCTTGCCCCTGGGGCGGGCGCCCACGAGCAGGGCGACATTCGCTCCGTCGAAGGCGACCCCGGGGTCGTCTGAGACCTCGATCGACTCCAGCAGCGGGAAGGCGCTGTCCTCGAGCTCCATGACCACGCCGGCCACGGCCTTCATCGCGTCGGGAATCTCGAGCAGCCTCAGCTCGACGGGCGTGTCGGGGCCGAGTAGCTGGCCGCTGGCGATGCGCGGCAGCAGCGCGTAGCCGATCTGCCCCGCGGCGCCCGTGACGGTGACCTTTACCGGTGTGCCCACGTTCTCGTATCTCCTTTAGCTCTCGTCCTTCGGGGGGCGAGTCGCCGCGCTTGACGACTTTTACGGCATATGGCCGAAAAAGTCGTCAACCACCCGGCTTCCGGGGCGATCGCCGCGCTCGCAGGGCGCCAACACGGAGTGCTTTCGGCTGCACAACTGTATTCGCTGGGCTTCTCCGGCGACCAGGTCCGTACGCGCGCCCACAACGGCTGGTTGCATCGCCTGCACCAGGGCGTGTACTGCGTCGGGCACAGGCGGCTGAGTCGGCATGGGATCTGGATGGCCGCCGCGCTCGCCGGCGGTGAGGGTGCCGCGCTCAGTCACCGTGCCGCCGGTGAGCTCTGGGAGATCATCGCCAGTCGGGCCATGCACGGAGCCGCAATGGCGGCGGGCGCCCCGGCTGACCTCGCCGTGGGCGAGCCGATCGATGTGACCGTCCCGACGCCGGGAGGGCGCGCTCGCCGGCCGGGACTCGTCATCCATCGCAGCCAGGCCCTGGCGCCCGCCGACACCGAACGCCGCCACGGCATCCCCGTGACATCGGTTGAGCGCACGATCGTCGATCTCGGGGCCAAGCTCACACGGCGCGGATTGGAGCGGGCCGTGGACGAGGCCCATCGCCTGCACCTCACTGACGCCGACCGACTGCAGCATGAGGTCAGGCGCCACCCGCGGCGCCCGGGCACGCGTGCCCTCCGACTCGTACTCGCTTCCCACGCGATCGGCTCGACCGTCACCCGCAGCGAACTTGAGGAGCGGTTCCTCGCGGTCTGTCGCCGGCGCTCGTTGCCGCCTCCAGAGGTCAACGTGCGCCTGGGTGAGTTCATCGTCGACTTCCTTTGGCGAGAGGCTCACCTCGTCGTCGAGGCCGACGGGCGCCAGAGTCACGCTACGCACGCCGCCTTCCAGCGGGATCGCGACCGCGACAGCTCGCTCTCCGCCCTGGGCTTCACGACGCTTCGCTTCACCTGGTGGGACGTGACCCGCCGGCCCGCGGTGGTCGCCGACCGCGTCCGCCGCGTCCTCGACCGTCGCCGAGCTCCGCCCGGGGGGTCATCCACAGCCATCGAGTGACGACTTTTCCGGCGTATGTCCGGAAAAGTCGTCGATCGCGCTGGTATCGCTTGTGGAGGAGGCGTGCTGGGGCTGGCGGCTAGGCCATCGCGCGCTGGAGGTTCTCGTCCACCGAGGCCAGGAACTCCTCGGTCGTCTGGAACTCCTGGTCGGGGCCGATCAGCAGCGCCAGGTCCTTCGTCATCTTGCCGCTCTCGACCGTTTCGATGCAGACGCGCTCCAGCGCCTCCGCGAACCCGGAGACCTCGGGGGTCTCATCCATGCGGCCGCGTGCAGCGAGGCCGCGCGTCCAGGCGAAGATGGATGCGATCGGGTTGGTTGAGGTCGGGTTGCCCTTCTGGTGCTCGCGGTAGTGGCGAGTGACGGTGCCGTGCGCGGCCTCGGCCTCGACGGTCTTGCCGTCGGGTGTCATCAGGACGCTGGTCATCAGCCCGAGCGACCCGAACCCCTGGGCCACCGTGTCGGACTGGACGTCGCCGTCGTAGTTCTTGCAGGCCCAGACGTAGCCGCCCTCCCACTTCATCGCCGCCGCAACCATGTCATCGATCAGGCGGTGCTCGTAGGTCAGGCCCTTGGCCTCGAAGTCGGCCTTGAACTCGCTCTCGTAGACCTCCTGGAAGAGCTCCTTGAAGCGCCCGTCATAGCGCTTGAGAATCGTGTTCTTGGTCGAGAGGTAGACCGGGAAGTCGCGCTCGAGGCCGTAGCGCATTGAGGCCCGGGCGAAGTCGCGGATCGAGTCGTCGAGGTTGTACATCGCCATCGCGATCCCGGGACCGGGGAAGTCGTAGACGTCGAGCTCGACCGGCTCCGAGCCGTCCTTGGGGGTGTAGGTCAGCGTCAGCGAGCCCTCGCCGGGGACGACGAGGTCGGTGGCGCGGTACTGATCGCCGAAGGCGTGGCGGCCGATGATGATCGGCTTGGTCCAGCCCGGGACCAGCCGCGGCACGTTCGAGATCACGATCGGCTCGCGGAAGATGACGCCGCCGAGGATGTTGCGGATGGTGCCGTTGGGCGATCGGTACATCTCACTGAGCCCGAACTCCTCGACCCGCGCCTCGTCAGGGGTGATCGTCGCGCACTTGACACCGACCCCGAACTCCTTGATCGCGTTGGCGGCGTCGACCGTGATCTGGTCCCTGCTCGCCTCGCGGCTCTCGATCCCGAGGTCGAAGTACTTCAGCTCGAGCTCGAGATAGGGAAGGATCAGCCTGTCCTTGATGAAGGACCAGAGGATCCTTGTCATCTCGTCGCCGTCGAGCTCGACGATCGGGTTCTTGACTTTGATCTTCGCCACGCGCGCGGCGATGCTAGCGACGCGCGATCAGCAAGCGGAGCCTCGCACAGGCCTGCGACAATCTGAGCCATGGCAACGGTTGAGCGAGGCGCAGGGGTACGGACGCACGAGGTGACCAATCAGCCCGTCCCACTCGCCGGCTACAACGTCTTCGGGGCGGACTCGGTCCTGAGCGAGGCGGTCGCCCGCGAGGGCGCGGATTGGGCCAGGGACCGGATCTCTGCCGCCGGCGAGTTCGCAGGCTCCGAGCACGCGATCGAGCTGGGGCGGCTCGCCAACGAGAATCCGCCGAAGCTCCGCACCCACGACCGCTACGGCAACCGGGTAGACGAGGTCGAGTTCCATCCCGCCTGGCACGAGCTGCTGGGGGCGGCGGTCTCCAACGAGCTGCACTCGCTGCCGTGGCGCGACCCGCAGGCCGGCGCCCACGTCGCGCGCGGGGCAGCCTTGATGTGCTTCTCGCAGGCAGAGGCGGGCGTCGGCTGCCCGATCTCGATGACCTACTCGGTGATGCCGGCGCTCCGCCACCAGCCCGAGCTAGCCGAGGAGTGGGAGCCGCGCTTTCTCTCCGACCGCTACGACGGCCGCAACGCTCCGGCCACCGAGAAGACCGGTGCCCTCGCGGGGATGGGGATGACCGAGAAGCAGGGCGGCTCGGACGTTCGCGCCAACACCACCGTCGCGAGGCCGCTCAACGGCGGCGGCCCGGGCGCCGAGTACGAGCTGACGGGCCACAAGTGGTTCATGTCGGCGCCGATGTGCGACGCCTTCCTGGTGCTCGCCCAAGCCGACGGCGGCATCTCATGCTTTCTGTTCCCGCGCTGGCTGCCGGACGGCAGCCGCAACAACTTCCGCCTTCAGCGGCTCAAGGACAAGCTCGGCAACCGCTCCAATGCCTCAAGCGAGATCGAGTTCGACGGCGCCTGGGCGCGCCTGGTCGGCGAGGAGGGGGCGGGGGTGCGAACGATCATCGAGATGGTCAACCACACGCGGCTCGACTGCTCGATAGGCGCGGCGGCGGGGATGAGGGCGGGAGTCGTGCAGGCGATCCACCACGCCCAGGGCCGCTCGACCTTCGGAAAGACCCTGATCGACCAGCCGCTGATGCGGAACGTGCTCGCGGACCTCGCGATCGAGTCCGAGGCGGCGACGATCGTCGCCATGCGCCTGGCCCGTGCCAATGACCAGGGTGAGGCTTCCTTCAAGCGGATCGCGAACGCGGTGGTCAAGTACTGGACCTGCAAGCGCGCGCCGAGCCACGCGGTCGAGTGCCTCGAGACCCTCGGCGGCAACGGCTACGTCGAGGAGTCAGGGATGCCGCGTCTTTACCGGGAGGCGCCGCTCAACTCGATCTGGGAGGGCTCTGGCAACGTCCAATGCCTCGATGTGCTTCGGGCGATTGTCAAGAGCCCCGACTCGGTGGACGCCTTCTTCGCCGAGGTGGCCGAGGGCTCCGAGCCCCGCCTTGACGCCTACGTGAACTCGCTGCGGGACGACCTCGGCGACGCCACTGAGATCGAGCCGCGCGCACGGAGCATCGTGGAGCGAATGGCACTCGCGCTCCAGGGCTCGCTGCTGGTGCGCTTCGGTGACGAGGCCACCGCGGACGCGTTCTACGCCTCGCGGCTGGGCGGCGATTGGGGACATGCCTTCGGAACGCTCCCGGCTGGGACGGACTTCGAGCGAATCATCGAGCGACACGCGGCCACCGCCTGAACGGGACCAGATCCGGGTCACGACAGCCAGCGCTCGTCGAGGCGGCGAATCAGCGCCTCGGAGAGGCGCACCGCGTCCGCCAGGGTCTCGTAGTCGACGTTCTCCGCCGTGTCCGTCGGCCAGTGGTAGTTGGCAGGGGTCTTGAGTTCGGTGACCGAGCACATCGTCACCGTCGGGTAGCCGGCGGCCAGCGCCTCCAGGCCGTCGGTTCCGTTGCGCAGACGCAGGTCGGGGAAGAGCCAGATCCCCAGCTCCTCGGCCAGGCCGTCGATCAGGGCGAGAGCGTCCGCGGGGTACTCGTTCATCCTCATGAAACCCTCGCCGCGCAGGACGTTGAGGTGCGGCGAGCCGACCGTGTCAACGCAGAGGAAGAAGGTGCTCTCCCGCGGAAGCTCGCCGAAGTGCCGCTCGCCGAAGGCCTTCATGCCCTCGCTGAAGGACTCCTCGGAGCCGGTCGAGACGAGCCAGACCCGGGTGCTCTCGGTCGGGCTCTCGGCCAGCGCCCGGGCAAGGGCGAGGAGCAGAACGACCGCGGTCGCGTTGTCGTTGGCCCCGGGGACCACCGCGCGCGAGCCGATGTCCGCCATCGCGGCCGCGTACCCCGCCGAGACCGCGGCGCCGAGGCCGATCAACGCGCGGCTTCCGAGCAGCGACCCCAGCGCCACCGCCGCCGGAGCCCCGACGGCCGGCCACATCATCGCCGGGCTCGTGTCGTTGTCCTCGAAGAACGAGGGGAAGAAGCGGTGGATTGTCTCGGGCAGCGCCGGGCTGAATATCAGGCCCGAGTGTGCGGCGTCGTGGTGTGCGACCACGACGATGGTGCGTTCCGCGTCCTGGGGGCCGAGATCAGCGACCACGTTGAAGGTCTCGCGCTTGGGCAGCCCGCGCCGCAGGCTGCGCCGCGGGCTCGGCGGGAAGTCGTCGGCGATCCCCGCGGCCGCTACGGCCGCAACCGCCGCGGCCGCAAACCTGCCGGCCCGGCCGCGTGAGCGCAGTGCGGCAGCGCCGGCGAGGGCGGCTGCTGCCGAGGCCAGCCCGAGCGGCCACCAGTAGCTGCCGAGGGCCCGCTCGGTCTCGATCCTGGCGGGGGCGCCGGCCTCGCGCAAGCGCTCCTTCAGCCACTCCGCCGCAAGGCGCTCACCCGGCGAGGCGGAGGGCCGCTCGATCGACGCCAACTCCGCCAGCTCTTCGCGAAAGCGCTCGCCGTTGTATTCGTAGCCGCCGCCCATAGGGCGCGGAAACCTACGCCACCTAAGATGCAGGCGTGGGCTTCGGCGGCGGAATCACGCTCTTTCACGTACGGGGAATCAGGATCAGCGTCGACTACTCCTGGTTCCTCGTTCTCTTCCTGATCATCATCTGGCTCTCGGGCTTCTACCGCGACGTCCTGGGAGAGGACAACTCGGCGACGGGCCCCTACGTGCTCGCGGTCGCCAGCGCGCTGCTCTTCTTCGGCTCGATCCTGCTGCACGAGCTCGGGCACGCCTTCGTCGCGATCCGCCGCGGCATCGGGATCGACGGCATCACCCTCTGGATGTTCGGCGGGGTGGCGCGGATGTCGCGCGACACCGACTCCCCCGGGACCGAGTTCAAGATCGCGATCGCGGGGCCGGCGGTGACCGCCCTGATCGTGCTCGCCTGCGCGGGGGTCGGGATCGCGCTGGCGGGGCCGCAGGGCTTCCGCGACGCGGCGCTCACCGAGGGCGACACCGGCGCCTCGGGGATCGCCGCACTGATCGCCTGGCTCGGGAGCATCAACCTGCTGGTGCTGCTGTTCAACCTGCTGCCAGCCTACCCGCTGGACGGCGGGCGGATCGCACGGGCGATCGCATGGTGGCGGACGGGCGACCGGACCAAGGCCACCCGCTTCGCCGCGACCCTCGGGCGCGGCTTCGCTTACATCATGATCGGGCTCGGAATCGTGATGTTCGTCTCGGGTAACCCGGTCGGCGGCCTCTGGTTGGCGATCGTCGGCTTCATCCTCAACGGCTCCGCCCGCGCCGCGGTCGCCCAGACCGAGGTCTCGAGCCGCATCGACGGCCTCGCCGTCTCCGACGTGATGGACCGCGAGCCCGTCGCGATCCCCGAGGACGCCTCGGCCGAGCGCGCGCTCGATGAGTTCTTTCTCCGCTACCGCTGGGCCTGGTTTCCGGTGGTGGACTCCTCCCAGCGCTTCGTCGGGCTGCTGGACCGCGGCACCGCGGACGGGGTGCCCGAGGTCGAGCGCGCCTCAACCACCGTGGGCGACCTGCTCGCCCGCGACAGCGAGGGCCTCTCGATCGAACAGGACACCCCGCTCGAGGCCGTGCTCGGAAACCAGGCGATGAGGCGACTCGGCGCCCTGATCGCGGTTGACGACGAGGGTCGCCTGCGCGGCGTCCTCACCGCCGACGCCGTTGGCCGCGCGCTGCAGCAGCCGGCCGGCGCCCCGCCCGCCGTCTGAGCCTCCTCGCGCCGAAACCCGGCTGGGAGGCTCGGATTTCCAGCGGCGAGCTCCCGGTGGGCCGCGATCGCCTAACGATAGGATCGCCCGGATGCCGAACCACGACGTCCTAGTGATCGGAGCCGGGCTGGCCGGCCAGCGCGCTGCCCTGGCGGCGGCCGAGGCCGGCGTCTCGGTCGGGATCATCAGCAAGGTCCATCCTGTGCGCTCGCACTCCAACGCCGCCCAGGGCGGCATCAACGCGGCGCTGAACGAGGACGACAGCTGGGAGTCGCACGCCTTCGACACGATCAAGGGCTCCGACTACCTCGCCGACCAGCACGCCGTCGAGATCATGACCCGGGCCGCCCCCGAGGAGCTGCTGCACCTCGAGCACCTCGGGGTCACCTTCCACCGCAACGAGAAGGGCGAGCTCGGCACCCGCGCCTTCGGCGGCGCCTCGGCCGCCCGCACCTACTACGTCGCCGACATCACCGGCCAAGCGATCATGCACGTGCTTTACGAGCAGCTGATGAAGCATTCCGAAGACGTCGAGCGCTACGAGGAGTACTTCACCTCCGAGCTGGCCCTCGACGACGACGGTCAGTGCGTCGGCGCCGTCTGCCGCAACATCAAGGACGGCTCGATGGAGCTGTTCGGCGCCAAGGCCGTGATCCTCGCCACCGGCGGCAACGGCCAGGTCTGGAAGCCGACCACGAACGCGCTGATCTGCACCGGCGACGGGATCGCGATGGCCTACCGGGCCGGAGCAAAGCTGATGGACATGGAGATGGTCCAGTACCACCCGACCACCCTCGCCGGCAAGGGTTTCCTGATCACCGAGGGGGCGAGAGGTGAAGGTGCCCACCTGCTCAACGCCAAGGGCGAGCGCTTCATGGAGCGCTACGCGCCCAACAAGATGGAGCTGGCCTCCCGCGATGTCGTCTCCCGCGCCGAGCAGACCGAGATCAACGAGGGCCGCGGCTTCCCCGACGGCACCGTCGCCCTCGACATCACCGTCGTGCCGCGCAAGCGGATCCACGAGGCGCTGCGTGAGATCGTGCTGGTCGGAAAGGATTTCGCCGGCGTGGACATCACCCGCGAGCCGATCCACATCAAGCCGGGCAACCACTACACGATGGGCGGGGTCAAGACCGACGTCGAAGGCCGCACCGAGGTCCCGGGCCTCTACGCTGCCGGCGAGGTCGCCTGCGTCTCGGTACACGGCGGCAACAGGCTCGGCGCCAACTCGCTGCTCGACACCCTGATCTTCGGCCGCCGCTCCGGCGTGGACGCCGCCGAGCGCGCCAAGGGCCGTGGGCCGGCTCGTCCCTCCAAGCGCACGCTCGACGCCGAGGAGGCCAAGATCGCCGACCTGATCGGGCGAGAGAAGGGATCGGGCCGCAGGGTCTCCGAGATCAAGCTGGAGCTGGGCCAGACCATGGACGGCAAGGTCGCGGTCTTCCGCGAGGCCGAGGGCCTGAACGAAGCACTGGAGACGGTCAAGCGCCTTCAGGAGGAGGCGAAGACCTGTTACGTGGACGACCACGGCACGGTCTTCAACCAGGACGTGCTGGGGGCGATCGAGCTCGACTTCATGCTCGACAACGCCGAGGCAACCTGCGTCGCGGCGATCCACCGCACCGAGAGCCGCGGGGCGCAGTTCCGCACCGACTTCCCCGAGCGAAACGACGAGGAGTGGCTCAAGCACATCGACCTGTTGCTGAAGGACGGCGCCTCGGAGATCAGCTACTCCAACGTGACCCTGACCCAGTGGGAGCCCCAGGAGCGGACCTACTGATGGCCGTCGCTGAGCCGGGTTGCCGCGTCGCTAGGGTGGTCATCCGTGTCTGAGTTCAAGCTCAAGGTTCGCCGCTTCAAGCCCGAGGAGGGCGACGGCCCCTACTGGGAGAGCTTCAAGGTGGACCTCGAGCCGACGCTTTCGGTGCTCGACGGGCTGCTGCAGGCCAAGGACCGCGAGGACGGCTCGCTGTCGGTGCGCTGCAGCTGCCGCGCCGCCATCTGCGGCTCCTGCGGGGTCAAGATCAACGGCCAGTCCACCCTCGCCTGCAAGACCATGCTGGAGGACGCCCAGCACGAGGCCGACCGCACGAGCGCCAACGGCAAGCCCGCCGAGATCGTTGTCGAGCCGATGGGGAACATGCCGGTGCTCAAGGATCTGGTGACCGATATGGAGTCCACCCACTGGGCCAAGATCCGGCGGGTCACGCCGTGGCTGATCCCCGATGGACCGCCGCCCGAGGGCGAGTACATCGTCCCGCCCGAGTCGATGATCGACGTCACCCAGTCAATGGCCTGCATCCAGTGCGGCGCCTGCGTCTCATCCTGCCTCTCGATGGAGGCGGACCCCGACTTCATCGGCCCCGCGGCTCTGGCCAAGGCCTACCGCTTCGCCGGCGACCCGCGCGATGGCCAGGCCGAGGAGCGCCTGCACGACCTGGCCAACGACCCTCACGGGATCTACGACTGCACCCACTGCTTCTCGTGCATCGACGCCTGCCCCAAGGGGGTCGCGCCGATGGACCAGATCATGAGGCTGCGCCGCATGGCCGGCGACGAGTTCAAGATCGACGACCACAACAACGGCTATCGCCATGAGACGGCCTTCACCAAGATCATCGAGAAGAAGGGCACCCTCGACGAGTCGCTGCTGCTGCAGGAGTCGCTGGCACCCGGCGTCAAAGGCAAGCTGATCCCCCGCCCCGGCGCGATCAAGGGCCTGCTTGAGTCGATCCCCACCGCGATCCGGGGCCTGCGGACCGGCAAGATGCGCTCGCTGCCGAAGCTGATCCCCGGCGTCCACCCCAAGCTCCCCGACGGCGCCCAGGACCAGGTCAAGAAGATCTACGCCCACTCCGAGGAGCACCACTACGAGCTCAACCTCTACATCCGCGGCGAGGAGGCTGACGACGAGGCCCCCGTCCCGGAGGCCGAGGCGATACCCGAGGCGGCCATCGTGCCCGAGCCGGACGAAAGCGAGGCAGGACAGTGACCGACCTCAAGATGAGCTACTGGCCCGGGTGCGTGTCCCGCGGCTTTACGACCGAGCTGCACGGGTCGATGGCATTGGTCGCTGAGCGGCTCGGGATCGAGCTGGTCGAGCTCGACCGCGCCAACTGCTGCGGGGCCGGCGTCATCGCCGAGCACAACCAGGAGCTCGCCGACACGCTGAACGCCCGCACCTTCGCCCTCGCCCAACAGGAGGGGCTGCCGATGATGAACATCTGCTCGACCTGCCAGGGCGCCCAGTCGGAGTGCCAGCAGCGGCTCGACGCCGACAGCGCCTACCGCGCCCACGTCAATGAGACCCTCGCCGACGAGGGCCTCACATATGACCCCGAGGGCTTCTCCAATAAGAACTTCCTCTGGGTCCTGGTCGAGGACTACGGCCTCGACAGGCTCGAGAAGCTGATCACGAGGCCGCTCAACGGCCTCCGGGTCGGCCCCTTCTACGGCTGCTACATCCTCCGCCCCAAGCACCGGCTCGGCTACGGCGAGCACCCCGACCGCGACCTCTACCTCGACCGCCTGATCAAGACCCTCGGCGGCGAGGTCGTCGAGTACGACGGCGCCCGCAAGTGCTGCGGCTTTCCGGTGATCACGATGGCCCGCGAGGTCTCGCTGCGCCAGTCGGGGACGCACGTCGGCGACGCGCTCGACGCCGGCGCCGACTGCCTGGTCACGCCCTGCCCCCTCTGCCACCTCAACCTCGACATGCAACAGCCCGAGGCCGCCAAGGTCGTCGGCCGCGAGCTCGGGCTCGCCGTGCTGCACCTGCCCCAGCTCGTGGGCCTCGCCCTCGGCTTCGAGCCCAAGCAGCTGGGGATGAAGCGCCACATCGCTTCGACCAAGTGGGTCGAGCAGCGCCTCCAGCCCGTTCCCGCCTAGTAGGCCCCTCCTAAGCCGCCGCGTCCAGCAACGAGACGTCGTAGACAGGTAAGGCGGGATCCGCGCTCAGCAGGGTCAGCCCCTCGAGCCGTGCCTGGGCCACGAGCATGCGATCGAAGGGGTCGGCATGATGGAGGGGCAGCTCGGCCTCCTCGATGGCCCGCCGAGCCGCCGGCCCGAGCTCCTGGCTCCCGAGCATGCGGCCGGGATTATTCGCCTCTTGGGCCTCTTAGTCCACTTAGTCAACCCTGGTCGCCGTCGTCGGGTCTCGCGCGTTCATCCGCCGCTCGATCCAGCGCCCGCCAACGGTGTCGGTGAGCCCGTGGGCGACGATCGAGGCGAGGATCGTGAAGGCGGCGACGTCGAAGATCAGCGAGCGCTCGCCGGCCCTGGAGTTGAGTACGAACAGCGCGAACAGCATCGAGGCCACCCCCTTCGGCCCGAACCAGGCCATGAACAGCTTCAGCGGGCGGGCCAGACCGGTGCGGACGAGGGAGAGCAGCAGCGCGAGCGGTCTTGCCACCAGGAAGGCAAAGGGGATGAAGACGAGCAGAGGCCAGATCTCGGAGTGGAAGCCCGTGCTGACGATCAGCGCCCCGAAGACGAAGAAGGTGAGCACCTGGGCGATGGTGCTGACGTTCTCGGCGAACTCCATGAAGCTGTCCGGAACCTCGCACTCGGTGGCGCCGAGGGCGATGCCCGCGACGAAGGCGGCGATCAGCCCGTTGCCAAAGGTGACCTCGGCGAGCCCGAAGGCCGCAATCCCGATCCCGACCGAGTAGATCCCCTCATAGGCGGCGGTGATGCCACCCCCGGGCAGGCGGTCATGAAGCCGGCCGGCCGCGATCCCGAGCGCGACGCCGATCGCCGCGCCCACCGCAGCCTCGCCGAGGAGTGTCAGCGCCTCGCCGCCCGCGTCGCCGCCTGGCTGGGCGAAAACGATGAAGAAGAGGACGAACGGCAGCGCCAGGCCGTCATTGAGGCCGGACTCGAGGTTGAGGGTGTGTCGGACGACACTCGGCACCTGCCGGGAGGTGACGATGCTCGAGGTCACGACCGGGTCGGTCGGCGACAGCACCGCCGCGAGCAGGAAGGCCTCGGCCCAGTTGAGCTCGGAGAACAGCCCCTTCGCGGCCAGGGCAAGGAGCAGGAGGGTGATCGGCATCGCGATCACGATCGCCCGCGCGGGCGGGCCCCAGTGCTTGGCGAGCAGCTCGCGCTCGACGAACATCCCGTCCGAGAACAGGGTGAGGATCAGCGCCAGCTCGATCAGCTCGAAGACCGTCTCGTTCTCGGGATCGATCGAGACGGCGCCGGTCAGCGCCAGCAACAACCCGGCGGCGACCGAGAGCACGGCCGTCGAGAGCACAGTCGCTCGCGAGACGCCCGACAGGGCCGCGGCCAGCGTCAGCAGCGCCCCGAAGACCAGCAGCGCCTCGGCGAACCCGAAGTCCATGAGTGGCTTATAGCGAGGCCCGCAAGGCCCCGCGGGAGGTAGTTACTTCTTCTTTTTCGCCTTCTTCTTCTTGACCGTGAAGCTGTTGGTCGCGGGGGAGGCGTCGGCGTTGCCGAAGACGTCAAGCGCGCGCACCTGGAAGGTGTGCTTGCCCGGCTTCACCTGGAGCGAGCGCGGAGAGATGCAGGCCGCGAACGCGGCGCCGTCGAGCTTGCATTGGAAGCTGGAGCCGGCCTCGCTGGAGGAGAACCCAAAGCTGACCGCGGCCGTCTTCTTCTTGGTGGGCACCGTCGACTTCGGCGACGAGGTGATCGTGGTCTCCGGGGGAATGCCATCGACGGAGACCAGGATGGTCGCCCCGCCCGAGCGCTGGTAGACGTCGTTGTCGATGTCGAGGTCGGTTCCCAGCAACTGCCCGGCCGTGTTGAAGAAGACCCGGGCCCCGTCGAGCGAGGTTCGCGAGAAGGTCGCCGCCACAGCCGGGCCGCCGGCCCCGGTCCCCGGCGCGGAGACGAGGGTGGTGAAGCCGACTGAATGCTCGTAGACGTCGCTGAGCCCGTCGGTGTCTCCGGCGGCCATGCTCTCGTCGGTGTCCCAGAACACCTGCGACCCGTCCTGCGAGATGCCCCTCAGGATCAGGTCCTCCGACGGCCCGCTGGCCCCGATTCCCAGCGTCGAGATCAGGGTGGTGACGCCGCCGGAGCCCTGGTAGATGTCCTCGTTGGCGTCGGTGTCCGCGCCCACCAGCTTCTCGCTGGTGGTGAAGAAGACGCGCGAGCCATCCGAGCTGGCGCGGTCGAAGCCGGCGGAGGCCGCCAGCCCGGATGCTCCCACGCCCGGCGCGGAAACGAGGGTCGTGGTGCCCCCGGAGCGCTCGTAGAGGTCGTTCAGACCGTCGATGTCGGCGGCGACCAGGTTCTCATCGGTCCCGAAGAAGACCCGGGTGCCGTCGGCGGATGCGCCCTCGAAGTCGACATCATCGTCCGGGGGCGTGGCCCCGACGCCGGGGGCCGAGATCAGGGTGGTGGTGCCGGCGGAGCGCTCGTAGACGTCGTCCTCGCCGTCGGTGTCCGCGGCGACCAGGTTCTCGGGGGTGCTGAAGAAGACCCGGCTGCCGTCGGTCGAGGAGCCATGGAAGAAAGCCGCCGCGTCGGGCGGGGTCGCGCCGGCGCCCGGCGCCGAAAGCAGGGTGGTAGTGCCGGCCGAGCGCTCGTAGACATCGACGACGCCATCGGTGTCGGCGGCGACCAGCTTCTCGGGGGTCCTGAAGAAGACCCTGCTGCCGTCAGCCGAGATCCCGCCGACGCCGAAGGTGGTCGCGGTGTCGGGCGGGGTGGCGCCGACGCCCGGCGCGGAGACGAGGGTGGTGACCCCACCCGAGCGCTCGTAGATGTCCGTGAGGCCGTCGGTGTCGGCGCCGACCAGGTTCTGGAACGTGACGAAGAAGACCCTGCTCCCGTCGTCGCTGACCCTGCCGCCGATGGCCGCGATCGCGGTGGGGCCGCTGGCACCGACGCCCGGCGCCGAGACCAGGGTGGTGGCGCCGCCGGAGCGCTCGTACAGGTCCTGGGCCCCGTCGGTGTCGGCGGCGACCAGATTCTCGACCGTGATGAAGACAACGCGGGTGCCGTCCGCGGAGGTCCTGAACAAAGATGCGTCCGCGGCGGCGCCGCTGGCCCCCGCCCCCGGCGCGGACACGAGCTTGGTCGTTCCCGCCGAGCGCTCGTAGATGTCGTTCTTGTCGTCGGTGTCGGCTGGAACCATCGGTTCGACGGTGTGGAAGAAGACCCGCGAGCCGTCGGCGGAGGCGCCCTGGGAGGTGGCTTCCGCGGCACCGGCCGCCGGTGCGGCAACCGCGATCGCCGCCGTCGCCGTCAGAACAGCCAGCCCCGCGTTGCGAAATGCCTTGCGACCCATTCTCGCTACCTCCGCTTTCTCTTCTTCGTCTTGACCGTGAAGCTCTTGCTCGCCGGTGAAGCGTCGGCATTTCCGGCCTGGTCGGTGGCCCGCACCTGGAAGCTGTGGCGGCCGATCTTCACCTTGAAGCCCTTTGGCGAGGTGCAGGGGGCGAAGGCCGCAGCGTCCAGCCTGCACTCGAAGCTCGAGTCGCCCTCGCTGGAGCCGAACTCGCCGGCGTCCACCTCCACCAGGTTGATCCCGTCGGCGATCGCGCACTCGAAGCTGCCGCCGCCCGGGGTCGAGCTGAAGCTGAAGGTCGGGGTGGTGTCGGTGATGAACGCGCCGGGGTTGGAATCGAGGATGGTGTCGGGTGGAGTGGAGTTGACCGTGAAGTTCCGGGTCAACGGGGCTGCGACTACCAGGACGGTGAACGTCCCGACCAGCCTCTTCACTTCTTCTTCTTCGCCTTGATCACCTTGAAGGCGCTGGTGGCGGGGCTCGTCTCGACGTTCCCGGCCTGGTCGGTCGCCCGTACCCGGAAGCTGTGGGACCCTGGCTTGACCGTGAGGGCCCGAAGCGAGGTGCAGGGGGCGAAGGCGGCGGCGTCGAGCTTGCACTCGAGCGTCGCGCCGGCCTCGCTGGAGAAGGCGAAGCTGACCGCGGCCGTCTTCTGCTTGGGCTTCTTGAGCTTCAGCTTGGCCTTGGGGCCGCTGGTGATGGAGCTGTTGGGCTAGCCCGTGTCGATCGTGAAGGCGAGCGTCGCCGGCGTCGCGTCCTGTCGGAGGAGCAGGTCCTCGACCTCGAGCGTCAGCGTGTAGGCGCCGTCGGGGAGGTTCCCCGGGAAGCTGAAGGGTGCTCCGGTACAGGGGAATGAGGTCGTCTGAGCCCCGGAGAGGTTGCAGCTCAGGTCGAACTCGCTCTGGGGGATGTCATCGGGCTCGTCGGTGCTGACCCTGAAGGTCGGCGTGTTGTCGCTGCTCAGCCCCAGCGGGCCCTGCAGGATCTGGCCGTCGGGGGCGTCGTTGTCGATCTCGAACTCGAACTTGGCGGGGGTGGGATCGGTGCCGCCGCCGTTGCTGGCGCGGGCGGCGAACGTGTACTCGCCGTCGGGCAGCACGGCCGAGGTGTGAGTGCCGGCTCCCGAGCAGGCGCCGAACTCGCCGGGGTCGATGTCCACCAGGTTGATCCCGTCGGCGATCGCGCACTCGAAGCTGCCGCCGCCCGGGGTCGAGCTGAACGTGAAGCTCGGGGTGGTGTCGGTGATGTAGGTGCCCGGGTCGGTGAGCAGGTTCGTAACCGGCGGGTCCGCGTCCACCGTGAAGCTCCTGGTGGCGGGGGTCGCATCAACGTTGCCCGCCGCGTCACGCGCGCGCACCTGCAGCGTGTGGAGGCCGTCCGGGAGCGCCTTTACGTAGGGGCTACCACACGGAATGAAGGCCGTATGAATCGGCGGCTCGAACGCGCACTCGAAGGTTGCGCTGGGCTCGCCGGCGCTGAGGAAGGTGAAGCTCGGGGAGTTGGTCAGGATCGTCGAGCCCTCGGTCGGTCCCGTGAGGATGCTTGTGATGGGTGCGACCCCGTCGGTCCTGAGGACGGCGAGGGCCGCGTAGGACGGGCCGGTCTGTCCCTGCCCGCCGATCACTGCGTTGCCGTTGGGCAGCAGCGCCAGGCCATTCCCGAACTCCGGGGTGGAGTTGGGCCCCTTGACGTTGAGCAGAAGCTTGCCGTTGCCCGAGCCGGCGCCATCGAAGCTCGTGTCGAGGCTTCCGCTGGTGAGGTAGCGGACGATCGCGATGTCCTCGTTGTTCGCGGATGAATCGGAGAAGCCGGCGGCGAGGATCTTGCCGTCCGCCTGCAGGGACATCGCCATCGCCTGGTCGCCGTCGTTGGTGGGGGTGCTATTGGCCGCTAACGCGGTCGTGGTCTTCCCGTCTGACGAGAACGAGGTGTCCAGCGCGCCGGTCGAGGTGAGGCGAACCATGGCGAAGTCGATCTCCTGGTCGGCGCTGCTGTACGAGGGGTCGGGGTCGCTGTCGGTCCAGCCCACGACCACCAGCTTTCCGCTGGCGTCCACCTCGATGTCCTCGGCTCCCTCGAGCTCCTTCGAGCAGCGGGTGTCCCTGTGGAGCGGAATGAGGTTGGTGACAAACCGCTCGCATTCATCGGGGCCGTTGACGACATTGGGATACGACTTCCCCGTCCCCGACGCGAAGCTGGTGTCGAGGGCGCCGGCGGTGGTGAGGCGGATCACGGTGAACGACCCGTCCACGGCTGCGGCGGCCTTGAGGCTGGTCCCCGACGACGACGCGGGCTCCAGGCTGGGCCTGCTGATCCCGATGGCCCAGGCGCTCGGCTACTCCGGACAGCTCGACCAGGCCCACAGCACGCTGGAGGAGGTGCTGCTTCTGCTCCCAGCCGACCAGACCGCCGTCCGTTGCCAGGTCGTCGCGGCGGCGGCACGGATCGACCAGCTGGTCGGACGACACGATGCCGCTCGGGCCCTGCTCGAGGCGGCGCTCGAACAGGTGCCGGAGGACTCCCCGGCGGAAGCGACCGAGCTGAAGGTCCAGCTCGCCGGCGCCTGCTTCTTCAGCGGTGACTTCGAGGGGCTGCGGCGCTGGGTCGGCGAGGCGCTCGATGAGGCGAGCGAGCGCGGCGACGAGGCGACGCGAGCCGCCGCGACGGGGACCCTCGGCTGCGCCGAGTACATGCTGGGCGAGCTCGGGGCCTCCCGCGAGCGCCTCGCCGAGGCCGAGGAGCTGTTCGGGAGGCTCTCCGACGAGGAGGTGGCGAAGCGCCTCCACTCCCTGATCTGGTGCGGTATCTGCGAGATCTACCTGGAGCGCTTCGATCGCGCGATGGAGGTGCTCGAGAGGGGGATGGCGGTCGCGCGCGCCACCGGGCATGGGCACGTGTCCATCCTGACTCGGATCGGGCAGGGGCTGGTGATGCTGTGGACCGGCCGGATCCAGCGGGGCGCGGATCTCCTCGACGGGGCGGTCGAGGCGGCCTCCTTGACCGGCAACCGGCAGTTCCTCACCTGGGCGTTGTGGGCGCGATGCTGGGCCTCCACGCTCGCTGGGGACCTGAGCGAGGCGCGCCGGCTCGGCGAGCGGGCATTGGAAGCCGCGGGCGACGCGGATGACCCCGTGACCGCTCTCGCCGGCGCCTTCGCAGCGGAGGCCCGGCTCGAGTCCGGGGAGGATCCCGAACTCTGCCGAGCGCTCCTGCTCGACTCCCTCGGCGGCGCCGAGATGCCGCTGGTCGAGCGAGGCTTCCAGGCGCGCTGGTACGAGCTGCTGACGCGAATGGAGCTTGCCGCCGGGCACACGGACGCTGCAAAGAGCTGGGCCGAGCGGGCCACGACCGCGGCCGACGGGCTCGGGATCGGCGGCAGGACCGCCGAGGCGCTGCGCGCCAGGGCGGCCGTGGCGCTCGCCGGCTCCCAACACGAGTCCGCGGCCGGGCTGGCGCTCGAATCTGCGACGGTCGCCGAGGCCGCGGGACTGCAGATCGAGGCGGCCCGGTCCCTGACCCTGGCCGGGCGAGCCCGCGCGGCCTTCGACCGCGACCGCGCCCTCGCCGAGCTCGAGCGGGCCCGCGCCACGCTCGAGCGCCTGGGCGCATCGCGCTACCGCGACGAGGCCGCGAGCGAGCTGCGGGCGCTGGGCAAGCGGGTGCCCCCCCCCCCGCCGGCGCACCCAGGACTCCGCCGGCGACGGCGTCGCCGGGCTCAGCGAGCGCGAGCGCGAGGTGGCCGGCCTGGTCGCCGAGGGCCACACCAACCGGGAGATAGCCGCCGAGCTCTTCCTCAGCGAGAAGACGATCGAGAGCCACATGTCACGGATCTTCGAGAAGCTGGGGGTCTCCAAACGCGCCCAGGTCGCCACCGCGGTGGAGAGAGCCTCAACGGTCGGGTCGCGCTGAGCGAAAGGGACTGCCCGGTCAAACCGGGACGCCGACGAGCTTGCGCTCGTGGAGGAGCTCGGCGAGCTGGACCGCGTTGGTGGCGGCGCCCTTGCGCAGGTTGTCGCCGACGACCCAGAGGTTGAGGCAGCGCTCGTGGGAGGGATCGCGGCGAACGCGGCCGACCAGAACGTCGTCGCGCCCCGCGGCCTCGGTTGCCAGCGGGTACTCGCCGGCGCCGGGATCGTCGATCACGGTGATCCCGGGCGCCCCGGCCAGCAGCTCGCGACAGCGCTCGGGTGAGAGCTCGTCCCGGGTCTGGACGTTGATCGACTCCGAGTGCCCGACCACCACCGGGACCCGAGCGCAGGTCGCCGAGATGCCGAGCTCCTCGCCGACCCCGAGGATCTTGCGGGTCTCGGCCATCAGCTTTCGCTCCTCGGTCGTGTAGTCGTCGCCGTCCTTGAAGGTCTCGACCTGGGGAAGCACGTTGAAGGCGATCTGGTGCGGGTAGACCTCCGCCTTGGGCTGATCGCCGTCAAGGACCGCCCTCGCCTGCTCGCGAAGCTCACGGACCGCGTTGTTGCCGGTCCCGGAGACCGACTGGTAGGTGGAGACGACGAGCCGCTCGATGCCGGCGGCGTCGAGGATCGGCTTCACGGCCACGGCCATCTGCATCGTCGAGCAGTTGGGGTTGGCCACGATGCCGCGATGGGCCTCGATCGCGTCGGGGTTGACCTCGGAGATCACCAGCGGCACTTCCTCGTTCATCCGCCAGAAGCTCGTGTTGTCGATCACCACCGCGCCGGCCTCGACCAGGCGCGGCGCCCACTCGGCACTGACCGTGCCGCCGGCGGAGGAGAGGACGATGTCGAGGCCCTGGATCGTCTCGTCGGATAGCGGGCGAACCTCGAGCTCGCCTCCCTCGAAGGGGATGCGCTTTCCGGCCGAGCGCCCGCTCGCGAACGGGATCACCTCGGTGGCCGGGAAGCTCCGCTCCGCGAGGACCTCGAGGATCGTCGAGCCGACGGCGCCGGTCGCGCCGACCACGCCGACCCGGTAGCCCTCAGGCCGCATCCTGCGCGCCCTCGTCATCGGGGCCCACCCGGGGACGATGCTCGCCGGTCGGGTCCTCCTCGTGGATCGCGCCCTCGCCGAGCTCGAAGGCCGCGTGAAGGGCCTTGACCGCATCCGGCACCCGGCCGGCGTCGATCACGCAGGAGATCTTGATCGGCGAGGTGGAGATCATCTCGATGTTGATCTTCTCGTCGCCGAGGGTCTTGAAGACCTTGGCGGCGACGCCGGGGTGGCTGCGCATGCCGGCGCCGACGATCGAGACCTTGCCGATCTCGTCGTTGGTCTCGACGCCCTTGGCCGCGCCGAGGCCCTCGATCACGTCCACGGCGGTCGCCATGTCGTCGCCCTCGACCGTGAAGGAGAGGTCGGCGCCGTCGCCGTGGGAGACGGGCTCGTTCTGGATGATCACGTCGACGTTGACGTTGGCCTCGGCGAGGGCCCCGAAGATGCGGCCGGCGACCCCGGGCTCATCGCGAACGCCGGTCAGCGTCACCCGAGCCTCGTCGGATGAGTGGGTCACGGCTGTCACCAGAGGGCGTTCCAAGGTCTCCTGCTCCGAGACGACGAGGGTACCTGGGCCATCGTCGGAGGAGCTGCGGCAGTGGATCCGCACCTCGTGGTTGCGGGCGTACTCGACCGACCGCAGTTGCAGCACCTTTGCCCCCGAGGCCGCCATCTCCAGCATCTCGTCGTAGGAGACCACGGGCAGCTTGCGCGCCTCGGGCACGATCCTCGGGTCGGCGCTGAAGACGCCGGCGACATCGGTGTAGATCTCGCAGAGGTCGCCGCCGAGCGCGGCCGCGAGCGCGACGGCGGTCGTGTCGGACCCACCCCGGCCGAGGGTGGTCACGTCGCGGCTCTCGGTGGAGACGCCCTGGAAGCCGGCGACGAGCACGATCGCGTCCTCTGAGAGCGCCTCGCGGATGCGGTCGGCGCGCACGTCGATGATCCGGGCCTTCGTATGGGAGGAATCGGTGACGATCCCGGCCTGCGATCCGGTCAGCGAGATCGCCTTGTGGCCAAGGTCCTTGATCGCCATCGCGCACAGCGCGCACGAGATCCGCTCCCCGGTCGAGAGCAGCATGTCCATCTCGCGGGGGTCGGGGCACTCGGAGATCTCGCGCGCGGCCTCGACCAGCTCGTCGGTCGTCTTGCCGCGCGCCGAGAGCACCGCGACCACGTCGTGGCCGGCGTCGCGAGCCGCGACAATCCGCCTCGCCGCGCGCTTGAGCTGCTCGGCCCCGGCGACCGAGGTTCCGCCGAACTTCATCACCACGAGCTCTTTCCGGGTGTCGGTAGCCATGGAACGGGTGAGGATAGGCGAGGTCAGCCTAAGATCGGCACGCATGGAGGGGAAGCGGCCAAGGCAGAGTTGGCGGCATCGGCCCTGGCCGCCGCCGCGCCTGCAGGCGCTCGGGCGGCGCCTGCGCTCCCGGCTGCCGGTCTCCCCGTTTCCGCCGGTATGGCAACGGCGCCTGAGGTGGATCGTGCCCGCGCTGGCACTGCTCGCGATCGCCGCGGGGATCCTATTCGCGACCCTGGGGGCAGGCGAGGACGGCTCCGGCGCGGCTGCCGGGAAGAACGACTCACCCGACGTCAGCGACGACGTCGCGCGGCTCAAGCTCCCCCAGAGGGTCGACCAGCTCGTGATCGCCGGCTTCGACGACGTGGCCTCGGAGGAGTTCGAGCTCCGGCGGGGACCGACCGGCGGGGTCCTGATCGGCTCCCAGAATTGGTCCAACGCCAAGGAGGGAGGGGAGCTGATCAAACGCCTTCGCTCAGCCGCCGGATCGTCGCCCGCCGCGCAGCCCCTGTTCGTCGCCCAGCAGGAGGGTGGCGCCTACCGGACCCTCGGCGACCTGCCCCCGGCCGAGGCCGAGCTCCAGATCGGTGAGGGCGGCTCGACCCGAGCCGCGCGCGACTGGTCGCTGAAGGCCGGCCGGGCTCTGCGCGAGGTCGGGTTCGACCTCAACCTGTTCCCGATCGCGGACGTGGCGACGCTCGACAGCGTCGTCGCCGACCGCTCGTTCGGCGATGACGCCGAGCTGGATGCCGCGATGACCGAGGCGGCGATCGAGGGCTGCGCCGACGCAGGCATCCTCTGCGCCCCCGGGCGGTTCCCGGGGATGGGCGCCGCCTCGGCCGACACAGCCGATGGCCCCGCCAGCGTCAGCCTCGACGCGGGATCGCTCGAGTCGCGTGACCTGCTCCCCTTCCGCGCGGCATTCCGCGCGGGTGCACCCGCCGTCGTCCTCTCCCTCGCGCTCTACGCCGCCTACGACCCCGTCACGGCCGCGGCACTGTCGCCGGCGATCGCCACCGACCTGCTGCGCAACCAACTCGGCTACGAGGGCGCAGCGATCACCGACGACCTCAGCTCGGGAGCCGTCACCGCCGCCCAGGGCGCGCCCGAGGCGGCCGTCGCGGCGATCGCGGCCGGAGCCGACATGGTCGTGGTCGGCGCCCCCGGCGACGCCCGCCGCGTTCGCGCGGCGCTGCTTCAGGCTGCCCGCGAGGGCGGCATACCCGCCGATCGCCTCGACGAGGCCGTGTCGCGGGTGCTGGCCCTGAAACGCCGGCCGGCCGGCTAGCGCATCGTGCTGGTCCGGCGGACAACGGCCCGCCTGATGGCGTCCCGCACACGACGCCGCTTGCGCGGAGGGGACTCGGGCCCCTGCTCGGCTTCCAGCTTCTCCAGGCCGTAACCCCGCTTCGGCTCTCGCTTCCTGGGCTCCATCCGGACCCAGGCTAAACCCCCCACCACCGGGGGGGGAAGCAGCTGCGTGACCAAGGCCACACAGCTCGATGTATCGCGCTGATATATCTAGAGCGCGATGAAGCCCCAGGGCGGCCGCCCCCCCACGTCGGTCTGATGGACCGGCTCGCGGCCTTCTCGTACTTTCGCCGGCGCTGGGTAATGGCCGGCGCGATCATCTTCTTCGTGGTCGCCGGGACGGTAGGCGGATCGGTCGCCGACCGGCTCGATCCCTACGGAGCCGACGACCCGGCCTCCGAGAGCGTGATTGCGGCCAAGCGGCTGAACGACGCCGGCTTCAGGTCCACCTCCGTCGTGGTCCTGGTCGAGGACGCGCCCGTCGCGAGCCCCGCCACCCGCAAGCGACTCGCCGCCCTCTCGGCAGAGCTGCGCCGGGACCCCGAGGTGGCGTGGGTCACGGGCTTCAATGAGACGGGCTCGAAGGCCTTCGTCTCGCGCTCGGGCGATGCGACCTACCTCGCCGTGGCGCTGAAGGCAACCGACGACAAGGCCGAGCAGGAGGGCGCCGAGGCGATCGCCGGCCAGCTCTCCGGCGAGCCCGACGTCACCGTAGGCGGCCCGGCGCTCGCCCAGCAGCAGGTCAACGACCAGGTCGAGAAGGACCTCCGCAGGGCCGAGATGCTCGCCTTCCCACTGCTCTTCCTGCTCTCGCTGCTCTTCTTCCGCAGCCTGGTCGCGGCCGCGCTGCCGTTGCTGATCGGCGCCCTCGCGATCGTCGGCACCTTCCTGATGCTGCGGATCGCGAGCGAGCTCGGGTCGGTCTCGATCTTCGCGCTCAACCTCACGACCGGGCTCGGGCTCGGGCTCGCGATCGACTACAGCCTCTTCATCGTCTCCCGCTACCGGGAGGAGATAGCGCGGCATGGCCCGGGGCTGGAGGCATTGCGCAGGACGATGGCTACCGCGGGGCTCACGGTGCTCTTTTCCTCGCTGACCGTCGCCGCGGCGCTCGCCTCGCTGCTCGTCTTCCCGCAGCGCTTCCTCTACTCGATGGGCCTCGGCGGCTCGCTGGTGGCCTTGCTGGCCGCGGCCGTCTCGCTGATCGTGCTGCCGGCGCTGCTGGCTCTGCTGGGCGAGCGGGTCAACTCGCTCTCCCCCAAGTTCCTCCGCCGTCGCGCCGACCGTGAGTCGAGCCCGATGAGCGATGGCTTCTGGTACCGCCTGGCCCACTGGGAGATGCGCCGTCCGATCCGCGTCGCGACATTGAGCGCGATGTTCCTGCTGGCGCTCGGAATCCCCTTCCTGGGCCTGAAGTTCACCTCCGTGGACGCCCAGATCCTGCCCGAGGAGGTGAGCGCCCGCCAGGTGGACGACGTCCTCCGCGCCGACTTCCCGCCCTTCCGCGACACGCCGATCCGGGTCCTGGTCGAGGGCGGCTCACCCGCCGCCGCCGCCAAGGTCGCGAGCGAGCTCCGTGGGACCGACGGCCTCGCCGCTGTCAATCCTCCGCAGCGGCTCCCCAACGGCGACCAGGTCGTTGAGGGAATCTCCGACAGCCCCTACATAACCGAGCGCAGCCGCGAAACCGTCCGCGACGTGCGCGAGCTGGCGGCCCCGGCCGGGACGACCCTGCTGGTCACGGGCGCGGCCGCCGACTTCGTGGACTTCCAGGAGAGCCTCGCCGAGCACCTCCCGATCGCCGCCGCGATCATCGTCCTCGCCACCCTGCTGATCCTCTTCCTGATGACGGGGTCGGTGGTCCTGCCGGTCAAGCAGCTGTTGATGAACATCCTCAACCTGACCGCTGTCTTCGGGATCCTCGTCTGGCTGTTCCAGGACGGCCGCTTCGAGGGGCCGCTCGACTATACGAGCCAGGGCGCGATCGAGCAGACGATGCCGATCCTGCTGTTCGCCGTCGCCTTCGGCCTCTCGACCGACTACGGCGTCTTCCTGCTCTCCAGGATCAAGGAGGCGCGCGACGCGGGGGCCGGCGAGAGGGAGTGCGTCGCGATCGGGGTCGAGCGGACGGGGCGCATAGTCACCGCGGCGGCGCTGCTGTTCGCGATCGCGATCGGCGCCTTCGCCACCTCCCAGATCATCTTCATCAAGGAGAACGGGGTCGGCACGGCGCTGGCCGTGCTGCTCGACGCGCTCGTGATCAGGGCCTTCCTGGTTCCGTCGCTGATGGCGATCCTCGGGCGCTGGAACTGGTGGGCGCCCAAGCCCCTGCGCTGGCTGCACCACCGGATCGGGTTCAGCGAAACCGCGCCTGAGCGCAAGAACGGCTGCGAGGACCAAACAGCCGTCGTGTCCGCCCCCCAGCGTGGGTATGCTCCCAGCCGATGACAATTGCCAGCGCAATATTCCTGATCGCGATCGGCGCAATCCTGCGCTACGCGGTCACGGTGGACACCGACGCCATCGACATCCAGACCGTCGGCCTGATCCTGATGATCGCCGGCGGCGCCGGCCTCGCGCTCTCGCTGCTGTACGAGCTGATGCGCTCCCAGGACAAGCCCAAGAATGACGAGAACCCGCCGCAGCGCTACGGCGGCCCGGACGACCCGACCCGCCCGCTCCGCTAGCCGGCCAGCTAGCTCAGGGAGCGACGGCCCGAGAGGGCCTTGCCGAGGGTGACCTCGTCTGTGTGCTCGAGGTCGGCTCCGACCGGGAGCCCGCTCGCGAGCCTGGTCACGGTGACGCGGTCCCGGAGCCCCTCGGATATGTGGAGCGCCGTCGCCTCCCCGGTGGTGGTGTGGTTGGTCGCCAGCACGACCTCGGTCACGTCGCCGTTGACCCGCTCCAGCAGCTCAGTGATCCGGAGGTCCTCGGGGTCGATTCCGTCGATCGGCGAGAGGGCGCCGCCGAGCACGTGGTAGACGCCGCCGAACTCGCCGGTGCGCTCGATCGGGATCACGTCGGCGGGCTCCTCGACCACGCAGATCAGCGACCGGTCGCGACGGGTGTCCTCGCAGATCAGGCAGCGCGGGCCCTCCGCGAGGTTGAAGCAGATCTCGCAGAGGCCGACCTTCTCCTTGACCTCGCGAATCGCGTCGGCCAGCGCCAGCGCCTCACCCTCCTCGGCCCGAAGGATGTGGAAGGCGAGCCGCTGGGCAGTGCGCCGCCCGATCCCCGGCAGCTTCGACAGCTCCGCGATCAGGTTGCTGATCGGCCCCGCTTGCACGCTCGCAGCCGCTCCGGCCCCTAGGCGCCCGGCAAGCCGCCGAGCCCGGGCATGCCGCCGGGCCCGCCGCCGCCCGGGAGGCCGCCGGTGATCCCGCCCATCTTGGACGCGGCCAGCTCCTGCGCGGCCCGGATCGCCTCGTTGATGGCGGCCGTGACCATGTCCTGAAGCAGCTCCGGGTCGTCGGGGTCGATCGCCTCGGGCGCGATCACGAGGTCAAGAAGCTGCATGTCCCCGGACATCGTCACCTTGACCATGCCGCCGCCGGCGCTCGCCTCGACGGACTCTCCCTTGAGCTGCGCCTGTGCCTTGGCCATATCCGCCTGCATCTGCTGGGCCTGCTTGAGAAGTTGGTTCATGTTGGGCTGCTGCGCCATCAGGTGACCTCCCGCGCGTCGAACTTGGTCTTGATCAGGTCGATGATCTCGTCTTCGGCCATCGGGTCCGGCTCGGCCGCCGGCGCGGCGTCGCCCTCGGGGTCCGGCTCGCTCTCGAGCAGCTCGTAGACCGGTCGAAGCCTCATTCCGACGATCGCGCTCAGCGACTCTGCGATCCGGTCCACGTTCTCCTTCGCCTCGGCCTTCCGCTTGTTGAAGGCGGCGCCGGCGGGGAAGCCGATGCTGAGGACCGCCTTCTCGGCGTCAACCGCCAGGACCTTGGCCGACTCCACGTATGTCGAGAGGACCTCCGAGCCCGACTCGCGCACGTGCTCGACGACGGCGGGCCACATCCGCACGACCTTGTCGAGCTCGACGCTGACCCGACTCGCCACGGCGGTGGCCGTCGGCGGCCCGGGCTTCGGCTCCTCGGCGGGAGCGGGATCGGTGGCGGGAGCGGGCTCGTCGGCAACGGCCGGCTCCTCAGGCGGTATGGGCGCGACGGGCCCCGGGGACGCGGCCACGGTCCCGGCGCCGAGGGCCGCCTCGAGGCTCTCGATCCTGCGAAGCAGCGCCTCGCGTGAGGGATCGAGGGAGGGCTGGGTGACCTTGAGCAAGGCGACCTCGAGGCTGAGGCGAGGGTCGTCGCCCTCCCGCATGGCCGCGACCGCCGCCGAGAGCGCGTCGATCCCGCCGACCAGCCGCGCCTCGCCGAGCGCCTGGGCCTGTGCGGCCAAGCGCTCGGGCTGGGTGATGGCGACGGTGAAGGAGTCGGGCACCTCGCCCGTCGCGCGAGCGACCAGGAGCTGGCGCAGGTGCGCGATCAGGTCCCGGGCGAACTGGCCGGGGTCGCGGCCCGAGCGCGAGAGCCGCTCGATCGCCTCGAGCACCGCCTTGGCGTCGCCGGCTGCGATCGCGTCGGTCACGTCGAAGAGGAGGTCCGCGTCAGCCGCGCCCAGCAGCTCGATCACGGCGTCAGTCGTGACGCGCTCGCCGCCGAAGGCGACCATCTGGTCGAGGGTCCCGAGCGCGTCGCGGAAGCTGCCCGAGGCAGAGCGAGAGATGAGGCCGACCGCGCCGTCCTCGATCTCAAAGCCCTCGGAGTCGCCGACCCTGCGCACCACCTCCGCGATCTGGTCGAGCGAGGGCCGCTGGAAGTCGAAGCGCTGGCAGCGGTCGACGATCGTCGCCATGATCCGCTGCGGCTCGGTGGTGGCGAGCACGAAGACGGTGTGCGGCGGGGGCTCCTCGAGCGTCTTCAGGAACGCGTTCCAGGCCTCCTTGGTCAGCATGTGCGCCTCGTCGAGGATGTAGACCTTCCAGCGCCCCTCGGCGGGCGCGTAGCCGACCCGGTCGCGCAGCTCCCGGACGTCGTCCACCGAGCGGTTGGACGCCGCGTCCATCTCGATCACGTCAAGCGAGGTGCCGGCGGCGATCGCCCGGCAGGGCTCGCAGACCCCGCAGGGGGTGGCGGTCGGGCCGTTGACGCAGTTGAGCGAGCGGGCGAGGATCTTTGCCATCGAGGTCTTGCCGGTCCCGCGCGAGCCGACGAACAGGTAGGCGTGGTGGACCTTGTCGCCCTCGACGGCGTTGCGGAGCGTCCTGACGACGTGCTCCTGGCCGACAACCTCGTCGAAGCTCTGGGGTCGGTGCCGGCGGTAGAGGGAGGCTGACTCGGCCACGGCGGCCAGTCTAGCCCTCGCCCCGAACGTCACCCCAGGGCCACCGCGAGGCGTAGCGGCCGCTGGGATACGCTGGCCGCCGATGGGTGAGCTGCAACTCGAAGAGCGCGGCGAAGGGGTCCTCTTGGCGACGATCTCAAACCCGCCCCACGGCCTGATGGACGACGAGATCGTCGACGGGCTCGAGGCGCTCGCCGCCCGGGCCGACCGCGACCCGGAGCTGACCGGGGTGGTGCTCACCGGCGCCCACCCTGAGCGCTTCGTGGCCCACTACGACATCGCCGAGCTGCTCGCCGCTTCGCGCGCCGCCCCCAGCGTTCGGCCCGCGGCCGCGCGTGCCTCGCTGGGGGCGGTCGGCGCCCTTCGTCGCATCCCGGGCGCGGCGTCGGCGCTGGAGCGAACGCCCGCCGCAGGCCTCTCGCAGGCCGAGCGCTTCGGCGAGGTGCTGGCCCGGCTCGGCAGCGTCGGGGCGGTGGTCGTCGCGGCGATCAACGGCTCGGCGCAGGGAGGGGGCTGTGAGCTGGCCCTGGCCTGCGATCTGAGGCTGATGGCCGACGGCCCCTTCTTGATCGGCCAGCCCGAGATCCTGTTCGGCTTCCCCCCCGGCGGCGGCGGCACCCAGCGACTGGCGCGCCTGCTCGGCAGCGGCCCCGCGCTGCAGCTCTGCCTCGACGGCGGGCCCCTGACTCCCGAGCAGGCCAAAGAGCTCGGCCTGGTGGACGAGCTGGCGCCCCCTGCGGAGCTGGTCGACCGTGCGCTGGCGCTGGCCACCCGCCTCGCCCGCCGCCCCAAGGCCGCGATCGCGGGGGTCAAGCGAGCCGTCAATGTCGGGGGGTCGCTGCCTCTGGCCGCCGGCCTGCGCCTGGAGCGGGCCGAGCTGATGTCGGCGATCGTCAGCGACGACGCGGACGCGGCCATGGCCGCCTACGTTGATGGGCTCGAGCGCAGCGGCGAGCTGCCCGCCTACGACCCCGAGGCGCTGCAACGGGCGCTCGAGGATGGCCGCTTCCGTTGACCCTGAACCCATCCGGGCGCCCCGATGGCCGTCGATGAGGCGCTGGCCGACCGGGTCCGCGAGCTGCTCGCCCCGCGCGACTCGCTCAGCGAGCGCAGGATGTTCGGGGGGATCGGCTTCATGGTCGGGGGCAACATGGCCGTCGGAGTGATCGAGCAGGACGTGATCGTACGGCTCGATGCCGCCGATGCCCAGCTGGCGCTCGCCGAGCCCGGCGTTCGCGAGTTCGACTTCACCGGGCGCGCGATGAAGGGCTGGATCTACGTTGGTCCGGAGGCGACGACCGAAGACCGCGACCTCGCGAGCTGGGTGGAGGCTGGGGCCGACTACGCCACCTCCCTGCCGCCCAAGTGAGCGGACCCGGCTCTGGAAGCGGCCCCGGCTCCGGGCCCAACTCGAGCCGCAGTGTCGGTCAGGCCACGCGCTCGGGGTGGGTGTAGACGTTGACGGTCGTTCCGCGAGCGAAGCCGGCAAGCGTGATGCCCCGATCCTCGGCCAGCTCGACCGCCAGCGAGGTGGGCGCGCCGACGCCGACCAGCACCGGAGCCCCGGCCACGGCCGCCTTCTGGACCAGCTCGAAGGCGAGCCGGCCGCTGACGCAGAGGACGCGGTCAGTCAGCGGCAGCGCGTCGTCGAGCAGCGCCCGCCCGATCACCTTGTCCATCGCGTTGTGGCGCCCGACGTCCTCGCTGACCGCAAGCAGCTCGCCGGCGGCGGTGAAGAGGCCGGTCGCGTGCAGGCCGCCGCTGCGGTTGAAGGCAGGCTGGCGCAGGAGGTCGGGAAGCCGGGCGAGCAGCGCCCGCTCGATCCTCAGCTCGGAGTCGATCCGCTCCGCATTCACCGCGACCTCCTCGAGGGCGCCCTTGCCGCAGACCCCGCACGAGGAGCTGGTGTAGAAGCGGCGGGCCGCGGGCGGGCTCGCGCCCGGCGCGGTGACCTCGACCGTGTTCGCGGCCAGGTCCTCGGTCAGGTCGACGGCGGGCGGGCGATCGATGATCCCCTCGCCGTGGAGGAAGCCGGCCGCCAGGGCGAAGTCATCGCCCGGGGTCCGCATCGTGACCGCGATCGGCTCGCCGTTGAGCCGGATCTCGAGCGGCTCCTCGACCGCGACCTCGTCAACGCCGCCGTCGCGCGTGACCGCCGCGAGCATGGCCTCGGCGGCCACGCCCGGAGCCGGGTCCTCGCCCATCAACCCGTCTGCAGCGCCGGCTCGGTCTCCTCCGCCGCGCGCGGGGCCTGCGCGGCCCTGCCGACCGGATCCACCGCGACCGCCACAACCTTGTACTCGGGGCAGGAGGTGTTGATATCGGCCGACTGCCCGATCAGCAGGTTGGTGCGGACCTCGGGGAAGTGGAAGGCGCAGAAGACGTGGCCGGGCTCGATCCGCTCGGTCACCTCGACCGGCAGCTCGATCTGGCCCTGGCGGCTTCGCACCGCCACGACGTCGCCGTCGCCGAGGCCCCGTGCGGCGGCATCATCGGGATGGATCTCGAGGCTCTCGCCGGAGAGGAGCTCGATGTTGCCCGTTCGCCGGGTCATGTTGCCGGCGTTGTAGTGCTCGAGCCGCCGCCCGGTGACGAGGATCAGCGGGAACTCGTCGTCGGCGGAGTCACCGGGCTCCTTGTAGGGCAGCACCGCGAAGTGCGCGCGGCCGCCGGGGAGCTCGAATTCGTCCTCGTAGAGGATCGGCGTGTCGGTGCCATCGGCGGCGACCGGCCACTGCAGCCCGGTGCGGCCGATCCGCTCGTGGCTGAGGCCCGCGTAGCGCGGCGTCATCTCGGCGATCTCGTCCATGACGTCGCTGGGCGTCTCGTATCCCATCTCGTGGCCGAGAGCCCGTGAGACCGTCGTCAGGATCTCGAAGTCCGTCTTCGCCGAGCCCGGCGGCTCCGCGCCCGGTTCAACCAGCTGCAGCCGGCGCTCGGCGTTGGTGAAGGTGCCGGTCTTCTCGAGGAACGATGAGGCGGGCAGGATCACGTCGGCGAACTTGGTGGTCTCGTTCTCAAAGATGTCCTGGCAGACGAGGAAGTCCAGGGACTCCAGCGCCTTGGTGACGTGGGCGGTGTCAGGGTCGGTCTGGGCGACGTCCTCGCCGAAGATGTACATCGCCTTGAGATCGCCCGCGATCGCCGCGTCGAACATCTGGGGGATCTTCATCCCCGGCTCGCGCTTCATCTCCACGCCCCAGCGCTGCTCGAAGGAGCTGGTGATCGCGTCGTCGGTGACCGGCCGGTAGTCGGTGAAGGTGTCGGGCAGCGCGCCCATGTCCGATGAGCCCTGGACGTTGTTCTGTCCCCGGAGGGGGAGCAGGGCGGCGCCCGGGCGACCGACGTTGGCGGTCATCAGCGCCAGGTTGCAGATCAGCTGCACCGCCTCGGATCCGTAGAGGTGCTCGGTGACGCCGAGGCCCCAGAGCACGCAGGCGCGATCGGCCTCGGCGTACATGTGGGCGGCCCGCTCGAGGTCGGCCGCCGGGACGCCGGTGATCGCCTCCACCTGCTGCGGCGCGTATGCCCGGACGAGCTCCTCGACGGCCTCGTAGCCGTCGGTGCGGGCTGCGATGAAGTCCTGGTCGGTGAGGCCGTCGCGGATCACGACGTGGGCGAGCCCGAGCAGCAGCGCGGAGTTGGTGCCCGGCCGGTTGGCCAGGTGGATCTGGCCGTAGTCGGCGAGCTCGATCCGGCGCGGGTCGGCGGTGATCAGCTTCAGCCCCTTCAGCGCCGCCTGCTTGATCCGCGCCCCGACCACGGGGTGGCCCTGGGTGGGGTTGACGCCGATCAGGAGCGCGACCTCGGCCTGCTCGATGTCGTCGAAGGAGCCGGTCGCGCCGGAGAGACCGAACGACCTGCGCAGCGCGAAGGATGTCGGCGAGTGGCAAACCCGCGAGCAGTTGTCGATGTTGTGCGTGCCCACGGCGGCGCGCATCAGCCGCTGCATCGCGTAGCAATCCTCGTTGGTCGCCCGCGAGGAGGCGAGGCCGGCGATCGCGTCGGGGCCGTGCTCGGCCTTGATCTTGCCGAAGGCCTCCGTGATCCTGGCGATCGCCTCCTCCCAGCTCGCGAGGCGGAAGCCGCCGCTCTCGCGCACCATCGGCGCCGTCAGGCGGTCGCGCGAGCGGGCGAACTGGTGGGCGAAGCGCCCCTTGAGGCAGGTGTGCCCCTTGTTCGCGGGCCCGTCCATCGCCGGGCTGATCGAGACGACGCGGCCGTCGGCGCGATGGGCCTCGAGACGGCAGCCGACGCCGCAGTAGCCGCATGTCGTCGTCGTGGTCTTCTCGAAGGGTGTCGTCATTTGGAAGCTCCCTCAATTGTGCCCGCTTGGACCAAATCTAGCAACAGGTGCTCGGTGATCGCGTCGGTGGGACAGGTGTCTGCGCATGCGCCGCAGGAGACGCAGGTGGAGTCCTGGAAGCCCGCATCGAGCCCCGCGGTGATGTTGGCCTCGAAGCCGCGGCCGGTCGCCGTCAAGGCGAACGCACCCTGAACCTCGTCGCAGGCGCGCACGCAGCGCCCGCAGGAGATGCAGAGCTCGTGCTGGAGCACCAGGTAGGGATGGCGCTCGTCGAGCCTGGGCTCGTGCTGCACGCCCTGCCAGCGGGGCTCGCCGATCTCGAAGAAGCGGGCCATGGCTGCGAGCTCGGTGTGCTCGGCGGGAGCGACCGGAAGCTCGGACATGACGAGCTCGACGGTGGCCGCCGCGATGCGGCGCGCGGTCGCGTCGGTCGTCTCGATCCGCATCCCCTCCCTGCAGGGAGTCGTACACGCCGCGATCGGCGCATCCGCCCCCTCGACCCCCACCATGCAGACGCGACAGGCGCCGAAAGGGGCGAGCCGGTCGTCGAAGCAGAGCGTCGGCACGTAGCGGTCCGCGGCGCTCGCCGCTTCGAGTACGGTCGCGCCGGCCTCGACCTCCACCCGCTCGCCATCCACCCATACCTCCATCACGCGACCCCCAGCTCCTCGGGGAAGTGGCGGATCAGGCTGCGGATCGGTGCGGGCATGCCGCCGCCGTGGGCGCAGAGGGAGCCCAGCTCCAGCGTCTCCAGCAGGGCCTCCAGCTTCTCGCGGTCCACCGGGCCCTCGCGCTCGACCATCTCGAGGCCGCGCTGGAGGCCGATCCTGCACGGGAAGCATTTGCCGCAGCTCTCATCGGCGCCGAACGCCAGCAGGTGCTTGGCCAGGGCCCGCATGTCCGTGCGCTCGTCGAAGGCGACGATGCTCCCGTGGCCGACCATGCAGCCCTCGGCCGCCAGCTCGTCGAAGTCGAAGCGCACGTCCAGGCGCGAGCCGGGAAGGATCCCGCCCAGGGGGCCCCCGATCTGGAGCGCCTTGATCTCATGGCCATCCACGAGCCCGCCGCCGAGCTCCTCGCAGATCTGCTCCAGGCTCGTCCCGAAGCGCACCTCGTGGACCCCCGGCCGCTGGAAGCGCTCGTTGAGGCAGGTCAGCTTGGTCCCGGGGGTGGCGCCGGGGCTGAGGGCGGCGTAGGCCTCCGCTCCGTGCGTCGCGATGTAGGGCGCGTTGCAGAGCGTCTCGACGTTGTTGACGACGGTCGGCTTGCCGTGCCAGCCACGCTCGGCGGGGAAGGGCGGGCGGGCGTTGACCGCGCCCCGCAGGCCCTGAAGGGAGTTGAGCAGCGCCGTCTCCTCGCCGACCACGTAGGAGCCCGCGCCCTCGAGCACCTCGACCTCGAACGCGAAGCCGCTGCCGAGCACGTCCTCCCCCAGGCGCCCCTGCTCACGGGCGCGGGCCACCGCAGCGTTGAGCACCGGCATCGAGCGCGGATACTCGGAGCGAACGAAGACGAAGCCTCTCGAGGCCCCGACCGCGTAGCCGGCCAATGCCATTCCCTCCAGCAGCATGTCCGGGCTGCGCTCCATCAGCTGCTTGTCGATGTAGGAGCCGGGATCGCCCTCGTCCGCGTTGACGACGATCACCTTCTCCTCGCCAGACGCCCTCGCGGTGAAATCCCACTTGGTGCCGGCGGGGAACCCGGCGCCCCCGCGGCCGCGCAGGTTCGCCTCCTTGACCTCGGCGACCAGCTCCTCCGGCGTCATCGACGAAAGCGCCCGCTCGAGGCCGGCCCAATCGCCGGGTCCGAGCAGCACGGGCGCGTCCAGCATGCTCGCGCCCTCGGGCTCAGGCGCCTCGACGGTGGCGCCGTCGGCTACACGGCCGGCAACACCCGCGCCGGCGTCAACCGCGGCGCCGTCACGTACGGCCGCGCCGGTGTGGCAGAAGCCGAGGCAGACCGTCTCGCCGAAGGAGACCTCACCATCGTCGCTGCGCTCGCCGGGCTCGAGGCCGAGCCCGGACCCGACCTCCTCGACGTGGGCGCCGAAGTCGGCTGCCCAGCAGGCGGTCCCGGTGCAGGCCGACACGTGACGGCGCCCGCGCGGCTGCGTCAGGTCGTCGTAGAAGCTGGAGACGCCGTAGACGGTCGCCTCGGGCAACCCCGATGCCTCCGCGGCGCGACGGCGATCGTCGTCGGTGACCTCGCCGTGATCGAAAACGGCCTGCTTGAGAACGTCGATCGCCGTCGGAGGCGACTCCGTCTCTTCCGCTCTCAGAATCTCGGTCAGATTTCGCGACATCTCGGGGCCTTCCGGCTCAATCGGAACCCCTCGGCCACACTAGACAAATTGGTACAAACGCGCAAGAGAGCGGCTGAAAATGGACCGTGCACCCATCCTCGAAACGAGATCTCCGGGCGTACCCGCCGTGTTTGGCTCGAGCCAGGCTTGCCTGCATCACATGCCGGCTACCGCTTAAGGCTGCTTCCTTCCGGATCTGACCTGGTTCACGGACCAACACTGCGCAGGACCTGGCCGTCAATGCCGCCCGCGGCAGGCCGGTCCCGAAGGCCAGCCCCTCAGACGGGAATTCAGCCCCGCTAGAGCGGATTGCGGGTAGAGGGCACCGCTAATTCCCCGCCTAGCACGGTCCATCGCTGATCCTACCGCCCAGCGTGCGCGCGTCACGCTGCGGCGGCTGACCCGGGGATAGGGTCCGTTGCTCGTGAGCTTCGACGACGACACGGCGCTGCGCCCCGCCGGCGAGGGGGTCTGGGAAGGGGCGGTGGCCGAAGGCTGGGAGACGCCCCGCGGGCCGCTCGGCGGCTACGTGCTGGCGATCGTGATGCGAGGCCTCGAGCTTGCGGTCGCCGACCCCGAGCGCCAGGCGCGCTCGGTGACGATGCACTTCCTCCGGGTGCCCGAGTCCGGGCCCGTGACCGTCAGCGCCCGGGTGGAGCGGGCGGGACGCTCCCTGACCAGTCTCAGCGGGCGGCTCGAGCAGGATGGGAAGCTCCTCGGGCTGGCCCTGCGCGCCTACTCCAAGCCCTGGGAGGGGCCGTTGCTGAACGAGTCGGTGATGCCCGACGTCCCGCCCCCCGACAGCGAGGACGCGCCGCGCGACTCGCGCCGGCCGACCGCGCCGCCCCCGTTCAGCGAGCGGATGCTGATGCAGGGGCGCTTCGGCTCGCCGCCCTTCAGCGGGGCTGACAGCGGCGAGGGCGGCGGCTGGCTCGGGATCAGGGAGGACCGCCCGATCGATGCGCTTGCGATCGCCGTCCTCGCCGACGCCTGGTTTCCAGCGCCCTGGCCGAAGCTCAAGGCCCTGGCCCCCGCCCCCACGCTCGACCTGAGCATCCACTTCCGCGCCCCGCTGCCGATCGACGAGCGCGCCCTCCTGGGCCGCTTTCGCAACGCCCACGTGCGCGATGGCTTCTTCGAGGAGGACGGCGAGCTGTGGTCGCCCGACGGCACCCTCGTCGCCCAGTCGCGGCAACTTGGCTTGCTTCTGGGCGCCGAGGCCTGACACGCGGGTCGCGCAGGCGTAGGCTGGCGGCATCAGCACCGATCAGCTTCGAGACGGCATCGGCGAGAGCCTCCCGGACCGCGCCAGGCACCTGTTGGGACACGAGCTCCCGCCTGGCCTCAGCCCCTTCCCGCCGATCGCCGAGTACGCCTTCCTTTCGGACTGCAACACGACCGCGCTGGTCGCGCCCAGCGGCAACGTCGAATGGCTCTGCCTCCCCCGCATCGACTCGCCGAGCGTGTTCGGCTCCATCCTCGACCGCGACGCCGGCGGCTTCCGGCTGGGCCCCGCCGAGGCGAAGGTCCCGGCCGCGCGGCGATATTTGCCCGGGACCAACGTGCTCGAGACCAGTTGGTACGTGGACGGGGGCGGCTGGATCATCGTCCGAGACGCCCTCCTGATCGGCCCCTGGCATCACGAGCGGGAGCGGCTGGAGGAGCACCGCCGCACCCCGACCGACTACGAGGCCGAGCACATCCTGCTGCGCACGGTCCGCTGCGTCAACGGCGAGGTGCAGGTGGTCTTGGACTGCCATCCGGTCTTCGACTACGGCCGAGCGACGGCCCAGTGGGAGTACACCGGGGACGGCTACCACGAGGCGCTGGGAACTGCCGAGGGGGTTGACACGCAGCTGCGGCTGACCACCGACCTCCAGCTCGGAATCGAGGGGTCACGGACAGCAGCGCGCCACCTGATGGAGGAGGGCGACTTCGCCTTCTGCGCCCTGTCGTGGAGCGGGCACGAGCCGCCCCGCGACTACGAGGACGCCTACGGTCGCATGGTCTGGACCGCCCACCACTGGCAGCGCTGGCTCGATCAGGGCAACTTCCCCGACCACCCGTGGCGCACCCACCTGCAGCGATCGGCGCTGACCCTCAAGGGACTCTCCCACCAGCGCACCGGAGCCCTCGCGGCCGCGGCGACGACCTCGCTTCCCGAGACGCCGGGCGGCGAGCGCAACTGGGACTACCGCTACTCATGGATGCGCGATTCGACGCTGGCGCTCTGGGCCTTCAACACCCTCGGCTTCGAATGGGAGGCCGCCGACTTCTTCGGCTTCGTGACGGACGCCGGCAGCGGCGAGGAGCGCCTGCAGATCATGTACGGCGTCGGCGGTGAGACCAAGCTCGAGGAGAGCGAGCTCGAGCATCTCGCCGGCTACGAGGGGGCGCGCCCGGTGCGGATCGGCAACGGCGCCTACGACCAAAAACAGCACGACGTCTGGGGCGCGGTGCTGGACGCCATCTCACTTCACACCACCTCACGCGACCAGCTCGACGAGGGCGCCGTCTGGTCGGTGCTCTCGAAGCTGGTCGAGCAGGCGATCGAGCACTGGCGTGAGCCCGACAGCGGCATCTGGGAGGTGCGGGGCGATCCCAAGCACTTCACGTCGTCGAAGTTCTTCTGCTGGGTCGCCTGCGACCGCGGCGCGCGCCTCGCGGCGCTGAGGGACGACGCGGAGACCCATGACCGCTGGAGGGCGGCGGCCGACGAGATCCACGCCGACATCTGCGCCAACGGCGTCGATGACCGCGGCGTCTTCGTCCAGCACTACGAGACGACGGCCCTGGACGCCTCGCTTCTGCTCATGCCACTGATGGGCTTCCTGCCACCCGACGACGAGCGGGTGCGCAACACGGTGCTCGCGATCGCCGACGAGCTGACCGACAACGGCCTGGTGCTGCGCTACCGTGTCGATGAGACCGACGACGGCCTCAGCGGCGAGGAGGGCAGCTTCCTGATCTGCTCGTTCTGGCTCGTTTCGGCGCTGGTCGAGATCAGCGAGCCCACCCGTGCGCACGAGCTCTGCGAGCGGCTGCTCGGCCACGCGAGCCCGCTGGGACTGTTCGCAGAGGAGCTGGACCCTCACAGCGGCCGCCACCTCGGCAACTTCCCCCAGGCGTTCACCCACCTCGCCCTGATCAACGCCGTGATGCGCGTGATCCGATCCGACGAGCAGTACGCCGCCGACATGGCGATCCTGGCAGAGAGGGGCGGGCGCTGAAGGCTCTTATGATTCGCCTCTCGTAGGGCGCGTAGCTCAGTGGGAGAGCGCTCGCTTCACACGCGAGAGGTCGCTGGTTCGAAACCAGCCGCGCCCATGAGACCACGGTGAGGGTCTACAGCTCGCCGCGCGCCGCTTTCAGATCCTCGAGGTCGATCTTGTCCTGAGCCCGGCCGGTCGCCTTCTTCATTGCGATCAGATCTTCGTACCCAGAGAAGCGAACCCTGTGGCCCTCGAAGTGACGTAGAACGGTGTTGCGCTGAAGCTCGCCGTAGCCGGTGACGCCATCGAGTTGTTGCATCACGTCGATGCGGCCGAACTTGCTGCCGAACGTGAAGTTGGTCCCGGCCCGAAGCCACTTGGCATCGATCTCAAACGGGAGGGCCTCCGGGTCCGTGTCCTTGGCATCCACGAAAAGGAACACCTCGAGCTCCGTCAGTGCGGCAGCGAGCTTCGTGAGGTTCTCTTCGGTGGGCTCCGGGCAGATATCAAGGTCCTTCGTCGAGCGGACCACGCCGTGCACGTTGACGGCGTAACCGCCGATGACGATGAACTCCACATCGTGGGCCTCCAAGGCCGCGAGGATCGGCTCGGTCTGGAGCGGAAGGACACGGGCCATCAATTCTCTCCGTCGGCGTGACTGGCCAACTCGGTGGCAACCCGACTCAGCTCCGCTGCTTGCGAGAGGCGTTCCTTCGCAGAGAGATCCCGATAGTCCGAGCGGAGCTGGCGAATCGTCTGATTCCCGCCCCGCGGCGGGCGCCGCTCCAACGAGATCGACGAGAGCTGGATCGCCTCGCCCATGGCTTCAAAGATCCGGCTCACAGTCTCAACGGTCGGAGAAACCTCGTCGCGCTCGATCTGACTGATCGCGGCCTGACTTGTCCCGGCCAGCTCCGCCAATCGCTGCTGAGTCAACCCGTTCCGTTCCCTGGCCGTGCGAACCAAACGTCCGATGCTCACCGACCGCGGTCGTCGTTGCCGACGGGTTCTGATTGCCGTCGCGATAAGTGCCATGTCTGAAGGATATATCAAAGTTTATATGCCAACCAGCGAGCTCCCTCCACGCCGGATACCGCATGGGATCGGGATGGATTGCCGTCATACAAAATCGCCGCGTCCGGGCAACGGGAAATGAGGAGGGCGAGTGTCGGTCAAGAAGCTGGTTCCTTTTGAGCGGTGTCGTGGCGGTGCTGTCGATCATCGGTGCGGTCGTCGTCAGCGGCGAAACGCCCGCCGACGACGCTTCGCTGAACACCATCGCCTCGTACTACATCGACAACGACAGCGCGCTCCAGTTCACCGGGCTGCTGCTGTTCCTCGCGGCCTTCTTCTTCCTCATCTTCTCGACGAAGCTGTTCGGAATCCTGCGCCGTGAAGAAGGGGAGACCGGGGGTCTTTCCGCGTTCGGCTTCGCCGGCGGCATCCTCTTTGCGGTCGGGCTCACGATCTTCGCCGGGATCAACTTCGCCGGCGGAGTGGCGCCCGAGGACGTCGATCCGGTTGCGCTCCAGACAATCAACATCCTCAACAACAACATGTTCTTCCCCCTCGCTTTGGGTGTCGCCGTGTTCGACCTCGCCAGCGGCATCGGCATCGTCAAGACCGGAATGCTTCCCAAGTGGCTCGGCTGGGTTGCGATCGTGGCGGGAGTGGCCGCGCTAACGCCGGCTGGGTTCTTCTCGTTTCTGCTGCTTGGGCTCTGGACGCTCGTCGTCAGCGTGATGCTGGCGATGCGGGCAGAAACCGCCTAGGCGGTTTCGAGGGGAATAGCTGGACGCGCGTGGGCGCTGGCGGATACTTCGCCGGTGCCCTCCACGAACATTGGGATCGTGCGCCGCTCCTTCGATGCCTGGAACGCGAAGGACGCGGGAGCACTGCAGGCTGACCGGCATCGATCGTGAACTGGATGGACGATCTAGCGGTCGCCGGCCGTCATGAAAAATAGACCCAAACGGAGGCACCTCTGGGGCCGTGAACGGGAGGCAGCTCGGATCAGTGGGAGGTGGGCGGTAATCGGGATACTCACCGTGCTCGTGTTCGTGTGCGGGCGTGCCGACACAGCGACAGCCAAGAAGGTGAAGACCACGGCGACGGTAACCACCTACTACGAGCACGCCTACTCGGGCGGCACCCTGACCTCGGCTGGGAGGCTGGCTCCAAGAACGACCATTGCTTGAGCGCAATCATCGGCGACGCCGCTCAGCTCTACTTCGAAGCGGACGACGCGTACGGCCTCGAGTTTGAATACGCGCGCACCAACTACCTGCCGGCGAGAAAGGTCGGGCCGCTTCCGCTTCACAGCCCCCGGCTCGAGCACTGTGCCCACATGTTCCCGCGGCTACGGCTTCCCCCGACGCGGGCACTTATTCCTACCAGCGGTGGTGGCAGGGTTGGACCAAGGTGGACCCTTACCAAGCGACTGGACCCAATTGGCTGATCGAGCTCCGCGGCGGCTTTGTGCTGCACAGCAAGTACAAGCTGAAGTACGGCAAGAAGCCCTTCCGGCATCTGATCGTCTGCGAGGCTGACAGCTTCGATCACGACCCTGCTGACGAGGAGGTCTTCTAGCGACGTCCGGGCCAGGCTCGCGCGGCCGAATAGAGCGGAGGGGCGCCTCGGCGGCGGAGACGCCCCTCGCTCGCGGACTAGAGGATGTTGCCGGGGAACTCCACGGAGACGCCGCGCTTGCAGATGATCTCCTGCTTCTTCCCCTTGACCTTGACCTTGACCCGGCGGCCGACGGCCTCGATCCTGAAGCGCCGGCTCGGCTTGATCTTCTTGGGAGCGAGGCCCGCGATCGTGACCTGGCCGCGCTTGGATCCGCCGCGGCTGACGCCGTGGCCGATCGCTCCCCCGACGAAGTCGCCGTTGGGGCCGACCTCGTAGAGCAGCACCGAGCGCTGGCGCTCGCAGCGCGGCAGCTTGGACGTGACCTGGCCGCTGACCGTGAGGGCGCGCCGGCCCTTCTTGACCGCCGAGGCGGTTGCCTCGACCTTCGTTCCGATGTGCCGGTCCTTCTTCTTGCCCGGCGCCCCGGCCGCCCCGACGGCGGCGATCGAGAAGCACAGGGCGACGCATCCGGCGATGGTCGCTACTGCCTTGACACGAGCATTCATTCGGTTTCTCACTTTCTCACTTTCTAGTGGATGGGCTCCTTCCCATCAGCCGGTCAAGGAGAAGCTTGAAAGCCGCAAGATCAACATCTACCTCGCCCGGAGCAGCCGCTGAGTCTAGGATGTCGCGTCCATGGATCGTCGTCTGATCATCATCGCCGTCTTCGCGGGCGTCCTCGCAGTGGCCGTGGCCGCCGTCCTGATCGGGCGTGGCGGCGGCTCCTCGTCAGAGGCCCTCACCAAGCCAGAGGTCGCGGTGCCCGACGGCCCGCCTCCGACCAAGCTCGTCGTCAACGACCTCGAGCCCGGTGACGGGCCCGAGGCCCAGGCGGGCGACCAGGTGAGCGTCCAGTACGTCGGGGTCCTCTACGACGGCGGCAAGGAGTTCGACGCCTCGTGGGACGGGGGCCAGCCTTTCGACTTCCAGCTCGGCGGCGGCTCGGTGATCCCGGGCTGGGACCAGGGCCTGGTCGGGATGAAGGTCGGCGGCCGGCGCGAGCTGATCATCCCGCCCGACCTCGGCTACGGAGCCCAGGGCCAGCCGCCGACGATCCCGCCGAACTCCACGCTCGTGTTCGTGATCGACCTGCTGTCGATCAACTAGGTCAGGGCACCGCGCTCAACTGCTGTCCTCGGGCGGGGCCGCATCGACCTTCTTGGCCTCGCGCCAGCCCCTCGCGAACGGCAGCCGCCACGTGTGCGGCGCGATCAGCTCGTCGATCTGGGGCTCAGGTCCCCAGCTGCCGGGCTCGTAGGGGAGCGTCGGCGAGGGGCTCTCAAGCACGTCCTCGGAGACCTCCCAGAGGCGCTCGATGCCCTCCGCTGTGGTGAACAGGGTGCGGTCCCCGATCATCGCGTCGTGGATCAGCCGCTCGTAGGCCTCCAGCGTGTCGCCGCTGTAGTCGTCGACCTCGTGCAGCGAGAACTGGAGGCTCTGCTTGTCCAGCCGCATCCCCGGGCCCGGCCGCTTGCCGTAGAAGGAGAGCGAAAGCCGCGAGGACTCGTCGAGGTCGAAGGTGAGGTGGTCGGGGCCGTAGTCGCCGACGCCCGATCCGGAGGGGAACATGCTCTGCGGCGGCTCGCGGAAGGCGATCGAGATGATCCGCCAGCTCTCGGCCATCCGCTTTCCGGTCCGCAGGTAGAACGGGACCCCAGACCAGCGCCAGTTGTCGATCTCGCAGCGAAGGGCGACGAAGGTGTCCGTCTTCGAGTCGGGGGCGACCCCGGCCTCGGAGAGGTAGCCCTCGTACTGGCCCCGGACGACTTCGGCGGAATCGATCCGTCGCAGCGAGCGGAAGACCTTGTTCTTCTCTACCGTGATCGCCGCCGGCTCCAGCGCGGTCGGGGGCTCCATCGCGACGAAGGCGAGGATCTGGAGCAGGTGGGTGACGACCATGTCGCGGTAGGCCCCGGTCGCGTCGTAGAAGCTTCCGCGCGAGCCGACCGGCAGCGTCTCAGGGACGTCGATCTGGACGTGGTCGATGTGGTTGAGGTTCCAGATCGGCTCGAACAACCCATTCGCGAACCGCAGCGCCAGGATGTTCTGGGCGGCCTCCTTGCCGAGGAAGTGGTCGATCCGGAAGACCTGGCTCTCATCGAAGACCTCGTGGACCGTCTCGTTGAGCGCAACGGCGCTGGCGAGGTCGTGGCCGAAGGGCTTCTCCATGATGACCCGCGAGCGCTCGACTAGCTCAGCTTCAGCGAGTTGCTGGACGACGCTGCTCGCCGCGGCGGGCGGGACGCTGAGGTAGTGCAGCCGACGCGGGGAGCCGCCCAGCTCCTTCTCGGCTCGCAGGACCGCGTCGCGCAGGCCCGCTGCCCCCTCTGAATGGTTGACGTAGCTGAGCCTGGCAGCGAAGTCCTCCCAGTCGCCCTTGTTCATCTTGGTGTGCCCGAACTCCTTGCAGGCCTCGTGGGCGAGCTTGCGGAAGCCCTCGCCGTCGAGCTCCTCGAGCGAGGTCGCGACCAGGCGGTGGTCGGGCATCAGCCCCGCCTTGGTCAAATTGATCAGCCCGGGCAGCAGTTTGCGCTTGGCGAGGTCCCCCGCCGCGCCGAAGAGCACGATCACGTGCGGATCAACCGGCTGGAAGGCCTTGGCCTCCGCATCGAGCGGCTCATGGGTCGGCATCAGGGCACCCTACCCACTACGGGAGCTCAGGCGCCCGGCGAGGAGACGCAGCGGTAGGCGACGTTCTCGTCACCGTCCACGGGGCCGAACTCGATCGTCCCGGTGCTGGTCGTGGAGCCGATGAACGCGCTCCCGAAATCCCCGGTAGACGCTCGGCGGATTCCCGTTGGTCGAGCTCCAGAGCTGGGTGGGCCCCGGGACGGGGTCGGGCAGGGCCCGGAGACCGGCGAGCGTCTCGTCGAGGCTCGGCAGCCTGAGGCCATCCTGGGCACAGTCGACCGGCGCCGCGGCCCACCCTAGCCCCCCGAAACAAGCCCTCCAAGTACGGGAGCAACGCTATCTCGCCCGCCGCCCCTTGTCACCCCCTCGGCTCCGAGGCTAGGGAGCCAGCCGCTCGAGGCGCCAGCCGCCGGAATCGCCGCGGGCGTAGCGGAAGCGGTCGTGCAGGCGGCCGGGGCCGCCCTGCCAGAACTCGATCGACTCGGGCTCCAGCACGTAGCCGCCCCAGTGCGAGGGCCGCGGCAGCGCGTCCGGATTAGCCTGCTCGATCTCCCGCACGCGCCGCTCGAGCCAGTCGCGGCCCTCGATCGCCTCGCTCTGTGGAGAGGCCGCTGCCGCAACCTGGCTGTCGCGAGGGCGGCTCGCGAAGTAGCTGTCGGAGTCCTCCACCGAGAGCCTCGCGATCGGGCCGGCGACGCGCACCTGCCGGTCGAGCTCGCGCCAGTAGATGACCAGCGCCGCCCGCGGGCGCTCGGCGAGCTGGCGGCCCTTGGCGCTCTCGTAGTTGCTGAAGAAGCGGAAGCCGTCGGTGCCGAAGCCCTTGAGCAGGACCATGCGGGCGTCGGGGCGGCCGTCGGCGTCAACCGTCGCCAGCGTCATCGCCTCCGGCAGGGGCACCTCGCGCTCGGCCTGCTCAAACCAGCGCCCGAACTGAACCAGCGGGTCGGGGTCGAGGCCGTCGCTCCGAAGCGGCTCGAGGCGGTGGCGCGGCATCAGTTCACCGAGGGGTCCGCCGGCATCTGCGCCAGCAGCTCGTACTGGCCGCCCATCCGGCGAAGCGTCTCCGCCCAGAGGTCGTGGTCGCCGTCGGCGAAGGCATCGTCGGGACGCGCGGGCTCGACGATCCAGGCCTCGGCCTCCAGCTCATCCTCGAGCTGCCCCGGGCCCCAGCCGGCGTATCCCGCGTAGAGGCGGACCCGCCCGAGATCGGGCTCGGCGGCGTCGAGGTCCACCATGCCGACGTCCTCCACGATCAGCTTGGTCGCCGCCTCGGGGTCGGCGTGCTCCGCGACCGCGGTGACAGCGTTTGGGGCGACGGGCCCGCCGACGTGGATCACGCCCTCCGCCCCGAGCGAGGCGCCGAGCTCGCCCGAGACCTCCGCCACCGCGGTCTCGGAGGGCCGGTTGAGCACCAGGCCGAAGGCCCCCTTCTCGTCGTGCTCGACCGTGAGGATCACCGCCCGGTGAAACCAGTCCTTCATGCTCGGAGACGCGACCAGGAGCTTCCCGCTGAGACTCTCGCTCATCGCCGCCACGCTAGCCCACCGCGCCCGGGCACGACGGGCCTGGGCGGGCTGGGGTCCCGGCCGCGAGCGCCAGCTTCTACGGGATCGAGATCTCCCGCCCGAGCCAGGCCGCCCGGGCGATGCTGGACTTCAAGCGCATCGACTGTCCGCGCTCGCCCTGGCGGCGTAGAGACGGGCGCTCCCCTAAGGGGTGAGCACGATCTTGAGCGCCTCGCGGCGGTCGTAGACGCGGTAGGCCTCGGGCGCCTCGTCGAGCTTCATGTGGTGGGTGACCAGCGGCCTGGGATCAACCGCACCCGAGGCGAGCAGCGCCAGGACCGGGTCGACGTGGGCGATCACGTTGGCGTGGCCGGTGCAGATCGTCAGCGCCTTGATCCAGACGACGCCCATGTGCACCTCCAGCCGCTCGGTGTAGACGCCGGTCGCCGAGACCGTGCCCGCCTTGCGAGCCAGCCGGCAGGCGAGGTCGAGCGCATCGGGGTGCCCGACGGCGTCAACGGCGAGGTCCACCCCGCGGCCTTCGGTCAGCGCCTTGGCCTCGGCGCGCACGTCCTGCTCGGTGAGGTGGACCGGCGTCGCCCCGAGCGACTCGGCGACCGAGAGCCGGTCGGCGACCGAGTCCACGGCGATCACCTGCGAGGCGCCGGCCGCCTTCGCGACCTGCACGGCGCTGAGGCCGACGGGCCCGAGGCCGAGGACGGCGACGGTCTCGCCGGGCGCCAGCGGTCGGGAGGCGATCGCGTGGTAGGCGGTCCCCATGACATCGCCGGCGAAGAGGGTGACGTCGTCGGAGAGCCCGTCGGGCACCTTGCGCAGGGTCAGGTCGGCGTGAGGCACCAGCGCCAGCTCGGCCTGCGTCCCCTGGAGCGATCCCAGGGCGGCGCCGTGGCCGAAGACCCGACCCTGATCGCACTTGTGGTAGTCGCCCCGGCGACAGAAGAAGCAGCCCCCGCAGGCGGTGGAGTAGGTGCCGAGGACCCGATCGCCGACGGCCACCTCGGTCACCGCGTCGCCGGCTGAGACGACGGTGCCGACGTACTCGTGGCCGAGCGTGAAGCCGGGCTCGATCTGGACCCGCCCGTGGTAGATGTGGAGGTCGGAGCCGCAGACGCCGCTCGCCTCAACCCGGACGACGGCGTCGTCGTCGGCGAGCAGCTCGGGATCGGGTCGCTCCTCGACCGCGACCTCGCCCGGCGCCTGAAATGTCACGGCCCGCATCGGCGGCAGCCTACCTGCGGGCCCCCTTCTGAGAGGATCGACGGACGCGGCGGGAACCTAACCCGCCTGTGGGCCTGAACGGCCTACCGGAGAGGAGACGCAGATGGGGATCAACAAGTCGAGGCCGGTGCTGGTCACGGGCTGTTCGACCGGGATCGGCCGGGAGACCGCCGAGATGCTCGCCCGGGAGGGCTGGAATGTCTACGCGACGGCGCGCAAGCCCGAGACCCTCGAGGACCTGAAGGCGAGCGGGGCTAAGACCCTTGCCCTCGACGTCACCGACGAGGGCTCGATGTGCGACGCCGTCGACGCGATCGAGCAGGAGCAGGGAGCGATCGGCGCCCTGATCAACAACGCCGGCTACAGCCAGAGCGGGGCGATCGAGACGATCCCCCTCGAAAGCGTCCGGCGCCAGTTCGAGACCAACGTCTTCGGGCTGGTCCGCATGTGCCAGCTGGTGCTGCCGAAGATGCGCGAGGCCGGCGAGGGGATGATCATCAACATCAGCTCGATGGGCGGCAAGCTCACCTTCCCCGGCGGCGGCATCTACCACGGGACCAAGCACTCGGTGGAGGCGATCTCCGATGCTCTGCGCTTCGAGGTCTCCAAGTTCGGCGTCAATGTGGTGGTCATAGAGCCGGGGCTGGTCAAGACCAGCTTCGGCGATACCGCCGCCGGGAGCCTCGGCGACGCCCGGGAGGAGGGGCCCTACGCGAAGTTCAACGAAGCGGTCGGGACCGCCACGGCGAGCGCCTACGAGGGGACGACCTTCAAGTTCCTCGGGGGCGGCCCCGACGCCGTCGCCAAGGCGATCGAAAAGGCACTCAGCGCTCGGCGCCCGCGCGCCCGCTACAAGGTGACGCCCTCGGCGCGGGTGATCATGGGCCAGCGCAGCCTGCTGACCGACCGTGGCTGGGATCGCTTCGTCGGCACCCAGTTCCCGCACCCGAAGCCGGGCGACTGATCACGACCGAGGCACCCGAATGAGCATCGCCGGGAGCGGTGCCCGGCGGATCGCCCTGCGCAGCCGTTGGCTCGCGCGAAGGCTGTGGCTGATCGCCGTGGCCGAATCGGCCTTCCTGCTTCGTCGCCACTGGGTCCGGCTCGAGCCCGGGGAGCGCTCCCGGCTCCTCGAGCTGGCCCGCAAGTCCAAGGGCAAGCCCTCGAACCTGAGCAAGCGGGAGCGGGCTGAGGCCGACGCGCTGCTCGACAAGCTCGGCCACGCCGCGCTCGCCGGCGGCCTGGTCAACAAATGGGTGCCCTTCCGGGTCGGGGGCATGGTCGCCGAGAAGGTCGTGGATCGCACGGCCCACGTCGGCGACAAGCCGCCCCGCTGATCAACCAGGAGGAGACAACGATCGGAGTCCTCGCCGTCTACTGGGCGAGCGGGTTTCGAGCCTCGACTCGGAGCTCGTCAACGTGGTAGCGCTGCTCGCCGATGAAGCCTCGATCGCAATCGAGCGCGCCCGCCTGTTCTCGCGCCTGGAGCGCACGGCACGCACCGACGACCTCACGGGCCTGCCCAACCGCCGCGACTGGGACGAGCACCACAACCGTGAGCTGGTCCGTGCCCGGCGCCACGGCGCGCCGCTGTCGGTGGCGATGATCGACCTCAACCACTTCAAGGACTACAACGACCGGCTCGGCCACCAGGCGGGCGACCGCCTGCTGAAGGAAGCCGCTGCGAGCCGGCAGGCCCGGCTGCGCGAATCGGACCTGATCGCTCGCTACGGCGGCGAGGAGTTCGCGGTGGCGCTGCCCGAGTGCGAGAAGCGGGGCGGCCGGGACCGGGTCGTCTCCGCCTGAGCAGGCACGCTCACCCCCTTCGGGGCAACTTCGCGGACCCACGAGGGTTATCGTTGCGAGTGGGGATGAGAGTGAATACCGGGAGACGCCGCGCAGCCATCGCGCTGCTGGGCCTTGCGCTGTTGATCGGAGCGTCCACGGCGGACGCCCGCCCGGCGGGCTCGGGCCCACAGCCCAACATCCTGGTGGTGATGACCGACGACCAGGCCCTCGACGATGTGCAGTACATGCCGCACGTCCGCAAACTGCTCGCAAAGCAGGGCACGAGCTTCACCCACGCGGTTGACTCCTTCCCCCTCTGCTGCCCGGCCCGCGCCACCTTCATCACCGGGCAGTACGCCCACAACCACGGCGTCGCAGGCAACTTCTTCCCGAACGGCTGGTACGGGATGAAGAACCGCAAGAACATCCTGCCCGCCTGGCTGCAGAAGAGCGGCTACACGACAGCGCTGATCGGCAAGTGGCTCAACGGCTACGGGGCCAAGGACGCCCACGGCGAGATCCCGCACGGATTCGACATCTGGCGGGGACTGCTCGACCTCTCCGCCTACGACTACTTCAACTTCCTCATGAACGCCGACGGCACCCTGCGCAGCTGGGGCGACCGCGACTTCGCCGAGAAGCTGGTGGAGTTCGGCCACATCCAGGTCCAGGGCGGCCCGCGTCCCTCGATCGGCGACGTCCTCACCCTCGCCAACTCGATCTTCACCCCCGGCTACTTCGGGACCGAGAAGGCGAAGAACTACTCGCCCGACGTCACCGGCCAGGTCGCCCAGAGCCTCGTCAAGCGCCAGGCGAAGGCGAAGAAGCCGTTCTTCATCTGGTGGGCGCCGTCCGCGTCACACCGCGAGGACGTCGCCACCTCGATCCTCGGACGCCCCGGTGCCGACCCTCGCCCCGCGCCCCGCTACAAGGAGCTCAGCGAGAGCTTCCACCTCCCCCGCCCTCCATCCTTCAACCACAGCGACCCGGCCGACGCAGACAGCCTGGTCGCCCAGCTTCCGAGCATGAGCCAGGCGCAGATCGACCAGCTCGAGCTCGACTACCAGGGCCGGATCGGATCCCTGCTCGCCGTCGATGACCACGTCAACAAGCTGGTGGGCGTACTGAAGCAGACCCACCAGCTCCGCAACACGATGATCGTCTTCGTCTCCGACAACGGCTGGGTCCAGGGCCAGCACCGGATCCGCGGCGACAAGTTCGTCCCCTACGAAGAGTCGATCGAGGTCCCCTTCATCATCCGCGGGCCCGGAGTGCCGAAGGGGCGGACCGTGAAGACGCAGGTCTCCAACATCGACTTCGCCAAGACCCTGCTCGACGCGGCCGGCGCTCGCCCCGGCCGCACCCAGGACGGCATCTCACTGCTGCCCATCGCTCGCCATCCCGGCCGCGCGCTCGATCGCGCGATCGAGCTGGAGGCAACGAGCCCGCTCTTCCTCGGCGCCGGCTTCCCGATGGGCTACGACAAGCCCTACACCGGGGTCCGCACCAACCACTTCAAGTACGTCGTCTGGAGCTACGGCGCCAGCGAGCTTTACGACCTGCACGAGGACCCCTACGAGATTCACAACCTCGTCGCCGACCCGGCCTACGCGGCGATCCGGGAACGGCTCGCCAAGAAGCTGACCCGGCTCACCGACTGCGCCGGCAGGGCCTGCCTCGTCTCGCCCTAGGCGGCGACCGAGAAGCTCATCCGGGCCGCCTCGAAGCGATCGAGGCAGTCGCCCCCTAGAGCGGACCCCCCCGTAGGGCCCAAGCCAGACAGAATGCTCAACTAGAAGCGACGGGGGGGAGCGGACTAGCCCCCGTGACTACGATCCCCGGGACTCGAGCGGCACCGCCATCTAGGCCAAGCCAAGGGCAGACGGCGTCCGTCGACCTCGTGCCTGGCCCCGCCACACTTCGGGACCCAACATGGATAGCGCCGCTACGCCCAAACCCAGCGAACCCTCAGATCGAGGCACCGGACGCCTACTGCTGGCGAACATCCTGCATTTGGGGGTCCTTTGGTCATTCGCCGTCGCCAAGCCTCTCTTCGACGTGCTCGAAGGAGACCCAGCCTTCTTCGTGGCCCGCGACAACACCTCGGCGGACATCATCATCTTCGCCCTCGCGCTCACCATCCTCCCGCCGCTTGCGATGGTCGCGCTGGAGGCGTCCGTCAGCCGTTGGCGACAGGTGGCCCGCAATCTTCACCTCGCGTTCGTCGCTCTACTCGTCGCGGTCCTAGCACTTCAATTGATTAAGGGCGTCAGCGAGGGTCCGGCGCTGCTCGTCGTCCTACTGGCCATCGCGACCGGAGCTGCGTTCGCCGTGTTGTACGCCCGCGGTGAGTTCCTAAAGGCGGTGCTGACCGTGCTCTCGCCGATCCCCGTGATCTTCATAGCTCTGTTCCTGTTCACCGGCTCCGTCTCAGCGCTCGTCAACCCGGATCCGGTGCCGGACGAGTCCGCCCGTACGGTCGAGTCGGACGCACCCGTGGTCGAAGTCGTCTTCGACGAATTCCCGCTTGCCTCCCTACTCGACGCGAGCGGTCACATCGACGCATCCCGGTATCCGGGCTTTGCGGAGCTGGCGCGGAGCTCAACCTGGTACCCGCGCGTCTCCTCCGTCGCTGCGTTCACTCACTTGGCGGTGCCTGCGATCCTTACCGGTCGCTCTCGAGCCCACTCGCGGCTACCGACGGCGGCGAGGCATCCGAAGAACCTGTTCACGGTCCTGGACGGCCACCGGGAGATGAACGTCTATGAATCGGTCACGCGGCTATGCCCGGAGGATGAGTGCGGCACCCCCCGGCGCGATCCTTTTTGGGAGCGAGCGCGATCGCTTTGGACGGACTTGAGCGCGGTGGAGGGAGAGAAGGTCCTGCCGGCCGACTACGCCAAGAACCTCCCGGTAGTGGACCAGGGCTTCGGTCACTTTCTCGACTTCGATGATGTTCCCGAGGACATCGCGGCATACCAGGACTTCCTAGATGGAATGGACTCGGATAACCCGTCCCAGCTCAGCTTCTTCCATGCGCTCCTTCCTCACCTCCCCTGGCATCTGCTGCCCGACGGGCACCTCTACACGGACACCTTCAATCCGGCCAAGGTCGTTCCCGGGGACTCTTCGGAGTGGCAGGCACCGCCGGCCGTCATCCGCTACTTCTGGGAGCGGCATCTACTCCAGGTCGGCTACGCCGACCGCATGGTCCAGCAGCTGATCGGGAGGCTGAAGCGGCTCGGCATCTGGAAGCGGGCCCTTGTGGTTGTGACCGCCGACCATGGCTCCTCGTTCTACCCATCGGAGCCCCGCCGGGATGCCACACCCGGCAATGCCGCGGCGATCCTCAGAACCCCGCTCTTTATCAAGGCACCCGCGCAGACGAGGGGGCGAATTGACGACGCACCGATCTGCTCGAGCGACATCCTCCCCAAGGTAGGAGGCCTTCTGGGACTGCAGCCGCCTATCGGACCGACAGCCTGTGCTCCAGCCACGGCCGTGACCTATAGCGCCGGCAAGTACGTCACCGTCCGTCGCAGCCTCATTGACCAGCGGTTCGAAAGCTTGCTCAGGGAGCAGGCGCGGCTGTTCGAGCCAGGCGGTGGCTGGGGCGCCGTCTATGGATCCGGCGACTCGCATCACCTCGTCGGGAGGCGGGTCGACGACCTTCCCAATGGATCAAGGCTCGGCGTGACCGCGGACCTCGGAGAAGAGGGCGATCAGCGCAGCTACAGGCCCGACGAACAGCTAGCGGAGGTGTTGGTGAGCGCCGAGCTCTCGGGTCGGGTGCAGCCGGGCAAGCCGGTTGCGATCGCCGTCGGCGGGCGCGTCGAGGTGATCGGGGTCAGCTACGAGCTGGACGGTTCCTTTGGCGTCCTCGGTGTTCTCCCGCCACGCTCGCTCAACCGGGGAAGGATCTCCTTGCTCTGGATAGAGCCAGGAACGCCACCGACGCTGCGACCGATACCCAGCGGCTGAGGCCGACAATCCGCAGCCCGGCCAGAGAGCTATTGATCCCGCTTCTCGAACTTGGGTCCCAAGACCCCACCCGTCACAATCCGTCAGTAGCGAACGGCGCCGGACCACAATCCCCTCGGGGCGGCGTGGCTTGGTCGAGGCCGGCATTGCCCAACACAGATAGCTCTGTGCCGGCGGAAATGGAAGTCGGCGGCCGGGTCGCGCGATCGGCGCGCGATCCCCAGGTTCGGCGACAAGCCGTGTCCACGGGAAGGGAGGCCCGACGAACCTCGCTCAAGACTAGGCGTATAGCGGTCGACGAGCGGCTCGGAAAAGCCCGCTTTGCGGGGCTCTTTGAGCGACTCAGCGGAGGGGGTGGGATTCGAACCCACGAAGGACCCTAAGGCCCTTAACGGTTTTCGAGACGATGCCCGACGGCTCTCGGAATCGGCCGGTGTGCAGGACAAAGGAGACCGGCTGGCCTGGACCCCATCCCCGCGTTGACACCCACCTGAGCTAGATCGCTCGAATGCCGAGGAGGGGCGTAGCCCCGACGAAGGCATCCGAGGCGATTCCCAGGATGGCCGCTCGACCCAAAGGAG
>SHVA01000014.1 GCA_009691195.1 Solirubrobacterales bacterium | reverse complement strand
CGGCGGTCGTCATATTCTGGCCCTCGGCCATCGTGGTGCTCCTTTCGTCAGTCGACTTTGCGGTCAACCGACGAGTCTGGGGCCCGCGGTGGCCGGAACTTCGTTCCGGCCCCTACGGGCTCGTTACACCACTTCTACCGACGTGACCCGGACCCATCTGCCCCCGATCATAGGTCCGTGTATTTCGTAACCCGACCACGCGCTTTGTCAACCGGGTACTTCTTCCCGTTCGCTCGAATCTTCTCGCGGACAGCCGCGGACGCGTCAAGCGGCGATGGACCATCCGGTGACAGTTCGCGCACAGCATACGCACGTCCCGAACCGTTGACACCGTAGAAGGGTTGTCCCGGGCTCCAAGTGGATCTACGTGGTGGCACTCGATGTACTCCTTGCCGAGCTAGCTCGCCGTACGTCGCTTCGAAATCGAAGTCGCGAGCCTCGCATTGATAGCCGCGAATTGCCCTCGCGGCTCGCACGAGCCCCGGGTTTCTTGCGAAGGCGTACCGCTCGGACGCGAGACGCTTGGTCTCCTTGTACTCGCGGTCGGCGCTGACGTTAGTTGCGCCTGGTGGGCCAGCTGGGGCCCCAGTTGTTGTGGAGTAAGTGCAAGACGAGATCACCGGCGGCTACCTCACGCATCAAGCTGTAGAGGTCGTGCCCGGCCTTGTTTCTGGCCGGACTCCAAAGGCACGTCCCAAACTCCCATCCGGAACCGCCGTGACCGTCCTCCGTTCGTGACCTCAACGAAGACTCGGCGGTGATCGGCGTAACTACCCAGCACGGGACGACCCTAGCGCGAGGCGGTCGGCCGACGACCTCAGCTCCCACTCGGCAGCGCGGCGCGGATCGCCTCGCACTCGGCATCAAGCGCCGAAGATCGAAGCACGGCCCGGATTGTCTCGGCCGCCCATCGGCCGCCCCGAGCAGTCGGAACTCCATCGGCCGTGAGGCCGTTCGCGATCGCCCGAAGTGACCGGCTGGCATCACGCTCACGGACGATCCTCCGAACCGTCGCCTCGGGCAGTAGTCGAGGCCCACCCAGCCTGACGCCCTGAGCGCGCTTGACCGCCAACGCCTCACGCGTGCGCTCCCCGATCAGGCGGCGCTCAAGCTGTGCGAACGTCGCCATCATCGCCGCCATCGCCTCTCCTGTCGGCGTCGAGGGATCCGCCGGGCAATTGAGCGCGACCAATGCCCACCCCTCCCATCGAGCCAAAGAGGGCCGCCACCACGGCCGCCCCCCCTACGGCTACAAGGTGAAACACCGCGACCTGATCCGGGACGCGGCGACGGCCCCGATTGTCGAGCGCATCTACCGCGAGGCGGCCGGGGGGAAGTCGCAGCGAGCTATCGCGCGGGGCCTCAATGAGGACGGCATCAAGCCCAAGCGAGCGAAGTCCTGGACCCAATCGGGCGTCGGGCTGGTCCTCCGCAACCCGACCTATCGAGGCGCGGTGATCTTCAATGACGAGGAGCATGAGGGCCTACACGAGGCGATCATCGAGCCCGAGCTATGGGAGCGGGTCGCGGGCGACCGGGCGGCGACGGCGCGCTCACGGAAGGGCGGCCCCGGCCGGGGACCGGCCGGTCCGCACCTATTCACGAAGGGGCTCCTGCGGTGCGGACACTGCGGCGGCGCGATGGCTCCCCGGACCGATCCCGGCCGCAAGGGTGGCCGCGCCGGAAAGACCCGCGAGGAGTATCGCTGCCTGGGCCGCGACCAGAATGGGCTCAAGTCCTGCCCCCAAACGCCCGTCCCCCGCGCCCCGCTCGACGCGGCCGCGTTCGCCTACTTCAAGGATCAGGGCGTCGATCTAGAGGAGCTGCGGAAGCAGCTATCGGCTGCCATCAAGCGCCAGCGCGCCGAGTCGGCCGCCCTGCTCGACGCGGCCGAGCGCGAGGAGCGAAAGGCGAGCGAGGCGGTCGAGCGCGTCCGCCGCGATTACACGGACGGGAAGATTGAGGCTGAGGAATGGCGCGAGCTAAAGCCCGGGCTGGAGAGCGAGCACGAGGCGGCGCAGGCGGCACTGGCGCAGGCCCGCGAGCGGGAGGCGAAGGCCCTCGCGGCGGAGGACGAAACGCCCGGGGCTGAGGAGACAGCCGTCCTCCGGCTGGCCGCGATCCAGGCCGCCATCGCGGGCAAGGTGGCGGACGCGTCCGGGATTGACGCCGTCCGGCTGGGGCTGCGCCGAACCTTTGAGGAGTTCCTGATCTTCCGCACCGATCAGCCGGGGCCGGACCCGGACAGCGTCGAGGGCCAAGCGCTCGCCAGCTTCGCCGATGGGCCGACCGTCGGAAGTCTCCCGCCGGTCAAGGAGAGCGAAGGGGCGGATGAATGGATCGTCTGCCCGGTCCCGCTCCCAGCCGCTATCGAGGGCCTAGAGAGGATGGAGGTCGAGGGGCTGCCGCTGCTCAATCGCCAGCCGCTGACGTTCGCGGACAATGAACCGGAAGGGTTGACCACATAGTCGTCGGCCCCCGCCGTTAGGCCGCGGACACGATCGGCCTCGGCCCCGCGCCCGCTGGCGACGATCACCGGCAGCTCGGGGTCAAAGCGCGAGCTGATCCCGTCGGAGGCCCGAGTACCCTCGGGAATGCGCCACCAGTCGGGTTTGCGTAAGCCAAGGAGTAGATCGCCTCAAGCGTTGCGACTGACTATACGTCGGTATAGCTATCGCCCTCCTGGTGTCGACCCAAAGGTTCTTACCAGCCCCCCACGTTCGGTCCACCTGTTGCGTCGTAGCTCCGCGTCGAGGCTCGTCATGCGCCCGGAGAGACAGCCCGCAGGCCGCTTGCGCTCGCCGCTTCGCCAATTCCGGCAGCATCCGGCCCTCGAATCAGCGGCGGCCGGACCGCGCGCTGCTTCGACGACCCAATGCGCGTGACCGAAATCCAGCGACGGCTCGACGGCTCGCGCCTCGAGCTCTCGGCGACCGTCACCGGCCTGCCGGGCACGTCGGCATCGCAGGAGGCCTGGATCCGCCTGCCCGCGGGTGCCGCGCCGTCAGACGACCCCGCCTCCGACGGCGCCGCCTGGCTGGCGGCGATGCTGCCCACTTCCGTCGCGCTCGCGTAGCCGCTCGAGATCGATGCCCCAGTCTCGGCCCGGCTCCAGGCCGGCGCCGGCAAGGTCATGCAGATCTGGAGCGGCTGGAACCGTCGCCTGCAACCGGTGGAGATTCGCGCCGCCGAGACCCTCACCGACGAGCGCCGCCCCGAGGGCGTGGCGAGCTTCTACTCGGGCGGGGTCGACTCCTCATACACGGTGCTCAAGCACATCGGCGACCCGCGGCTCGCGACGCCGTCCCACCTGATCCTGGTCCACGGCTTCGACTACGACCGCCGCAACCTCGCGTTGCGAGAGCTGGTCAGGGACCGCATCGCGAAGGTGGCCGCCGGCTTCGGGGTCGGATTGGTGGAGGCCGAGACCAACCTCCGCGAGCTGACCGACCCGTTCGTCTTCTGGGGCACCCTCCAGTACGCCCCGCTGCAGCTCGGCATCGGCCTGGCGATGTCGGGGGAGTTCTGGCGGATCATCACCTCATCGGGAATCAGCTATCCGATGCTGATCCCCTTTGGAGGCCATCCGGGGGTGGACCCGCTCTGGTCCACGGAGGCGACCGAGATCGTCCATGAGGGGGCCGAGGCGTCCCGCGTCGAGAAGGTCGCCTGGCAGGTGGCGCGCTCGGACGTCGCGCTGTCGGGCCTGCGGGTCTGTTACATGAACCCCGGCGGCGCCTACAACTGCGGTCGCTGCGTCAAGTGCCAGCGAACCCTCGCCGCGCTCCAGCTCGCCGGAGCACTCGATCGCTGCCCGACCTTCGACGGCGCCCTCCCCGACCCCGAGCTGATCGCAGCCGCGGACCTGGTCGACGACCAGATGCGCGACCAGGTCCGCGAGTTCATCGCGACGCTGAAGGCCGACGGGCGCTACCCGGAGCTCGAGACCGCGTTCGAGGCCTCCCTCTCGCGGCGCTCTCGCCGGGCGCGTCTGCACGAGCCGCTCTCGGCGCTGCGGGTCCTGCGCAACCGCCACGCCCCCTCCCTGCGCCTCTAGCTACCGAGGCGGCACCAGCTCGAGCACCGACGCGGCGCCCGGACAGCGCGCGAGCCTGAAGGGCGGAACGTCCCTGCGGTGCTCCACGACCGCGCCGTGACGATCGAGGAAGACCAGGTCGAGCGCGAATCGCATGCCGACGGTATGGATGCTGCGGCAGCGCGGGATCAGCAGCCCGGGGCCCGCGCGGCCCCGTTTGAGCAGCGCCAGCCCGAGCAGGCGCGCGGCCAGGGTCTCGGCGAGCGGGACACGATGGCCGAGCACGCGACGGGGCGGCAGGCCCCGCAGGCGGCGGGGCGGCAGGGCCCGTGGGCCCGAGGAGGAGGCGGGCACCCTCCCCTCAGCCGCAGAGCGCCGGCCCTCTCCCCCCCCGTCCGGATGGCCGTCCGTCGGCTGCATCCACTAGTTTCGGGGCATGGAAGCCACGGTCAGCTACGGCGACATCGCCCGCGAGGACTCGAGCTTCGTCCAGCGCGTCTTCGCCTGGATGTTCCTCGGCCTCGCCATCACCGGCGGCGTTGCGGCGCTGATCGGCTCCAACGACAAGCTGCTCACCACCATCACCGAGACGCCGGGGATCGTGATCGGCGTCGTCATCGCCCAACTCGCCCTGGTGCTGCTGCTCGTCTTCATGCTGCAGCGGATCTCGGTCGGGGCGGCGACCTTCCTCTTCCTCCTCTACTCGGCGACCGTCGGCGTCACCTTCGCCCTCATCTTCGAGCTCTACACGGCGCAGTCGGTGTTCACGGCGTTCCTGGTCACCGCCGGGATGTTCGGCTCCCTCTGCTTCTTCGGCGCCGTCACCAAGATGGACCTGACCAAGCTCGGGGCGATCGCCTTCATGGCCCTGATCGGCCTGATCCTCGCGACGATCGTCAACTTCTTCGTCGCCAGCTCGGCGCTCTACTGGATCACGACCTACGCCGGCGTGCTGATCTTCGCCGCGCTCACCGCATACGACATGCAGAAGATCAAGCAGATCGGCCAACAGGGGCTGACCGGCGATGCCCAGGGCCGGGCGGCGATCATGGGCGCCCTCGCCCTCTACCTCGACTTCATCAACCTCTTCCTCTTCCTCCTGCGTATCTTTGGTCAGAGCCGGTAGCGGCTCCGACCGTCGCTGCCAGACCTCGAAGCCCTCTTGCTGCAAAGGCACGTTCAGACGGTGCCGCCGGCTGGCGTTCCGGGCGTTCATCCGTAAACATGCCCGCACCTTGATCGACGAGACAGCTCGCAGAGGAAATTACGACTCCGGCGCCGACTACGTGCTCGAGTACGGAGAGCTCCGGTTCTCCTTCAATGAGCGCGACTTCGGACAGCGCGTCGAGCAGGCTGCGGTCAAGCTCAACTTCGTGGACCAGGGCCTCGACCGCGAGGAGACCGAGGACCTCCTGGAGCTGGCCGTCAACGGCGAGATCCGCGAGCCCTGCTCCCCCCTCGGCGAGCACGTCAACGAGAACTGGGAAGAGCTGGTCGGCCCCACCAACCGCAGCCTCGTCCACTGGCTGCGGCGCCTCGTCTTCAGGGGCGCCTGGCTCGACCAGCGGGTCAAGGAGGGCGAGCTCGACGTCGTCTTCGACGAGAGCAACCAGACCTTCGGCTACATCCAGCCCGATCGCGACTCGGAGCTGATCGAGCTCTCCCAGGAGCCCTCCTGGGGCAACGCGGCGTACAACCGCCGCGAACGTCGTATCTAGAACGTCGTATCTAGAACGTCGTATCTAGAACGTCGTATCTAGAACGTCGTGATGTAGAACGCCTGCGGGTCGGGGAGCCCGGTGTCGGCGGTTGCGGCGCCGACGAACACGAACTTAGGGCTGTTGTGGACGATGCACGACGCCCCTTCGGGCGGCCCGCCACAGAGCGCGGCGACGGTCGTCACGGCGCTAAAGTCGTCGTCGCGGTAGACGGGAGTCACCTGAACCGACCGGCCCGTCTGGCTGGAGCCGAAGTTGACGTAGTAGTCGCCGGTCATGTTGATCGCGGCCGAGATGCCCCCGGACTGCTTGACGATCGAGGCGTCCGCGGCGACGAGCGCCCATCGCATCGTTGTCTTCGGCGGGGTGACCGCCCCGTTCTTGATCTTCTTCGTGGTCACGGCCTTGTTCTTGAGCTGACCGGAGCCGACGCTGTTCCTGGCGACCTGGACCGCCGCGGCAGTGCCGCCCAAGACCACGAACAGGGCAACCAGCGCGATCGCGACCGCCGGCGACGGCATGCGAAGCTTCCGGCGTCGACCCATGAAACGGCCCTAGCACAGCCGGCGGACGCTAGATAGAGTCGAGCAGTTCGGCGTTGGTCTTGGTGCCGGCGACGCGCTCACCGAGGGCCTTGGCGGCCTCCTCGGGGTCCATCTCCTCGAGCTCGGCCCGGAGCTTCCTGACCTTTTTCATCTCCTCGGGGTCGCGCAGGGTCTCCTCACTGGAGACGCGGCACTCATCCACGATCAGGGCGGGCGTGATGCCCTTTGCCGCGAGCTCGGCGTCGAGTCGGAGAAGGACGTTCTCGGTGGTCTCCAGCGCCTCACGGGTGCCGTCGGCAGCGTCGTCGCCGTCGAGCACGGTGCCCACGATGGTGAGCGACCCCGAGCCCTCCTCGTCCAACTCGCGGCCGGCGCCGAACAGAAGCTTGATCCGGGCGGGGTCGCGGTAGCCGAGGGCCAGTCGCGAGAGCGAGTCGACGAGGACGACGACGTCCTCCCCGGCCTCGGCGCGGCGCTTGGCGAACCCGATCGCCAGCTCCGCGGCGCGGGCCTGGTCGATCGGCTCCTGGTCGGCGGGCGCGGCGACGATGTCAGCCTCGGGCAGGGCCCTCTTCCAGACGGTGACCTCCTCGGGCCGCTCGTCGGCCAGCAGCACGATCAGCCTCGCTCCCGTTGCGGCGACAGTGGCGCCGATCCCACGGAGCAGGGTGCTTCTTCCCGATCGCGGCTCGCAGAGGACCAGCACCCTCTGGCCCAGCGCCAGTGGCGCCAGTACTTCCACCGCCCGCACCAGCGGGTCGTGTCCCTCGCCCTCCAGCACCAGGCGGCGACTCGGAGCGACCGGGGTCAGGTCCTCGAACTCGTGACGCTCCCCCTCGGGTTCGTTGCCGTTAACCGTCTCGACGCGGATCAGGGCGCGGTGGCGCTCTCCTCTGCGCGGCGAGCGCGCCGGGCCCGTGACCTCGTCGCCGGGCCGCAGCTCGCAGCGGCGGATCTGGGAGGCGGAAACGTAGACATCGCCCTCGGCGCTGCTGAGCCCGGTGAGGCGGAGGAAGCCGTAGCCCTGGGGCATGCGGTCGAGGATGCCGGTGACCGGCTCGGTCTCGGCGGGCTCCTCATCGGTGTCGGAATCGGCGTCGTCGGAGTCGTCGGCCTGCTCGAGCTCGGCGCGGTCACGGCCCTGCTGGGAGTGCTCACGCTTGCGGCGCCGACGGTCGCGCTGGCGGCCGCTCGGCCGGTCCTCGGCCGGCTCGTCGTCCCGCTCGTCGGGCTCGCGCTCCGGCGCGGCGGCCTCGGGCTGCTCCTCAGAGAGCGCCTCGACCAGCTCGTCGCGACCCATCAGGCGGTAGTCGGGCAGCCCGAGCTCTTGGGCGCGCTCGTGGAGCTCGGACAGGTGCAGATGCTTCAGTTGGGTTTCGGTGTGCGGCATGGAGGCGTGAGGTTAGCGTCTGATGACGGCAGCTCAGACGGCGCTGGTCGCCGGATCGAGGCCCTCGCTACGGTGGACCTCGACCCAGGCCTCGGCTTCCTTCTGCACCCGGGCCGGATCCCAGCCCAGCTCCTCGCCCAGCAGCTCGGCCACCCCGGCCACCGACCCTGCGCCGCGGAGCTGGTTGGCCGCGAGGATGCCGAGCCGCGTGCGCCGCAGCAGCACGTCGGCCACGGTGCGCGCCTGCTCGCGGCGCGCCGCGATCACGACCTCAGCCAGCAGGTCAGGCCTGCCCTCGACGATCTCGCCGGCGAGCTCCGGCCGCTCGACGCAGAGGTCGAGCACCGCCTTCGCGGCGTGGCCGTAGCGGAAGGCGAGCTGGCCGAGCGACTCCTCGGAGAGCTCGAGCTCAGTCTCCAGGTCCTCCGGGCGCGCGGGCATCCCGAGCGGGATGTCGTCGGTCCGGCAGGGGGCGTCGCGGCCATCGCGCTCGACGAGGCGATCAACGGTCTGCTCCGCCATCCGGCGCCAGGTGGTGAGCTTTCCCCCGGTGATGGTCAGCATCCCTGACGAGGTTTCATATAGCTCGGCCTTGCGCGAGATGTCAACGGACTTCTTCGGGTCCCCGCTCGAAATCAGCGGCCTCACGCCCGCGTAAGCGCCGGTCAGGTCATCGGGTGTCAGCTCGCGGTCGAAGTAGGAGTTGACGGCGTCGAGCAGGTAGGTGATGTCCTCTCCGGGCGGGACCGTGTCGATGTCTCCGTCGTAGTCGTTGTCGGTCGGCCCGACGAGGACGCGCCCGTACCAGGGCAGCGTCATCACGGTGCGCTCGGCGCCGGCGGGGATGACGCAGGCCGCGTCGACGATCTCCAGGGCGTCGGTCGAGAGCGTGATGTGGCTGCCGCGACTCGGCGCGATCCGAGGGATCTCCTCCTCGGTGAGGATCTCCTCGGGGCGGATGCGGTCGGCCCATACCCCCGTGGCGTTGACCACGTTCGCAGCCCGGACCTCGCACTCCTCACCCGACTCCGCGTCAATGCACGACACCCCGGCGGCGTGACCACCGTCGTCGAGCACCTCGGTCACCTCGGCGTGATTCAGCAGCACGGCCCCGAAGCGCTCAGCCTCGCCCAACACGGTCAATACGAGGCGGGCGTCATCGGTCTGGCAGTCATAGAAGAGGAAGGCCGAGTTGGGACCGAGCGGCTCGAGCGCCGGGATCAGCTCCGAGGCCTCCTCTCCGGAGATCTTGCGGTGGCGGTCGGGGGCCCAGAAGTCGCCCTCCTCCCCGTGCTCGCTGCGGCTGGCCCGTCCGCGGCCGACCCTCGTCGTGGCCATCGCGTCGTAGGCGTTGAGCCCAATGCCGATCCTGAAGTCACGCCGGTCGTCGCCCAGGGCGGGCACCAGGAAGCGGGTCGGATAGACGAGGTGAGGCGCCAACTGGACCATCAGCTGGCGTTCGAGCAGCGCTTCCCGCACGAGTCCGAGATCGAAGTTCTGCAGGTAGCGCAGGCCGCCATGGACCATCTTCGAGGAGCGGCTGGAGGTGCCGAGGGCGAAGTCGCCGCGCTCCACGAGGGCGACCGAGTAGCCGCGCGAGGCCGCATCGAGAGCGACGCCCGCACCCGTTATGCCACCGCCGATCACGACCACGTCGAACTCCTCGCCGTCGATCGCCCTCAGGGCGTCATCGCGAGAGATCACGGGAGGAACTCGATCACCTGGTCGGCGGGCGCCCGCTCGGGCGGCGACTGCTCCTGGACGGGGTGGCCGAGGTGGAGCAGCCCCACGAAGCGCTCGTCGGAGCCGAGGCCGACCGCGGCAGCTCCCTCGGGCGTTCGCAGAATGCCAGGCGTGCGCCAGTAGGAGGCCAACCCCCGGGCGTGGGCGGCCAGCAGCACGATGTAGGCCGCGACCGCCGCCGCGTGCAGATCCTCCTCGTCCTGGACCGGGTCTCCGCTGAGCACGCATGAGCAGACCACGAGCGTCGGCGCCCGGTCGAACTTGGCGGCCGCCTCGGGGCCCGCGGCCTGCTTCAGACGCGCGAGAGCCTCGGGGCCCACGACGCGAAAGCGCCAGGGGTTGGTCAGGTGGTGGTTCGGCGCCCAGCGAGCCAGCTCGAACAGCTCCTCGAGCGCGCCGCGCCCGACCGGCTCGGGGCTGTAGGCTTTGTGGGTGCGGCGGGTCCGTATCGCCGTCTCGATGTCCATGCCCCAAACCTAGCCGAGGGCGCCGGCCCTGCGGGCTAGGGCAGGCGGCGCCGGAAGGCCAGCCAACCCGCCCAGATCGCCCCGAGCAGCACCACCGTCCCGGCGAGCACTCCCCAGGTGAGGCCGCGTGAGCCCTTGTCGGAGGTCCGGGCGCTCGCCGGCTCGCTCTCGGCGGCAACCGGGGCACCCTCCCCCGAGGCCGCCTCTTCGGCCGCCTTGGAAGTCCCCTGGTCCGCGGCGGCCGAGCGCTTGCCCCCGTCCTTGCCGGCCTTCGCACCGCCGGCGCCGGCGCCGGCGGGCGCGGCGGAGGGGCCACCCTTGACCGCCCCCGGGCGACGGGGAACGGGCTCCACGGGAAAGGCCTGGCCGCCGACGGCCATCACGGCCTGCGAGGTGACCCAGACGGGGGTCTGGTCGCTCGATGAGGAGTAGCGGTAGTGGCCGTCGCCGGCCTGGAGCGACGCGAGGTAGTCGAGCGGGCTGCGCCCGCCCCGGCGGACCGAGCTGGGCGAGACCCCTGCGGCTAGGAGTCCCTGCACCGCCCAGGCGGTGGACTGGGCGTTGACCGAGGCGCCCGACAGCGCCCAACCGCCACCCGGGCGCTGGGCTCCGCGCAGGTAGTGGACGCCGCGGCGTACGGCGCCGCTGGAATGGGATGAGACGGCGAGGGCCTGCAGCGCTGCGCCCGTGCTGTCCGCGTCGCTGGAGGCCGCCGTCGAGAAGCCCCATCCCCCGTCGCCATTCTGCTGGCGGCGCAGCCAGGCCGAGGCCCTGCCCGCGCCCGGCGCCCCCGCGGCCTTGAGCGCAAACACCCCGAACGCGGTCAGGTTGATCTGGTGCGAGAAGGAGCCGTCCCTGGAGCGGCGCCCCCGCAGCCTCGCGACGAGGTCCTGGCCGGCGAAGCCGCGGGGCTCGAGGCCCGCGCCGCGCAGGGCCAGGATCGTCCGCTCGATGTCACCGGTCGTCCTCACGGAGTCGGCTGTCGAGCGCAGGTAGGCGACGGGCGTCGTGCCGGCCCGCCGCAGGTCGAGGGGGTTGCGGCCCGCGCCCTCGAGGCCGAGCACCGCCCAACCCGTCATCCCCGCGCTGGAGCTCGATGCGGGCGAGGTGCCGAAGCCGCCGTCGCCGTTCTGGGCCCGTTGGAGCCAGCCGAGAGCCTGTGCCTCGGCGCCCGCCGCATCCGCCGCCGGGCCACCGGCGCCCGCCTCGGCCGAGCCGCCCCCGGAGGCGAGGCTGAGCGAGGTGGTCAGGGCGATCAGCAGCGCCACCAGCCCGCCGGCGCCGGCTCGCGCCGCGGGGGGCGCAGCGGTCCAGCGCGATTCGAAGCGGCTGCGAAAGCGCTCCAGCATCCGCACCAGCGCCGGTCCGGCGACCAGGGCGATGGCGACGTTTCCGGCCGCGTGGGCGATGTTGAATGGGATCCCGCGCACCGAGAGCGCGAGATAGCGGTCCCAGGACTGCTCGCCGCCGTAGGTGACCATCACCGAGAGGTCCATGAAGGCTCCGTAGGCGAGGCCCGCGAAGCCGCAGGCGGCGGCCAGCCCGAAGCGCCCCAGGCGGCCGCCGCTCGCCCTCGCCAGCGCGGCGCCGAAGAGGCCGCATGAGCCCCAGGCCACCATCTGCCAGGGGGTCCAGGGGCCCTGGCCGAGCCAGAGGTTCGAGACCAGGGCGCTGAGGGCGCCGACCGCGAAGCCTGCCGGCCCGCCGAGCGCGTAGCCGGTGATCAGGGTGATGTCGGTCGTCGGGACGACGTTGGGGATCGGATCGAAGGCGAGCCGTCCCGCCACCGAGAGCGCGGCGAGCGCCGCCACAAGGGCGACCACCTGCGAGGGCGGCCGGGAGCGCTCGTACCAGGCAAAGCCTGCGACCAGCACGGCCACCAGCACGATCAGGGCAGTCGCCTCCCAACTCACGTTCGGACCTCCCTCGCCGCGCCGCGGGCCGGGCGCGATCCGGGCCGCAGGGCAGCGGCCCCCTGCTCGGCGCTGATCGGGCCGGCGCCGTCGAGCACCCGCGCAACCTCGGTGGAGAAGTACCAGCCACCCGAGAGCAGCTCCGTCGGGCTGCCGTCGGCGACCACGTCGCCGGCGCCGAGCAGGACCACGCGCGTCGCGAACTCCGCGGCGAACTCGACGTCGTGGGTGGCGATAACGATCGCCGAGCCCGCCTCGGAGAGCCGGGCCACGAAGGCAGCAAGATCGAGCTTGGCGGCGCGGTCCATGCCCCGGGTGGGCTCGTCGAGCAGCAGGGCGCCCGGGGGGTCTCCCGCGCCCGCCCCGCGTCCGGCGGCGACGATGGCGAGCGCCAGGCGCTGGCGCTCGCCCCCCGACAGATCGCGGGGATCGGCGCCTTCGAAGCCCTCAAGCCCGAACGCCGCGAGCGCGGCCTCTCCCTCCGGCCCGGGCAGCTCCTCGCTCACCTGCTCCCTGACCAGCAGGTCGTCGGGCCGCTGAGGAAGCAGCGCGACGCCGCCAGGGGCGCTGACCGATCCGCCACCCGGCTGCAGGATCCCGGCGGCGGTCCGGAGCAGCGTGCTCTTGCCGGCGCCGTTGCGACCCATCAACGCGACCCGCTCGCCGGGAGCCACCGAGAGCTCGACGCCGCGCAGGACCTCGCGTGCACCCTGCCCCTCCCCCAGCCGCACACGCAGGCGCCTGGCCTCGAGCGCAGCGGGCTCACGGCCGCCGCGGCGACGGACGGTCCGGAGAGACCTCCTCGCGGGAACGGAGGCGGAGCGTCCAGGCGCACCCGCGTCGGCCTCCTGGGCAAGGGGCTCGGCGGCGAGCCCGAGCTGCGTCAGCCTCCGTCGCGCCTCGCGCACGCCAACCGGCGGCGGCTCGATCCCGGCCAGCGCGAACATGCGCGCCGCGGGGGTCGCGAGCGCGGGGTCGGAGTCGAGCGCCCAGGAAAGGTAGCCGGCGGGGGAGCCGTCGAAGGCCGCCGCGCCCGCCGAGATCGCGACCACGCGGTCGGCGGCGGCGAGGCAACGCTCGAGCCGGTGCTCGGAGATGAGCACGGTCACCCCCCACTCCTCGTTCAACCTCCGAAGCAGCCAGATCAGCTCATCGCCGGCAACCGGGTCGAGCTGTGAGGTCGGCTCGTCGAGCAAGAGCAGCGGCGGCCTCGGCGCCAGCGCCGCCGCGAGCGCCACCCGCTGCAGCTCGCCGCCCGACAGCGTCGCGGTCGGGCGCTCGAGCAGGTGGGGGATCGCGAGTGCCAGCCCCACCTCCTCGACCGCCCTGGCCCGGGCCTGCGGTCCCACCCCCCGCAGCTCGAGCGGCAGCTCGATCTCCGCTGCGACGGTGGTGCTGACCACCTGGGTCTCGGGCTCCTGGGCGACGAAGCCGACCCGGTCGGCGAGCTCTCCTGGCCCGTGGTCGCGGACGTCGCGGCCGCCGACCGAGAGCTCACCGGAGGCCTCGCCGCCGTGAAAGTGGGGCACGAGGCCGCAGGCCGCGCGCAGCAGCGTGGTCTTGCCCGAGCCCGAGCGGCCGGCGAGGACGACAAACTCACCCGGCGACAGCTCCAGGTCGATCCCGGTCAGGGCCGGCCCCGTGGCCTCCGGGTAGCTGTAGCCGAAGTCCCGGGCGCTGAGGACGGGCTCAGGCAAGGGCTCCTCCGAGCTCCCTGCGGGCGCGGGCGGCCCGAACCGCGAAGGGAATGGCCGCGTACGCCGGCAGGATCGCCGCCAGGGCGAGCGTCGAAACGCCGAGGTCGACGGCCAGGCCGGGATAGGGATCGAAGCCGCCGGCGCCCGCCGCTGTGCCCACGACGACCACCAGCGCGACCAACCCCGCCGCAGCCAGAAGCGGAGCGTCGTCGAGCGAGCCGCGCGAGGGCCGCGGGCGCCCCGGGGGTCCCGGCAGCGAGTGGCCTCGCAGTTCGAGCGTCGCCGCAACATCTACCGCGCGATCGAGCGATCCGGCCACCAGGCGCCGCAGCAGGGCCGAACGCCCGACCGGGGTCGCCCCCGGCCCTCGCAGCTCGGCTCCCTCCCGCAGCCGCGCGAGGTCCGCGGAGGCGACCGGGACCATCCGTGCGACCAGGGTCGCCGTCAGGGCCGAGCGCCGCGCCACCGGCCGCAGCAGCCGCAGGACGCCGTCGGGGTCGACACAGGCGGAGTAGACGGCGAAGGCCAGCATCACCACCGCTATCCGCAGTCCCAGCACGGCCCCGGCGGCGAGCGACTCCAGGGTGACGTCCATCCGCCCCAGCAGCGGCACCTCATCGCCGCGGATCAGGATCGTCGCGCCGCGGTGCACCACCAGCGCGTTGACGGCGATGATCAGCAGCGCCAGAGTGAGCGCGTAGCGCAGCGAGGCCCGCACCGCACGGCCGGCGCCGGCCAGCAGGCCCGCCAGCACCAGGGCCAGCCCGGCCGAGGCCAGCATGATCGGGCCCGCGAAGACGAAGCCCGCAAGGGCGAAGGACCCCAGGAAGGCGATCGCCGGGCCGGTCGAAGCGGCGTGAAGCGGGCTGTTCCCGGGGACGTAGGCGAGTGCCGAATGCCTCACGGGGCGCCCTCCGTCGGCACCGGCTCGGGCTTGCCGCCCGCCTCGATCGCGACCGCGAAGCGGTTGCGAAGCGCATCGGGCGCCAGCGACTCCGCGGCGAGGGCCGTTCCCTCCGGGTCGGTACCGGTGACGAGCCAGGTCGGGGGGCCCTCGCCCTCCAGAAGCGCGGCGATCAGCCCGCTCCCGGGCCCGAGCGTCCGCGAGGGCGCACCGGAGGCATCCTGGAGCACGAGCTGCCAGCCCTCGGGGGCGCCGAGGTAGAAGTCGGCGAAGACCCCGCTGCGCCCGGGGCCCTGCTCGACCAGGCGAGCGACGCCGTCGCGCCGAATCCGCTCCCAAGGCCCGACCATGACCCGGGCGCTGCCGGTGACGCCTTCCTCGTCGGAGTCCACGAGCCGGGCTCCCGCGTGCTCGAGGCTTCCTCGCACCCGATCGCAGGCATCCTCCGCTCCGCGGCAGTCCACCGACACCTCGTAGCGCCTGCCGTCAAAACCGTTGACGAAGGGCTCGGGCCAGGAGCCCACAACGGCGGGAACGCGCATGGCATCGGTCCAGTCGTGGAAGTCCCACCAGACCCGGTCGCCCGCGGAAAGGTCGAAGTCGGCGGCGCCGCGCGGAGCCTCGATGCCGTTGACGTAGAAGAACCAGTCGTACAGCCGCCCCCCGGTCTGGCCGCCGCCGAGCCCGTCGATCGACTGGACGAAGCGCCCTCCGTAGCGAGTCTCGACATCGGCACTGCGGTCGAGGGCCCGCATCACGTTGTCGGAGCCCTTCAGGTCGGGGCTCTCATCGGCCAGCACCTCGGCGCCGTAGTCGCGCGTCACGGTGACCTCGGCGACCCCCTCGTCCCCCCCCGGGCCGAGCCCGCAGGCGGCGGCCGCCATGGCGCACGCCAGCGCCAGGACGACCGCCGCGCCGCGGGCGTGGATCACTTGCGGCTCACCCGCTCGCAATCGCGGGCGATCTTGTCGCTCTTGTCGGCGCGCACCTTGTCGCTGCCGCCGCCGCACTTGACGCGATCGGTGCCGCCGCCACGGACGTTGATGACGTCGTCACCGCCCTTGGCGTTGACCCTGTCGGCGCCGCCGCCGGGCTTGATCTGGTCGGCCCCATCGGCGCCTGTGACCACGTCCGGCTGCTGGGAGCCGAGCACGAGCCTCCCCCTCGCGGCGTCGCAGGCGGCGAGCGGGGACTTGACGCAGACCGGGAGGGGAGACGCAGCGAGGGCGCCGGTGCGCATGGCCGACAGCTTGCCGCTGGCGGCGAGGCTCACCTGCGCCACTCCCGTCGAGGCGGTCGGCCCGGCGGCGCCCGTTATCTGGACGCCCTCGGCGGGGGTCCGATGGCCCGTGTCGGACCACTCGAACACCTTGACCCCGAACTCGTCCCCGGGCAAAGCTCGCGCCGGCGCCTTGATCTCGAGCTCGGGCGGCCCCGGGTCGCAGGTGTAGGGCGGGGTCGGCTCGCAGTTGGGCGCCTGGATCAGCGCCCAGAGCACCCGGTCGCCGCCCTGGAGCTGGAACTGGTCGCCCCCGACCTGGAGCGCCTCATGGTTGACCCGGACGCTCCAGAAATGGGCAGCGTCGGCATCGAAGCCGCCGAAGCCGCAGACGCCGAGCCCGAACGAGAACTCGTCGGTGATGGCGAGCGGGCGCAGCCGCTTGAGGCCGCGGGAGGCATCGGCGACGATGCCGAGCGCGTTCGGCCCCTCCGTCGTGAACGGCTCGCCCGTTCCGCCGACGCCGCCGAAGAAGCAGCGCGCCTGGGGCGAGGTCGGGACCTTGGTCGTGTCGGTCTGCTGGCGGACGTCGGCGAGGGTCTTGCCGCCGCCCGTGAGGACGCGAACCTGCGCCCCGATCGTCTTCGCCTGAGCCGCCGAGGCGCCGGTCAGGCAGACGAGCGCGGTGAGCATCAAGCTGAGCCCGCTGCGCGGACCCGGGATTGGCCTTCTCATCAAGCCACCCTTTCCTCGAGGGATTACATGGCTCGGCCGGAGGCAGGTTTCCTGGCTTCCGGGCCTCCGGTGCCGCGCCTTCCCAGGGTTCTGTGTCGACCCCAGTGGCAAACATGCGACGCCTCTTGCCCGGTCACAGTGGCGGGACCGCGCCGGTTTCACACCGGACTTCCCTTGACCACCGACCGTATCTGCAGGGGACTCTATCGCGCGGGTCAAAGCCGGCCCCTCCATCGACGCCGGCCGCCCGGGATCGGCTAGCGTTCCCTGCGGATCGGCCCATTCGACCTTCGTGAGGATGAGATGAGATCAAGCGTGGCTGGACTGCTGGCGTGCGGAATTGTGGCGGGGATCGCGATCGCCGGCTGTGGCGGTGGCTCGGACGACGGGTTGCTCAACGAGCAGGAGTTCGTCGCTCAGGGCAACGAGATCTGTCAGGGCATCAACGAGGACACGATCAGCGCCGTTGCCGAGCTGCCCGACAACGCCCCCCCGAACGAGATCCAGGGGCTGCTCCGCGAGAACGTGCTTCCGATCGGAGTCGAGGGCATGCACGCGATCGGCGACCTCGCCGTGGAGGACGAGGCGACGGCCCGAAGGGCCGGGCAGATGGTGAGTGCTACGGACAAGGGGGCGGCGCAGATCAACGGCGATGACAAGGCTCTGCAGCGGGGCTCGGCCAACGAGGGCAACCCCCTGCAGCCGGCCGCCGACATCGCGACAGAGCTGAAGCTCACCGAGTGCTTCCCCGCCCTTCAGCCTCAGGACGCGAGCGGCTCAGCGCTCCAAGTCGGTCCCTGACCCGCTCTCCCGCGTCTCAGTAGGCAAGGCCAGGCGGGACCGCGCCGCCAGTGGTCGGATGAGCTCGCCCGCGCGATCGAAGGGAATGATCGCCGACACGGGCTCGCGGCTCGACGTGGCTTGACCTTGCACGCCTGCCCTGCACTGGCCTGCACCCTGCGCCGGCCACTTGGTCAAGATTGCGCTTGACGCCACCCTAACAGACGAAAAGCCGTGGATAAGAGGGGCGGCCTCTCGGCCGCCCGGCCGCAACGATAAGAGGGGCGGCCTCTCGGCCGCCCGGCCGCAACGATAAGAGGGGCGGCCTCTCGGCCGCCCCTCTTGAAAACATGCGAAGAAGCTGAAGTTACTTCTTCTGTGGCTTGACCTTGCACGCCTGCGTGGCATCCGCCTCCAGCGTGAAATCAAACGCGCTTCCGTCGTACTCCGTGTCGAAGAAGAACTCGCCGTGGAAGTTCCACGTCTTGTTCTTATCGGCACATCGCGCGGAGACGTAGGGGTACTTCGTCCCCTTGCGCTTGTAGGTGAGGCCACCAACATCGGTATGGAAATTGGTGATGGCCGTGCCGGCGGTGAGCGGCGGAATCGGATTGACGTCGAGCTGCATGCCGAAATCACTGCCCTGGTTCGACTTGCTCAGCGTGCCCGGCAGGACGAACGCGTCTTGGCCAGGGTCCGAATGCAGCAGGATCACCGGCTTGCCGCCAACGGGCGCCCCGTTGAAGGCGGTGACCGTAGCGGGGATCAGGGTCCCGAACAGGTTGGCCTCGGCGTCGCCTGAGCCGACCAGAGCCTTGCTGCACAGCGAGGTGGCTTCCGCAGCCGACTTGCCGTCGATAGTGGCCGTGCACTGGCCCAGGCTGTTGTTCTTGTTCACCTGGTTGTAGGGCACGCTCTTGATCGTGAACTTGATGTCGTTGTCAAAATCAAGGATCGTTCTGGTCGACGGAAACGGCTGGTCGTTTAAGCCGCCGGGGCGGCCGTCCGGCGCGGGGTTGAGAGTCTCAACACCGATGTCGAACTTCTTGAGTCCCTGAAACCCCTTCTTGGGGACCTTGACGGGCGCCGCATCCCCGTACATGGTCTGGGTCTGCGTGGACTCGTCCGCCTGGGCGATCCCATACACACCAAGAGCCATGATGGAGGCCAGCGCGCCTACCACAAACTTGCGGTTACGCATTTAATACACCACTCCTTTGTCGTCGCTCTCCTCGAGCCAGTCAGCGCGCAACCCGACCCTCCAAAGGTCCGGGCCCTGCACCCTGCGCCGGCCACTTGGTCAAGATTGACCTTGACGCCACCATAACAGACGAAAAGCCGTGGAGTTGCGGTTTTTGTCTAGCCTCGGCGGCTCTCAATCCGGCCCCAATACTCGAGGCAGGATCGGCCCTACGGGCCCCGGTCATAGACGTGGAGGTAGTCCGTCAGCTCTGGGATCTTGCCGATCGACTGGAACTGCGCCTGCTTGGCACAGCCGGGCGCCGGCAGCGTGGCGGTGCTGTTCTGGTCGAGGTAGGCGAAGTGCTTGATGTTGTTGAAGACCCCGGCCGGCAGCGGGTTGGCGCCGCCGTTGGTGATCGTCGCGTTGACGCCGCCGCTGCAGCCCGGCGTGCCGGGGCCGAAGAAGGACTCGAGCCCGCCTGAGAGCAGGTTGTAGCCGCCCGCCTTCGTGTAGGGGTTGTTGCGGTTGGTCGTCAGCCGGTTGGGAAAAGCCGCAAGTTCCTCGGGATTGAGCAGCTGTCCTCCTCGGGGCCTGTAGGACTGCTCGACGCTTCCGGTCTCGGGCGAGGTCGAGTGGTAGAACGAGGCCGCCACGTTGCCGAGGAGGGCGGTCACCTCGCGGCGATAGGGCGAGAGGGCCTGGAGGATGGGCGTCAGTTGCTGTTGGAAGGGCGTGAACTCGGTCAGGAAGGGCGGCAGGTCGGTGTCGAGCAGCCGCTGCAGAACGGGCAGCCCCTGCTTCGAGTTCTTGGCGACGCGGCGGAAGCCGCTGAAGAACCCCTTCAGCTCCGGAGAGAGGCGGCCGAGCTGGATCAGTGACCCGCTCAGCTGCTTGGCTACGGGCAGCAGCTGGATCGTCAGCGGATCGGTCTTCTCGGCGAACCGCTGCAGGCGCTTCAGCGTCGCCCGCGACTCGTCGAGGAATGTGGGGAGGGCGATGAACGCCTGCTCGAGGTCCTGGTCGCGGCGGGCGGTGGTCGAGAAGACCGTGTCGGCGTTCTGGACCAGACCGCGAAGCTCGCCCTGACGCGCCGCCAGCGAGCCGAAGACGACGCCGGTGTTGCGAACGAACTGGTTCGTCGCAAGCCGCTGGCTGTCGAGGATGCGCAGCACCCGGTCGGCGTCCTCGGCGAATGGCGCCAGGTTGCCGATCGCGGCGTTGAGGTCCGCGCCGCGCCCGTTAAGCGCCGCGGCGGCGCCCTGCATCCAGTTCTGGAAGGCGACGCGCGTTCTCTCGTCGAAGGTGCGGACGATCTCGTCGAGCTGGACGGAGTCCGCCACCTGGGCGCGCGGCAACGACCCCCCCTCGGGCAGGGTCGGGACCTCGTTGGAGCCCTGGCTCAGCTCAACGTAGGACTCGCCGAGCAGCGTCTTCTCTCGCAGGATCGCCCGCGTGTCCTCCGGAATCGGGGCGTAGCGGTCGTCGATCTCGATCGTCGCCACCGCTAAGCCGTTCTGGTCGTTCTCGTCGCCGAGCGCGATCGACTTGACCTTGCCCACCGAGACGCCCGAGATGCGCACGTCGGACTCCTGGGCGAGCTGGGTCGCCTCGTTCAGGGGAACCTCGAAGCGGTAGCCCTCGGGCTTGAGTGGCACCGGGCCACCGAAGGAGACCCAGAGGAAGAGCAGCAGGGCGAAGCAGGAGAAGGCGAAGCCGATGATGGCCCCGAACTGGAAGGCTGATGGCTTGCGGATCGGCATCAGACGCCGCAGCCCGGGATGGTGAGGTCGGTGGGCACGTTGGTGGCTTCGCTCAGAGCCCTGAGGAAGGGATCGCCCAGGCCCCCGAGGCGGGCCTTCTGCGCGGTCTGGCACCCCAGCAGCGGCAACCAGCGCTGAAGCGGGCCCTGAGCGTCCTCGATGTTGAAGGTGGCGTTGGTGTTGTGGTTGAGCCAGGTGAGCCAGAAGAGGAAGCCCTCGTTGGAGCCCGACGGGTTGAAGGCGAGCTCGTTAAGGAGCTGGTTGAGCAGCTTCAGGGAGTCCCGCAGCGGTGGGGTCGTCTGGGCGAGCTGCTTGGAGGCCTGGCGAGTGTGGACGATCGACGTCTTGATCAGGGTGGTGAAGGGCCGGATCTGGTTCTTGATCGGGCCGGTCGTCTGGCGGAAGAAGGGCTGCAGCGCCCGCTCGGCCGGAGCCAGGGCGCGCGCGGACGGGAGCAGCGCGCGCAGCGCCGGGGTCGCCGTCTTGGAGAAGGTGTTGCCGCTCTCCAGGGCGCCGCGCGTGGAACGAAGCGCCGGCGGCAGCTCGCGCAGGGTCGCCCGGATGTTCGCCTCCTGGCTGGCGAGGGAGGCGAGCACAGTGTTGGAGGAGTCCACGAACTCGGCCAGGGTCCCGTCGGTGCCGGCCAGCTCCTCGCTGACAAGTCGGAAGTTGTGGATCGCGCGGGCGACGTTCCCTCGCCGCTGCGCCAGCAGGCCGGTGATCTTGGCGATGTCGCGGGCGGTCGGCTCGAGGCGCCTCAGCGCCGAGGAGAGTTGGACGCCGCGGCCCTTGAGCCCCTCGGCCCCTCCGGCCAGCAGGAGGCGGAGGAAGGTCTGCGTGTCGTCGTCGAGCGCCGCCAGGATCTCGTCGAAGTTGACGTTGGGCTGGGTGTTTGCGAGCGGGACCGTTGAGCCCTCCTCAATCTGCTCGTCCCCGCTGCCGGGGTCGACCGCGACGACCATGTCGTTGAGGCCCGTCTTGGGCCGCAGCAGCATCGAGGCGTCGGGGTGGATCAGCGGCGCGTACTTCTTGCCCACCTCGATCGTCACGACCGCGTTGCCGTTCTCGAGGTCGACGCCGGTGACGTCCCCGACGCGCACGCCGGCGATGTCCACTGACTGTCCCTGGCCCGGGGTGACCGCCTGGGCCGTATAGAACTCGGCCTTCAGCTCGAAGCTGTCGCTGCCGATCAGCGGAACCGACTCCGGCAGGCTCGCCTTCTGGTTGGAGAGGATCACGAAGCCCGCGAAGAGCCCGGCCGCCACCAGGCCGAGGATGGCGATCACGTCCCGCATGTGGTCCCTGATCGCCTTCCTCATGGGGTGGTGGGGGTCGGGGCGCCGACCGCCGCGGCGGCGCCATTGAGATCGGGAACTGCGTTGGTGTGGCAGAGGACATCCGGCTGGAATGGCGGCTGGCTGCCCCGGACCGGCTGGGTACCGATCGGGAACTGGGTGGCGTTCCCCCAGAGCTCGTCCGAGGGGAAGATGCCCCCGGAGACGCCGTTGGGGTTGACGGCCTTGACTAAATCCGGCCCTCCGGCCAGCTGCGTCCGCAGATACGGGCCGTTGCCGTCGAAGCTGCCGCCGGCTCCCGAGAAGTTGGTCGCCAGATAGAAGAAGTCCTTGAAGCTGGGCCCGCCGGTGTTGAACGGCGAAACGGTGATCTCTCCGTTGCCGGCCGGAATCAGGACCTCGCTGAAGCAGCGGCTCAGGTCATTGGTCTGGTTGAACAGGCCCGGGCCCTGGGCCCCGAACACCGCCAGGTTGGGAGCGATCTTCTGCGACTCGTCGGCGATATTTCCCAATTCCTTCTTGGAGGTGAGCTTGTATGCCTGCTTGAGCCAAGGGGTCCCCGCCTTGATCGTGGCCGGGAGCTCGGCGATGCCCGGGCGGATGTCGCGTGCAAAGGCGCGCAGGTAGGGCAGCGTCCGGTTGAGGTTGGCGAGTGAGGGGCGTGCGATCTCGAGCGTCGGCGCCAGCTCCCTGAAGGTGGCCGAGAGGTTGCTCGACTCGGAGGCGAGGGCGCCCGCGGTGGTGTTGAAGTTCGTGATCAGGTCCTGGAGCTGCCCCTCGACCGTGACCAGGGTGGCGAAGGTGCTGCGGTTGGCGTTGATCAGGCGCGAGAGGTCGTGGGGCTCGGTTCCCTGCAGCGCCTCGGCGACGATCGCCGAGTCCCTGCCGGCCGCCTCGCCGTACTTGAAGGAGTTGTTGAGGGCGACCGCGGCGCTCTCACCCTGCACGGAGGGGTCCTGGCCGGCGTCCTCGGCCGCGGTGGGCACGTGGTTGAGGGCGGTGCCAAAGCCCTCCAGCAGGGCCTGAAGGTTGGCTCGGTCCGGCTTTTGCAGGGCGGCGAGGACCTCGTCGAGCTGAACCGAGGTGGAGGTGCGGGTGATCGGGATCGTGCCGCCGTCCGGCAGCTCCGGCGCGCTGGGGCTGCCGGGCTTGAGGTCGAGGAAGAAGTTGCCCTCGAGGAAGATGCGCGGCCTGATCTGGACCTCGGCGTCGGTGTGGATCGGCCTGCCGGCGTCGTCGACCGTGAAGGTGACCTCGGCGGCATTGCCGACGTTGCGGACGCTCTGCACCTTGCCGACGTTGACGCCGGCGATCCTGACAGGGGAGGTCGTGCGGATGTTGGCCGCGTTGGCAAAGACGGCCTTGGCCACATAGTGGGAGGCCCAGGGCAGCTCCTTGGTGATTGCGAGGTAGGTGCCCGCGATCACCAGCGCGATCAGGATCACGGCGTTGCGGATCCGGTGGGGCGGGTTGCCCTTGCGGTAGATCCGCTCGTCGTAGTCCTTCGGCTTCGGGGGGGCCTGCTCGCGCGCCATTACTGCTTGCCCGCTCGCTGCTTGTCGGTCTGGTTGCTGGTCCGGACTCCCTGGTTGCCGGGAACATTGCCGATCAACGGCGTCCCGGCCACGAAGTCCGAGCTGCCGGTCTCATTGCCCGCCTCGCACTCGAAGGTCTGCCCAGGCGCCGCGGTGTTCGGGTAGGGGTTGAAGTGCAGGCTCTCCGCCGACGCGCTCGCCGGTGCCGAGGAGGGGCCGAACTGGCTGTTGGGAACCAGGGTCGTCGTCGCTCTCCGCGGGATGATCGTGATCCCCTGCTGCCAGGTGCCGAGGCTGTTGCCGAACTTGAAGGTGTCGTTGAGGTTCCGCACCAGGATCGAGGCGTAGTTGCAGATGCTCTGCGCGGGGGTGATGAAGGCGAGCGTCGGGTTGAGCGTGCTGGCGCCGACGGTGAGCTCATCCAGCCCCTGGCGCGCAGGAACGTCGTTGGCCAGGTCGAGCAGCGCCTGCGCGGTCGGGTCGAGCTGCGCGTTGAAGGCGGGGGAGGCGCGCAGGGCCGGCACCCCTTCCACAATCGCCCCCTTGATCGTCTTGGCGTTGGCGCGCAGGGCCCTGGCGCCGGGCTGGAGGGCGTGGAAGAACTCGGCGGAGTGCACGAGGAACGGATTGATCTTCGGCAGGGCGCTCTGCGTCAGCTCGAGCGTCGGCACCGACTTGGTGATCGTCTCCTGGATGAAGGGACGGGAGACGTTGGCGAGGGCGCCGAAGGTGGTGTCGAGGCCCACGAACAGGCTCGCCTGCTGCTCTGCGACCGGGGCGACCTCACCCGCGGCGGCCGTGAGCCCCCGGACGAAGCCGGCGAGGTCGGTGGAGGGGGAGGCGAGGTTGCTCATCACCGGTGTGAGCCTGGCGACCACCGGCCTCAGGGCGCCGATCGCCTCGTTGAGGCTGGCGCCGCGGCCCGCGAGGGTGTCGCCGAACTCGCGCAGGTTGACCTGCGAAGCTTTGCGGGTGTCGGTGTCGAAGGTGTTGAAGAGCTGGTCAAGGTCGACCGGCTCTGGGCGTGCGGCGCTGAGGGGGATCGTCGCGCCCTCGTCGAAGCCCTGCTCCGAGTCGCCCTTGTTGATCTCGAGGTACTTGAGGCCGAGCGAGGAGCGGGAGCGCACGATCATCGTCGAGTTGTCCGGGAGCGGCCTGACCTCCTGATTGAGGCTGAGATCGAGCTTGGCGCTGATCGTTCCGTCGTCTGACTGCTCCGGGACGATCGCGTCGATGGCACCGACCCGGACGCCGCCGATCCGCACCTCATTGCCGGGCACCAGAGAAACCGCATTGGGAACCTCGGCCGAGATGCGATAGGTCGGAACGAAGGGGAGGCCCTGGTTTGCGTTGTAGGCGAGGAAGACGGCGACGGTGATGATCAGCACGGTGAGGGCACCGACCAGGGCCGGGCTGGCGGCCAGTGACTGTGCGCGGCCGCGGTTCACGAGCCGTTCCCGAGCAGGAAGCTGAGCAGGGCGCGTGTCGTCTCCATGTTCATCGGGCGGGCGCCCTGGCGCTTCTTCTTCCTGCTCTTCTTGAGCGCCTCGGTGGAGGTCCCCGCGGCCGTGTCCGGAGCGGCCTCGGGCTGGCCGGGATCAGCCGCGTCGGGGGGGGTCGGCTCGGAGTTGAGATCGGGCACGGTGCCGACGTCCTCCGGCGTCGTGGTCACGTCTCCCCCGGGAGCTTCTGCCGGGTTGACGCCACCCTGGCCGACGCCTCCGGTCAGGGAGTCGGCGAGAGCTGCGGCACCGGCTGAGGTCTTCTCTGCGAATGTGCCCGTGAAGTTCGCCACGCAGCCCGATAAGGCGCTGATGGCCCAGTTGATGCAGTTCGAGATCAGCGGGTTGACGCGAACGAAGTGGCCGAAGCTGTCGTAGGCGCTCGACGCCGTGCCGGCGTTGCGGATCGTCGTCAGGAGGTTCTCGTAGCCACCCGTGAGCTCGAAGGTGTTGAGCAACCGCTTCAGGTTCTTGGCGACCGGCGTGGTCTGCTCGCCGAGGTCCCTGAGGTCCACCACGAGGGGGTCGGCGGCGACGAGCTTGGGGCCGGCGGCCTGAGCGGCGTCCCCGAGGCTGGTGAGCGCCGGGGTCCCCGCTCGTGCGAAGGGCACCAGCTTCTGGGTTGCCGTGGCCAGGTCCGGCGCCGCCGCGCCGAGGTCGGCGAACACCGGCTGGGCCTCGTCGGTGAAGCTCTGCAGCTTGACCATGGTCGTGTTCAGCTCGCGCAGGGCGCCCGGGAAGAGCTCGAACTGCCGCTCGAGGTCGCCCCTGCGCTCAGCGGTGGCCTGAGCGGTGGTGTTGGCGTTGGCGATGAAGCCGCCGATGCTGGCGCGGTCCCGCGCGAGCGGCGCCAGCACCTGGTCGGAATCGGTGGCGAGGGTGGCGAGCTGCCGGTTCTGGCCGGCGAGGATCTTGAGGACGCGGTCGGTCTCCCGCAGCGCCGGGTTGGCGCGCTTGACGATCTCCTCGAGGTCCTTGCCGCGCCCGGCGAGGCCCGCGCCGAGCTCGTTGAGGATCAGGCGGAAGCGGTCCCTATAGGGGACGCGCAAGATGTTGTTGATCAGGTCGAGGTCGACGGCCTTGCCGTTGTTCTCGAGCGGGAGCAGGTGCTGGCCGGCCCCGGCGTCGCCGTCGGGGATCTCCGCGAGCTCGGGCGGTGGCTCCGAGCCTGGTGCGCGCGGCTGGGTCGGCTCGCAATCGAGAAAGCGCTCGCCGATCAGCGACTGGGGGCGGACGATGCAGGAGGCGTCCTCGCGGAAGTCGCGGAAGCCCGGGTCGGTGATGCTCATCACGACCACGGCCTTGCCCGGATCGGGCCGGCCGTCCCTGGTCACGGCCTCGCCGGGCAGTGAGACGTCCACGGATTCCACCGTGCCGACCTTGGCGCCGGCCGCCCGCACCTCCTCCCCCTTGACCAGGAAGCTGGCGCTGTCGAAGATCCCTCGGACCTTGTAGTCGCCGCTGCTGCCGTCGTCGCCGATCGCCGGCCAGGCGATCAGCAGCCCGAGGGCGATCAGGAGGGTCGCTATGACGGCTACGCGCCTCATGGCCCCGGCGGCACCTGGGTCGCGTTGCAGTCGGCCGGCGGCGGCCCGCTGGAGAGGGAGTTGGGCGCACCGTCATCGAGGAACGGCGTGGAGCCGTCACCGGCGAGCTGGGTGCCTAGGCCCGGGCAGCGGCGGAACTGCAACTCGGGCAGAATCGGGAAGGAGAAGTTATTGTAACGGGTTGCCGGGGTATTCGGGGTCAGGGTCCCGGCCGAGTAGTCGAAGGCGGTGGCGCCGATCCCGAGCCGGATGAAGTGGCCGTTTGCGTCGTAGTAGCCCCCCGCCTGCCCGAACTTGGTGACGAAGCCGAGCAGCTCGGGCAGGTAGGGGCGCGCGAAGCGGAGGAAGGGGTCGTCGTTGGCGCCGCCGCCGCAGCCCGAGGTGTCAACCGCGGCGCACTGCAGCGCCTGGATCGCGTTCGGCAACGCCGTCTGCGCGGCGCTCTGGAGGTCGACGAGATCGCCGGTGAAGGATGCGAGGTCGTTGTTCTTGCCGGGTCGGTTGACGGCGAGCTTGAGGTTGCGGAACACCGGGACGCTGCGCTTGGCCGTGCGCTTGGTCTGCGCCAGGAACGGCGCCAGGTTGACGGTGGCCTTCTTCGAAGTCTCAACCAGAGGGTCAAGGTCGTCCAGCGTCGCGCGCAGGTTGACGAAGGTGGTGCTGGCCTGGCGAAGAGCCGGCGGCAACGCCACCAGCGATCGGTCCAGCGAGTTGTTCTCCTGGGCGATCGCGCCGAGCGCGGTGTTGCCGTTGGAGACGAGGCCGGTGAGGTCGTCGCGCCGCTGTGCCAGAGCGGTGACGACCCGGGAGCCGTCGACCAGGAAATCGGTCAGCGACTGCTGGTCGCGGGTCAGCTCGGCGAAGAGGTTGCGGTTGGAAACGAGGGCCGGGTTGAAGTACTTGTAGGTGAGGTTGGCCTGCTCGGTCTTCGAGGCATAGATGGTCCCGTACCCCTGGATCAGATCGCGGAGCCCCTTCCGCGTCGGGCCGTTGAAGGTGTCGAAGAGCTGGTCGAGGTCCACCGCCGTCGTCGTCGAGGCCTGGCTGATCACCTCGTCGTCGGAGAGCTCGGGGGCGCTGTCGGGTCCGGGCGAGACCGAGATGTAGCGGTTGGCGATTCCCGAGAGCGAGGTCTGGCGGATGGCGGCGGTGGTCCCCTCGTGCAGCGCCTGGTCGCTCATCGTGATCGAGATCTCGGCCTCGCCGTTGTCGGTGAGCTCGATCTTGTCTACGGTCCCGGCCGGCGCTCCGCCGATCAGCACCTGGTTGCCCTCCACGAGCTGCCCCGCGGTCTCGAAGCGGAATCGATACTGGTTGGCGCTGTCTCCGGAGAGCAGCATCCAGGCGATCACGAGCACGATGATCCCGAGAGCACCGAGCGCCGCGGCGCGCGCGATCGGGCTCGTCGTCCGCGCACGCACAGGCGTCGCTCCGCCACCCCCTTCGTCAGGGGGCACTAGCGAACCGAACCCTTCAAATTGATAAAGTGGGGCACGTGGCCTACGGACGTCCCTTTCACGCCTCGGAAGGCGGCCTCTCCGAACCTCTCCAAACCCAGCCACGCAACCCTACTCCAGGCAGAGGCGTCGCCGGGTGCCAGCAGGCAGTCACCCGGTCCATTAACGGAGCCTTAATCACGCCTCTGCGGCCCCTAATGTGTGGTCCATGAGCCCGCTGGAGAGCCTCAGCTTCGACGACGCGCAGATCCTCCGGCTCGAGTCCGCCGCGATCACCGGACAGACCTGCAAGCTCGCGATCCTCGAGGCGCCGGCCGAAGGGGAGTTCGAGCTCGAGCGGCTGCGGGCCCACGTCGCCTCCCGGATCGATCGGGTCCCCCGCCTTCGCCAGCGAGTGCAGATGGTGCCGCTCCGGCTCGGGCCCCCGGTCTGGGTCGATGACGACGCGTTCGAGATCACCGAGCACCTGGTAAAGGCCGCGGTCCCCGGGCCACTGCACCGCGATGAGCTGCCGGCGCTGGTCGCCGAGCTGATGGCCATCCGGCTGGACCACAGCAGGCCGCTGTGGCGGCTCGACGTGGTCCCACTGGAGGGCGGCGGCGCCGCGCTGATCGTGCGAGTCCACCACTGCATGGCAGACGGGATCACGGCGGTTCGGATGCTCTCCGATGTCCTCTGGACGACGGAGCCAGTGCCCCCACCGGGGGCACTCAACGCGCCCTCCCCACCGGGGGCCCCGTACGCGCCCTCCCGGGGAGGGGCGGCCCGGGACGGCGCGGCCGAGCCCGGCGCCGATTCGCGCCTGAATCGGCATCAATCTCAACCTCAACTCGAGGGTGAGGGTTCGCCCTGGGTCTTCACTCCGGCTCCGAGCCCGCTCCGACTTGCTGCCGCCGGCTTCGGGGGGCGGCTCGCATCGATCGGCCGCGCCGCCGCCGGAGCGGCCCGCTCGGTGGTGCGCCCGGCAAGCTGGAAAGAGGCCGGCAGGACCATCGCGAGGCTCCCGGCAGCGGCCCGCCGGGAGCTGCGCCCAGCGGCCGGCCCTTCCCCCTTTGACAGGGCCGTCGGCCGCCGCCGGGAGACCGCCTTCACCTCGATCTCGCTGCTCGAGATGAAGGACCTGGGCCACGGGGTCGGCGAGCACGTCACGGTCAACGACGTGCTGATGGCGACGATCGCCGGGGGCCTTCGCGAGTGGCTCTCGGCGATGGGGATCGAGCCCGGCGAGCTGCGGGCGCAGATACCGGTCAGCCTCCACCACCGCTCCGAGTCGCCTGATGAGCTCGGCAACCACGACTCCTTCATGAACGTCGACCTGCCCCTCGGCGAGCGCGATGCGCGCGAGCGCGTGCTCGCGGTCAGCGCCGAGACCTCCGAGCGCAAGGCGAGCGGCGACCCCGATGAGATGTACCGCGTCTTCCACTCACTGGCTCATGTGCGGCCGCTCTACCGGGCCGGGATGAGGGCGGCGGGCAGCTCGCGCGAGTTCGGCCTCGCCGTCTCCAACGTCCCGGGCCCCCCGAAGCCGGTCTACGCGCTCGACTCGAGGGTGATCGAGCTCTACTTCCTCGCCGAGCCCGCGCCCCACCACGCCCTCAGGGTGTCGGCGATCTCACTCGCCGGGGAGATGCATGTCGCCTTCTGCACCGACCCCGAGGCGGTGAGCAACGTAGGCGAGCTGGCCGCGGCGGTCGACCGCGCGTTCGGCGAGCTGAGGGCGAGCGTTTAGCGTCAGCCGTCTGGAGGGAGGCCGTCAAGGCAGCGACCTCCTTCTCATCCCCGGGCGGAGGGCTCAGCTCGCTGACCTGGGCGAGCCCGTCAGCAATGGACCGTTCAACTTCTGCAGGGTGTCGGCGGCGGCCTGATAGTCGCCTGCGTGAGGCTGCTTGTTGACCTCAGCCAGGTCGCCAGTCTCCCGCTTTGCCGCTGGTGCAAATCCCATCGGCCGCCGAGATGAACTGCGCCTTGGTCAGGGACTCGTCGGTGGAGGCAGTATCGCCATCGACATCGGTCGAGTCGATGCCGCCGCAACCCGCTGCCATCGGGTCGTCCTCAACTGGGGTACGTACCTCGCATTCCTGGTCGAGGCCGTCGTGATGATTCGCGTTTCCCCGAAGCCGATGGACTGGGTGCCGTGCCGGGACCGTGAAACCGGTCCCGAGCGAACTTCCGGTCAGTCAGCGGGGGATGAAATCACGCTTGTTACGCCGCGACGGCGAAGCTGACACCACGTTGCGGGCTACGAGTTAACGCCTTCTCGATGGCGATGGCCCTCAGCGAAGCCGGGCTTACCCTTGCAGGCTATTCGGTCGGCAAACTCTCGCGGGCAAGCCGACGCAGGAGGGGAGACCACCCGCTAGCTAAGCCGACGTTCGATCCGATCGAGACGATCACGGACCTCGCGAAGCTCCGCGATCACGTGGTCCTCGTGCGTCTGAACGTCCTCCTGGACGCCTCGCGCAACGAACATTTGGGCCATTGCCGCCGTCAGCATCACGACGAATCCAACTCCGGTCACGATTAGAACGATCGCGATCACCCGACCGGCGTCCGTCTGGGGGCGAATGTCTCCGAAACCGCCGGTGGTAATCGTGGTGAGTGCCCACCAAAAGCCGTCCCACGGAGACAAGTCCTGCCCGCCCTTTCCATTCTCAATTGCCGCGAAAGCGGTTCCAGCGGCGAGCACGAGGAACACCGTCAGGACCGCAGCCCATTTCAAGCCCTCCAAGTTGAAGTAGCGTCGGATCAACCGGAAGGACCCCGCCAGCCTGAACAGGCGTCCGAGGCGGAAAGCCCGCGACGCCTGAAGGATCGCCGGTGCGAACGGCGGCGTGAGGATGACGATCGGCAGGGAGAAGGGGTTCTGTTTGATCCACTCCCACCGCTTGGGAACGACGTACAGCATCACCGCCGACTCGAATGCGAAGGCGAGCCAGATCGCCCAGTTGCCGATCCCAGCGATGGTTTGCCAAGGCTCGCCGAGCGTGGACTCCTCGACCACGATCACGGGGCGTCTCAAATGACGAAAACCGCGCCGGAGCGCGGGTTTTCGAGGTACCGCTACGGGGATTCGAACCCCGGTTTCCGGATTGAGAACCCGGCGTCCTAGTCCCCTAGACGATAGCGGCGCGTAGGCGGGGAAATGGGAGTGTAGCCAACGGTTTTTCTCGACTTTCGCGCTGCTCGGCGCCGCGAAACCGCCTGCCACGACACCGATGCGGCTGAGAGGAGTCGAACCTCCACGTCCCGAAGGACACAGGCACCTGAAGCCTGCGCGTCTACCAGTTCCGCCACAGCCGCGGGGACGCGAAATCTAGCGCGCGCGGTTGAGCAGGACGCGCTTGATCCGGTCGAGGACGCGGAGCGCGCCGAGGTTGCGCTGATTGTAGCCGTGCTCAAGTCCCGAGGCGCGGAAGTCGAGGGAGTCACAGGGCGGGCACGCGATGCTGGGGTGAAGTCCATCGGAGGCCAGCCCGTTTGCGACGGCGTCGCGGGTCATCTGCAGCCAGTAGTTCCAGAGCGGCACCCGCTGCCCCCTCGCCACCGAGGCGATGGTCTCGTTGAAGGCCGGGACCTTGACCGTCAGCGAGGGAGAGTCGGTGCGGACCGGGATCGTGCTCAACACGGGGATCGTGCCCGCCGCGCGCGTGCGCTTGACGACCGTGGTGAGGTTGGCGCGAAACCTGGTCAGGCTGGTGAGTTGCATGTCATTGGTCCCGTACATGATCAGCGCCACGGCGGGCCGGAGCAGCGCCAACTCGCAGTCGAGCGGGTGGGCGAGCCCACCCTCACACGCGGCCCGGGGCTCCTCCAGCGGGCCGATCGCGTGAGCGGCCGACCAGCCCGCGACCGCGGAGAGGCTGGCTCGGGAGTAGGAGTTGGCGACGCCGCACCAGACCGACGTATAGCCACCGGGGAAGGTGCGGCGGCCGAAGTGGGCAGCCGTCTTTCTGAGCTCGCGCCACGCCCCCCACTCGGGCGCCTGGCAGGCGAGATCCTGGAGGAACGAGCCCGACTCGGTGATGCTGTCACCGACCTTCGCGAAGACGTCGTCGCGGTTGCCCCGGGCACGCCCGTCGCTGAGGGTCGCCGCCGACCGGGCCCGGACCTTCTTGCCGAGCTTGGGCACGATGGGGGCCCCGCGCCAACCCGCCGAGGCGGGCTGCGCCGACAGGCACAACGCAACCGCCAACACCACCCCCACCTTGGCGCCTTTCCTCATGCCACCAGTTTAAAGCCCGTAGCGACCGCGCGCAATCTCCGGATGCCCAGGACTTTGCTGCAAGTTCCGAACCGCCGGCTACACCATCGGTGACGAGGACCACCCGCTCGACGTGATCGAGCACGGCCTGCTGCGCGACAACCGCCGTCCCCGCTACTCCGCCCGGCGCACACTGGCCAGCGGCGACAGGCGGCTCGAGGGCGCACCGAAGGGCCTCGATCCTCGCGTTCACTTCGCCGTCAACTGCGGCGCCCGCTCCTGCCCGCCCGTCCGCCCCTACTCGGCGGCTTCGGTCGACCGGGAATCTGGGGTAAATGCGAGACTCGGCCGGTGCTCGATGAACGCTGGATCAGGTCCCTGCACGTGGAATCGCTCCGTCGCGACGAGCTCCACGCGGAGCACACGCCGCACGTGCTGTTCCAGGCCTCGACGATCGGGGCGCTGCTCGAGGGCGCCTTCGACGGCGACGTCACCTTCGCCGAGCTCGCCGAGCACGGCGACCTCGGGCTCGGCACCCTGAACGGCCTGGACGGCGAGATGCTGTGCGTGGACGGCGAGTTCTTCCGCGCCGACATCGACGGCGCGATCAATCGAGTGGACCCCGGCGAGCGGACGCCGTTCGCGGTCGTGGTCTGGTTCCAGCCGACGATCGAGTTGCAAATCGCCGAGCCGCTCTCCTTCGAGGAGCTCGCATCGCGCCTCGACGCCGCGTTGCCCGCCGGCACGGCCTCGGCGGCGGTCCGCGTGGAGGGCGAGTTCGAGCTGGTCAGGGCGCGGTCAGTCCCGAGACAGCACCCTCCCTACCGTCCTCTGACCGAGGTCGTAGCCGAGCAGACGGTGTTCGAGCGGACGGACGTGAGGGGGACGATGGTCGGATTCCGCTTTCCGGACTACGCCGAGGGGATCGAGGTCAGCGGCTACCACCTCCATTTCATCTCAGAGGACCGGCGACTCGGGGGCCACGTCCTGGACGCCCGTCCGGCCCGCGCCGACGTGCGGCTCGACCCCTCAGCCGACCTTCATGTGGAGCTCCCACCCGGCGTGGAGCTGGGCGACCCCGGGCTCCACGCGGAGACCCGCGAGGCGCTCGACAAGGTCGAGCACGCGGGCTAGCCCGGCCGGGGCTCAGGCGACGCGGTCGCGGGTGCGCTCTTCCCGTCGATGGTCGCGGGGGTCGAGCGCAGGCTCTCCAGCAGCGACTCGGCCGTCGCCCTCGCCTTGGCCCCACCGGTGCGCGGCATCAGCACGGCGAACTCGTCGCCGCCGATCCGGGAAAGGGCGTCGGTGCCGCGCCGGCAAGCCCTCATCACCGCGCCGACGTGGCGCAGGACCTCGTCGCCGAAGGCGTGCCCGGTGTCGCTGAAGCGCTTGAAGTCGCCAACGTCCACCAACATCAATGCGGCGCGCTCCTCGTAGCGGCGGCTGCGTTTGAGCTGTTGCTCGACCTCCTCCTCGAAGTGCCGCCGATTGAGACCGATTTGGGGCGCGTGATCGGTCACTGAGACAGAATCGGCGCCGCGACGCGATAACTCAAGAAGCGGGTACTTCGGCCGGCGCGGGCCGCCCGGCCCGGCCGTTGCCGTTTGCGCCCGCGGGCGCGACCTCGATCGGGATGCCGTTGAGCACGGCGTTGCCCGAGAGAGGATCGATCAGGGTCTCGTCGGCGAGCCTGTTGCTGTTGACGCCCGAGTGCTCCCGGGCGACGCTCAGCTCGACGCCCTCGGCGTCGTGGCCCCAGCCGTGAGGGATGCTGACCACGCCCGGCATGACCGCGTCCGTGACCTCCACCGGGACCTCGATCGAGCCCGCTCGCGAGCTGACCCGAGCGGGCAGGCCGTCGGCCAGTCCGAGGCGCTCGGCGTCGTCGGGGTGGACGTGCGCGGTGCAGCGAGCCGGGCCACTGACCAGGCGCGGGACGTTGTGCATCCAGGAGTTGTTCGAGCGCAGCTGGCGACGACCCACCAGGACCATGGCGCCGTTCCCGTTCTCCGCGCCCCGCTCGTCGAGGGCGACGCGGAGCCGATCGACGTCGGCTGCGATCGGTTCGGGCGCGAGCTCGATCCGTCCGCTCGGGGTGCGCAGCACATCCGGCACGCGCGGCGACAGCGCCCCGAGGTCAACGCCGTGGACCTCCTGCTCGAGCTTGGCGAGCGTGAGGCCCTCCGGTCGCTCGCCGAAGCCGTCGCCGTGGGGCCCGGCGCGAAGCAGCAGATCCACCAGGCGCTCGGGGCCCGAGCGGCCGGAGAGCTCGGCGCTCAACTTTTCGGCGCTGCGGCCGTGCAGCCGCGATCCCTTGACCGAGACCTCGCGCCTGATCAGCTCCTGGGCGACGAAGTCGTCGAGGGCGTCGACGTCGCAATCGGAGCCCTGCCCCGTGATGACGCCCGTCAGGCGCAGGATGCTGCGCCATTCATCCTGGAGCTCGGGGTCGGGCTCGAGCACCGGGGCGGAGAAGTTGGCCACGTTGCGAATCGCGAGCTGGTAGAGCGCGAGGTCGTAGTGGGAACGCCGCAGGGGCGAGGTTCCGGGAAGGATCACGTCGGCGTGCCGCGTCGTCTCGTTCACGTAGATATCGAGCGAGACCATGAAGTCGAGTGACTCCAGTGCCCTGTTGAGGCGCTCCGAGTTCGGGGTCGAGACGGCGGGGTTGCCCGCGACCGTGACCATCGCCCGGATCTGCCCCTCGCCCGGCGTGTCGATCTCCTCGGCGAGGCAAGCGACCGGCAGCTCCCCGAGCGTCTCGGGAAGCCCGCGCACCCTGCTGGCCCAGCGCCCAGCGGCCAGCCCGCGCCCGCGGCCAGGCTCGCCGGCGGAATTCGACTGGGCGGCGGCCGCCAGCGTGAACATGGCGCCCCCCTCACGGTCGAGGTTGCCGGTGATCACGTTGAGCACGTCCACCAGCCAGCTGGCGAGGGTCCCGAACTCCTGTGTGCAGGTCCCGATCCGGCCGTAGACGGCGGCCCTTTCGGCGCCGGCGAGCTCACGCGCCATCACGCGGATCGCGTCGGCGGAGATCCCGGTGACCGCAGCCGCGGCCTCGGGCGTGAAGGGAACCGCCAGCTCCTGGACCTCGTCGAGGCCGTTGAGGTGCTCGCTGAGGCGGCCCGGCGATGCCAGGCCCTCCTCGAAGATCACGTTGACCATCGCCAGCAGCAGGTGGGCGTCGGCGCCGGGCTTGATGAAGTGGTGCTCGTCGGCCTCCTCCGCGGTGCGGCTGCGACGGGGGTCGATCACGACCACCTTGCCCCCGCGGGCGCGGAGGTCGCGGATCCTGCCCCGCATGTTGGGCGCCGTCAGCAGGCTGCCGTTGGAGGCGAGCGGGTTGGCGCCGAGGATCAGCAGGTGGTCGGTGCGATCGATATCGGGGATCGGGACGCTGAGGGCCGTCCCGAACATGTGGCCCGACGAGACCTGCTTGGGCATCTGGTCAACGGTGCTCGCCGTGTAGACGTTCTTGGAGCCGAGCGCCTTCATGAAGACGCGGCCGTAGAGGATGCTGGAGAGGTTGTGGGCGGCGGGGTTGCCGATGTAGACGCCGACGGAGTCGCTTCCCCCCTGCTCGACGATCGGGGGCAGCCGGGCCTCGATTTCAGCGAAGGCCTCATCCCAGGAGGCGGGCTCGAAGGAGCCGTTGCGCTTGATCAGCGGCGTCCGGATCCTGTCGGGGTCCTCGTCGAGCGCCGCCAGGTTCGCCCCCTTGGGACAGATGAACCCCTTGCTGAAGACATCGTCCTCGTCGCCGCGGATCTTGGTGACGCGATCGCCCTTGACCTCAAGCTCGAGGCCGCAGGTGGCCTCGCACAGTGGGCAGGTCGCGTATGCGGTCTTGGTGTCCCCGATGGCTCGTGCATTCTCGCACGCGTCGGCCGCAGCCGCATCGTCCTAGAGTTTGACCCGTCAGCCCCCGACGCCGCCTCGCCGGACAGATCTACCTCAGCGCTCTGGCGGCCGCGGTCCCCGAGCGAGAGTTCGACGAGCTTCCCGATACCCAGGACCAGCAGCGCGCCAAGATCATCGCCTGGCGCACCCGGCTCGAGCTGCTCGCCCACCGCTACGGGCTGAAGCTGCCCGCCGACATCCCGCTCGCCGGGCGCGGCGAGATCGCGCCGTCGCCCGTCGGCGACTAGCTGGACCCGCCGTGGAGCCACTGGCCTACATCTGGGTCCGGAAGACGGTCGACTGGTCCGACGAGCAGACGTTCTTCGCCCAGATTCCCGAGGGGTTCGAGCCCAAGCTGGCGCGCTGGAACGAGACCTTCGAGACGCCCTTCCACTCCTTCCGCCAGCGAGTCGCAGAGATCGCCCGCCTCAACCATTCGCGCGTGAGCCGCGCGGCGGTCGCCAAGTGGGATCGGATCCCCGACGGCGCCCTCGTCCTCCCCGTCGACGATGACGATTGGTTCGCGCCCGAGGTGGCCGTGCGCGCGGCCGAGGCACAGGAGCTCGGCGGTGCCGGGGCCCGCTGGCCGACAATCCATGTCGAGGACCCCATGGGCTTCGGGCACCGTGTCGATCTCTGGCGCAGACGGCTGCTCCCATTCTCGCCCCCAAGATGGATCTGCTCGACCAACAACTACGCGCTGGTCAAGGAGGCCGGGAGCGCCAACAAGGAGCTGCTCGCCTCACACGTGGAGGCAAGCAGGTGGGTGAAGGCCGGCAGGCGCGATTCGATGCGTTCGCTGCCCGAGCGCCTCTCGATCGCCAACCGGACTATCGCCTCGCGCACGAGCCTCGGCCATCTGCGCCCCACGGTCTCGCGGGCCGAGCTGCTGAGAAAGTCACGCCGCTACCGAAGCATCTACCGGGAGGATGTCGCCGGCTGTCCCTGGGCTTGCCCCCACCTGGAGGCGATGGCCGAGCTCATGGACGAGCTCCAACCGCGTCGCTGAGCCATCGCCCTCCGGCATCGAACCATCCAGCGCAGCGGCTGGGGAGCCCTAACGTTGGCGCGGTGCGAGCGACCCTGAAACGAGCGCTGCTGAGCGCGGCCCTCGCCGTGCTCGCCCTCGCAGCCCTGTCGGCGTCGCAGCCGAAGGCCGCCTCGGCGGCGCGAATCGAGGGTGTGGATGTCTCACGCTTCAATGGCAAGGTGGACTGGGACCGCGTCGCCGGCTCCGGGATCCGGTTCGCCTTCATCGCGGCCGGCCGCGGCAGCGGCGGCGACTGCTCGGTGAAGGCGGGTCAATGCGGCGGCGATCCGCTCTTCGAGCGCAACCGGCGCCGCGCCCGCGCGGCGGGGATCAGGGTCGGCGCCTACCACCGGGCATTCGTCAACGGCGGGACCAGCCCGGAGCGGGCTCGCGCCGACGCCTTGGCCGAGGCCCGCGTCTTCCTCGCCCAGGTGGGAGACCTCCGTGGCGGCGAGCTGCTGCCGGCCCTCGACCTCGAGACCCCGTTCGGCCGGCTCGACCCCGCCCGCCTTCGCCTCTGGGCCCGCGTCTGGCTCCACAAGGTCGGCGGACACCTCAGCGTCAGGCCCCTGATCTACACCAACGGAACCAGCTGGGCCGCAACCGGCGACACGACCGACTTCGCGCGCGCCGGCCACCGGCTCTGGGTGGCGAACTGGGGAGTGAGCGCCCCCGCCGTGCCCGCCGGCGGCTGGGCCGGGCGGGGCTGGTCGGTCTGGCAGTTCACGAGCTCCGGGCACGTGGCCGGGATCAGTGGCCGCGTGGATATGAACCGCCTCGGCGCCCGGCTTAGCTCGATCAGCGTCCCCAAGCGGGGATCGCGCACATCTGCCAAGGTTGACCGATGAGCGAGACCGCACCCGTGGGCGAGCCGATCACCGCCGAGGGGATCGAGGCGCTGCGGGCCGAGGTCGGGCAGCTCGAGGGCACGGGCCGCGTCGAGATGGCGGCGCGGATCAAGGCGGCGCGTGAGCTCGGCGACCTCAAGGAGAACGCCGATTACCACATCGCCAAGGAGGACCAGGCGCACCTGGAGACCAAGATCAAGCGCCTGCGCGAGAGACTGCGAACCGCGGTCGTGGTCGAGGCCGACAACCGCGACGACAACTCCTTCGCCTTCGGCCGGACCGCGGAGATCGTGGACGACTCCGGCGAGGTCAAGACCTGGACCCTGGTTGGCTCGACGGAGGCCGACCTCGCCAACGGCCGCCTCTCGGCGGAATCGCCGATCGGCAAGGCGCTGCTTGACCGCCGCGTCGGCGACAACGTCAAGATCGTGACCCCGCGCGGAGACCGAACCTTCCGCGTACAGAAGCTCGTCAGCTAGGGACGCATCTCGTAGGCCCCGGCGAGTCCGCTTACGCGGGACCATGAGCGCTCGAAGCGACCGGGATCGACGACCGGCTTGCGCACGTGCTCGAGCGCCCAGGCCTGCTGGGCGTCCGTCGAGGAGGCCTTGCCGTGCAGCGCGGTCGCGTAGGCCGAGAAGTCGCGGACGAATGTGTCGAAGATCTGGTCGAGGACGTCGCGGTCCAGCCCGGTCAGCTCCGCCTGCTCGAGGATCAGCTGGCCGTAGGCGACGAGGGTGAAGAGCTCGCCGAGGGTGAGCAGGAAGTCGAGGTCGCGCTGCTGGTCCTCGCCCGGGGGTGCCGCCTCCAGCAGCGTGCGGACGCCGTCGGCCTGCTCGCTGAATCGGGCGACGTTGGGGACCTCGGCGAAGCGCTCATAGACCGGCCGCCAATCTTGGAAGGGGATCTTGCTGAGACCCCGGGTGGAGCCCTGGTTGAAGAGGAACTCGTCGTCGCCTGCCTCGCGCCGCGTCGGCACGTCGTCATAAGCGGCGTGGTTGAAAAAGAAGCCCGGCATGAACTTGAGGACGAGGCCCATGTTCACGTGCACCGTCCCCTCCAACTTCGGCAGGCCGCGGATGTCGCGGGCCGCCATCTCGAAGTAGCCGTCCTTCTCAAATCCCTTGGCGGCGACGATGTCCCAGAGCTCGTCCACAACGCGCTCGCCCTCGGTGGTCACCTTCATCTTCGTGATCGGGTTGTAGAGCAGGTAGCGCCGGTCGTCGGGCCCGGCCGAGCGCAGGTAGTCGATCGCGCGCTCGCTGAACAGCTTCATCGCCAAGAGCCGCGAATGGGCATCGACGAAGCCCCGTCGCACGTGGGGGAAGTCGGTCACCCGCTTGCTGTAGAGCAGGCGCGCGTCGGCGTGGGTGATCGCCTCGTAGAAGGCGTGCTCGCAAATCCCGATCGACGCGAATCCGAGGTTGAACTTGCCGACGTTGATGGTGTTCAGCGCCGCCTCGAAGGCGGCGGGCCCGGTGTGGAGGACGTCCTCCGCGGTCACCGGGTAGGCGTTGAGCTTGAACTCGCTCACGTACATCTGCGCGTTGACGATGTTCTGGACCAGCTCGTAGTCGGGGTGCTGGCTGTCGGCGGCGAAGAAGACGTAGCCGTCGGGCCCGTCGATATCGGTTCGGCGTCCGAACACGGAGACCATCCCGGCGAGGTTGCCGTTGCCGATGTAGTACTTGCCCCCGCTCGCGCTGAACCCGCCGTCGCCGTCGGGCGTCAGCAGCATGTCCGTCGAGTAGATGTCGGCTCCGTGCTCGCGCTCGGAGAGCCCGAAGGCGAAGATCGCACCCTCGTCGAGGAGCCGGGCCGCCCGGCCGCGCGCCTCGGCGTTATCGCTCTGCCAGATCGGCCCGAGCCCGAGGATCGAGACCTGCCACGTGTACCAGTAGGCGAGCCCATAGAAGCCGGTTATCTCGTTGAAGGCACAGATCCGTGTCGTGTCCCAGCGCTTGTCGGGGTCCCCCCCGGCCTCCGCGGCCGGCGTCAGCAGGGTCGCGAAGACGCGCTCGCGCTTGACGAAGTCGAGGAAGTCCGCGTACCACGACCGCTCGTGGTCATCGCGCTTCAGCGCCCGCTTGCCGCGCTCCTCGAAGAACTCGATCGTCGCCAGCAGCACGCGGCGCGACTCCTCGTCGAGGTCGGCGGGGTCATAGGTGCTGGGGTTGAACAACTCGGCCGGGGTGGTGCCCGGTGCTGCCTCGGTCGGTTCCACGGAGCCATCATCGCGCATCGCGGCGGGCGAGGCTCGCGCCGCCCCGGGGTCGGGCTAAGCACGGGCGCCCCTACCCCCGCGGGGTATCCTTCCAGCGCCACCGAGGAAAGGCGAGAGATGAGCGGCATCGAGTTCCCCGGCTACATCAACGACAAGGACGACCTGATCAAGCGCCTGAGGCGGATCGCGGGACAGATCGACGGGCTCGAGCGCATGGTCGAGGACGAGCGCTACTGCATCGACATCCTCACCCAGGTCTCGGCGGCTCAGGCTGCGCTGGACAAGGTCGCCCTCGCCCTGCTGGACGATCACGCGCGCCACTGCGTGATCGGCGCGGATGCCTCCGACCGCGAGCAGCGAACCGAGGAGATGATGGGCGCGGTCGGCCGGCTGATCCGTAGCCGCTGAGCCGCGGCCTCCGGTGGGCGGGCTAGCCGCTGGAGACCGACTCGGCCGACTCGGCCTCGCCGGCGCCGGCGCCGTTCTCTCGCCCAAGCCCGGCAGCGACGCGCGCGCCCAGCTCCGAATCCACCTGGGTCCAGTAGCGGACGACCCGGTCCTGCATCTCGGGGGTCACGTCGGGGTTGCCGGCGTGGCCGACGATGTTGGTCACCAGCCCGTCCTTGTCGGCGCCCGGGAGGACCTCGCGCCACAACGTCCCGGGCTGGCCGAAGTCATCGTCGTCCTTGCGCAGCGTGTAGGCGTCTCGCACCATCTCGCCGGCGTCCACCATCCAGGCCGGCAGCTCCTTGGCGGGATCGGCCGCGGGCCCGCCCCTCGTGTTGGGCGCGTAAACCGGATCACCGCCGCCCTCCGCGCGCATGTTGCCGTCCTTGTTGTAGGAGCGGACCTCGCAGCGTGCAGACGGCGCCCGAGGTGGCGCAGATCCCGTTGCCCGGCGTCGCATCCGGGCCGTCGCTGAGGGCGTCGACGGTGAAGGACTCGACGTCCGGATGAGCCAGGGGCGCAGCGATCAGCGCCACCACACCTATCCAAAACGCGCGGATTGGGCTACGGTTGGCACAAGCGTCCGGCCGAGGTCACCAGGGAGCCGGCATGAGGAGGGGATCATCTTGAGTCGATCGACGAAGTTGGCCATCGGCGTCGCCTGCGTTGCAGCGCTGTTCGCATTGCCGGGGGGCCGCGCTCGCGACCTTCCCGGGCGCCAACGGGCAGATCGAGATCTCGAGCGGCCGCGGTGTGGGCGGCGACGCCCAAGCGAACATCTACACCTTCGACAACTTCTTCGACCTGACCCTCGACGGCCCCAAGGACCTGATTGCGGGCCAGCATCGCCACGCCAACTGGTCGGCTGACGGCAGGTTCCTCACCTTCACCATCCGCCCCGGCGCAGCCGGGACCGATGACGTCTTCGTCCGCGACAACGAGCTGGGGAGCACCGTGATCCTCGGGTTCGGGTCCAGCCCGGGCGTGCTTGAGGATCACCCGACCTTCTCGCCCGACGGCAGCCAGATCGCCTACGAGAGCGAGGTCACCGACGGCAGCCTCCAGGAGGACATCCTGGTCGGGCCGGCCGACGGCACGGGCACCACCTTCAACCTCACCAACGGGCCCGGCGCCGGTGACGACGCCTTCGTCGAGCAGACGCCGGTCTGGTCACCCGACGGCCAGTTCATCTACTACGCGCGCAAGTTAAACAACGCCGCGACCGACCTCGACATTTACAGGGAGCCGGCCAACGACACAGGGGCGCCGAGCCTCATCGTCGACGCGTTCACGGCCATACCCGAGTTCCAGCCCGAAATCTCCCCGGACGGGACGAAGCTCTGCGTCACCAGGGGCGCATTCGGCTCGGCCGCGGCTGACATCATGGTGCTCAACGTCGACGGCTCAGGTGCCCCGTTCGAGGAGTCGGCCCCCGAGCCCCCTGGCCCCGATGTCGCCGACTACGACTGCGCCTGGTCGCCCGACGGCAAGACGATCGGCTGGACCCACGGCGCCTTCGGCGCGGGCGATCTCATCTTCGCCGCCTCCGACGGCAGCGGCCCCAAGACTCCCTACGGCAACAACAGCGCCTTCTTCGACGGTAACCTGGACTGGTCGCGGGCGCAGAACAAGTGCAACGGAAAGCTGGTCACGATCCTGGGCACAACGGGTCCTGACACGCTGACCGGGACCGAGGGGACGATGTCGCCGTGCTCAAGGACGGCGATGACGACTTCGCCGGCCTCGGCGGTAATGACGACATCTGCGCCGGTCCCGGCGACGACTTCGTGCGCGGCGGCGATGGCCACGACACGATCCTCGCCTTCGCCGGTGACGACAGGCTCAAGGGTGGCGGCGGCGCCGACGAGCTGCGCGGAGGGAACAACAACGACTCCCTCCACGGAGACCAAGGCAAGGATCGCTTGTTTGGCGAGGGCGGCAGGGACACGCTCAACGGCGGCCCCCAGAGGGACGTCTGCAACGGTGGCAAGAGGACGGACAAGGCCAAGAGCTGCGAGAAGCGCAAGGCCATCTAAGACCTCGACTTTCCATACTGCGTTGGGAATGTCGAAGCAGAACGTCGATCGATTCGTGGAGCTCGTCGATGCGTTCAACCGCAGCGACATAGCGGCCGTCGTTCGTAGTTTGGATCCCGAGATCCAATTCGAGCATCGGATTCCCGCTTTGCAGGGCAAATACGTCGGGGTCGACGGTATGCGGGACTTCTTCGCGGATTTCGCTGTGCATTTCGACTCCAGCCACATCGATTGCCCGGACGTCCGGGATCTGGGCGACCGGATGCTTGCGCTGGGCACGCCCCACGTGACCGGGAAGGGGAGCGGAGCCGAGACCGAGCCGCCATGTACCGTCGTGGCGAGCTTCGATCAGAGCCGTGTGACCCACTTCATCGACTTCGGTGACAAGGCCGAGGCCCTCGAAGCCGCCGGGCTGTCGGAGTAGGCGATGTTGCAGACAACGTGGACATCGTTCCCGCGTTGATCGACGCTGCGAATCGGGGGGATTGGGACGCCACCATCAAGGACGCCGCGCCGGGCTTCATATGGGACAACTCCCGCGCGATCGGCACCGATAACCGCGTCGTGCTCACGTCGGCCGAGCAGGAGCGTGATTTCTTCAGGGAGTTGAACGAGATCCGGGAATCCTTCCGGGTCGAGATCGAGGAGATGATCCCGATCGGCGACCACGTGGTCGTGCCGCATACGACCCACATTCGGGGGCGAGACGGGATAGAGGCACAGGCGCGAACTACCTGGCTTTTCACGGTCCGCACCGGCAAGATCAAGCGCGTCTGCCTCTATCAGGACAAAGACCAGGCATTCGAAGCCGCAGGGCTGCGGGAGTAGAGCCTCACCGGTTCGCGTCCTGAACCAGCGACCGCTCGGTCCCAGCCGCGTTCCGGGTCGGCTAGATCTTGAACTTCTTGACCGCCGGCGATGCGTCGACGTTGCCAGCGGCGTCCTTTGCCGCGACCCGGAACTCGTGCTTGCCGAGCTTCAGGTGCCCGTACCCCTTTTGCGAGGCACAGCGCTTGAACGGCTTCCCGTCGATCTTGCAGAGGAAGCCGAGTCCGGTGCGGTCGTCACTGCCGGAGAATCTGAAGCTCGCCTCGCGCTTACCCCGGATGATCTTGACCCGGCCGAGATGCGTCGTCGGCGCGAGGGGGTCGGGACAGAGCTCGGTCGAGGTCTGCTGAGCGGCACAGCCCTTGGCGAGCTCGAAGGCGCCGATGTCGGCGTCGTCGCCCCGGGACGAGGGCCGAATTTGAGGGCCATTCGCCGGCTGGCGAGCGCCTGGTTCCACGCGGGAGGAGGCGTCCGGATCCATGATGAGATCGGTGCTCCTCCGCATGGAAAGCGGCTACTCAACGCCGGCTGCTGGCCGGTGCCCAAGAGCTAGCCTGCACCCCATGCTTCGCGTAGCGGTGTGCTGCCTCCTCGCGTTTATGGTCGTTGCGGGGTGCGGCGGCGAGACCGACCAACTGACCCCTCGCGAGGTGGCTGAAGCCTATGTCGATGCCCTCAATCATCGGGACGGCGCAAAGGTCTGTGCGCTGTATAGCGACGACTACAAGCGCCAGCTCGCACACTTCTACTCAAGCTGCGAGTCGTTCTACGAAAAGGACCCCGATCCATTTAGCCGAGCCCGCTACGGGCTCTTCCTCCAGTCGGTTCAGGTTCGCGGGGACCACGCGAAGGCCATGATGGCGACCAGGCGGGGACCTGAGACGACTTGCTCGTTCGAGCTTGCTCAGGTTGATGGCGAGTGGCGTCTAACGGGACAAGGGATCTGAAGCTCGACGGCGATCCGTCGTAGCTGCTTCGGACGAGAAGGGGCACGTCGGCGTCGAAGGGAGTCAGCCCGGGACGCAGGCCCTGACTCGATCGACGATCTCCTCAGAGACAGGATCGCCTGCCGGCTTAGAACCCACAGCGACGTCGAGCGAGGGCGGTATGACGAGCACGTTCTGCCCGACCAGCTGAGCCTCCACCAGCGCCGCTTCGAACTTCTCCGCTTCGTCGGATTGCTCGGCGGGCACGACGAGCGCGAGAGCATCCGGGTCTCCGGCGGGTCCGATTTCAACGCTTTCCCCGTCGATGTCTACGACGTCGCCCGCCCTCATGAAGAAGCCTGCCGAGCGGGACTCGAGCCCTGCGGCGCTGAGGCAAACACTTAGGACCTAGCCCGGTGGAGTTATGTAGCCCCCGTCGAACTTCATGGTCGTGGGAGGACTTCCGACGACCAGGAGGTCGATCATGGGGCTCGTGTCAAAGGACGACGGCTGGCGAATGCCGGACTGGCTGTGGGAGCGGATCGATCCGTCGATGCCGGCAGCGCCGCCTCATCCGCTCGGCTGCCACCGCCCGCGGGTGCCTAACCGAGACTCGATGGACGCGATCCTGTTGGTGCTGCGGACGGGGATGCAATGGAACGCGCTCGACGCGACCGGGATCTGCTCCTCGAGCTCGGCGCACCGGCGCTTTCAGGAGTGGGAGCAGGCGGGTGTGTTTGCCGAGATCTGGCGCCAGGGGCTGCTCGAATACGACAGGGCCGTCGGCATCGGCTGGGAGTGGCTGGCCGCCGACGGGGCGATGGGAAAGGCGCCCCTGGGCGGCCCCAAGACCGGCCCGAATCCCACCGATAGAGCAAAAAAGGGGCGAAACGTTCGGTTCTCAGCGAGGGAGCGGGGGTCCCGGTCGGGCTGGCGCACGACGGCGCCAACCGCAACGACCACAAGCTGCTGAAGGACACGCTCGACTCGATCCCGATCGAGCGGCCCAAGCCAACCGCGGACGCGCCCCAGGGCCTTTGTCTCGACAAGGCCTACGACAACGCCGAGTCGCGTCGCATTGCCGCCGAGCACGAGCTGACGCCGCACATTCGCACCCGCGGCGAGGAGATCGAGGAGAAGGTCCGCACTCCCGGTTGGCGTGCTCGGCGCTGGGTGGTCGAGGCGTGCCACTCCTGGATCAATCGCAACCGAGCGCTGCTCATCCGGTGGTCGAGAAGGACGAGAACCACCTCGCGCTGCTGATGCTCGCCTCCGGCCTGATCGCGTTCAAGAAGGCCCACGCCGCGACACCCGCCGCTGCCCTATCGGGCTGGCCCTTAGAGCGGCAGCGAACCACGACAGCTTCGGCTCAGCCCGAACCGGCATTGATATACGCTGGCGAGCGTGGGCGGGACATCCAGCACCCCGGACTCAGGCTTTAGGCCGTCGAGCCGGACTGCGACTTCCGGGCGGGCTTGGTCGCCCCCCGAAGGGATGCGCGGGCTCGCCCTCGGCTACTTCATCTGCTACATCCCGTTCGCGGCCCTGACGAAGGCCCTCTCATCCGGTCTGCTGCCGGGCATGGACGTGAGGGTCGGGGGGCTGGTTCTGCTGCCGGCCGCGGCGCTCGGCGTATTGCTTGGCGCGGTCCTCTTCCTCACCGTCAACGGATGGTGGCGCTACATCGGCCTCCGGCAGCTGGGCGGCCGGGCGAGGCGCTTCCCGAGCCGGACGATGATCGCCGCCGGCGTCTTCATGGCCTTGATCATCGGGACGACCGTGCTCAACTTCACGTTCGCGGGCGTCTCGATCCTGTTCATGCTGCTGATGATGCGGGCGGGAACGCTGAGCCTGGCGCCGATCGTCGACCTCGCCCGGCGACGCAGCATCCGCGTCTACTCCTGGGTGGCGCTTGCGTTCAGCCTGATCGCGATCGCGGTCGCGCTCGGCGCCGTGGACGCCTACGTGCTGACCTTCGGCGCGCTGCTCAGCCTCGGCGCTTACTTCGCGGGGTACATCGGCCGCTTCGAGATCATGAGCCGGGTCGCGAAGACCGGCGACCGGCAGATCGACCGCCGCTACTTCGCCGAGGAGCAGATAACTGCCGCTGTCACCCTGGTCGCGCTTTGCGCGGTGTTCGCCGGGGTCGGCGTCGGCGCCGAGATGCAGGCGCTGCGCGAGGGGTTCACCGGTTTCCTCGTCACCCCGGAGGCGGGGCTCGCGCTTGCGATCGGTCTCTTCTACGCGGCGTTGTACGTGTTCGGGACACTGATCTACCTCGACCCCCGCGAATACACGTGGGCCGTCCCGGTCAACCGCTGCGCGAGCGTGTTTGCTGTGCTGCTCGCGTCATACGGCCTCACCTGGCTGACCGGGATCGAGGCCCCCGCGCCACCGGTGCTCGTCGGCACCGGCTTCGTCCTCCTCGCCGTCGCCGGCCTCAGCTATCCGCAGCTTCGCGACCTCCTCCGCCCAACCGGGCCCACGACGCCTCCACGTCGGCTCGTGCTGTTCGTCTGCGGCGGCAACACCGGCCGCTCCCCGATCGCCGCCGCGCTGACGCGCGCCGAGCTCGCCGGCTGGGATCCGCGCGCTGCCGAGGGCCTGTCGGCGACGAGCGCCGGCGTGGGTGTGAAATCGCCCGGCGCGCCGATGGCGCCCGAGGCCGTCGCGGCGCTGCGTGAACAGGGCGCGGCGCACCACCCCCACGGGGCACAGCCGCTGACGCGCGAGCTGTGCGAGCGGGCAGCGGTCATCTACTGCATGACCGAGGCTCAGCGGGAGGCCGTCGTCTCGCTGGCGCCGGGCGCGGCGAAGAGGACCTTCAGGCTCGACCCGGACGCTGACCTGCCGGAGCCCGACTACGGCTCGCCGGACGCCTGGCATCGCTTCGCCGTGCGTGTCCGCGATCTGGTCCGCCGGCGCCTGGCGGAGCTCCCCACCGCGCATTTCGCGCCGAGCGCTGGATAGCCGGTCGTGTCGACGCTCGCACTGCGCGAAGGGGGTACACCTGCGGCGACCGAGATCGGGGAAGCCCGCGAGGCGGTGATGGTGGCGACGCTCACCGCTGAGCCGACCCGGGACGAGCTGACCGCGGTGGCCGGCATGGCGAGCTGCCTGGAGGTTCGCGCGGACCTTGCCGGCGACCTCGATGCCGGCTGGCTGCGGGAGCACTTCGCGGGCACCCTGATCTACGCGCTGCGCAGCGGCGGCCGAGGCCGTGACGCCGCGGACTCCGGCGACGAGCGACATCGCCGCTTGCTGGCCGCTGCCGAGCAGTACGAGATCGTGGACCTGGAGCATCCGAACGACCTGACCCCCGATCTGCTCGGCCGGATCCCACCCGAGCGGCGTCGCGTCTCTTGGCACGGCGCCGAAACCGACCTCACGCGCCTGGCAGCCCAGTTTGAGCAGATGGCGACGGTACCGGCGCAGCTCTATGAGCTGGCGACAGCGATCACCTCGATCGATCAGGGGCTGGCGCCGCTGCGCCTGCTGAAGCGGCTCGGGCGTACCGATGTCTCCGCCTTTGCCACCGGCCCGCTCGGCAGCTGGACCCGGCTGCTCGCACCCCGGCTCGGGGCGCCGGTTGCCTACGGGCGCGTCGGTGATCGCGAGAACGACGGCGCCCCCAGCTTGGAACAGCTCAGCGGGACATACGGGCTCCCTGCCATGCAGCCGTTGAGCACCCTCTATGGCATCGTCGGCGAATCCGTCTCGTATTCGCTGGCCCCACGCATGCTCAACAAGGCCCTGCGCGCGCTTGACCTGCGCGCTGCGTACCTGCCGTTCTCGACAGCGGATTTCGGCCTCTTCTGGCGCGATGTGGTCCAGAAAGGGCTTCCGGAACTTGGCCTCCCACTTGGGGGGCTGACGGTGGTCCGCCCGCACAAGGAGGAGGCGTTGTCGGCGGCGACCACGGCGACGATCGGGGCCGAGCGGGCCGGGGCCGCCAACCTCCTCGTCAGGAGCGGCGGCACATGGCGAGCCGCGAACACTTCCGGAGTCGTCGACCCGCTGAGCCGAGCCGGGGTCGATCCCGCGGGACACGCCGCCGCGGTTGTGGGCTGCGGGGGCGCCGGTCGCTCCGTTGCGGCCGAGCTTCGACGCTACGGAGCGACGGTGACCCTGGTCAACCGTGGGACTCCACGCGGCGCCTACGCCAGCTCGCGGCTCGGCCTGCCGTGGATCCCGCTCAGCGACTTCTCCCCGCGCAGGTTCGACCTCGTCGTGAACGCGACCTCCCTGGGTACCGAATCCCCATTCGATGTCGCCGACTTGGCAAAGGGCGCGGCGGTCGTCGATCTCGTTTACCTGGTCAACGAGGAGACCGCACTCGCCGCCGCGGCGCGCGCCCGCGGCCTCACCGTCGTCGACGGTAGGCATGTCCTGGTCGCCGAGCTCGAACGGCAGTTTCAGCTGATGACCGAGCGATCGATGCCACCCGGCGCGGTGGCGGTCGCGCGGCACGATCACGTGGTGGCGTGACCGACGGAGACCGACAGGCGCGGTTGCGGATCGATGAGGAGTTGCAAGGGCCAGGCCCGCCCGCCGGGCCGCTCGACGTCAGCGACCTGCTCGGGACCTGGGTCAACACCGATCAGCACGTCACCGGGCGGGTCCTGCGCATGGTGGTGAGCGAGCGTGAGGGCGAGCTGCGCGTCCGCGCGTTCGGCGTCGGGGACACCGAGTCCCGCGATTGGAACGAGGTTGCGGCAACCGCGCTCGCCCGAACGGTGGCCGATCGCCATGCCTGGGGATTCTGGTGCCGCTTCGAGCTCGACTCGATCACGACCGACGTGGCCGCGTACTTCAATCAGGGGATCGTGGTGATCGGCACCTACAACAGCTTCGGCGAGGCCAGCAGTCGCAGCGACTACTGGAAACGTGAGTTCTTCCACCGCGAGGACCCGCAGGCACCTCCGCCGGCGAACGATGCCGCCAAGGCAGCTGACTTCTCCTACGCCCACGACCGGTTCGAGGGGGGGCGCCCCGTGTCGCCGTCGATCGACCTGGAGCCGCTGCTCGGCGCCTGGGTCGGCTTCACAGATGGCCTCACCGGCCTCACCGGGGTCGATCTGGACGGGGAGGACGGAAACGTGCGGGTTCGCGCGCGCGGGTCGGGCTCAGCCGAGCCGCCCGACTGGGGAGCGGCGCCCGCGCGGGTGTTCGCCGACGACGTCGGCCGGCGGGAGGCGTTCGCCTTTCGGGCCCGCTACGAGCACGGCTTCCAGGACGTCGAGATCTTCGGCTATCTCAATCGCCGAGTGCTGATCGCCGAGCTCGCGACCGCCTTCGCTGACGGCGACCGTCGTTTGCCGTACTTCACCCGTACGTTCTACTACCGGCGGTGACCGGTCCGTGATGAGCCAGCCAGACCAAGAAGCGATCGGCGCCCTCCCCCGCGATGGCCTGCCCGTGGAGCTTTCGATCGAGCTGAGCCCCGAGGCCAAGGACGCGGTGGAGCGGGTCGGCGATCTGTCCCGGGAGAGATTCGCGCCGCGCGCCGACGAATACGACAGGTCCGCGTCCTTCCCTGAGGCCGACTTCGACGATCTATTCGACGCCGGGCTGCTTGCGCCGACGGCGCCGCGGGAGAGCGGAGGGCTCGGGCTCGGGCCGCTTTGCGGGGACGCCTTCGGCCTCTGGATGATGACCAAGGAGATCGCGAAGGCCGACCTCTCCCTGGCCCGGTGCTGGGAGGGTCACGCCAACTCGCTCGTTCTGATCGACGCCCTCGGAAGCCCCGAGCAGCAGCAGCGCTGGTTCGGAGGCGTGGTCCAGGACGGGGAGAAGTGGGTTGCCTGGAGCGGCGAGCCTCGCGCGCCCAAGCCGGGGGAGGCGAACAGCTTCGGGACCGCCGTCACGCGCGTCGATGGCGGGTGGGCCGTCAGCGGCAACAAGGTCTTCGCCACCAGCGCCACCGGCGCCGACTGGGCGATCCTGCTCGTCAACCGGGCCGGTCCCGGCGGGGCCAGGCACGCGGACGACGCGGGCGAGGGGCTGCTGATGCTCGCCTGTCGCCTCGCCGATTCGACCGTCAGCGTGGACGATTCGTGGTGGGACCCGATCGGCATGCGCGCCACGGTCAGCCACCTCGTTCGGTTCGACGACACGTTCGTAGCGGACGCGGATGTGATCGGCGAGCCCGGCAGCTACCTGCGCGAGGGGTGGCAGACCGCGTTCATCCCGCACTACGGGGCCAGCTTCCTGGGTGCCGCGCAGGCCGCCTACGAGTACGCGCTCGAATACGTAATCCACCAGGGCAAGGGCGGCGACCCCTACGTCCAGCAGCGGGTGGGAGCGATGCTGATCAACGTGGAGGCCGGGCACCTGTGGCTCGACTACGTCGCCTCGCTTTGGGACGGTGGGCACCGTGAGGAGGCGCAGCTCTGCGGCAGCCGCGCCCGCCATGTGATCGAGCACCTGGCCGAGGAGACGCTGCATCACTGCATTCGGGCCTGCGGGGCGCGGGCCCTGGTCCGGCCGAGCCCGATCGAACGGATCCTGCGAGACCTGACCTTCTACCTGCGCCACGACAACGACGACCACATCCTGGCGACGATCGGGAGGGCCGCGCTCGGCGAGACCCACGACCCGTCGTTCTACAAGCCCTGATCGTCGCGGGCATCGATGGAGCCAATCGGGGACGCTCCCCTTCTTCTCGTCTCACCGCATCTGGACGACGCCGCTCTCAGCGCCTGGTCGGTACTCACAGGAGAGGGACCGGTCGAGGTCGTGAACGTCTTCACCGGGATTCCACGGCGGGGCTTCGTCACTCGCTACGACCGGCTTGTGGGCGGCCAGGAATCGGCGGCGATGATCGAGGAGCGAATCGAAGAGGACCGCGATGCCCTGGCGCTTGCCGGCCGCGTTCCGCGGGGGCTCGGCCTGCTCGAGCGCGACTACCGCGAGGGACCCCTCGATCTGGCGGCCGTCGCCGCCGCAATCGAGACCGCGGAAACGCCCTGCTCCGGGCTGGTCCTGCCCGCAGGGCTGGGCGGGCACGAGGATCACCTTGCCGTACGCGATGCCGGCCTCGAGCTCGCGGGCGGCGTCATGCCGGTCACCCTCTACGCGGAGCTTCCCTACGCGATTCGCAAGGGCTGGCCGCACTGGGTGACGGGGAGCGATCCTGACCCGCACCTGGACCCCGGGTCGGACTGGGACGTCTACCTCGACGCCGCTCCCTTCCCAACGGAGGCGCTACGCGTCTCGACGAGGATCCTGACGGACGCCGAAGCGAACCAGAAGCTGGCCGCCCTGAGGACCTATCGCACCCAGTTCGCGTCGCTGAACGCGGGGCCCATCGATCGCCTCGTCAACCCGGCGATCCGCCGCTACGAGGTCTTCTGGAGCCTCGATCACTCGTGAGCGAGATCACCTCGCAGGTCGTGCTCGAGCCCGACCTGGATAGCGACGTCGTCAGAGCATGGGACGATCTGGCCGTCGCCCGAGGTCGGCCGTATTGTGCGCCCGGCTGGATGCTGAGCTGGAACATCGCGGCACGTGGGAGATCACACGTCTGGATCGGCGTCGTCCGCGAAGCCAGCGAGATCATCGGGGTCATCCCTCTGTCCGGCCACCCGCTTCCCATGGGCCGTCGCGCCAGATATGAGCTGCTGGGATCGGGAACGAGCTTCCGGATCGAGCCGCTGGCGATGCCCGGGCGGCAAAGGGCGGTCGCCGAGGCCGCCGGCGAGCTGCTTGCGTCTCTCTCGCCCCCACTCGGGCTGCTCTCTCTGCGCGGCATCGACCCCGAGTCGGGCTGGACCCAGGCGTTGGCCGCTGCGTACCCGGGCCCGCGCCGCGCGCGGGTGATTCGTCGTAACCGCCTTCATGCGCCGACCATGAGCGTCAACGGCGTGGCCGACTACGAGAGCTGGCTACGCGCGAAGAGCCGCAACTTTCGCCAGCAGGCCGCTCACGGCAGGCGCCGGTTCCTGGATATCGGCGAGCTCAGGATCGCCTCGACCGCTTCGGAGCTGACCCGAGCGATGGAGGCGTTCGCGACCCTGCACCGGGGTCGCTGGGGGCGAAGAAGCGGGTTGGCGCGCGACTACTCGTCGTTGTCCGCGCGGCTGATCGCAGCAGGAGAGCAACTGGGCCCGACGAGAATCCGCGCCTCGACTGCCCTGGTCGATGACGAGATCATCGCTGTGCAGATCTTTCTGCTCGCGGGTGACGTCGCCGCGTATTGGAACGGCGGCTGGCGCGAGTCGTTTCGTTCCTTCAGGCCGGGTTGGACAACTCTCCTGGCCGCGATCGAGGACGCGATCAACCTCGGCATCGACGAGATCGACCTTGGCCCCGGGGCGCACCCCTACAAGTCGCGCCTCGCCACCGCCGCCGGCACCGTCGTTTGGGACCGGGTCATCCCCCGCTCCCCCCGTCGCCTCGCTCCGTATCTGTACGTGGGCGCAGGGCAGCTTCGCGAGGCCGCTCGATCTCGTACTCGCGTACGTAGTCGGCCGCCATCCGTCGATAGTGAAAGTCGCGCAGGGCCAGCTCACGGCAGGCCCGCGGGCTGATCGAGGCGACGCCCTCGATCGCCACCCGGAAGGCGGCCTCGTCGGGGCAGACGAAACCCACCTTGGGGCCGACCAGCTCGGGGCAGGCGCCGCGGTCGCTGCAGATGACCGGCGTCCCGGACATGAGCGCCTCCAGGATCGATAACGGGCAGCCTTCGTCGAGGCGCGTCGGTAACAGCAACGCCCGGGCCCCCGCGAGGAGCTCGGCCTTGCGCGGTTCCCCCACATGTCCGACGTAGCTGGCGCCGGCGGCTCGGCAGAGCGCGGCGACGCGCTCGACGACCGCGCGCTCGCGCGCGCCGCCGGCGACGACGAGCTCGAAGCCCATCTCCCCGGCCAAAGCCAGTGCGAGCTCGAGGCCTTTGCGGCGATACATGTCGGCGAACGAGGGCCCCTGCATGCCGGCCATGAACAGGAAGTAGTCGTGCTTGGTCTCGCTGTAGAGGTAGTCGTCGGGATCGACCCCGTTGAGGACGAACCGCTCCCCTCCAAACGAGCGTGCGAGCGTGCGCGAGACGCAGATCGCGTTCGGGGGGAGCTCGTAGGGCGGCGCTGCGCCTTGGCCGGGGTGCGGCACGAGCTCGCCGTCGACGAGGCGATCGAAATACCCCGCGGGCGGGCGGTGGGCGTGCACGGTCACAACCCAGGGCCGGCCGTCGACCTGGACGTTGTGGCAGACGTCGATCGCAGCCGACGCCCGCTTCGCCAAGCGGACGCCGTCAGGCAGCGCCGTCTCGACGCCGGCCGGCAGCAGGTAGTCGACCTCGTGTCCGTGCTCGGCGAGACCGCGAGCGAGCAGATCGAGGACGTGGCCCGGAGCGCCCGAGGGCTCCGATCTGGGCGCGAACCCGCTGCCGACATCGCGGTGGATCGGATACCGGTGGCGGGCATAGAGCAGGACGCGCATCGCCCGCCGTCCGGCTCAGGCCTCGGGGGCGAGCGCGGCCGGAGGGCGATCGGCCGGGCGGGCGGGCCGACTCTCCCAGAAGGCGAGATGCGCTGCGAGCGCTTGCTCGAAGTCGGGCGAGGGGGGCCGCTCGAGCAGCTCGTAGTTGCCGTGCTCGTCCTTTCCTCGGGCGAGCACGACGGCGTGGTGGGGGCGCTGCTGGTGCACGGCCGGGCTCACGTAGCGGATCGCGAATCCGATCCGCTCGCGATCCGATCGGTTACCCCGCGACCCGTGAACGAGCTGGGCATGGTGGAGTGAGGCCTGACCGGCCTCGAGCACGAAATCGACGGCCTCGGACTCGTCCACCTCGCCGCTGAGCTGCAGGCCGGCGCGCAGCATGTTGTCGCGATTCGGTCGCTCCTCGTGGGGCAGGCGCCGGCGGTGGGTGCCCGGCAGTACCCGCATGCACCCGTTCTCGGTCGTGCTGTCGCTGAGGGCGACCCAGGCCGAGACGAGGCTGGGCGCGTCGAGGCCCCAGTAGAAGTCGTCCTGATGCCAGGAGACGAAGGCCGGGTCGCGCGGGCGCTTGCGGAATAGGGTCGTGGTGTGAACGAGGATGTCGTGGCCGATCAGATCCTCGACCAGGTCGAGCACCGATGGCCGCGTCGCCAACTCGAAGGCCCAGCGGAAGTGCATGTGGCACTGCGCGTGGAGCGGCGAGGCGGGCGGGTCGCCGAGGTGCGGCTCGAGTCGCTCGTAATCGCTCCGGTACGCGGCGAGCTCAGCTGCCGTCAAGACGGTGAACGGGAACAGATATCCGGTTCGCGCGTAGCGCTCCTGCCGTTCGGGAGACAGCCCGGTGCGCCTCGTCATCACCCTCTTTCCGCCCCCGGTGGCGCCCTACTGCCGCGGCGGCACGTCGCCCTTTTGCACCTGCACGACGGCCATCATCCCGTTGTCCTCGTGGCCCAGGATGTGGCAATGGAAGACGAACCTCCCGGTGAACTCCCTGGGCTTGTAGAGCATGGTCACGCTTCCGCCGTTCGGGGACACGGCGACGTTGTCGTCAAAGTTCTTGTTGTTGACCGGATGGCCGTTCTGCTGGATAATCTGGAAGTCGTTGATGTGGATGTGGAAGGTGTGCCAGAAGGGGGTCGAGTTGGTGATCTTCCACTTCGCGACCCGGCCGAGCTTCATCCTCTGGGCGACGTTCTGCTCGCCCGAGAACTGCTGGCCGTTGATGAAGAAGTTGGGCGGCCCCTGGGTGTACTTGATCGAGTGCCACGAGTTGATCTTCCTGCCGCGCAGGTCGGGCTGCCGGAAGTTGAGCCGCCCCGGGGGCATCGGATCGTCGACCCGCTTGCCCGATGAGTTCAGCGTTGCCAGCGTGGCCGGGGGGAGCGCGGAGGTGGGTCCGAACTGGGCGAACGGCTGCGCGATCAGCTCGTAGCTGCCCGCCGGCCCGCCCTGGACGAGAACCTCGCGGCGGGAGGAGGGGCTGATCAGCAGCGGGCTCTCCTTGGTACGGCGGACGAGGTTGTTGCCGTCGTTGGCCAGCACCCTGAACGGCTGCCCCTGAAGCCGGAGTTTCACGAAAACGCCGGCGCTGATGTTGAAGATCCGCCAGCGCTGGAGCTCCCCCGGCGCGATGTCGATCTGCGGGTTGAGCTGCCCGTTGACGAATATCTTTGCCCCGAGCGGGATGAACGGCCCCTGGGGTTCGGGTCGAACCGTGACGCCGTCCCCGAGCGTCGTCTGGTTGATCACGAGCACGCGCGTGCCGATGTCCCGGTAGCCCTTCTGCACGTCGAGTCCGCCCCTGATGATCATCGGCCCGGCCATGCCGCCGAAGACCTGCTGGTTGCTCTGGCCGTGCAGATGGGAGTGGTACCAGTAGGCG